>JBFWXH010000001.1:0-199307 GCA_050187625.1 Binatia bacterium
CAACGCAGCGCTCGCACGACTGGTGGCGGTTCTTGCTCCTGGTAACACCGCGGGTGAGGTTGATGTTGTCGCTCGCAGTTTCTTGGATGCCCAAGGGTTCGACTTCCAACATCGGTCTGGCTACATGGCCAACGAACGATGGGCGGATGGTGGGATTCTTTCGCTGACACCGAACAATCCGTTGGTGCTAGAGACCGGTCAGGTCTATCACTGTCCGATGCACGTGCATTTGCCGGGGATTGGGTACGTTGGTGTCAGTGAACAGGTATTAGTAACCGACACCGGGTGTGAAGTATTAGGAGATCGCGACCGCACCTGTCCTCGGCAGTTGTTCGTCAAGTAACGAACGGCTTGGCAAAATATAACTTGCCGATTTTGCTAGCGGGTGCCACTGCTGGCTTGCCCGGCAGTGCTGTAGGTCAAACGCGTAGACAGGAAAATGGGTTGTCGTTAGGCTTGACGTATTGTCCTATGTGACGCGAGGAAACGATGCGAACGATAGAAACGACAGCAGTAGTGACAGAAGACGGCAAACTCACGATCAACGTGCCCCCGGATATTGCGCCGGGAGAACATCAAGTAGTTATGATAATTGAGGAACAACCGGTAAAAAAAGCGGCACGTCCACCGTTAGATTTCCCGGTAGATAATTGGGGACCTTGGCCTGAGAATCTTGCCTTACGGCGTGAGGATATGTATGACGAATGGGGCCGCTAGAATGATCTGCATTTGTTTGAGGAGGTTGATTTTGGGTCCCCTCTCCCCTGGCGGGAGAGGGACAGGGTGAGGGGGAACAAAGAGAAAACACGTCTCCACACGACTCCTTTCCTCAATGCAGCAAATCCTCCTCGGCGGCAAACAAGTCCACGATGCCAACATCGTTGCGACAATGCTCGTTCACAACATCCCCACCTTACTGACCAATAATACCGACGACTTCGCTCCTTCTGCCCATCTCGTTACCGTACTACCATTTCAAGACCGTCCGGTCTGAGCCTCTCAGAGCGCGGTGCATTAAGGTTAGCCAACAGAAACAACGTGCTCCGTCATTCCCGCGCAGGCGGGAGGCCAGGTACTAGCACTCCCCGGCACAATTGGCATTGCCACCCCCGTTATTGCTACACTGATAGTGCATTTGCATGGGGAGGTGGACATGGCAATTGCGCATTCGGATAAAGTTCAAGGTCAGCGACAGACTTTCTACATTGCTCACCAAAGGAAACAAGATGGAGCACAGCAAAGCCTGGAAGAACATCTATTCGGTGTTGCGAGCGAAGCCAAATCGTTCGCTGCAAAGATCCATTTGGAGGAACAGGGCGAACTGATTGGCTTACTACACGACTTAGGCAAGTACAGTGAGGAATTTCAAAACTATCTCCAGTCTGCGGTCGGTCTGCTGAATCCTGATGAGGATGAGGAATTCGTTGATGCGAAGGAACTCAAAGGCAAAATAGACCATTCAACAGCAGGAGCCCAGCTTGTTTGGCAAGAGTTGTCCACGCGCGGTCAGCTGGGTCAAATCGTCGGTCAAATTCTCGCCTTGTGTATCGGCTCCCACCATTCTGGCTTGATTGATTGTTTATCCTCCAATGCCAAAGGTCTCGGCGAAGATGTGTTCACCAGGAGGATGCAAAAGCTCGCCGAGCGGACACACCTTCACGAAGCTGTAGCCAAGATGGACAAACGGATCGCTGACCGATTTCGTGAACTCGTGAACAAGCCAGTTCTGCTTGATGGTCTAAAAAATTCCATCAGCAAAATTATGCGAAACGACTTGGAGTTGATTAAGGCAACGTCAGACCGAAATGCAGTCACACAGTTCAAGATCGGGCTCTTAGTGCGATTGTTATTCAGCTGCCTGATCGACGCAGACCGCATCAACACCGCTGATTTTGAAAACCCTGAAGCTGCAGAACAGCGACCGAAGGGCAAATACTTGGAATGGGATCTGTTAATCGAGCGCTTGGAAAAGGAGCTACAAGGAAAGAGTAGCAAACATCCAATAGACGAAATTCGGCGTCGCGTTTCAGAAGAGTGCCGTAAAAGTGCGTCGCGTAACAAAGGCATCTATACCCTGACGGTTCCTACAGGCGGAGGCAAGACACTCGCAAGTCTTCGCTTTGCACTGCACCATGCCAAACTGCACGGGATGGATCGCGTGATCTACGCAATTCCTTTTACCTCTATCATCGACCAAAACGCCGAGGTTGTACGAGAGATTCTTGAACCCTCAGGTGTAGCACCAGGGAGTGTAGTGCTCGAACACCACTCCAACCTAACCCCAGAAGAACAGACTTGGAAAAGCAAGATTCTGTCGGAAAACTGGGATGCTCCGGTTATCTATACTACCAATGTACAGCTCCTGGAGACTCTCTTCGGTGCCGGCACGCGTGGCGCACGGCGGATGCACCAATTAGCCAATGCCGTGCTGGTCTTTGATGAAATCCAGACCCTGCCGCTCAATTGTATCCATTTGTTTTGCAATGCCATCAATTTTTTAGTCGAGCACTGCGGTAGTACGGTCGTGCTGTGTACGGCGACACAACCTTTGCTGAATCGTGTCGAACCCGCGAAGGGAGCACTACGTGTGACCGATGCAAGTGAGATCATGCCGGATGTCACAACGCTTTTCGCTGATCTCAAGCGCGTTGAGGTGCTCAATCGCAGGAAACCAGGTGGTTGGAGCAACGAAGAAAGTGCTCGCCTCGCTTTAGAAGAAGTCGACCGATGCAAGAGCTGCCTGGTCATTGTGAACACCAAACGATCGGCCCGAGAAATTTTTCAGCTGTGTCACAATGAGGCAACCTTTCCCCTCTATCACCTAAGCACCAGTATGTGTGCCGCGCATCGGCGAAAGGTGCTCAGAGATATTCGCGAGCATCTCGATCGCAAGGAGCACCTCTTGTGCATCAGTACGCAACTCATTGAGGCGGGAGTCGATATCGACTTTGGCTCGGTTATTCGCTTCATGGCCGGGCTAGACTCGATAGCGCAAGCGGCTGGACGATGTAATCGCAACGGAAGTTCAGAGTTAGGTCGAGTACATGTTGTCAACCCAAGTGACGAAAGCATCGAGAGGCTGACAGATATACGCTGCGGCAAGGATACGACCGCACGATTGCTTGACGAGTACGAGAAGCATGCCGCCATGTTTGGCACTGACCTCGTCGGACCTCAGGCGATGGAATGGTATTTCCATTACTATTTCTTCGACCGCCGCAACGACATGGACTATCCCGTTTCAGCCACAACGCTGGGACATGACGACACCTTGCTGAATTTGCTCTCCGTTAATCCACAGGCAACCGAGGAATTCCGCCGTTGCCACAGCAAGCTACCGAACTTGTACCTTCGTCAATCGTTCATGTCCGCAGCCAAAGCCTTCAAGGCAATCGATGCACCAACCAGAGGGGTCATTGTTCCGTACGGCGAAGAGGGCAAGGCGATTATCAATGAACTCTGCTCTGCGTTTATGGTTGAGAAGCAATGGAAGCTAATACGGAAAGCGCAGCAATACACAGTCAACGTGTTTCCTCATGAGCTACTACGTCTTCGAGATGATGGCGCCGTGTTTCCGGTCCAAGAAGATACAGACATTCTCTATCTTGATGCACGCTATTACAGCTCGAAGTTTGGCTTGAGCCTGACACCTGTCGGAGAAATGGAGGTGTTGAATGCCTGAGTTGATGAGAAACAGTATTGAATTTCGCGTATGGGGGCGATTCGCACTTTTCACTGATCCACTCACTAGGATCGGCGGAGAAAAGAGTTCATATCACATCCCTACCTACGAAGCCCTCAAAGGCATCACCAAATCTATCTACTGGAAACCCACGCTCATTTGGATCATTGACGAGGTGCGTGTTATGAAACGCATTCGCACCCAGACGAAAGGGACGAAACCACTAGAATATGGTGGCGGCAACACGTTAGCCATCTACACCTTTCTCGCAGATGTCGAATATCAAGTGAAAGCACACTTTGAGTGGAATCCGCACCGCCCAGAACTCGCGGATGATCGCAATGAAGCAAAGCACCACATCATCGCCCAACGTATGTTAGAGCGTGGCGGGCGACAGGATATTTTTCTTGGTACGCGTGATTGCCAAGGCTACATCGAACCCTGTGTATTCGGTTCCGGACAAAGTCACCATGACAATTCAGGGGAACTCGCGTTCGGTGTGATGTTTCACGGGTTCGATTACCCCGATGAAACAGGGGAGGCTAAACTGCACGCTCGCTTTTGGCGACCGACCATGGTCGATGGGGTCATTCGTTTCACACGCCCAGAAGATTGCACGATCAGAAAGTTCATCCGCGAGATGGGCGTCAAGAAATTCGAGAAACAGCGTAATTTCCGGCCTGCAGAATTGGAACTGAACGAACTGGAAGGTTGATATGAGTTGGATGCAAAAACTCTACGAGACGTATGAACAGTGCGCCAACGCACCTCAATTTGTCGACGCTGAGCCGCCGTTGTTGCCAGTCTGCCATGTCACACAGAATGCCCAAATAGAAATCGTTCTTGATGAACAAGGAAATTTCCTACCAGGCCGCACGCAGATTATTGAAAAAGGTGATGCCCAGAAAACGATTATCCCCTGTACCGAAGATTCTGGAGGGAGAGCAGGGCAGAAACCTATCACTCATCCGCTTTGTGACAAGCTGCAGTATGTAGCCGGAGATTATTTGACATTTGGTGGTCAGGTAACGTCTGGCTTCTCGAAAAATCCTCGTGAGCCCCACCAATCGTATTTATCTTTATTGTCTCAATGGGTGAATTCACCCTATGCTCATCCGAAAGCAACCGCCATCTGTGAGTATGTCAAAAGGGGACAAGTCATTCACGATCTGGTGCAAGAAAAAATCTTACAACTGGCTGATGATGGCAAACTTTTAGCTGTCTGGAATGGTGAGAAAAAAGACACTCCAAAGATTTTTAAGGCTATGCCCGCTGGGCAAACCCCAGAGAATGCGTTCGTACGATGGAGAGTAGAAACACGAGGAGATCCACTTTCGGCGACATGGGAAGATCGAGACCTTATGGATGCCTGGATTGCTTTTGATGCCAGTCAAAACCAGGATCAAGGTCTCTGTATCGTAAAAGGCGAAACGGCACTACTGGCAAGAAATCATCCAAAGAGATTACGGAACGGGGGAGATGGTGCCAAACTCATTTCCTCTAACGATACGAGTGGGTTTACGTTCCTTGGCCGGTTTACCGATGCGCGCCAAGCCTGTGGCATCGGGTTTGACGTGACACAAAAGGCCCATAATGCCTTACGCTGGCTGATTGGTCGGCAGGCATACCGAAATGGAGATCAAGTTGTTGTGGCATGGGCTGTATCAGGAAAGTCCATCCCTGATCCGTTCGCTAATTCTCATGAACTGTTCGACATTCAGATTGACCTGCCTGAAGTTGCCTCTCAAGTAGAAGGAGATGTGGGCCAAGCGTTTAGCAAGAAATTAGCGAGGTTGATCGCTGGCTACCGGGCAGATCTCGGTTCAACCAACGAAATCGTCGTCATGAGTCTGGATTCTGCTACTCCAGGCCGCATGGCCATGACTTTCTACCGTGAATTGACCGGGTCCGAGTTTCTCGAACGCGTCCAGGCTTGGCATGAGAACGTGGTCTGGCATCAGCACTATTCTAATGACCTACGATTTGTTGGCGCACCATCTCCCAAGGATATTGCCGAAGCAGCTTTTGGACGCCGGTTAGACGACAAACTTCGTAAAGCCACGGTAGAGCGCTTACTGCCCTGCATCATTGATGGGCAGTCCATTCCTCGTGACCTCGTGGAATCTACGATACGTCGCGCATGCAACCGGGCAGGGTTGGAACATTGGGAATGGGAGAAAAATATAGGCATCGCCTGCGCATTATTCAAAGGTTATTTCGCTGAAAGGAATTACCAAATGGCACTAGAACCAGATCGAACCACACGCGATTACCTTTACGGACGCTTGTTAGCAATTGCGGAGCATATTGAAAACCGCGCCCTTTACGTCGCTAGGGAAAGGCGAGAGACGAGTGCGAGCAGGCTTATGCAACGGTTCGCCGATCGACCATATTCAACCTGGAGAACTATTGAGCTTTCGCTTGCCCCCTACAAGTCCCGCCTACGCGCGAAGCGCCCTGCATTCTTGAGTGAAATGGAAAAGCAAATTGATGTAGTGATTGACGCATTTCAAGCAAAAGATTTTACCGACGAAAAGCGACTTTCTGGAGAGTTTTTGCTTGGGTATCACTGCCAGCGACAAACACTCTGGAACAAGTCAGAACCAGATTCCGATGATGAGGACACTGAAAACTAACTTGCTGGAGGAGCAACAATGTCGACGTTACAACAAAAAATTGACTTTGCCGTGATTCTACGTGTCAAGAATGCCAACCCAAACGGTGACCCCCTCAACGGCAATCGACCTCGCACCGACTATGAAGGACTTGGTGAGATCACTGATGTCTGTATCAAGCGGAAAATCAGAGACCGATTGCTAGAAAAGGGAAACGCTATTTTTGTGCAGTCGGATGATCGAAAGATCGATGATGCCAAAAGCTTACGTGCGCGAGCTGAGGCGACCCTCGGTAACAAGCTTGGGTCCAACGAAACCGCCAAGCTGGCGTGTGAGAAATGGTTCGATGTCCGCGCGTTTGGTCAGCTTTTTGCCTTTAAGTCAGATAAAAAGGGGAAAAAGAAGGACGAAACCGATGATGGAGATGCGGGAGTTTCCATTGGCATTCGCGGGCCGGTCTCCGTGCAATCTGCCTTCAGTGTGGAACCTGTCAGTATTACCAGCACGCAGATCACCAAGAGCGTCAGTGGTGAAGGAGACGGAACCAAGCGCAGCTCGGATACCATGGGCATGAAACACCGTGTCGATCACGGCGTGTATACCTTTTTTGGCAGCATGAACCCGCAGTTGGCAGAAAAAACTGGATTCAGTGATGCAGACGCAGAAGCCATCAAGCAAGTCTTACCCAAACTGTTCGAGAACGATGCCTCGTCTGCCAGACCAGAAGGAAGCATGGAAGTCAGCAAAGTCATCTGGTGGCAGCACAACTGCAAAGCAGGGCAGTATTCCTCCGCCAAAGTTCATCGTACGCTATCGGTTAAAGCCGATGGCACCTACGAACTCATCAGCCTTGATGGTCTCAAGCATGAAGAACTCGATGGCTTCTGAGGTACGCTGCATCAGTAGCGGAGAAAAGGTATAAGCCAATGGCTGACTACGACGAATCCGACCCCATCATGCTCTCCGCTCTCGAACACTACAGCTACTGCCCCCGGCAGTGTGCCTTGATCCATGTGGAGCAGTCATTTGACGAGAACGTCTTCACGCTGCGTGGCCGAGCGGTCCACGAACAAGTAGACGAACCGGAATGGGCCGTCGAAAAAGGCGTGCGTGTCGAACGTGCTTTGCCGTTGTGGTGCACTCGTTTGGGTTTGGTCGGCAAAGCTGATGTCGTCGAGTTCCACGGTGAGACTCCCTATCCGGTGGAATATAAGCACGGCCCGCGCCGCCAGAAAGAACACGATGAGCTGCAACTCTGCGGCCAGGCGCTCTGCCTGGAGGAAATGACCGGTCAACCCGTCCCGAAAGGTGCGATTTTTCACCACAGCTCACGTCGTCGCCGTGAGGTCGAGTTTACCCCCGCGCTACGTGAGAAGGTGGAACAGACGGTCATCGCTGTGCGGCAGATGCTGGCACAGCGTGTCCTTCCTCCTGCTGTCAACGATGCGCGTTGTAAGCACTGTTCGTTACAGGATGCCTGTTTGCCATCGGTCACGGATGAGAAGAAGCGGGTGCAGCGTTTTGCTGGCGCGTTGTTCTCGGTTGTGGAGACGTAGGGTGCTGGGAGAAGATCACCGGTCGTTCCCAACTCGGGGATACGTAAAACGTAATCCGTAAAACGTAAAAGGAGAGGGGTGGTGGTTACGTATTACGTTTTAGAGCCAGGTCGGAAACCTACGCTTATTCCAGCCTACTATGACTTACTGCTGAAAATTTTGAGGTCCCCATGCATCAACTACTAAATACTCTCTATGTGACAACCCCAGAAGCCTATGTCCGTCTGGATCATGAGACGTTACGCGTCGAAGTCGAGAAGGAAACGCGGCTGCAAGTTCCACTCCATCACCTCGGGGCGCTCGTCTGTTTTGGTGATGTTCTTCTCAGCCCCGCCTTGTTGCACCGCTGTGCTGATGACGGACGCTCGGTGGTGTTACTAGACCGTAACGGTCGCTTCAAGGGACGCCTGGAAGGACCGGTCTCCGGAAATGTTTTATTGCGCAAAGCCCAGCATGAAGCGATGAATGCACCAACGCAGACGTTGGCGATTGCGCGCAACATCGTGGCTGGCAAGCTCCAAAACGTACGCCAGATCGTCCTGCGTGCCGCCCGCGAAGCCGTTGACTCGGAAGATGTGGCCCAGCTCTCGGCAACAGCGCAGGCCCTGGCAACGACCTTGGCGTGGCTCGCAACCGCTGAAGACCTTGACCAGCTCCGTGGATTTGAAGGTGAGTCGGCCCGCCAGCACTTCAGTACCTTTACCTGTATGATTCGGGAGAACCGCCAGGCCTTTCAACTCAACGGAAGGAACCGCCGGCCTCCACGTGACCGTATCAATGCTCTCTTGTCCTTTCTGTATGCGCTGCTGTTGAACGATTGTGTTGCTGCCGCCGAAGGGGTAGGGCTCGATCCACAGATGGGTTTCTTACATGCGCTGCGCCCAGGACGCCCAGCTCTGGGCCTCGATCTCATGGAAGAGCTGCGTGCAGTGATAGCCGAACGGCTGGCGTTGACCTTGATCAATCGACGTCAGGTGAACGCCGACCATTTTGTTGAGCGCCCCGGTGGTGCGGTGTATCTCAACGACGAGGGGCGGAAAGAAGTGATCGTGGCCTACCAGAAGCGCAAACAAGAAGAAGTGCAACACCCCGTACTCGAACAGAAAGTGCCAGTCGGCTTGATCCCGCACGTGCAGGCACGGTTGCTGGCGCGGGTGTTACGGGGAGACGTAGAAGCCTACGTGCCGTTTTTGTACCGTTAGCAGGAGGGCGTCAGTATGCAAGTGTTAGTCACCTATGATGTCGCCACAGAGAAGGAAGACGGAAAGCGGCGGCTGCGCAAAGTTGCTCAGGTGTGTAAGAACTTTGGCCAGCGGGTACAGAAGTCGGTGTTCGAGTGCCTGGTCGATCAAGCACAGTATGAAAAGCTGATTCGGGATTTGGTCAAATGCATTGATGAAAAGGAGGACAACTTGCGCGTCTACCGCTTGCGAGAACCGAAAGAGCAGTTTTGTCGTCACTTCGGGGTCAAGCCGTCGGTGAATTTTGATGATCCGCTGCTTGTGTAGGCAAAAGCTGATAAGGAGGCAGATATGCGATATAAAATTGTCCTGCAGAAATCTGATGAGGGGTACAGCGTGTCTTGCCCTGGATTACCGGGCTGTTGGTCGCAAGGAGCCACAGAAGCCGAGGCGTTAGAGAATATCCAAGATGCTATTCGCGAATATCTCGCTGCCATCAACGACTTACTTCTGGAGACTCCGGAAGCTGAGGTACGAGAAGTAGACGTTGTGATGTAGCCATGCCAAAGCTACCGGGTATTAATCATCTGCTTGCTGTTCGGGCGCTTGAGAAGGTGGGATTTCGCATCGTGCGACAAGGAAAACATATAGTAATGTCGGATGGAGTGCGTATTCTCACGATCCCACGACACAATCCGATCAATGCTATCACGATGGGTGGTATTGTCCGAGATGCTGGGCTAAGCATTGAGGAGTTTCGGAGCCTGCTATGACTACGCCCTGTGCCTTATGTAGGGTGCCTACTCTCTTTGATGACGGATTGCTTGGCATTGCGCGAACCTGGAGCGTCGCCGCAAATCCAGGGAGGATCGCGATGCCTGTAACTCAGCTATTTATCAAAACTTTCTTGTTTCGCGCGATTCGCAATCTGTCCGAGAATCTGTCCTGGTGGCAAGGATCGCGCAAACGAGGAAAAAACCTCAAGCACGACAACTGCTTGGGGATGCGGCGGTTGCACCCAGCCTTCGGGCTGGGTGAGGATTGAAACATGGGTCTCAGCGTCTTTTTCGAGCGCTTTTCTGGTTGCACCCAGCCTTCGGGCTGGGTGAGGATTGAAACTCGTCACGCAATTGCAAGCGATCGAAGAGAAAATGTTGCACCCAGCCTTCGGGCTGGGTGAGGATTGAAACGTAGTTCCGTAGGGTGGAGAGTACAACCGCGTTCCAGGTTGCACCCAGCCTTCGGGCTGGGTGAGGATTGAAACACGATTTTATCGCCAGCAAATACACCGCAGAAGAAGTTGCACCCAGCCTTCGGGCTGGGTGAGGATTGAAACACTACGCTGACATCGTGCCGTTGCTCCAGCCGCGACGTTGCACCCAGCCTTCGGGCTGGGTGAGGATTGAAACTGGTACGATTCGGTCGTCTGAGAGCTGCGTCGCGTGCGGTTGCACCCAGCCTTCGGGCTGGGTGAGGATTGAAACGATGGGGGGTGGGGTTTTGGGCATAGTAAATCAGGTTGCACCCAGCCTTCGGGCTGGGTGAGGATTGAAACAGGAGCGTGGATTTACCGCTGCCGACTGGGCCGGTGATGTTGCACCCAGCCTTCGGGCTGGGTGAGGATTGAAACTCGCCGGGGGGCATGGCATTGCTCCCCGGCATCGGGCGTTGCACCCAGCCTTCGGGCTGGGTGAGGATTGAAACACAACTAAAGGAGGCCGTTTCCCCATGCCAGCCACGTTGCACCCAGCCTTCGGGCTGGGTGAGGATTGAAACACGATAGGGCAACTGGTAGATCACGCCGTTTAACGTTGCACCCAGCCTTCGGGCTGGGTGAGGATTGAAACGATGTCATCAAAGGCGCGCTGGGATTGGACTGCAAGTCTGGTTGCACCCAGCCTTCGGGCTGGGTGAGGATTGAAACGCGAATGACATGAATCTGCAGAAAGCCCGAGAGATGTTGCACCCAGCCTTCGGGCTGGGTGAGGATTGAAACGAGATCGGCTTTCAGAAGCTGCTGTCGATCGTGCTGGTTGCACCCAGCCTTCGGGCTGGGTGAGGATTGAAACGAGTGGCGGGGGAGTGCGCGGCATAATGCAGAATTACGGTTGCACCCAGCCTTCGGGCTGGGTGAGGATTGAAACCTTCGGCCCGTGGTCTTGTCCGCTCTCGGGCTCACCCGAGTTGGTTGCACCCAGCCTTCGGGCTGGGTGAGGATTGAAACATCGGCATCTCCAACATGCCGGAAGGGGAGGCCCGGTTGCACCCAGCCTTCGGGCTGGGTGAGGATTGAAACTTTGAGGGACGGATCGATACCTTGATAAGCGAGCAGTTGCACCCAGCCTTCGGGCTGGGTGAGGATTGAAACCCGTCGCCGCGTAGCCTTTGAAGATTGCATCTAAGGTTGCACCCAGCCTTCGGGCTGGGTGAGGATTGAAACAACCAAGAATTTCAGAACGAGCCCGAGGACGAGAAGTTGCACCCAGCCTTCGGGCTGGGTGAGGATTGAAACTCGCTGATCGCTTGCTGGAGAATCGAGCTTTCGAGGTTGCACCCAGCCTTCGGGCTGGGTGAGGATTGAAACGATGCCGAGTTTGGCGCAGAGCGCTTTTAATTTTGTTGCACCCAGCCTTCGGGCTGGGTGAGGATTGAAACAATTTCTTTGAGTTTTCTTGGCGTCGACATACTAGTTGCACCCAGCCTTCGGGCTGGGTGAGGATTGAAACATGACAATAATCTAAGAAGTGAATTGGGTCGCCACTATCAAGTTGCACCCAGCCTTCGGGCTGGGTGAGGATTGAAACGCAGGTAAGTTGCAAATGGCTGACAAAAACAGGTGTTGCACCCAGCCTTCGGGCTGGGTGAGGATTGAAACATTGGACTGTTATGTTTGATCAGCAACATAAGGTGATGTTGCACCCAGCCTTCGGGCTGGGTGAGGATTGAAACCTCAGTGTAAGACGTACAAGCTCGTAACACGCTGTCGTTGCACCCAGCCTTCGGGCTGGGTGAGGATTGAAACGCTGAAGCTCGCAGCACAAGGGATTGAGGGGACAGCGTTGCACCCAGCCTTCGGGCTGGGTGAGGATTGAAACGTGGTTTAGGGGTTAACGGATATAATTGTCTGGAAGTTGCACCCAGCCTTCGGGCTGGGTGAGGATTGAAACAGGGCAATGCGCAGCAAGATCCCGGCCGAAAACCGTTGCACCCAGCCTTCGGGCTGGGTGAGGATTGAAACCCGTTCCCCCGATTGGAACCGTGACCACGCTCTGGTTGCACCCAGCCTTCGGGCTGGGTGAGGATTGAAACTCATTTTTTCCTGGTCAAGGCTCAAGTCAACTAGAACCGGTTGCACCCAGCCTTCGGGCTGGGTGAGGATTGAAACTGGCCAATGGAAAATAGATTCAGGACACGTCCACCGGTGCTGTCTTTCGCGCAGCAAGGACGATATCCGCCCAGGGAACGTCTTCGCCCCACTGTGTCTTGAGCGTTGCTTTCGCGGCGACAAAGGCTGGGAGCGCGTTGAGAACGTCTTGTGGGGTTGGCGTTTGGACCGTGTGCGGTCGTGTTGCGAGCCACGCCATAACTCGCTGTACCAACGTTTTGACCGTTCCATCGTAGGGGGCAGGGTCGAAGCCGCCTAAGTCAGAAATGAATTTCTGGTAAGGATGTCCCTCCGGTACAAGCAAGAACCAATCATGCCGTCCGGTTTTTTTCGTCTGCGTATAGCGTCGCGCCATCGCAATACCCAACTCCAGTGGCATGTTGAAGCGGGCGAACCGTTCCTCTCCTTCTCCTGTACATCTTGATAAATCATGGATCGAATATTGAGAAGAGAAAATCGCGCGGGTGATCCGCTCCATACGAGGTTCGGCGACGCTTCCTGACTCCAGTGCACTTCTCGGAAGAAAACCGCAGCAAACCGCAGCAAAGACAATAGCATCAAAACGTTCAGCAAAGTCCCTATCAAAAGGACAATTGATGAAAACCGAGGTTGCGGGATCAATTTGCAATTGCCCTGAGCCGAAATGCTCTCGTACCGCGCGAGCCACGTCTGCTCCACGTGCCCCTAGCGCGATCTCAAGGCTTCAGCCGCCTCTTCAATGTACTGCAATCGTTCTCGACGTTTGGCGGAGGCTTCTCGTTCGACCGAGAGCAGAGTGTCGGATTCCAAAGGTTCGCCCTGTAAAATGTGGAGGAGTTGGGTCATCGCCTTTCGCCATTCTTTTTTGGGGTCACGGATTCTCAGCACCTGCCTGCCAGAGAGAAAACTGGGCAGTGGAGCGTTTCGTAAGAGAAGCGGAATTAATTGCTTGCTCGGCTTTTCCCAGGTCTCTTCTAATGCTACGCGCCACTCAAATTGTTGGGCACGGTCAGGATCGCCTTTGGAACTCACCACTACGATAACCGCATCTGCTTCCCTGACGGCGTGCTCAAGGCGCGGTTGCCACTCCGTGCCGGACTCGGAGATTTGGTCCGCAGTGATCGTCGCAACCCCTCCAGCCTGCAATTCGCTGTTCAGCTTTTGGGCTAACTCATGATCTTGGGAGGAGTATGAAAGAAAGACTCTCTTTACGGGCGCCATTGACATCCTCTACTTTCGTGCGCTTGCCGTTGGCACTGACTTTGTCTCAAACGTTTATTTTGCCGCTGTATACGCGATTTATTTCATCTGTATTTCAGCAAGGAGTACCATACCATATTTCTTTATGATTAAAGTAGACAGGGGCCTTGCGCGAGTGTAGGCGAGTGCCCTTCAGCGGAGGAGGTGAGTCACCGCTAGCCTCTAACCTCCGGGATAGGTGAGGATTGAAACTGATTAAAATGCAGCGATTGCAGCCAGCACTCCCGTAGCCCCCAGCCTTCGGGCTGGGTGAGGATTGAAACCGGACAATCTCATCGCGCGCTCGCGCCTCTAGTTTTTGCAGAAAAGCGGTTTTCCCGTCGCCCGCATTGTCGGTGATAATTACCAGCCGAAAGTCGCCGGCGAGCACAGCGGGCATGAGGTTTTGATCAAGCGCGGTTTCCACATACGTTTGGGCGCTCAGCGCATCAAGACCACGGGTGCCGCTGTTGCTGTGCTGACTTTAACTGTACAGCGTTAATAAATGCGTCACGTATGGGTTGGTGTTCGGTTTCTGCTGCAGAGCCGCCGCTATGGTGAAACCTTGTGGGCTGCTGATAATCTCTTCACTAGGCGCCGGGCGTGAGGCGCGCGCTTCGCGGATTGTTTCAGGAGCTGAAAGAAACGGCGGCGCATCGAGCCGAAACCCTTGCTCGCGCAGCCACGACGCCATGACTGGGTTTTTTAGATTGACCAGTTTCATGGCGTCTCGGAGAGTTTTTTTAACTCGGCCTGAAAACGGGATTCGCCAGGAAGGAGCTTGCAAGCTTCTGCGAATGCGTGCTGAATGTCAGTTCGCGGCACATTCAACCACCTCAGCACCCGTCCCAAGTCAAACCACGCCCATGCATGTCTCGTTGGCGGAGCGTCCATTTGCAGTACGCGCTCCAGCATCGCACGCGCTTCCCGCAGCAGGCGCATACGAGCATCACGTTTGTATGGATCTCGTCGCCGTTCACGCGCAAGTTTTCCTGAAAGATTGATCTTCGTCTGGGCAAATTCATGTAAAGCCCGGGCGTCCGCAAAAATCGCGTCCCCGGCTTTTTCAAAATACTGATGGGCGCGATCATGCCGCCCGACGCGTCGTTCAAGGATTGCCGCTTCGATCGCTTCGTTGCGGCTCAGCAATTCTGGGAGCTGATCGAGAATCGTACGCGCCTGTTTCTCTCGTCCAGCGTCAAGCAGCACGGTAGACATTGCCGCAATGACACGAGCGTCAGGAGAGGTGTTCGACCGCTTGAACTGCTCATACATGACCTCGGCCTCTTCTAGCACTCCCTCCCGCCCGAGTTCCTCAATCAACGCAGAAGCCAGCGTCGTTGAAGAAGGCAGAGCTTTATACGCCTGCCTCACTCGCTCTAACGCTCCTGCTGAATCGCCAATCGCTCTCAGATGCGCTGCATCCCGAAGAGCAGTAATGGCAACGTACTCCGGATGCGCCGGTAGGGTGACTCGGAAGTAGCTGCGCGCTTCATCAAAATCAAAAGATGGCTCTGGCGAGCCATTCTGGGCCATGGCGCGATAGACTTTCGGAATACCCGTGCCGCGTCCTTCAGCAAGCCGCAGTTCCTTGAGAAACTCGCCAATTCTGCGGTTGCGCGCAGGAACTGGAGGAATGCGTCCACCTATCTGAAGATGGGAGCGTTCAATTCCCGGGACCGGACCTGGGTAACTGATAATTTCAATCCGATCCGGATAGAGATAAATCTTTGTCGGTTCGGGTTCGCCTTCGTAGCTGCGATGATAGATCGCGTTGACAATCGCTTCCTCGAAGGCAGGAATCGGATAGCTCACCCATCCTTTGACTTCAGGCCGATCCCCCAGTTTTTCTAAGTGTTGCGTTGAAAAATTTCTCAAATACGTGAGGGCGTCGCGAAGCTGGTGATGCAAAGGTCCTCGAAACGTTCGTTCCTCGATCACATTCCCGGAGGAGTCGGCGGCAAACTGCACGATTTCAATACGCGCGCCGCGAAACCACTCTTCAGGATCATCGGCAAAGAAAAGCAATCCGACATTTCGTGGAACTTCGTAGCCATTGACCGGCGAGGAAATGTACATGCGCCGATAGATCATGCGCGCATCGGACTCTTCGAGAAGCCCGCTGCGAATGTCAGACAAAAACTCCCGTACCCGCGTCTCGCGAAGTTTCTCGATTGGCACTCCCAACGCACGGCGGTCGTCAAAGGGGACTTTAGCCGTTAACTGAAGCAACTGAGTGAGGAGATCGCCCTTTGCGTCAACCGTTTCACTGCCGAGACGAACGTAATACTTTCTCGTAGCGCCCCTTTCAAACGATTCCGGAGCCTGATGAGGGCGTATGTCACTCCCAGGAGCCCAGACAACGAGAATGTGTTGACCATCAACAACTTCAGGAGAGAGTACCGGTTGGTATATGGGATCGAGTGTATTGCAACGTCCTCGTATCCACCGCTGCACATCGTCTAACAGTGTCGGGTCAAGCCCTGCGGGTGGGAGTTGAGCGACCCCATCTTGTTCGGCTACCCCGATGATGAGGTAGCCGCCGTTGAGGTTTTGCAGGTCATTAGCGAACGCACAGATCGTGTGCAGAGCCTGAAGCGCTGTTGGTCCCTCGTTCCATGACCCCTTGAACTCGAGTCGTGAAGATTCAATCCCTCGCGCATGGAGAAGATCATCAATGTTAATAGGCAGGATCCGCGTCATCGTCCCGGCTCCGGATACTTTTTGCGGAACTCGCGGTAAGCTTTCACAATCGGTCCTGGGTCGTACGGGTGTCCTGGTCTCGGTTCTGATGGAAGGTCGGTGTCGACAATAGGAACCTTACGTTTGAGCCTGGCAAATTCGTTCTTGCCATTGATGCGAATGCGTTCGCTTTCCTCCTGCTCAACGCGAATGATTTCACCATCGGGGCTGCGCCTGTAGAGGGTATTGCCACGGCGGTCGAATCCCACCTTTTCCGCAACCGCCATAAATACAGGATAATCCTTTGGTCCATTCATGCTCTCGGCAATCTTTTCCTCCTTCGTTTTCTTCTTGAGGAGAAGGAGGCTGGTAAGAATATTGACATTAGCTTCAACAATGAACGTCTCGACCGGAAGGTCAACGCTCGCGAGCACCCAACAGTGCTCAAGAATCCAACGCCGGATTGGTTCATCGCCTGGATTGCCAAGTATGCCATCGGGCAACACAATGCCCAGACGTCCACCTTCGCAGAGCCACTCAACCGACCGTTGGATAAAAAGGACCTCGGGTGCAACGGCATTAACGCGCCCTGCACTTGGAATCCAAGCACCATCCTCCCCACGCCGCCAATTTCTTGCCAACCCATCTTCAAAGGTTTCCAGGATCAGCCGGTCAGTAATTGGGATGTCAGATCCGAAGGGTGGGTTCGTCATCAACACGTCAATAGACTCAAGCGGGATCTTTTTTGTCGCTGTCTCAACGCCGGGGAGATGCCCCTGCGGAAACGCCAACGAATCCATGTGGAAGACGTTGCCGGTGGTGTTCGCGACCATCTCCGGGCGGCCTACAAAGAAGCTCAATGCTTGACGGATGCGCCGGCGAGCTACAGCGAGGGATCGTTCCGCTGTTCGACAGTTAGGCAGTTTCTGAACGACCGCTTTCCAGATACCCGCTCTGTTGTGTCTGTATATCGTATAGATAACCACTTGACTCTTCATATTTTTACCACTGACGTGGTAAACACTATGTGATATGCTTATTTAAAAGTTTCCCTTTTTTGTATATATGAAACGGCTAAAAGTGTCTATTTGATTAGACAGCTATGAAGGAGAAAGGATAAGCATTTTGGGGTGCCGTGCCGCCAAGGGCTAGTGCATCAGCGACCATATCTTGGCTGTCGCGAATTCGCGGCAAATTTCACCTTGGTGGAGCCGGGAGGTTCGCAGTCACAACCGGTCGCCGAAACGTGAGACCTGGGCTACATGCGCTCCGCCTTAAACTACCGAAATCTTGCTGACCCCAAACTGCGCTTTTTTCATGCACTGTTTGTGAACGGTAGAATCAACATTCCGGCATGGTCAGCGAGGAGGTACGGGGATGATTCTGTAGGTGCTATATGACTATGGTCAAAGAGATTCGCTGGGCTGCGTTGCACCCAGCCCGAAGGCTGGGTGAGGATTGAAACGGGTCAATGGCCAATAAATTCAGGAAACTTCCACTGGTGCTGTCTTTCGCGCAGCAAGGACGATATCCGCTCAGGGAACGTTTTCTCCCCACTGTGTCTCGAGTATTGCTTTCGCGGCGACAAAGGCTGGGAGCGCGTTGAGAACGTCTTGTGGGGGTGGCGTTTGGACCGTGTGCAGTCGGGTTGCGAACCACGCCTGTCCCACATTCCCCTAGTGCGATCTCAAGGCTTCAGCCGCCTCTCCAATGTATTGCAGTCGTGCTCGACGTTTGGCGGAGGCTTCTCGTTCGACCGAGAGCAGGGTACCGGACTCCGGGGGTTCACCTTTGAAAATGTGAAGGAGTTGGGTAATCGCCTTTCGCCATCCTTTTTGGGAGTCGCGGATTCTCAGTACCTGTCTGCCGGAAAGAAAACTGGGCAATGGAGTGTTTCGTAAGAGAAGAGGAATTAACTGCTTCTTCGGCTTCTCCCAGGTCTCCTCTAATGCTATGCGCCACTCGACTTGTTGGGTACGGTCGGGTTCACCTTTCGCACTGACCACGACGACCACTGCGTCAGCTGTCCTTACGGCATGCTCAAGGCGCTGTTGCCAGTTCGTACCCGAGGCTGAAATTTGCTCCGCAGTGATCGTCGCGACTCCTCCCGCCTGTAATTCGCTACTCAGCTGTTGGGCTAATTCATGATCTTGTGAAGAGTATGAAAGAAAAACTTTCTTTACATGCGCTATTGGCATCCTCCCGTTACGGATAGTTGTTGGGATTTTCTACTCCCAGCCCTTCAGCCGTCGCTGCAGCATTGAGGTCAGTATCAGCGGACACCAATGTCAGGATGGGAAGTCCAAGGGCTTGTCGTAGTAGATGGAGACCTGAAGCGATCGCAAGTTGCACGGCATCATAGCCACGTAAGAAGTGAGTGCGGGCGAGACTCATAGCTCGATCTATGATAGCGGGACTAATCTCAATGATCTCGTAGCCGCTAGCGAAATCCTGCTGAAAGCGATCTAAGGCAGCGGTGAGTGCCTGTGAAGAAAGATGACCAGCCCGACCTCGACGGGCAATAGCTGAGACAACTTCTGCCCCGGCAATACGAGCGATATAGAGGTCTTCAGGCCGAGATCGTTGGCACAGCGTTTGGAGCCAAGCTGATCCTCTCTCGTGAATGTAACGCTTAACCAGGGCACTATTATCGAGGAAGTACACGGCCACTAGCGACGCTCTTCAATCAGCGTTTCTGAGACAGGTTTACCGCGCACCGGGACTGGTTTAAAAGGGCGTCGCCGTGTTGCCCTCATGCGCATGTCTGGAGTGGGGGAAGAAAGCAAACCTGCCGCCCTGAGTGCTTCGCGAAAATTCTCTTCGGTCGCTTCTGAGCGTGCTTGGGGAAGAATTGCTCCTAGGGCACGGCGCAGTTCTTCTTTTTCCGCTGGCGATAGTTTTTTGATTTGCTGTATAATACTAGTGACCGTGGCGGTTGTCATAGTTTTCTCTCTTGCAGCACACTATAAGGCATAATTGTCGGGTATACCATCTTGGGTGCAACGCTCTTGTGGCTATAAGGTTGTTCTTGTTTGCGAGACTTTTTTGCCCCTTTCCCTTACGTAGGAAGACCGACGGCACCCCACCTCCGGGTTGGGTGAGGATTGCAACTCTCTTGGTTCAAGCTGAACACTTTTCCTAAGCCCACGGTGATCATCACGATGCTAACTCCTACGGGTTGGGATAATATCGTCTCATGCCAAACGTGAACGTGTTACGCTACCTCCTCGTGGTGGTGCTGGTGATGCCCCTGTCCTGCAAAGCCGTGAGAGCGGATGTGCAGGCGACGGTCATCAAGGTGGTTGATGGTGATACTCTTGATGTTCGTATTGGTGGCCGTAAAAAGAGAGTGCGCCTGATTGGTGTTGATACCTCCGAGTTGCATGAATCCGATAAACTCATTCGCGATGCTGCTCGAAGCCGCTGCAGTGAGGCTGATCTACAACATTTGGGGGCCGTAGCGACTGAGTTTGTGACAAACTTGCTTGCGCCGGGCGATACTGTTCGCCTCGAATATGCCGGAAAACGGTATGATGACTATCGCCGCCTTCTTGCGTTTGTCTGGCTTCCCGATGGTCAGTTACTGAACGAACTGCTCATCTGTGAAGGCTACGCGCAGGCACGACCGCGGTATGTGTCGCCCCCAGAGTATCGGGGACGCTTTCAGCAGTGTGCTCTGGAGGCCCAGGCAGAAAGCAAAGGCTTATGGGCAGCTGGTTGTTGGACAGCAGCTCGGCAGTCGCCACGGACTCCTGCACAGCATCGGGAGGGAGGGGGCGTGCGAGGGAATCGCAAGAGTCGCGTTTACCATTTGCCGGAATGTCCACACTACGGACGGCTACGGGCAAGCAATATTGTCGAGTTTGCCAGCGAGGCCGAGGCGCAAGAGGCAGGATATCGGAAAGCAAAGAATTGTCCGGATTGAGATGGGTTGGCTTGTCTGGGCGAAAGCTGATAGCTGAGAGCTAATAACTTACACGAAAAGGAGGCCACTCTATGGTTAAGGGTTTTGCTTTGCTTACCAAGAGACCGGATATCAGTGATGAACAGTTTCACAGTCACTGGCGCGGCATTCATGCTGAATTGGCGTTGCGAATTACGAGCTTGCGTCGTTATGTGCAGAGTCATCGTATTCCTGATGCCAGCGCGAGCTTTAGTCCAGCACCATTTCACGGCGCGGCTGAAGTGTGGTACGACGATCTTGCGACTGCGGTTGGGATGCGTACCAACCCGCAGTATCTCGAAGGGGCCTATAAAGATGAACCGAATTTCATTGATCAACCGGCGCTGAAGTGGTTGGCTACCACCGAAAATGTGGTGGTCGCAGGTCCGCCGATTGCCAAAGATGCTCCGCTCGTGAAGGGACTTTTTCTCGTGAAGCGCAAACCTGGGCTGAGCGTCGCTGAATTCCAGGACTACTGGCGAAATAAGCATGCCCCGTTAGTGCCGCGGACACCGCATCTCGTCCGCTATGTACAGTGTCACGTGCTCCCAGAAACTTACGATTCTGAGTATCCGCCGGGGTTTGACGGAGTTGCGGAATTATGGTGGCCGGACTTGGCGAAGTTTAAGGAGTCGTGGGCCTCGCCAGAGATTCAGGTTGAACAATTGTCTGATGCGAAGAAGTTTGTTGGTGACGAAACATGCGCATTCCTCGCTCAGGAGAACCGGGTGATTTGGTCGTAGAGGTCTGGGGGTTGTGAATCCTAGAGACTCAACAATTTCGTAGAGGTGTCGGACTTCCTGTCCGGCGCTCAGGATTGCAAGATAAAACTCTTGGACGAAACTTGCAGGGTGTGTCATTGCGAGGAGCAAGCAGCGGCGAAGCAATCTCTACAGAAAACAAGGATTGCTTGGCTCCGCTCGCAATGACACCGCAGCTTAACAGTATGTCAGTGCGCTTGAGCGCCGGGCGAGAACTGGCTGGTCCCTGGTTTTTACTTCTCAATCGGTGTATCCGGCAGACGCCCCCATTCATTCCATGAGGCGTCATAACTGCGAACCTGCGGATAGCCAAGTAAGTACTTTAAGACAAACCACGTATGTGCGGCCCGGATGCCGATCGCGCAATAGGTAATCACGTCTTGTGTCGGTGAGACACCCTGACCGGTGTAGAACGCAGACAACTCTTCGGCTGACTTGAACGTGCCGTCGGTATTAAGCGCAGATTCATAATAGATATGCCTCGCGCCGGGAATGTGTCCAGCGCGTTCGCTGCCTTGTGGCGGTTCTAACATGAACCATTCGCCACGGTATTCCTGCGGGGTGCGCGTGTCGATCAATGTCTGGGCTTGGTTGTGTATTGCTGCACGTACGTCGTCCAACAAGACACGCAGAGAGGGATCGGGATTTGGCACGGGATAGGCCGCCGGGGTGATGACTGGAACCTCTGTCGTCAGCGGTCGTCCTTCTGCTAGCCATTTCTTGCGTCCACCGTTGAGTACCCGTACATCCTGATGCCCGAAGGTTCGAAAGAACCAAAAAACCCACGGTGCAATTGCAGGATGGTCGCTGTAGGCAACCACGGTCGTTGTCGGAGTAATCCCAGAGCGGGACAATAATTCCTCGACTGCGGTGGTGGAAAAACTGACATGGAGATCTGGTTGCAGAATAGTGGTGAAACCATTCCAGAACACCGCCCCTGGGATATGGCCAGCTTCATACGTCGTAGGGTCGATATGCGTGTCGATAATGCGCACGTTGGGATCCTGTAGATGGTCAGCGACCCAGTGGCTATCAACGAGGACTTCTGGGTGAGCGTAACCTGCCATACACACTCCTTTCTTAATTGTCGGGTGTTCCCGACTCTGAACGAACACTTTCCCCGCTCTCTTATCCTCTAATTGCTTCACCGCAGTAACCATTGCTATTATCCGGGAAATTTTGGGGAGCACTACAGCCAAAGAAAAGGAGCGATCTATGAGCGACAACGGTAGCGCAGATAAAACTGTTCGAGCGCGGGTCAACGATGTTCCCGTGTACGAGTTCGAGCGGACACCCTTTACGACACCACCACCAGTGGCCAAGGCCCGCGTGGCGATTGTGACTACCGCGGGGCTACGCAGTGATAGCAAGCTACACTGGAAGCCCGGCGATCAGAGCTTTACCGTACTCGATGGCAGCAATCGCAACCTCGGGCTGGGGCATTTTAGTCCGAATTTCGATCGTAGCGGCTTCGCGCTTGATTTGAATGTTGTCTATCCGGTTGATCGACTCCATGAACTCGCAGCACGAGGAGTGATCGGCTCGGTGGCCTCGCAGCATATTTCCTTCATGGGCGCTCAGCTCGATCATACCTTGGCGACGATGCGGCTCGACACCGGGCCAGCCGCCGCCCGTATTTTGCGTGAGGACGGTGTCGATGTTGTTTTGCTTACCCCCGTGTGACCGCTATGCACGCGCACCGTTGGTGTGCTTGCTAATGTCTTCGAAGAACATGGGCTTGCAACGGTATCTCTCATGGCTGTCCGAGGGCAAGCTGAACGAGCAAAAGCGCCACGCGCTTTGTATTGTGAGTTTCCTTTAGGCCGCCCGCTTGGGCGGCCCTTAGATGCTGAGTATCAACATAAAGTGCTAGCGGCTGCCTTTGCGCTGCTGGAGACGCCAGCCGAGCGCATCCCGATTCTGGTTGATTATCCCGATGTCATTGAGGACGAAGCGAGCGATGCGCTTGTGTGCTCCTTACCTCCTCGGTTCGACCCGAAGGCGCATCCCGCTGTCGATGAAGCCCAAGGACTGCGGGCGGCCTATCAGCGCGCCTTTGCCCGTACCGGCTGTACGTCTTTTGGGAAGACCTTGACGCTTGACACCATTCCCGCAGCGGTGGAAGGGTTCCTGGCGATTGCCAATGGAACAGCTCCTGACCAGGCTGGGCTACCGGGTGATATTGCGGGCTGCGCCGCCGACATTCGGGCGTACTATGAAGAAGCCGCGCTGGCGCTGGCTGATCATGTCCCCGCGGCCAGGCAAACCGAAGGCTGGTTTTTTCAACACACAGAGATGGGCAAGCTGTTACTGCGGAGCCAGGAGACCCTGAAACACGCAGGGGCACCGCAGGCCGCGTGGTTCTATCTGACCCCGATGACGAGACAAGCCGCGTCTTCATGACGTCAGGAGGAGCACTCTATGGCAAGCGGACGAACCCCATGTGGTATTGCTATCCCGCAAAGCAACGAGAGCGCGCCGGTACAAGCCGCGTTCTTGCAGCAGTTTATTAAGAAAGTCGAACCCCTCGGCTATGATAGTCTGTGGGTACAGGAACAAATCATTAGTGATGCGCCGATTCTCGAGCCGGTGACGGTGTTGACCTACGCCGCAGCGCTGACGTCCCAGATGCGTCTGGGAACCTCGGTGTTACTGACAGTGATTCGAAATCCCGTGCAGCTGGCCAAGAGCTTGTCGTCGCTGGACCAGCTCAGTCAAGGTCGCCTCACGGTTGGGGTTGGGATTGGTGGTCCCCATGCCCGCGAAGAGGTGTTTGGCGTGTCGAGCGAACGACGCGCGCGGCAGTTTGTTGAAGGGGTGCAGGTGATGCGAACTTTGTGGTCGCAACCCCTGGCGACTTTTCAGGGGGATTTCTGGAAGTTCGAGAAGGTAGCGATGGAACCGAAGCCGATACAGAAACCGCTCCCGGTCTGGTTTGGGGCTCGTACGCCGATCGGACTGAAACGGACTGTGCGTCATGCGGATGGGTGGATGGGAGCAGGAAGTTCGTCCTCGGCTGACTTCGTTGAACATGTGCAACTCCTGCGTCAGTACATGGACGACGCCAAGCGCGACCCGGTGACGTTACCCTTGTCGAAGCGTGTGTATGTTGCGGTCGCCACTGACAAAGCACGTGCGGAACGGCGCTTACGCGAGTGGTTCGCCATGCGCTATAAAAACGCGGACATGGCGGTGCGCGTTTCTATTTGGGGGAGCCTCGCGGAATGTACGGATAAGCTCGGTGCTCTCGTACAGGCTGGGGCTCAGCATCTGCTGTTCAACCCGGTGTTTGACGAATTGGAGCAGGCTGAGTTGTTCGCCAAAGAAATTATGCCGCACTTGTAGGCGAGACGGATGCGAACTGTTCGTCCTGGATAGTCTACTTGCTACGTGTAGAAGGAGATGAGTATGGGACAGTTACAGGGAAAAGTGGCACTGATTACCGGAGCGGGTCGCGGGCAGGGGTTGGCCGGAGCCCGACGGTTTGCTGCTGAAGGCGCAAAAATTGTTGTTAACGATCTTGATGAACAGTCAGTGAATACGGCAGTGAAAGCGCTGCGGAATGCTGGGAGTGACGTGGTTGGCGCGGTTGGCGATGTCTCAAAGACTGCCGATGTCCAGCGCACGTTAGCGGTGGCAAAAGATACCTTTGGCGGTCTGGATATTCTCTACAATAACGCCGGGATTGGCTACTCAGCCAATAAACGTTTCGGTGTCGAGATGAGCGACATTCTGCATTGCAGTGAAGAGGATTGGCGCCGGATTCTCGACATTAACATCGGCGGGGTCTTTTTATTCTGCAAATATGGCATCCCGATGCTGATTGAGCGTGGTGGTGGTGTCGTCATTAACACAGCCTCGATTGCCGCCCTCCGTGGCGGTGCAGATGCCCACGCCTACACGGCGACCAAAGGGGCCGTGGTCGCGCTCACCCGGGCCATTGCCACAACCTACGGACCCAAGGGAGTACGGGCCAATACGATCTGTCCGGGGGTGATCGACACCGAAATGATCCACGAAACTTTGATTGCTCGTGACAATATCCGTACCGCGCTGGTCCGGGCGACCCCACTCAACCGCGTTGGTACGGCGGAGGACATCGCGGAGGTTGCGTTATTTCTGGCGAGTGATGCCTCGCGTTTTATCACCGGCGAGGAAATCGCGGTCGACGGTGGGTTGATCCAACGGGTTGGCGCGGCCTAGAGGCTGGCAAGGAATCTCCCGTATTGCTGGCGGTGCAGCGAGGGAAATAGGTTCCTTAAGAAGGAGTCAAAAATGGATAACAATACGTTGCTGAATGTATATAAAACCTCGGTCCTGGCCCGGCGTTTTGAAGCACGGGTGGTGCAGATGGCGATGGCAGGAGAACTGCCGCCGAGCTTGCATGCCGGTGCAGGTCAGGAAATTTGCCAGACCGCGGCGATCGCGGCGTTACGCCCCGACGATTACATTCTTTACGGCCATCGTGGGGTTGCCTACATGATTGCGCGGGGAACCCCGTTGGCGGCGATTCTTGCCGATAGCGCCGGTAAAGAAGGTGGAACAAACAACGGCAAAGGGGGAGTGATGCACGTCGTTGATGTTCCCCATGGCATTCTCGGTGAGAGTGGCACCCTGGGCGGTGGGTTCGTGATGTCGGTTGGCGTGGGAATGGCGCTGAAGCGTCGCCAGCCTGGGCGCGTGGTGGTGTACTTCTTTGGTGACGGCACCTCGAATCGCGGCACCTTCCATGAATCCCTCAACTGGGCAACCGTGCAGAAGCTGCCCTGCCTCTATTTTTGTGAGAATAATGGCTTTGCGGTCTCAGTCCCGACGTCGCAGTCAACTGCAGTGCAGAACATTGCTGATCGTGCTGCGGGCTATGGGGTGCCTGGCGTCGTTGTTGATGGCACTGACCCGGTGGCGGTGTACGAAGTGATGGAACACGCGGCAGCGCGGGCACGAGCTGGTCACGGACCAACCTTGATCGAAGCGAAGGTTACGCGGTTATTTGGACATTACGTTGCCGACCAACAGACGTATCGTCCAGATGCGACGACTGTCTTGGAAACCAAAGATCCGTTGCCGAAGCTTCGGCAGACGTTGCTCACCGCGGGTGTATTGACCGACGCGATGGTGAAGCAAATTGAAGACGAGGTGCAACAACAGATTGAAGCCGCAGTGGCAACCGTGAAAGCCGCAGCGCTACTGCGGCCGGAAGCGGCGCTGCAGGATTTGTACGCGTGAACGGAGCGATCAATGGCAACTATGACATACAGCAAAGCAATCAACCAGGCGATCGAAGAAGAGATGCGGCGGGATGAGAACGTCATTCTCTATGGGCAAGATGTCGCTGAATGGGGCGGAATCTTCAAAGTCACCGATGGACTATTGGAGAAGTTCGGACCGGAGCGTGTGTTTAACTCGCCGATTTCCGAGAATGTCATGGTTGGGGCCGGAGTCGGTGCAGCGACTATGGGCCTACGGCCAATTGTCGAGTTGCAGTTTGCCGATTTTATCTTCACTGCTGGCGACGAAGTCTTTTTCAAGGCTGGCATGTGGCGCTATATGCATGGAGGCGCGTTCAAAGTCCCCCTGGTTATTCGTTGTCCCTCTGGTGGGTCAGGGTTCGGACCGGAACATTCAGCATGTCCTGAAGCGTTTGTGATGCATGCCCCAGGACTTCTGTGCGTGGTCCCTTCTACCCCTGAAGATGCGAAAGGATTGTTAAAGGAAGCGATTCGGCGCGATAATCCTGTGGTCTATTTTGAACATAAGTTATTGTACGCCATGCGCGGTGAGGTGCCCGACGGTGACTATACGACCCCGTTCGGCAAAGCCGTCGTGCGCCGCGAGGGGGATGCTGTTACTATTGTCGCCTGGCAAGAAATGCTTCGCCGCTCTCTGAAGGCGGCGGAGCAGTTGAGCCAGGAAGGCATCGAGGTTGAGATTGTTGACCCCCGCACGCTGAATCCCTTTGATCGTGAGACCATTATCGAGTCAGTAAAAAAGACGGGGAAATGTCTGGTGGTCGAGGAAGCTTATCGGACGCTCGGTGTCGGCGCTGAGATTGGAGCGATGCTCGCCGAGCACGCGCTGCCCTATTTGGATAAACCATTTAAGCGTTTGGCGATTCCTGACGTGCCACTGCCAACGGCACAGCAACTCGTCGACTACATTGTCCCCTCGGTCGAAAATATCTACACCGCCGTGAAAGAGATCGTCGGGTGAGGTGCTGCCAGTGAGTAACATTCCTGTCCTGATGCCGAAACTTGGGCAAGCGATGACTGCTGGTACAGTCCAGCAATGGTATCATCAAGCTGGTGATCGGGTGCAACAGGGAGAAATCCTGGTCACGATTGAGACGGACAAGGCCACGTACGATATTGAAGCGCCTGCCAGTGGAACGTTGCATATCCACGTGCAGGAAGGGCAAGAGGTGCCGATTGGTACAGCGATTGGGGAAATTGGTGAAGCGATTGCTCAGCCGGTGACTGTTCCTGTATCGCCTGCGTCGCCGCCATCCAGCACTACATCAGTCCGATCTCCAACACGGAGGAAAATCCTCGCCTCTCCGAAAGCGAAGCAATTAGCGGCGGAGCAGGGGATTGATCTGGCAACTATTACCCCAGCGAGCGCAGATGGGGTGATCTCGGCAGCGGATGTGGAAAAAGCTTTAGTTGCACGGCTAGAAATAGTACCCCCAACCGCGCCGCCCTCCGATGGCACGCGCGGGGTACGCGAGCGTCGTCCGCTTACGGGGATTCGCAAAACTGCGGCACGGCGAGTGCAGGAAGCCTGGCAAACTATCCCTCATATTGTGCAGATGGTCGATGTGGATGCAACGAACCTGCTAGCTGCCCGTGCTGCATTGAGGACAGAGATCGCATCGTTAACCGTCAATGACTTGATTTTACACGCGGCTGCGCAGGTGATGGTGCAGTTACCCGAGTTAAACGGGGCGGTGGAAGCCGATACGTTGGTGCTGTACGACGGCGTCGACGTAGGATTTGCTGTTGACACTCCACGCGGCTTGGTGGTGCCGGTGATACGCAGAGCAGACACGCTTTCAGTGCCTGAGTTGGTCAACGAGAGTCAACGACTGATTGAAGCGGCGCGGGCGGGACGTTTAAGTCTGGAGAACATCGGCAATGCAAGTCTGACGGTATCGAACCTGGGCATGTTTGGTATTCGTTTCGGCACCCCGGTCATTAACTTGGGCGAGCCCTTGTTGGTGTTTGTTGGGGCAGTAGAAGAGCGCCCGGTAGCGGATCATGGACAAGTCGTGATCCGACCGATGATGACGTTGAGCATCGGTTACGATCATCGCGTGGCCGACGGTGTTGCTGCTTCACGGTTTACGCAAGGGCTCAAAGAACGTCTCGAGTCTAGCGTCCAATATCCAGCGTCCAAATTCCAAATCCTCAATCCCAGTCCCCAGCCCTTAGCCCCTAGCCTCGTGGCTGATTTACAGAGGCGAGAACTCCGCACCACTTCTGACAAGGGCTATGCCGTGCAGGTGCAAAGCCGTGGTCATGCGTGGGGTTTGGATGAACCAACGGATGATGGCGGCACGGATACTGGGCCAGACCCTGTCTCTTCTTTCCTGGGTGCGTTGTTGTCGTGCATGACGATTTCTTTTAAAGCCGCGGCGCGACGACGAAAGGTAACGGTTGAGCGAGTACGGGGGCACGTGCAAGCAACCCCGCAGGGTCATGTAAAGAACATTGCTATGACTCTTGAAGTCTGGAGCCCTGATCCAGAAGAAAATGTACGCGCGTTGTTGGAGGGTGCCAAACGCGGCTGTTATGTGAGCGGGGTGCTGAAGCCGGAAATCGAGTGTAGGGTGGAGTTGGTAGTTGTGGCGGTGTAAGTCTGCTTTCCGAAAAAGGAACCTGCGGTCCGAGGCTGTCATTGCGAGAAGCATGAGCGACGAAGCAATCCCGGCCTGAAAATGAGATTGCTTCGCTGTGCTCGCAATGACCGTGTTGAGGCAGTGCGAGCATTTTTACGCGCTCGGACACGTCGCGTTTGCACAGTTTACTGTGCAAACGCCTTGCGTAAGGCCGCCCCGGCTTCCTCCACTGCTCGCTGAGCTGGTTCTACGGCTTTTGCCATGCCGAAAAAACCGTGAATGAGGCCATCGTAACACTTGTACTCAACCGAGATTCCGGCCTCGCGCAGTTTGGCGGCGTACATCGCTCCTTCATCGCGTAACGGATCGAACTCTGCTGTATAGATCGCTGCCGGAGCAACCCCTTGTAAACGTTTTGCCCGCAAGGGTGAGGCGAGGGGATTGTCACCGTCCGCTGAACTGGTCAGATAATGATTCCAGAACCACTGCATCATTTCGGTGGTCAAGAAATATCCTTCTGCGTTCTCTTTACAGGAGGGCGTGTTACCGGCGTAATCCGTGACCGGATATGCGAGAAGCTGTAACACAAGTGAGGGGGCCCCACGTTCTTGGGCCATGAGGGCAACGGCTGCAGCCAGATTTGCTCCAGCGCTCTCGCCACCGACGGCGATACGTTTTGGGTCACCATAAAAAGACGCGGCATTGAGAGCGGTCCAACACGTGGCGGCATAGCAGTCATCGAGTGGGGCAGGAAACTTGTGTTCTGGGGCGAGGCGATACTCGACCGAGACGGTGATACATTCGGCGAGATTGGTCAGCGCACGACAGGATGCGTCAACCGTCTCGACACTCCCAACGACCCACCCTCCACCATGAAAATACACCAGTAGAGGGAATGGTCCACGCCCATGTGGTGTGTAGATTCTCACCGGTAGTTTTCCTGCCGGGCCAGGAATCTCGCGGTCTTCTACGTTGGCGACCTGTTCAGGTTCGCCTTTATTGGCACGCATGGCGAGAATAGCTTCCCGTGCTTTCTCCGGGGACAGGTGGTGTAATGGTGGTCCGGCTTTCTCCATAAGATCGAGAACGACTTTGACCTGGGGATGTAATGGCATAAGATCTCCTAAAAAGGCTTAAGGCTGTAGGCTCAAGGCCAAAGGGAACCTTCCCTCAGGCCTTATGAAAATCGACGAACACCATCGGCTAACGGAGAAAATTCCGTACCAGTCCAACAAACTGTTCAGGCTTTTCTAGATGGGGTGAGTGTCCACACTGGGGCAACACTTCCAGGCGTGCGCCGGGAATCGCTTGCCGATAGCGTTCCCCGCATTCTAGCGGGACAATTTGATCCTCCTGTCCCCACACCACTAACGTTGGGATGTGAAGACGGGGGAGCAGATGCGGAAGACTACGCTCGTACATGTACGGTTTCCAACAATAACGGACGGTGTTCTCGAGATTCTGAATTTTGCGCTCGCGTTCTTCGGGCGAAGGTTTGCGGCCAAATAGTTCTTCGTATTCCGGGATTTTTTTGACGTCGAGGAAAGCTTTCTGCCGGACTCCATCCTGACCATGAAGAAAAATGTCGGTGATCTCTCCTTGTTGTGGTTGAATACCAGCGGCGTCAACGAGAATCAGGCGATCAACGATTTGCGGGCACATCACCGCCATCTCGGCAGCGAGCCAGCCACCGATGAAGTGGCCGAGCAACGAGACCTTCGGGAGGTCGAGTTCTTGTAATATCCACAAGGTAAAGCGGGAGAGGTCGGCAAACGTTTCTACCCAGTCTGGGCGTTGTGAGTGGTCAAAGCCGGGCAGGCTCGGGGCGTAGACCGTAAAATGCTCAGCCAGCTGGCGGTGGTAGGACCGCCAGCCCAGGCTTCCGTCGACACTATGCAGAATGACCACAGGTTTACCTTGCCCGGCGTGCACAAGATGGACTTTAGCTCCGGCAACTTCGATAACTCGTTCGTGGGGGTCAGTGTTTGGCATATCTCGTCCTTTGTCAGGGGGCGACACACTACGTGATACATAAACCGTCATACGTGAGGTGTAATGCGTGGTATGTTAAACGTAGTGCGTGTGAAAGTCGAACCTCCAAAATCGGAACTAAACGCTTGAAACTTGGAACTCGGAACTTGAAACCAATTTACGGTGCGACTTCAAACGGTCCCGGTAGGTTGAGTTCCTTGCCCATCTCTTTCATAGCTGGAAGCACTTCCTGTTCCATCAATTGGAGACAACGCATGGTGTCTTTGTGACTAATAGTACCGTCGTTGGTCCACACCCCGAGAATGCCGGGGCGCACGGTCGAAAGCATCTGCCGGACTTTCTTGATCACTGTCGTTGGGCTTCCCACGATCACGCGATTGGTCTCGACCACTTTTTCCCAGCCAGCTGCATCGATGCCGCCATAGAGTGGGTCCGGCTTCAGTGCATGTTTGTATTGTTCAAGGAGTCGCTTCACGCCTTCACGAGAGTTGTACCCAGGAGGGGCCATGAAATCGCCTGGCAGTGGGACGCGGCCCACTCCAGCGTTGCCGACCAGAAACCCTTCCCCGACTTCGTAGGCCTTCTCGTCGGTGTCTTGCACGTGAATACGGACCAGATAGCCGAAGTTCTGTGGTCCAGGTTCGTACCCCATCTCACGGGCGGTATGGGCATAGATAGACATGAGATCTAGGGTGACTTGCGGATCGGTTTCTAGATAAATATAGGGATAGTGGTGTTGTGCGCACCACACCAGGGTTTCCGGGCTGCCGATGCCAGGAATCCATACTGGTGGATGCGGCTGTTGCATCGGCCGTTCAAACGGATTCACCACGCGGAATTGATAGTGCTTTCCCTCCCAACGAAACGGACCAAGTGTGGTCCAGGTTTTGATGACCAGGTCGTGAGCTTCCTCAAATCTCTCGCGGTTGTAGACTGGATTGGTGTTGGTCGCCCAGGTTTCAATGCCCGTGCCGCGGACAAACCCGGACACCAACCGTCCACGTGAAATCATGTCGATCTCGGCCAGTTCTTCTGCCAGGCGAATCGGGTTATCAAAAATCGGTAGTGGATTGCCGAGTAGGACAATTTTTGCGTTCTTGGTTGTGCGTGCGAGAATCGCGGCTTCGAGATTCATTGCTGCGCCGAGACAAGTAGGGGTGTTATGATGCTCGTTGAGCATGAGCCCGTCAAACCCAATAGCGTCTGAGTACTCATATTCATCGAGATACTCATTATAGAGGTCGGCCCCCAAGGCAGGGTTAAAATGTTTGTTCGGGAAGGTCAGGCGGACCGAGCTACGGAAGCTGTTTTGCACATCTTCGGCGGAGTACGCAACGTAGGCGCGCTCCGTGAAACGCATAAGAAACATGCTCTCTTCCTCCTTTGCGGGAGCAGACTACCCTGTCTGCCTAGTGCAGATCAAGAGAAGCGAGACCTTGACTCTCTTGGCGTGCAACGGTACGGCTAACGGCAAAGGAGGGCGTGCTATGGAAAAGACCTATACGAAAAAGGCTCTCACGTACGAAGTTGCGGCCAAGATGGTGGAAGCAGCAATTGCCAAAGCTACGGAACTCAAATGCAAACAAAATGTTGCGGTGCTTGATGATGGTGGAAACCTCAAAGCCTTTGGTCGTATGGATGGGGCCCCGTTGTTAGGGACCGAAGGCTGTCAGCGCAAAGCATTTACTGCTTTGTTTGGTGTGGGGACCAAGGAGTTCTACAATTATATCAAAGATCGCCAGGAACTCTTGATAGGTTTGTCGCACTTCTCGCGGGCAACCGTGGTTGGTGGTGGTTTACCGATTGTTGTCGACGGAGAAATTATCGGAGGCATCGGTGTTGGTGGTGGGACAGAGGAGCAGGATATCGAATGTGCGAAAGCCGGGCTGAAGGTGCTGGATTAAATTGTAGCAGGGACGAAGCCGTTCCCCATCAAGTATTGACAGAGCGGACGGTGTTGTCGCACCTGTTTCGCTCCTGCTTTAAACACTCCTCACCCGGTGCTCAACACCGGGCTACAGGACAGCGCCGGCTTAAGCCGGCTTCGAACCCCATTTATGGGGCGTTGTCTCGTGAGCCCGGAATCTCTAGCTCCGGGCGGAGATGCTGCTTGGCAATCTGCCATTGGTACCCTCAACGCAGTTACTGCGCGAGATAACCGCCATCTACCGGCATCGCGAGGCCGGTGACAAATGAGGCGGCCTCGGTACACAGCCACACCGCTGCCTCGGCAATCTCCTCTGGCTTTCCTAACCGTTGGTTCGGTTGAGCGGCAATCATCTTTTGAATGACTTGGGGAAAGCGCGTTGCCCCAGCTTGCAACATTGGGGTGTCGATCGGACCAGGACAGACTGCGTTCACTCGAATGCCAGCCTTGGCGTATTCCAGTGCCGCGGTTTTGGTTAACCCCACCACGCCGTGCTTGCTGGCAACATACGCTCCTGTCCGTTTGACCCCGATTAACCCAGCATCCGACGCCGTATTGACAATAGCGCCACCTCCCTGCTTGAGCAGGGCAGGGATTTCATACTTCATACATAACCAGACGCCTTTCAGGTTAATCGCCATGATGCGATCCCAGTTGTCTTCTGTGGTGTCGATAATGCTTGCGGACCGACCGGCGATACCGGCATTGTTATGCGCGCAATCTAGTCGCCCGTATGTTTTCAGGGCTGCGTTGACCAAGGCCTCAACCTCCGCAGCTTTGGAGACATCGGTTTTGACAAAGCAGGCGTCCCCACCGGCGTTCTGTATAAATGTAACCGTTTCTTCGCCACCTTCGACAACCAGGTCTGCCACCACCACCTTTGCTCCCTCGCGCGCAAAAGCCAGCGCTGAGGCTCTGCCAATGCCTGAACTCGCGCCGGTGACCAATGCGACTTTTCCTGTTAGATGCCCTGCCATATCAGGCTCCTTTCTGTGTACGAAATAGAAAACACTGTTTTTCCTCTTGAACCCTTGACAGCTCCTACCTACTTCCTTCATGTTAAGGCATACACTCAAGTTAAGACTTAACCTTGAAGGAGGGTACTATGGCTGAGTTCGATACTATTATTAAAGGTGGGACGATTGTCGATGGCACGCGCGTTCCACGGTACAAGGCCGACATCGGCATCAAGAATGGCAAGATTGCCAAGATTGGTCGCCTGAACAGCAGTGATGGCAAGAAGGTGCTCGATGCGAGTGGGTTGGTCGTCGCACCGGGCGGTATTGATCTTCATACCCATTATGATGCGCAGATTCACTGGGACCCGTATCTCAGTGTTTCCAGCTGGCACGGTGTGACCACGATCACGATGGGAAACTGTGGTTTCGGTTTCGCGCCGCTGCACCCGGCTGATGCCGAGCGCGCGATGCTCGCACTGTCACGGAACGAGGCCATTCCGCTGGAACCGATGAAGGTCTCGATGGACTTCAACTGGGAAACCTTCCCGCAATATATGGATCGCTTAGAGCGGTTGCCTCTCGGAATTAACATTTCTCATCTCTTCCCCATTTCCCCTGGTGTGGCCTACGTGATGGGAAGCTTTGCGGCAGCGAAAGAGCGCCGTCCGAACGAGCAAGAAACGGAAAAGGTTGCCCAGCTGCTTTCTCAGGCAATGGACGCCGGAGCAGTGGGGTGGGGAGCGCAGCAGTTGGTCCCTGGTGGTTCCTCAGCCGTACAGTGCGATTTCGACGGCAGCCCGATGATCTCCGACATGTTGCCGGATTCATTCTATGTGCGCATGGCACGGGTGTTGGCTGACAAAGGCTTCGGCTGTATCCAATTTACCCGTTCGAGTGTCGGCACCGATGATCCCAACGCCGGCATGCATAACGACTTCGATTTCAACGCGAAATTGTCGGAAGAAAGTGGCCGCCCGGTGTTGTTCAACGCAGTGGCTGTGAACGACAAGTTCCCTTACGTCTACCGTGCCCAGCTCCGCTGGCTTGCGGAAGCTAACAAACAAGGGAAACCGGTTTTTGGTCAGGCAGTGACGGCTCGCGCAGCCAATCACATCACCTTTGAAAACTGGAACCTGTTCGACGATAGCCCGAACTGGCGCGAAGCGACAACCGGCACGATCGAAGAGAAAAAGGCGAAGCTGGCAAATCCACGTATCCGCGCGGCACTACGTGAAGAATATGATGCCGGCACGAAGTCGCGTGACTTTTTGTTTGGCGAACTCGCAGAGTTCGTTTGTGATTCCACGCCAGATGCCTCACTGAAGAAGTACGAAGGGAAAACGGTTGGGCAAATCGCCAAAGAAGAGAATAAGCATCCAATCGACGCGATGCTCGACATTTCGGCCAAGGAGATTCGCACCGTATGGCGTGGTCCGGTCATCAATTCCAACGTGGAAAACTATCGCGAAATCATGGCCTCGCCGTACACGCTACCTGGCGTGTCTGATGGTGGCGCGCACATTAAGTTCATCACACCTGGAACCTATTCGACTGATATGCTGACCTGGATGGTGCGCGATTCTGGCATCCTGTCGCTGGAAGAAGCTCACTATCGCCTCAGCTACCTGACCGCTTGGGCGGCTGGGATTAAGGATCGCGGCTGTCTGCGTGAAGGGATGGCGGCGGATATCATCGCCTACGACCTCGCCAAGCTGAAGATCCTCCCGTCCGAAGTTGTCTATGATCTGCCAGCGAACGAGTGGCGTCGTGTGCAAAAGTCCGAAGGGTACCGTTGGTTCATTATCAACGGAGAAGTGACCTTCGAGGATGGTAAGTGCACAGGTGCAACTGCTGGTCGGTTATTGCGCTGCGGGCAAGCGGCCTAACGATGAAAAAAGGGAAAACGGCGAAAGGGGTAAAAGGGCAAAAGGAAGAAAGAACAACATTAGTGCTGATTTCCTTTCCCCGCTTCCCCTTTTTGCCTTTTCGCCTTTCTCTAAAGCGGACACACCTGCGCTCCGCGTACTGACGCGGGGCGTTCCACGCAGCGGGCGTACCACGACATCACCTGCGGAAACTCTTCCTGCAATTGCAAATCTTCAGTTGCGTGATAGCCCCAATCGAGACAGCCAACCCACGGAAAAGTCGCGATGTCAGCGACGGTATATTCGTTCCCCACCAAATATGGTTGACCGTTGAGCCGCGTTTCTAACACCTTAAGAAGCCGACGCACTTCATTAGTATAACGCTCAATGGCATAGGGCAGTTTTTCTTTGGCAAAGCGATAGAAATGGCCAAACTGGCCGAACATCGGACCGACGTTGGCCATCTGGAAAAAGAGCCACTGGATCGCTTCGCTACGACGACGCGAATTAGTAGGGAGCAGTTTGCCAGTTTTTTCCGCTATGTGCAAAAGGATGGCCCCTGACTCAAAGATCGCCAGCGGTACGCTGTCTGGTCCATTCGGATCAACAATTGCGGGAATCTTGGAGTTTGGGTTGACTGCTTTGAACTCATCAAGAAACTGTTCCCCTTCTAAGATATTCACTTTGTGTGCCTCATACAGGAGTCCAGTTTCCTCTAGGGCGATACTCACCTTCTGCCCGTTTGGGGTTGCCAGGGAATAGAGTTGAATCCGGTCTGGGTGTTCAATTGGCCACTTACGGTCACTGTTCATTACGCTCTCCTTCTAATACAGATCCCTTTCCCTTATGAACATCCCTGGGGTGTTGCAAGGCCGGAGCTGAAGAGGAGGGCGAGACAGTGAAGAGGAAAAGCCGGATGCAGGAGAATGGATAAGAGATACAGGGAGAAAATGCAGACTACTCTCTCTTCTTGTTCCATTTCATCTTTTATCCTTTTCCCCTTACCCTTGATCCCGGCCCGTTTTCCCTCCTCACTTAGAGGTCGTTCCCTTGACCGTGTGCAGAGCTTCAGTCTATGAGAGGCTGAGAAAGATTAACCCGGTGAAAAAGGAATATGTATGGCAACTGATCCGAAGGCATGGCTGGCGTTGACGACAGAAACAGTCCTTGATCCCACTCTTCCCATTTGTGACCCACATCACCACCTGTGGGATTATCCGCAGAACCGCTACCTGCTTGATGACATCTTGCAAGATCTTCGTGGCGGTCATAACGTCGTGGGGACGGTCTTTGTGGACTGTGTCTCAATGTATCGCAAAAATGGACCCGTAGAGATGCGACCAATCGGAGAAACCGAATTCGCGCAAGGGATTGCTGCCCAGACAACCAGTGGCATTTACGGGCCGACCGTAGTGTGCGCCGGTATTGTGGGCTTTGCCGATCTGACCTTGGGTGGTGCAGTGGAACGGGTACTCGAAGCCCACATTGCCGCCAGCCCGAATCGATTTCGCGGTATTCGTCACGCGACCAGTTGGCACGCCAGCCCGGATATTCGTAATGCTCATACAAAGCCGACCGAAGGACTCTTGCTCGATGCCAAATTCCGCGAAGGCTTCGCCTGCCTGCAAAAGCTGGGCTTGAGCTTCGATGCCTGGATGTATCACACGCAGTTGATGGATTTGGCGGACCTCGCCAAAGCATTTCCTAATACAACGATTATTCTCGATCATGTAGGGGGTCCCTTGGGAATTGGTCCATACGTCGGAAAACAAAGGGAAGTCTTCGAAGCATGGAAGCAGGGAATTACCGCAGTTGCTGTCTGCCCTAACGTGGTGGTGAAGCTCGGTGGTCTAACCATGCCTATGTGTGGGTTTGACTGGCATAAGCGCAGCAAACCACCAACCTCCGAAGAACTGGCTGCCGCCAATGGCCCATACTATTTGTACTGTATTGAAAAGTTTGGCGTGACCCGCTGCATGTTCGAGAGCAACTTTCCAGTGGATAAGGCGTCATGTTCCTATACGGTCCTGTGGAATTCCTTCAAACGAATGACGCAGAGTTTCTCGTCGGCTGAGAAAGCGGCCTTGTTCCGTGATACTGCCGTTCGGGTGTATCGGCTGGAGGAGAACTTGCTCGTCTGACGAAGAAGGTAGGCTGGAATAAACAAAACATTGTCAGGATAACTCTGAAACGTAAAACGTAAATATGTAAAACGTAAAAGGGGAGGCCGGGTGGTTACGTATTACGCTTGACGTTTTATCATTTTTGCATTCGTTGTTTTTTGACGAAGGAGGACCCATGAAACTTACCAGTGTCGCGCATACGGGATTTACTGTCAGTGATCTTGAGCGTTCGCTGACGTTCTATCGTGACCTGCTGGGGATGCAGGTCATTCATCAACGAGACACGACCGAGGAGTATGTCAGCAAGGTCACCGGCTTTGCCAACGCGCATTTGAAGATTGCCTTGCTGAAGCTCAGGCCAGAAGATCCCCATACGTTAGAGTTGTTGCAGTATATTTCTCATCCAGGTGAGCCGACCGACCGAGCGACGAATCGCCCAGGGAATGGTCATCTCGCGCTACGGGTTGATGATATTCATGCCTGGTATCAACGGCTAGCGGCAGCGGGAGTAGAGATTCGTTCTGAGGCACCGGTGCCAATTCGTCATGGGATCAATGCAGGGGCCTACGCAATCTATCTTCGTGACCCTGATGGATTCACGCTTGAACTGGTGCAACCGCCACCGGCGAAGGAGAAGTGATGGATTATCAACAAAAACAACAAGCAGCATCTCCTGGAACTTTGAGGGGACAGTTTCTCCCGCGATAAAAGATGTCCCGTCGTTCCCGCGCAAGCGGGAATCCAGTTTTTCTTCCTAGATTCCGGGTCGTGGCCTGCGGCCTTGCCCGGGATGACGGGCTGCCGGTTTTCGAATGTAAAAAATATTATGGATGTGAGTCATGAAGGAGGAATCTTATGTTTCACGTTGAAAATTTCGTCAAAGCCTGCCAGGGCCAGCCACCCAGTGCGGTGAAGGAAATTCTGAGCGAAGCCTTGCGTGATCCTGCCAGTATCATTCAAGCACTCGCGGATTTTGGTAAAGGCAAAAATGTTGCCGATGGTGCTATGGGTGACATGGTGATTCATCGCGCGCCGGACCTCACTATTCTTAAAGCCGCCGTACCGCCCAAGTTCAAAAGTGCGCCGCATAATCATTTGATGTGGGCGGTGATTGGCGTCTACGACGGGCAGGAGAACAACTATTTCTATCGTCGTAGTGGAGGTGGCTTAGAAGCTGCTGGGGGAAAACAAGTCCATCAATCGGAGGTGCTGGTGCTAGGTGAAGATGCGATTCACGCGATCGAGAATCCCCTGGATCGGACGTTATTCGCAATTCATGTCTATGGTGGAGACCTGCCCGCGGCCCCACGACGGATGTGGAATCCCTTTACCATGCAAGAAGAGGCGTTCGACTTCCAAACTATGCGGGACTACGCCCAAAAATTGATGGAACCGTAGTTCAAGCTGCCACGCTATGTATGTAGCGACAAAGGAGGGAATCTATGAGCAGCAACGGTCATCTCAGTGCGATGCAGATCCGTAAGCGTTTGTCGCATCCCATTATCGATGCTGATGGACATTGGATTGAATTTGGTCCGACGATCCGCGAACACCTCAAACGGATCGGCGGAGAGCGGGCTGTCGAGGGCTTTTCGCTGTTTGGCACCCAAGTGATGAATACCCTGTCCATGTCGGTGGCTGAGCGACGCGAACAACGCATGGCGCAGGAAGCCTTCTGGGCAATTCCAACCAAGAACACCCGTGACCGTGCAACTGCGATGTTGCCACGGCTGCTCTACGAACGGATGGAAGAACTCGGCCTCGATTTTACCATTCTCTATCCGTCCGTGGGCTTGGGGATCGCGCGCATTCCTGACGCGGAAACCCGCCAGGTGACATGCCGGGCATTTAATACCTTCACCGCGGAACACTTCCGTGCCTTTGCCGACCGTATGACTCCGGCAGCAGTCATTCCCATGCATACGCCGGAGGAGGCGATCATGGAGCTGGAGTACGTGACCAAGCAGCTTGGCCTAAAAGTGGTGATGTTGTGGAGCATGATTCAACGACCGATTCCCGCGGTTGCCCGAAAACATCCAGAAGCGGGGACGATTGCTTCATGGTACGACCCGCTGGGACTCGACAGCGAATACAACTACGACCCTGTGTGGGAGAAATGTCACAAGCTTGGAGTGTCCCCAACCTTTCATACCGGGTCACGCGGCTATGGACTGCGTGTGTCTCCATCGAACTTTACTTACAATCATATTGGCCATTTTGCGGTTGCCCACGAAGCGGTATGCAAAGCCCTCTATCTTGGCGGTGTTACTCGCCGGTTTCCAAAAGTGAAGTTCGGTTTTCTTGAAGGAGGTGTAGGATGGGCCTGCCAACTCTATGCTGATCTCATCGGCCACTGGGAGAAGCGCAACCTGGAAGCGTTGGAAGAAGTGAATCCCAAGAACCTTGACCGGGCAGCACTCCTCCAGCTCGCCGAGCAGTATGGTGATGCTGAAATCGTCAATGTTCTGCGACAGCAGAGCGAGCGCAAGGGGACGCCTTCGTCAGGATGGATGACCGCCGTCGGGGGGATCGAGAATCTCGACGATTACGCGGCGTGTCAGATCGAACGCAAAGAAAATCTTCGCGATTTGTTTGTTGACCGCTTCTACTTTGGTTGTGAAGCGGATGACCCAATGAATGCCTGGGCGTTTAATCGTCGTGGCAACCCCTTTGGCGCCCAGATTCACGCATTGTTTGGCTCTGATATCGGTCACTTTGATGTGCCAGATATGACCGACGTGGTTCCCGAAGCCTATGAACTTGTGGAAGACGGCTTGATCAGCGATGCAGACTTCCGTGATTTTACCTTTGCCAATGCCGTACGGTTTTGGGGCGAAGCGAACCCGAACTTTTTTAACGGAACGGCAGTGGAAGTCGCAGCGGCGGAGGTGCTCAATTCTCAAGCGCCGGTGTAAGAGACGAATGGGAAAACGGTGTTATTGCGAGGAGCCTTTCGACTTCGTTTCTCGACGTTCAGGACAGGCTCCGCGACGAAGCAATCCCCTCCAAAAACAGAGATTGCTTCGCTTTGCTCGCAATGACACTGAGGTCTTTCTCCCGAGGCCGCTACGGCAACGGACCAAAGACCGCCCGGTTATTCCCTTCGTTGACCTCAGCAATTTGCGCATCAGCGTCGACATAGGCAACCACAAAATGACCAGTGCCGTTCGTTCCCGCGGGCAACCGCAGTGTGATGCGGATCACGTGTTCGCTGCCGGCGTCAATAGCTGGCGTCTTTTTCTCTTTGAGGACAACATATCCCGACGAGAGTGTCGGATCGGCAGAGAAGAAAAATCGTGTTTTCGACTTGCCTGTTCGTACCGGACCGGGATTAAAGATCCTCAGCGTACCGGTTACTTTGCACTTCGGCTTCTGTGGTTTTCCACCGCAGATCTTGGTGACATCAAGCCACTGAGCCGAGAGCCCCGAAGCGCGAGCGAAGTTGGCGCCGACCCCGTTTACCCCGTTGACAGTCACGGCACAGAAGGGGGTTGGCCCAGAGCACGCACCACTCCAGTTGCGGAAAAATGAAGTTCCGACCTCTGGCTCGGCGGTAAGAATGACAGGTGTCCCCGGCGGATAACTTTCCGTGCAATCGGGCGGGCAGGCGATGCCCGGCGGACGACTTGTAATCTGCCCGCTGGACCCGGTCTCACTAGTAATAGAAACCGTTAACTGCGTACCGGCGACGACCGACGTCACCACCGAAGCGTCGTTGTTGTTCACATCAAGATCAGGACCAGAAGAGGTGACCGAGGCTTTGTTAATTGGTGCTCCGGCTGTAAGAGCTTGAGCTACGATCGTAATCGTGGCCGTTTGTGTAAGCGTTAAGGTACCAATGCTACAGGTTACTGTCGTTGTGCCGGTACATGCTCCTGTTGATGGCGTTGCACTAAGCAAGGTAACGTCGCTGGGGAGCGTATCGGTGACCATGACGTTAGTGGCAATATCGGGGCCGAGATTAGTCACGGTCAGTGTGTAAGTAATATTGTTGCCAACCGCGATCGGATCGGGATCGTCGGTCATCGTGAGTTTCAAGTCCGCACAGGGAGCGTGCGAAAGGACATCGAACTTGGTGACAAAAGCGTCTTGAGTGCCGCCGAAGAACGGCTGAGCGGAATCCGGGGTCGTGAAGAACGATGGGGATTGCGTGAGCCCGGCAAGGTACATGTTGCGTTGATCGTCAATGGCGAAAGCGTGGGCTTCATCTTTTTCGGCACCACCGAAGTAGGTTGCGTATCGTAGCTCCGCCTCTGGCGATTCAGCAAGGTTGACCCGAATTTTCGTGATAAAAGCGTCAGATGGGCCACCACCATAGAGTGGCTGCACAGCGCAGGTAGTGACTGGAATGGTCGAGTTCGTAGTGCCGGCTATATATACATGATAGCTACCATCTCTGAGAGGTGCGTCCGTGACAATTGCGTTTGCTTGCAGAACATTATCTCCTCCCAGATATGTAGAGTACAACAATTGGCCACTGAACCCGACATCGATAATGGAGATAAAGGCATCTTGGGTGCCAACAAGACCGCCTTGAATAGCCTGGCCAATAACAGGGAATTCTGGAGAACCAGTAATTCCTGTGACCACCGCGTTACCTTGCGTATCGATTGTAACGCCAAAAGCAGCGTCGGGACTAGGGTCTGTAGAATTTTGACCGGGACCTCCACCAAGGTATGAAGAATATCTGAGGATTGTTCCCGTAGCGTCTAATCTAGCGACGAAAGCGTCGCTCGTGACATCTGTAGGGCTATAGCCAGGTTGAAAGGCATTCGGAGTAATGGGGAAATCAAAAGAAGACGTAAAACCCACGACATACGCCTCACCGAATGCATTCACCGCAATCGCGGTGGCGTCTTCAAAGGCGCTGCCGACGAAGAAAGTGGTGTAGGAGCGAACGGTCGCCGAACGATTGAGCTTGACGACGAAAGCGTCATGCGGAAGTTCTTCGGAGCTACTCCCCGGCGGATCGTCACCAAAGACGGTGAAAGGCTCTAAGGGAGGAAGGAAGAATTCGGACAGCGTCTGTCCCGCAATATAGGCATTATCGAGGCCGTCGATGGCGATAGCATTGGCGCGATCAAAACCGGGGCCACCTAAATAGGTGGAATAGAGCAACGTCGAACCGGTATTGTTCAGCTTTGTGACAAACGCGTCAGAAGAACCACCGCCTGCAGTAGGTTGAACGACTCCGAGGGTTGTTGGGAAGCTGGGGTTCGCACCATCAGGCGCAATAGTCTCACCGGTGATATAGGCATTACCGCTGCTGTCGATTGCCAGTCCGCGGGCCACGTCCGCGCCAGCACCTCCCAGATAGGTGGCATACAGTATCTGTGTTCCAGTGTGATTGAGCTGGACCACAAAGGCATCACCCGCATCGACATCGGCGACCGGATCAGCCGCTGTCTCTGTGAGAGGAAAGTTGCTGGAGAGCGTTTGTCCGGCCACATACACATTGCGATTTTCATCGACAGCCAGCGCGAAGGCCGCATCAAGGCGATCACCACCGAGAAACGTTGAGTAGACAACGAGAGGATCGATCACGAGCGGTTTGCTGGTATCGTATGCAGCGATCTGAAAACTCACACTTGGGGTTGGAGTCCCAGAGTCGGCTGGAGAGAGGAGGTAACTACCCGCGATTTGTTTGCGAGTGCCATTCTCCTCTTGGTAAACGAAAGGTTTCACCAGCCGGATCTCACCCCGCGGAGTTTGCAATACGAGATTCCCGTTCGCATCGAGCGTTTGCGGAAATGCTTTTCCTGCCTGGTCAATGAAGGAAAGACGAATCTCCGAGGGCTCGGCTCCTGGGGCGACAACAAAATCATATTCCAACTGTCGTTGCTTGCCGTAGTAGACAAGATCAACGCCAGGATAGACCGCGTGATATTTCACTTTGCGAAATGTGGGAATATCGGTGTGCCACTGGGCGGGATCGTTCCCGACAAAATAGTTGGCCTTGCCCGCAAGTATCTCAGTGCCGACCACGTGCGGAGTCGGATTCGCACCAACCAATTGCATGCGCACAACGGTTGGAGGGTCGAGCGCGAGGGGGTGAGCACTGAACGAGAGATATGGAATTTTCGGTACAGTTGCCGAGGTTTCGTGTTGCGTGTGGTTCTTTAACGTCAGCACGGCTTCTGTGGCAGTAAGAAAAAGAGCATAACCTTGGCCACGGGACAAGAACTTCACGCGCTCATTCGTCTGGCCAGTATTCGCCTCGAAGCTCAGGGGAATTTGTCCATAAGTCTTATACGCTGGGGATGGTGGATTGGACGCAGAAGGGTCAGGGTGGGGGGATACCGTGTTGCGTTGCGGTGCTGTCAGGGAGGCCAATGGTTGTCGCCCTCCAGGAGCAACGCAAGCTGAGCTCAGCAATGTGATCCCTGCGAGTAGTGTGGACAATTGCAACAGAAAGCGGTTCAGTCCCATTCTGTGTCTCCTTCTACATATCGTGATACTGAGTCCTGTTCAGATCGGTATACCCTGTCGCGGATAATATGAGAGCTTCCTTCCCCCAGGACATACGAAAACTATAGGATAATCGAGGGTTGAGAAGCAAACGGCTGTGACCCTTGCCGATTGCTCGCTTTGTCCCTTATCCATTGATTCTTTTACCCAGGTGTCCCCGTTTTCCCTTGCAGCCTTCAGCCTCTTTCGCCGTTGTCCCATTTCCCCTTTTCGCTCCTTACCCCCAACAGACATATAGCATGAACATCTTGGGTCGGGTAATGTTGTCAACACAAAACCTATTGGGTTGACGCTTCGCGTGTAGGGAAAGGACAGCCTGTTGTTGTTCGAATTATCAGTGTGACTGTAACGGCGCGTGTTTTGCGAAAAGGAGGTTGTTGTGAGTGCCCAGACACTAAACATTATGTTGGTGGATTTGTTTCGTTCCGAGGAAAAGTTAGGGCAGTACGCAAAAGACCCTGATCACGTGACTGCTCAGTATGATCTCACCGCTGAAGAGCGCGAGCGACTCAAAGCCAAAGACATGGGATGGCTCTATCAGCACGGCGTTCATCCTTACATCCTTGTGCAATATTCTTTTGCGATTAAACACGACCTGGGGCAATACCTTCAGCAATTGCAAGCAGCGACAAGAGCGTAGGACAAAGGAGAGAAAAAGGATAAATAGGGGAAAGGCTTTCTTATCCCTCTTCTCCTTGCTGTTTCTCCACTTATCCTACTGAATTCCGAATGCTGGCTACTGACTACATTCTTCGATAGGGAGGAATTATGGCACAGATTGTTGCAGCGATGGCGTCAGTTCACAGTCCCTTGTTAACGATGGCTCCGCATATGGCCGATCAGCCGACGTGGGACAAGATTAATAACGGTTTTGCGACCTTGCGGAAAAGTATCACTGACACAGGCGCAGATACACTCGTCGTGATCTCGGATGAACACTTCAACGCGATTGACCCACGTCGCTATCCGTCCTTTGGGGTAGTGACGGCGGAAACTGCTTCAGGCCCCGTCGAGAACTGGCTTGGGGTGCCATGCAATAGCATCAAAGTGAAGGGAGCCCCAGAACTTGCCGAAGCAATCATGACTGAGGGTGTCCAACAGGGGTTCGACCTCACGCGATTGAGTGAAGTGGGGTTGGATCACGGTTTTCTGACTTGCTTGAACTTTCTGACGCCCAAGTGGGATATGTCCTACCTGTGGTTGATCCAAAATTGCGTGCTGCCGCCGTTACCCAGCCTCAAGCGCTGCTATGAGTTTGGCCGTATGGTTGGGGAAAGTATCCGCAAGTGGGGTGCTTCACATCGTGTCGCAATCCTGGGGACTGGTGGTTTATCACATGCCGTCGGGACACCAGACATGGGCCGTGTTACTCCTGAATTTGATAAGAAGTTCTTGGCTTTGCTTTGCGATAATAATCCGGCGATGTGTAGCTTCACCGATGCGGAAATCGACAAGATCGGCAATGGCACGCATGAGATTCGCAACTGGGTCGCGGTTGCCGGTGCGGTGGACGGGGCCAAAGGCAGTATCGTCATGTACGAAGAGGCCATGGCCGTTGGCTTTGGCATGATGCAGTTTCAGGTCGCGCACTGAAAACAGAAGCTCAAGGCTATAGGCTGCAGGGTGAAATGGATAAACGGATAACGGGTGGGTAGCTCGGGCGCTGCGCTCTCTATCAATGGCTGGAAACACGGAGAAATGGAGGAATGGGGAAACGGGGAAATGGATAAGAGGTAAAAAATGACAGTAGGCGGCCATTTGGCTACACCGCCCGTCTCACGAGCAACTCTAAAAAATACAGTGCCATCGCCAGTGGGATGAGATAGGGCAGGAGTGGTTGTGGTTCAGGCGGAGCGACCGGTTGTTCTAATGCGGAAACGTTAGGATTGATTGCTCCTGCGGTGGCCTGGGCCAATGCTTCCAGCAAGGGCATGTTTGGTTGCGGTTGTGGGACCTCGGTCGCACGACGTGGGGGGAGGGTATAGCCCAAGGGACCGAGGTTCTCACCTGACGGAAGGGTCACTTCTACACGATAGTCACCGGGTGTTTCGGTTCGTTTTACTCCCTGATAATGCCCAGGGGCTAAACGTTGCAAGGCCAACGATTCGGCGGTTCCGGAAGGAGAGCGGATTTGCGCGAAGGCGGATCGTCCCTCTTCGCGGGCCCCATAGGAAAAGACATCGATGACCAGTCCGTTGTCGGTATGGCCGAGTGCAACCTCGAACTGTGGTTTGGTTGCAGAATCGCGCTTCTCGTCCGGCGGTAGACTCCAACGCACTGCACGTTCCCAGAATTTACCGAATCCGTCCCAACCGATCCACGGGGCAGACCAGCGGCCATTGGCGTCGGAAGTGAAGGCGACCGACTTACCTTTGCCATACGACCATGACGCAAGCAGAGGCGGACGTTTGCCGTCAGTGCGTAGCGTGAGGTCAGCGCGGGCACCCGGCTTCACCTGGGTCTCGACATAGCCTTTTACTGGCGGGAACGTTTGTCGTGTCAGTTCTTGGAGCAGGGGCGAAGAGGGGTTGGTGATTGGTCGTAATTCTTGCTCGATCATGGTTTTCTCTTCCGGCGGTTTCTCCGACTGTACTTCCCCAATAAAAAGGTCTGGTAAGGAAGATGGGTCTACGGTGTGATGAAATGCCCCCCCGCCATAGTCGGCGATACGAGACAAGAGTCGCAAATTCGGCTCAGCACCAACAGCGATAGCGGAAATTGTCATTTTTTGCTCGCGATGCATGGCTGAAACCAGGTCGAGATACTGGCTACCACTTCCGCCGGTTTCCCCGTCCGTCAGTATAATCAAATGCTTGCGTGTTGCTGTTTGTCGCTCGAGTTGGCGTTTCGCCTCTTCAATTGCGGGCAAGAGAAAAGTGCCACCCGAGGCCTTGAGACGCGCGAGGCGACTCTCTATATCTCCACGAATGTCCCCTAAGCGGGACAACGGAATGACCGGAAACGGTTCTGTATCGAAGCCAATCACCCCAAAAAAATCACGATCTTTAAGATTACGGACGACAGCCCGTGCTCCCTCCTTCGCATACAGCAGCTTTGACTCTCGTCGCATGCTGCCAGAGGTGTCAATAACCAACATGACTGCTGTGGTGTGTTCTTCTTTTTTCGGTGGCGTCACTGTAACTGGTAGTACCTGCTCGACTTCTGTGCCTTTATAGCCACCAAGCCCAAGGCTTTCTTCACCACCGATCATCAGTAACCCCCCGCCCTGACGAACAAAGTTATCGAGTCCGGACAACAACATCGGCGGCAAGCGCGTTCTCGCCACATTATTTAAAATAATGGTACGAAAGTTGTCGAGCGCTGGGATTGGAGCGGGTAGGTTAATGGTTGTTACTCCTAATCCGCGATTATCGAGCACTTGTTCGAGATAGCGATTATCGCGAGCTTTGGCACTAACCAGTAGGATCTCTTTCTCTTTCGGAGTGACGTTAATCCAGGCCGTGGCGTTGTTGTCTGGTCGCAGGGTGTCCTCTGTTGCTGTACTCGGAACAAACGTGGCTCGGAGCGGAATAAGTCCTTGATCTGATTCAGCGAAAGTGATGGCGTGATTTAATAGAGAAGCTCCCGGGGCAAGAGTAACGGTTTGCTGCCAGACGACTTTCTCTTTCTGCTTGACCGTCAGTTCTCCTCGGACGGGGCGCGTGTTGGTGTTCTCCAGCGCAATCTGGGCCTGAACTGTTTCTCCACCAATCGTAGATTGCGGTATACTAAAGCGTTGAAGGGCGATGTTTGGAACAACCGCCGGTGGAGGGAACAGAAACGGATAGACTTTAAGCTGTCGCTCCTGCAACAGTGGTAGCAAGGCCCTGATGCTTGCCTCTGTCATTGCTCCGTCGGTTTCAGCAGATGGTTTGTTTGGACTTACTTCCCAACCATCACTAAACAAATACACGTGCCGGTTCTGGGCTTCGTGCAGAAGCAGTGCCAACGCTCCTTCTATGTTTGTGACCTCAGGTTGTAGCTCTTCTGGTGGACGAGCAATCAACGATTGTGCGTCTTTCCATGGAACCTGTTGTTGCGTCCCAGCAAAAAGAATTGTTGGTGTATCTGCTGCTGGATGCAGTTGTTGCTCGATTGTGTCTTGTATCCACTGTCGTTGTGTATCGGTAACGCTACGAGACAGATCGATGACCAGGAGTGGAATACTGGCGGCTCCGGGACGGAACGTATGGAGTCCGGCTGCTGCAAGAATGAGCAGCGCCACAACAAGCGAGTGTAGCAACAGACTGAAGAACGACGAAAAGCGGAGAAACGCACGCCACTGCCAGAGCCAGAATAACGGCAAAATGCCGAAGAGGGGAAGAAGATCAGGGCGGCTAAAATCGAAGGGGGGAAGGGTAGAGAACATGGAGAAATTCGTTCACGCAGGAGCCTGAAACGGCAAGGGCAGCGCGGAACGCTGCCCTTATTGTCTCGTGACCTAGGAACAGATGTAAGTTGCTCGCGGCTAATTTAGGGTAAGGTTGTACAGTTCTGCCACGTTGTCATGCAGAATGTAGTTCTTTTCCTGTTCACTTAGGTGGGCGGTATGTTCCTTTAGCAATTCTTGCGAATGTGGCCAAGTGGAATCGCTATGTGGGAAGTCATTCGCCCACATCAGACGACGAATGTTGCACATGTCTTTCATCTTGAATGCGACCCAGTCATCCTGGAAGGTCAGATAAATGTGCTCGCGGAAGTATTCACTCGGCATCTTGGTTAATGCACTGGCCGTGAGCCAATACCGGTGACGGTCGTAGGCATGGTCCATGCGGTACATGTAGTGAGGGACCCAGCCAGCGTCAGCTTCGACACAGACGATTTTCAGCTTCGGGTGGCGCTCAAACACACCACCAAGAATGAAGGTGCCCATGATGTCCTGGCAACCACGAATAATCGACATGAATCCGTTCATCTTGGGACCACGCGGTGGGGCGCCGACAACATCACCCTTGCTGGTCAAAATGTGGAAACTCAGCGGCATTTGCATATCGATCGCGGCTTCGAAGAAGGGGCCGTACATCGGATCATCGTAGTCAGCGACGGCAGGATTGCCCGGCATCATTACGCCTTTCAGGCCTAGCGCTTTCATCTTGCGCAGGTCTTCGATGCCTTCGTCAACGGACCGCATGGCAGTTTGGCCAAGACCGATCAAGCGATTCGGATGCGCTGAGCAGTACTCCGCGACCCACTGGTTGTAGGCATCGAAACAAGCTTTTTTGTAGTCAAAATCCGGATGGTTACAGAGCAGCATGCCAACAGTTGGGTAAATAACTTCCGCGGCCACGCCATCACGATCCTGTTCGGCCAGACGCGCTTCTGGATCCCATCCACCACGGTGCATCTCTTCAAACTTGACACCGAAAGTACGTAACTCTTCCGCTTTTTTGCCCGCTGCGGCAACCAATCCCATCGGGATTGGTTGATCCAAACCGTTGATAACGAACAGATCCCCCTTCTTTTCATCATTGACGATATGCGGGGCGGTATCTTTGTATTTCTTATCGATACGATCGACATACGTGCCTGGGGGCTCGGTAATGTGTGAGTCTGCGGAAATAATCGGCTTCAACATGCAGTCCCTCCTATGTCGCGTCTGAATTTGGAATAGTACGCGCCTTTGTATGTATAAACCAAACCCTTCGCCGACGCTAGGCTACAAGTTATCGTCTTTCTTTAGATGAGGCTTGAGTGGTGAGCCTCAGGAAAGTGAGTATAACCCACGATGTGAACCGAGAGAAACTCACCGAAAGGCAGCGAACAGTTCTTCAAAGGCCACCATTTGGTTGCCGTGGGCAGAGGACGGAACCACAATCACGGTGTTCACACCAGATGCGTACCAGGCTTCAATTCCCTCACGCACCTCCGAGGCAGAACCGTACAATGTCACCTGCTGGAGCCAGCGATCGGACATCAATTGCGGAATCTTCTCTTCTTCTTTGTCGGCGACGGCCTGTTGAATCGCTCGCATCTCTTCTTCGAACCCAGCTTCAATCCAATACTGCTGATAGTTGGGTAAGCGAACATACCCGGTGAGGGTACGGCGATTTACCGCTGCGGCAGCGGCTTTATCGTCATCAATACAGGTCGGAACCATATTGCCAATCATAAACTGGGGATCGGTGCGCTTTTCTGCGGGCAAAGCTGCGATCGACGCGGCCATATGCGAACGGGCGGCGTTTGCCCATAAAGCACCTTGCGCGATCTCACCGGCGAGGCGCACCATTGGCTTACGCAAGGTTGCTAAGACAATGGGCGGAAGCATGTCCACCTTCGGAACACTTTTTTGTACGTCGCTGATGAAGTTGCGAATGTCGGCCAAGGGTTTGCCGACTTGTAAGCCAAGACGTTGGTGTATGGGACCGTGGCTAACACCAATACCAAAGTGGAACCGTCCTCGTGATAATTCGTGGATGAAAGAAGCGGTTTGTGCATAATCAAACGGATGACGTGTATAGATGTTGGTAATAGCGGTACCAAAGGGAATTTCTTTGGTGACCTGCGCTAGCAAAGCACACCATGTCATATTGTCGATCACACTGGGGCAGTAGATGCCAGCAAAACCGGCACGCTCGACCTGTTGCGCAAGTTCAATAGTTGCCTGACGACGGCCAGGCATGGGTGCGAGACTGAGCGATGGTTTCTGTGCCATAAGAATCTCCTTCCTTCTGCAACGTGCGGGGTTCCTGTCCGTCAGCCGCGGACGCGTTAATTGTCAAACAGTTGATCCCAGTTCGATGCCGGGCTTGGGGGACTTTTTTGGAGGATCATCGCTGGCCCGCGTTGTTCGAGTGGCGCAAGCGGCGACGGCAGCTTTAGCTCCATTCCCTCATTAAGGGGTTGCCACGTTTGTTCTTTCTCCTTTGCCTTTACTGGCGTACGTTGCTTGGGCGATTGCACGTTCTCTGAGCGTTTTTCGTCGATTTTTGCCAACTTCTGTGTCTTCCGAGAGCGGTTCTGCAGCTCTGACTGCGAAGTCCAACTTGGCGTCTCCCGTATATTGGCTGACCGAGGGGGAGGCGCGGAGATTTTCCGGCCAAGTGCAGGCGGTTGTTCAGAAGGTTTGGCGGGAAGCGGTGGAACCGTAGGTGACGCCTGAGCCACAGTACTGTGGGGAATCAATTCTTTCGGAGACAAGTGGTTCGCTCGATCTCCACGCCACAAGCTTTGATAGGCAATGAAGGCAATTATCGCGACCAGTACACCAATCTCTGCGACGCGTACAAGACGCCCACGTCGTAAAGCGGCAGGTTGTAAAACAACTGGGTGGTAGTGTGACGAACCTGGAGGAACCCTGACCATGGGTGGAATTGTCTCTTCAGTTTCTTCTATTTTCGCCGAACGAAACTCAGCGATCACTGTCTGCACAAGAGAGCCAGATATGGGTTTCTGTTGGCGATGCACCCCAGCGCGCAAGGCGGTATTGGCTAAGGTATTGAGCACGCGAGGGTTACCTCTGCCGTTGCGGGAAATGAAGTGTAACGCTTCGGCGGAAAAAAGCGAAGCTGTAGGGGGCGTAACGCCTTGCAGGCGTTTCAGTAAATAGACAAAACTTTCTTCCGGAGTCAAAGAGGGTAGTTCTGCCCGAATCGCAATACGTTGCTTGAGAATTTGTAATTGCGGTAGCTCAATTTTAACCGTGAGCGCCGATTCGCCAATCAGTATAATTTGTAAAAGCTTGCCTTCAGGGGTTTCAAACGTCGACAACCAATGAAAGTCCTTGAGGGTTTTGACCGGGAGTTGGTGGGCGTCATCAATAATTACAATGACCGGACCACGTTGCATGGCCGCAATTTCCACGAGCAAAGCATGAAGCGCACGCAAAAGTGGCGCAACATCTTCAAGCGGGGCTAACGGATGAGTCGGGGTATCACCGATGTTCGACGTCTCAACTAAGGCTGACTCACCCATCTCGGTGTTGGCCCCAAGAGCTTGAACGAGGGTTTTCAGCAAGGACGGAAAGGAGAGTTTTTCCGATGTGAGCGAAATTACTTTGTACGGAGATTGCGCCAAGCCATCGAGCATTGCCGTTATAAAGGAGGTCTTCCCGACGCCTTCTTCGCCAGTCAAAACAAAGAATCCTCGCCGTTTGACAATTTCCTGACGAAAATGTTCTGCTAGTGCTCGTCGCTGCGGGGTCCAGAAGAGCGCTGAAGGGTCAATATCTGCAAACGGGGTTTTTTGTAATCCGAAGAAGCTGAGATCCATGATGAGGCACCACCTTGCTAGTCCGACACATGTTCGTGAGCTGTATCATCGACTTAATTCTGTTTGGCGTCCTCCCAGATCAGGAACAGCAACGTGTAACGCGTGCGCTGCGGTCAACCGATCGAACATCAGAGTTCCAAGCATCCCCACCACCGCGCCAAAGGCGAAGAGCGGGCGCAGGCCGAAAAATTCTGCCAGTGTTCCGGCCAGCACCGGCCCGAGCATCATACCAGCACTCATTGCCATGTTGAGCACCCCCATGACTGCACCCATACCGCTATGGTGTCCTTCATCCGCGGCAAGAGCGGTCAGGGCAGGCATCGCAATGGCCCCCATTGCTCCAGTTATCGTACCGATAACCAGAAGGTGTAGAAAACCAGGAGCATAACACACGGCGAGAAAGGCAATTGATCCTAAATAGCCACCGATGCTCACCAGGAGTCGCCGGCTCATACGATCGGCTAGACGACCAGCCGGGACCTGTACCAAGGAGCTGACTAACATGTGTACTGCGATAACGGTCCCAATCTGTGACTTGCTCATAGAGAGTACTTCTGCGGCAAGGAGCGGTAAGAAGGAGAACCACAACCCCATCTGAATGGAATTGACCATACGGTAGAGTGCCAACCCTTGGACATTGATCTTGCGCAGCATGTCGCGATAGGAAGGCTGCTGCGCGTTCGCACGCGCTACTCCGTGAGATTCTGGCAATAATACAAGAACTGCCACAAAAGCAATGGCATTGAGTGCACCCATCCAGTAAAAGCTCGCCGCCATCCCGTAGGCATCACTGACCCACCCTCCAAATAGTGGTCCCATACCGAAGCTGCTGGTCAGGAATAAGTTGAAAATTCCCATGTAGGTGCCACGCTGTTGGGGAGGCGCCAAGTCGCCCACGTAGGCGGTGGCAATAGGAAGAATCAGGGCCATCAATGCTCCATGCAGAAACCGCCCAATGATGAGATAAACGATTGTTGGTGCATAGACATACCACAAGGACAAGATGCAATTCAGGAAAAGGCCTGTGACAATGAACCACTTGCGTCCGTGTTGGTCAGACAGGCGACTAATGGTAGGCATAAAAAGCATTTGCGCCAGTGGGAAGCTGGCGAAAAAGACCCCGATACTGATAGCGGTTGCCCCGAGTGTCTTGGCATAAATCGGCAAAAATGGAATGACAATGCCGACCCCGAGCATACCGGTGAACACTGCAAGATTGAGAATATAAAATGCGCGTCGATTCACTACGTGTACACGTCCTCTCCGCAAGAGACCTGCCACCATAGCAGAACAGGTGAAGCTTGTCGCTTGGCTTTCCTGGGGAGGGGAATTTCTGCTAGAAGAGAGGGGCAGAATTTCCGACAAGAAAACACTCTCAGTATTGCAGTGTACCTCGAGTTGTTGCCATCATGAAGGAGGATGTCCTGATGTTTAATCATCCAGTCATTTCTGCCGACGGGCATATTGATCTACCGTGGTTGCCACCCACACTGTTTGTCGATAATGCCCCTGCTGGGTTGAAAGAAAAAATGCCGAAAGTCGTCGATACAACTGAAGGAAAGATGTGGGTTGCTCACAACGGAGCGAATCTCGGATTGGCCGGTGGGATGGGGTCCGCTGGGAGGCCATACATTCCCGGTCAGATTTATCGCTCGGATCGGATGGCAGGGGAAGGTCTGTACGATGATTACAAGCGCGGGATTTTCCGTACCTCTGACCCCAAGTATCGGCTCTTGGATCAAGACCGTGATGGTGTGGTGGGAGAAGTGTTGTATGGAATTCTGGGAGCCGCATTTCGTCTACAGGATCCTGAAATCGTTGAAACAGTTGTCCATATCTACAATGACTTTGCCGCGAACTTTTGCCAAGCCTGCCCTGAGCGTTTGGCTGCTATTGCCTGCCTCCCGACGTTCTCTCCCGATAAGGCTGGGGAGGAATTACGTCGCTGTGCAAAGATGGGGATTAAAGGTGCAGAGATTCCGATTTCGCCGGGGATGATGCCCTTGTGGCATGAGAACTGGAATCCGCTGTGGGAAGCGGCGCATGACTGCAATATCCCGGTTCATTTTCATACGATTGGACCCAAGCAAGATATGAGTTGGCTTTCTGACCATCGCTCACGGCGTTTATGGTTGGCGACGTTACTTGCGGGTTTTCAGATGTCGATGGTCGATGCGATGGCCGCGATCATCTATAGCGGAGCCCTGGAACGGCTGCCAGATCTCAAAATTGTGATCGGCGAAGCCGGAATCGGTTGGATACCTTACGTGCTCGAACGGCTTGATTATGAGTGGGAAGATCAATTCAAAGATCTCGAATTAAAGATGAAACCTAGCGAATACTGGTACCGGCAGATGTATGCGACGTATCAACAGGACCAAGCCGGCATTGATCAGATCGAAAAAGTTGGGGTGAATAATGTCATGTGGGGGTCGGATTTCCCGCATCCGGATGGAGTGTGGCCGGACTCCCAGGAGTTTCTCCAGAAACAGGTCGGTCACCTGCCGGAAGCGACACGACGGAAGCTCGTGTACGAAAACGTTGCGAAGCTGTACGGCTTCCCGATGGGGCAGTAGCGAAAATCGCCGAACCTTACGGAGAAGGGAAGAAGAAACGGGAAATTGCTGACAAGGGGAAGTCGGCGATTCCCTCGCTCACCAATCGGTATCTGAGCGGCTCTGGGCAATCTCTACCCGCTTCGCTTCCGCAACGTCAATGATGTGGGTTGTGAGATTGGCCAGAAGGCTATCTACGTCTGCATACTGGTATGGCTTGATGATCCACGGGTACTTTCTGAGGTCCCTCGACATGCTATAAGGCTTGTGACCCTTCTCCACGATGAGTCGCATAGGTACCGCCACATCAGGAGCTATTGCCTGCAGCTCTTGAGGAATGCTTGCTGGGTCGGTGAGATCCGCAATGACGAACCGAGCCATTCGAGCCAGTAGCGTGATAGTTTCGGTGATATCCCGATCGGAAGGCTGCGCGAAATCAAACAGCACTGGGACGAGGTTCTGCTTTCGCAGTGCATCCCGTAAAGCGTCTAGCACTACCTTTCGCGCAGGTGTGAAGCGACCAAGTAGCAGCACCACCTTTCGAGTGACAGTATCAAGGACGTTTCGAATCTCAGGATTGTTCACGAGCAAGTAGATAAACTGTGCAACACGGATGTCATCGGTGGTGATGACGGGCAAGGTGTCAGGCGTGACTATGAGATCCTTTGAAGAGGCAGGTTGGCCTTGTAGATCCCACGCCGCAACCCCATAGACCCGGGCGCCATTTAATTCACATCCTTCTACATCTGCGCCCACAAGATTGGTACCCTCAAGGTTTGCCTCAGTGAGGAGGGTATCTTGGAGGGTTGCGCCCGCAAGGTTCGCGCGGCTGAGATCGGCGCCGGTGAGATTGGCCCTCGTCAGATCAGCCCCGCGGAGATCGCTTTCGAGTAGTCGCGCTTCAGGTAACTGGACGTCTCGCAAGCTCGCAGCCTCAAGCTTAGCGCCTTTCAAGGCAGTCCACGAGAGTTTGTCAAGGTTGAAGATCGCCTTGTCTAGCTGCGCGCCCCGCAAATCGACGTAGCCGACGCAAACGTCGGTGAAGGTCGCCTCCCGCAGGTCGATTGCTGGTGCCGTAAGCGACTTAACGTAGTCGCCCTTGATCCACACCCCACGCTTCCGAAAGCGTCCTTCGCCTGTGGATATCTTCTGTCCACGCTGAAACCTTGCTTGCTTTGACAGCTTGTACGCTTCCCACGCTCGTAAGGCTTCCTCACGCTCGGCAGAGCGTGGACGCGACTGGATGAGCTGCTGAAACTGTTTTAGATCTTCTTTGTCCACCGGGTTTCCTTACGAGGCCATTGTCGACTTCACTTCTACGCGCCCCGCGAGCGGTCACATTGTACCCTTTCGGCTTTAGCAGAGTCCCAACGTGGCGGCGATGCGGTTCCGGGCAGAGCCGGCGGTTGCCCAGCCAGCCCCCCCACAGATCCGTACGTGAGCGATTCACTCATACGGTTCCTCGGTCACCAGAGTCTTGGCACCTCTCTGGCGCATATCTGTTGCGACCCTGCAGGTGGCCTCAGATGTTGTGGACGATCCTCGGGACGGGCAACGGAAAGTGCGCCTGCCACCATGCGATCTTCTGCCCTGTGATTGTGCCCTTCTGGTTGCGATGATTCAACCAGTACCGCCAGGCGCGGTCCGCATGACGCGACACCACCTTCAGGAGGCGGGAGTTGCCGCGCATGCCGTAGAATTGGTAGTGCCCTCGCAGCTTCTGACCCAGGGCCTGGTGTTGTTCTGCCACCGGACAATGCCGGTGCGAGCGACACCACTGCCACAGCGCCGTCAACGTGCGGCGTAGCCGCTTCTTGGTCGTGCGCCGCTTGATTACCCAGTATCCCTGTCGGGAGCGCGCCCAGTAATGGGTCAATCCGAGAAACTCGAAGATGCCTGTCCCCTGCCGCTCCGCCACCCGGGCGGAGGGCTTACTAAACGCGACTAACGTCGTCTTCTTTGGGCCTCGGTTCCCCACGCTCCTCGGTACTATGCTCCGCTCAGATTGCCCACGCTCCCTCTTGGGTCGCTTCGCGTCCGCTCGCTTCCCCATCCCTTGTCCGCTTCCTCCCTTTGTGTTCCTCACGGCTCGTTAATGTTCGGAAGTTCCCCATCACCGCCCGGGCTCTTGGTCACCCGGTCCCCCTCGTCTTCTGGGTCTGTGCACACGGAGAGCGTGGGCTCTCCCAAGTTCCCGAGTCTCCTCTGTGACGACATGCTCCGCTCTCTTCAGACCCCGGTGGTACCCTGCCCGCCTCGCCGTGTCGCTGACAGAATTGCTGCCTTCCACTCGCGCCAGAGTGTCGACGTTTTCCCTGGCTTCAACAGAGATTATCCTTCGGACCACCACTCTACTCATTTCGGGGCTCCATAGCGCAGCCTATCGTCTCGCTACTCCCGGCTCCGTACAGCTCCTTCCGCTCCTGCACGCAGGTTCATTACTGAGTGGCTGGCTAGGCGTTGCTCAGGTGGGACTGGAATCCGTGGATTCGCACCCACTGGGAAACACTGACCTATTTCCTGAAGTTCCCTCCTCTCTCTAGATCTTGGGCTTCGCTTGGTCGAGGCGCGTCGGGTTAGCTGTTAATCTATCTTGCGTGCTATCTCGTATATTTCTCTCGTGGTATAAGCATCTCATGTCACTCACAACAGAACGTATCCTTGAAGATATGCTGTCGCTTCCCGAGGACCAGTGCGCGGAACTTGCCGTGCGCTTACTGCAGAGTCTTGGCCGTGAAGTCGACCCTGATGCTGAGGAAGCCTGGGCCGCAGAAATCGAGCGTCGTTGTGCTGCAGTAGACACCGGAGAGATAACTCTCTCAGATTGGCACGACGTGCGGCGACGCATTGAGAAAGAGCTGCTTGCAAAGTGAAACGCCTCAGTATTGATCCAGCGGCTGAGGAGGAACTGCGGGTGGTTGTGGCGCGGTATGAAATGCAGCAGCAAGGTCTGGGGGCGTAATTCTTTGCAGAAGTCGGACACATGCTTGAGCTGATTTTGCGCATCCAGGGATTGGCAGCGTAGTTCCTCACGTGCGAGCTGCCTATGGTGCCCGGCGTGTTCTGCTTCGGCACTTCCCGTACTTTGTGGTGTATCGGGAGCGTAGTGAAGACGTTCATGCGATTGCAGTTGCTCATACCAGTCGGAAGTCTGGATATTGGCGACATCGTTAATAGCAGCTAATGCTAACGATAATCTAGTGTTAGTAAGAAACTCAGTGTGAGTCAGTACCCTCTGATCGAGTACTTGGATTTATCGTGTTGTTCTCTGCTCCCATTTCTTTTTTCCACGCAGCTACGCGTTCCTGCCGTTGCTGCTCCCCAGCGTCCAAGCAGAGCAGTCCCAGAAACTGGCCGATACTCTCGAACCTAAATTTACCGTCGTAACTGTCCAGTGGGTCACGAAAATTTCCTTGCCAAAACTCTCTGTTTTCGACAATTGGTTTATGCGAACCAGCGGAGTGGACAACATATCGCAATTCTCCAGGCTGTTGCTCTGTCGTGAGCAACGCCAGTGCTATTCCACGGCCTCTTGCGGTTTTGATTGCCCCTTCTTGAAAGCCTACTGTGGTGACCATAATCCCCTTGTGTGCACCGATATCATCAATTTTCGAATGAAACTCTTCCACGTCGTCGACCGGAGCCGAGTATCCATAGCCCTGACATTCAACCAGGAACAGCAGATTTGCCCCAGCAATGTCGTAACTGAACGAAACGTCAATCTTGATGTCACGCTGCGAGATTCGGCCCGTGTAGACACGTTGCTGGTGAACGGTAACGCCGACCAACGATGCCATCACCTGCTGTATGAATTTTTCATAATCGTCTGCTGTTGTGGTCATAACTTCAATGACAGCTAATAGCGATTGAGCGGCCACGCGCCAGCACTTGCGTCACTACCATCTCGTGGTGGCACACCGGACACTGTTCCCACGGGTGGTCGCGGTCGGGGGAGCGCTCACTCCCTGTCCGCAATCTCCCCAACGGCGTCTCCTGCTCCGGCAGCTCCGCGCGACAGCGCTCCAGGGACTTGACCCCATTCAGCAACTACTCGGGTACACCGACGTGGCCACCACTATGATTTACACGCATGTCCTCCAGCAGGGAGGCCAAGGAGTGCCCAGTCCCTTGGATGATCTCAGTGTTTGATCGTTAGCTTTGCGGTCGGCCTTTACGCTGGTGGGCCAAACAAGACCCGTACGGCAATGTCGCCGAGGAGGAAAAAGAGTGCAGTGATCATCAGGTAATTGTCGAGCGGATGAATTAAGGTTTTTTTGCCTTCGCGTTTCTGTGATACGAGGTCGCTAGCCTGAGGATCAAGATGGCCGCCGGTCCCGTCAGCAAGATCTTGTAAGAGAGGCCGGTTGGGGTGCTGCTGGCGATACTCGTCGCCGACTCCTCCAGGGCTTTGTCCGATCATGACGGTTTCATTTTTTTGGTTAATGGTTTTTCCTCCTCTGGTCTTGAGCAAGGTGACTTGGAGTGCCCCTTGTCTCTTTGCTGGAAGCGTGGCTTCGTAGACGCGCGGCGCCACAGGCAAAAGGGTGACCTCATCCATCCGGGCCCCACGTGGTACTCGGGCTTGGAGGATACCTTCTTCGTCGCTGTCATACGATTCTGCCTGCAAGACTGTCCGTGCGCCGCGCTGGAGCGCACTAATACGGTAATCCCACGGGGTTTCATTACGAATAGCCCAGCGTACCGCTTGTGACCAAAACTTGCTAAACCCTTCCCAGCGAATCCAGTCAGCAGAACCGCTGCCACTGGGATCAAACGTTACGACGACCACTTTCCCGAGCCCATACTGCCACGTGGCTAAAAGTGGGTCGTGTTCCTTATGAATATCCGTGTAGAGTTGCACGTCCGCTCCTTGTTTCGCCTCAGTGAGCATATATTCGTCGAGCGCAGGGAGGGTGTCCTCTGGGAGTCCTTGAAGAATTTGGCCACGGATGCCCACGTGGGGAACGATGAGTTTCTGCCCCTCATCATCTTCATCGTCGTTTTCGCGCATCGCTTGCCGTGTGTCTTTGATCAGGAGCTGTGGCAAGACCTCTACATCTTCAACATGGTAGAAGCGACCACCTGTCTTCTTTGACATGAAATCGAGCAGTTGCAAGTTCACTGTGTCCGCCCCGATACGGATGGTCGTGATGGTAATCTGTCGTTGGGCGACCGTGGAAACCAGCGGGTAATGGTCGGCTGCCGCTCGATTGGAGTCTCCATCAGTAAGCAGGATAATGTGGCGAATAGCCCCGCGTATCTGCCCGAGCTGGTCCGCTGCGGTTTCCAATGCACCGTAAAAGTCGGTGCCGCCACCATACTGTAAACGTGAGATTTTCTGCTTCAGGTCCGCACGATTTTCTGCCAGGCGTGCGAGTGGTGACAGGGTGTAGGGTTCTGAGTCGAAGGCGATTGCACCTGCGTAATCAGTATCCTGCAGTTGACCAAGTAACTCGACCGCAGCTTTCTGCGCATAATGCATCTTCTGGCCATCATGTAAGCCGCGGACTTTGCTGTTGTAGCCCATACTGTTGGAGCGATCAATGAGAACGAACAGTGCGATGGGCGTACGTTTCTTCTTTTTGGGTCGCTGCTCACGAAAGGTGACTGGCAAGACGCGTTCGATCGTCGTATTTTTGTAATTCAGATCACCGAACGCTCGCATACCGCCAGCCATCAGAAATCCGCCACCGAAGTCACGGACATACTGCTCAATCACTGTCATTTGTTGCCCAGAGATACCACCGCGACCTACGTCATCGAAGACAAGGCAGTTATACTCGAGTAACTCTGACAGTTGTGTGGGTATTCCTTCCGGACGACGGAATTCTACCTCTACTTCTTTCAGGCGTAGCGCGCGTGCGAGATGAGTTTTGGCATTGTCCGTAATTACCAACGCACGAATCTTTCCCGCCACCGTTAGGGTTGCCTGCTGGCGATTGTTACCCGTAATCGTATCGGACGTCGCTTTAATCTCCGCACGGAGGAGGTAATTCCCCTTCTGTGAGATTTGCGCTGGAATCTCTAGAACCGACAACCCTGAGGCGATGGTGATGGCTTGGTGGGTCAAGGGTTTCTCATTGGCGAGGACAGTGACACTGCCGCGCACGGCTTTGTCATTGCCGTTACGCACGACGAGACGAAGCGTGAGCGCACTGCCTTCGCGAACAAGGGGAGGAACCACGAACTTCTCCAGTGAGACCTCGGGATGTTGGCCGGCAGGAGGGATCACTGGGAAAATTTTGATACCCATCCGCCGGGCCAGGGAAATATGGCGTTTGCTGGAGGAGTTAGTTTCGTTGCCGTCAGTGAGCAGCACAAGCCGTTTCTCGCTTCCCTCTGGATATAAAGCAAAAGCACGTTCCAATGCCTTGGCCAGATTTGTTTCTGTTCCTTGGCCGTCTGGCGCTGGGGCGACCAGCTGTTCTGGCAATTGCACCGCATTGGCAGGTCCAGGAGGAACTTGCAGCGACGTGTCGGCAGCAAACGACAATGCCGAAAATTCATCTTCCGGGCTCAACGTCTGCACCAGCCGGGTCAGATATTCCTTCATCCATATCCGCCCTTCGGCGGCAATACTGTCAGAAACGTCAACGGCGGCAACCAGCGAAAGTTTATGCTCAGGCTGGATGGTTTGGCGACTGAGCCCGGCAAGGGCCGCGACAACTAACACAGCCGCGAGTGAGCGTAAAAGCACGGCTCCGAACAAAACTCCACGCTGCGGTTGCCAGAACAGCGGTAACCACAGCAAGGGGATGAGGAGAAGCAGTCGCAACCATTCAGGATGGAGAATCGTATATGTCGTGTCAAACAGTTCGTACGTCATACGCGACTCGTGCGATAATAGCGCCATAAGGCATACAGCCACTCGAAGAGCAAGAGGGCCGCAGCGCCATAATAGAGGGTGTAACCAAATTCGATCGGGATTGTCTTGGTAAAGGTTCGCGGAGCCTCAGGAGCGACCTCAGTGGCCATCTCCAAGGGGTCGCTTTCTTCTTGTTCGTCCCGGCGTCCAATGTCCGATTCGTTCTCGTCAAACAAATTCGCGTAGAGAGTGGCTTGATAGCGACTGCCGGTGAGACGGTATTCTCCAACATAGTCAACTTCAAGCACGTCGGTCACGACTGCCTGTGTCGCTCCCTGCGGGGAAACCAGTTGTAGAGAATCCGGAGCCGCATCAGGTGGTAAGAAAAAGGCTTCGCCGGTTGGGACCACAAGCGGTATCGCCGGATCATGAGGCTGGAGCCAGCGTAACGTGTTGAGGAATAACAAGAGAAGCGTCATATTATCGGAGTTGGTCAAATGTCCGCGTCCGATATCAAAGGCCAGGCATGCTACCCGATGCCCATCTTTCTCGCCTGCGAGGGCGAGCGGGACTTCGTTGTTTTGGATGCGTGACGAAATCAACACTTGCGCCCATGAGGGGAGAGCCAGAACTCGCGCTTTCTTGAGCGGCAGTGCTTCAACGTATTGTAAGTTGCGCAAAATCTCGTGCCCTTCGCGCCAGTCAAGGATGCTGACGTCTTCTGCCTCGGCGACAACCGGGAACAGCGGATTCTTGGCTTGCGGAAAGATATAGAGGCTATTGGTGGACACCGTGTCCCCAGGCACAAACTGATGGAAGAGGGCAATATCCTGGGCCCCAAGCACGCGAGGAGAAAACTGTTCAGGCGTAAATGCGACGAGCGTGAGACCGGGAATGGCTTGGCTTACCTGTTGGAGTTCTTCATGCAGCTGTTTGCCGGGCGAGACCAAAACAAGTCGACGCTGACGACGTTCGGCAAGCCACGCCAACGCCTGATTATCGATTGTTAACGCATCTTCTGGATCAATACGCGCGAGTAACTTACCGGGCCCTTCGAACCCTTTGACGGAAAAGGATATTGCCTCTCGTGCTGGTAAGGTGAATTCACGGCGCAATATGGTTCTCTCATTGAGTTGTACCGTGAGCGTGCCGCTTTTCTTGCTGAAGGCATAGTTGCGTACGAGCACGTAGGCCTGGGCTTGGGAGTAGGTTTGAAAGGGATTTTGATAAAGATGAAGGGCGACAAGTGCGAGGTTATCGTCAGTGTTCCCTACGCGATGATAGATCACATTCTTGATTTTTTCGCGCGAGAGCGTCAGCGCATTGGTTGGAAGGTCAGTGAAGACATGAATCTGCCCACGCCGTCCTTCTCGATCCCGCTGGGCAAGCGCCAACTCGATGCCTAAATCAAGATTGGTGGCGGTATCGACTGGCTGTAAGGTTTCCAGTTGATGGAGAAGCAATAAATGATCCGTGGTCATACCACTCACGACCTGGGGGCGAGTATTGATGCTAATGAGCATAGCTTCATCGAGTGGCCCGAAGGATTGCACCACCTGCTTTGCTTGATCCCGCGCGAGATCGAATCGGCGAGTACGTCCCTCACGAGCTTGCATACTCGCTGAAGTATCGACGACTAAGATATGGCGATTGCCGGTCGTTTCTGTGACCTCCTGTGAACGATACGGGTGGAGAAGGCCACCAATTAACAGCGCCAACAACAAGGCTTGGAGAAAAAACAGGAGGCTCGGAAGAAACCGTCGAATACGGGTTTTGTCTTCCGGGATCTGCGTCCACAAGAGGAGGCTGGGCACCTCAATACGAGTGCGCCAGCGTTCACGGAGATAAATAAGAACGAGGATCCCCAGGAGGGCTAACAGAGGTAAGGCTGCTGGATTCAGGATTCCCATAGCATTGACTAACGAAAAATCAGTAACCCAGTGCGGGGAAACTCCTCAGTGAGTACCGTTGCGAGGTTCGCGTCGGTGGCGACCTGAGTATATAAGATGTGATGGCGATGGCAAAAGCTTTGTAACGCAGCCATATGGGTATGCAGCGCATCCTGGTATTGTTTGAGATGCGCCTTTGACAGGGTAATCCAACGCTCTGTGTGATTTTCGACGTCATGCAATTTGCCGCGCCTGAACAAGTGTTCAGGCGCGAGTTCGGTTGCTCCGAGTACGTGTATGACTTTCACCTCATACCCGCGACCGCGGAGGAGGGCGAGGGTGTCTTCGTATATCGGAGGCTCGACGAGAAAGTCCGAGATCAGAATCGCGACCCCCGTCTCATATGTTTGTTCTGTGTAGGTCCGAACGGCTTCACGCAAGTAGGTTTTGCCGCTCGGAACCAGGGTGTCCATGAACGACGGCAGGCGCGAGAATTGGCTCCGGTGACGGAGCAGGGGGGCCGAGCGAAAGGGTAACTGGTGTTTCTCAGGTGCAGTCAGGGCTATTAAGCGGAGCGGATCATTGTTGTTGAGAATGATGTAGCCGAGCGCCGATGCGAGGTCGGAGGCAAAGGTAAATTTCTGATCCGTGGTGGGTGCTCCCATCGACGCACTGGTATCGAGAAATATGTGGTAGGGAATTTCTCGCTCGGCGGTGAACGTGCGCACTACCAGTTGGTCGAGTCGCCCAACGGCGTTCCAATCGACATAGCGAAAGTCATCGCCTGGGCTGTACTCTTTGTACGTCTCAAACTCGATGCCCCAGGCTTGCGTAGTCCGGGGAATAGGGGTTTCTCCAGGACGGCTGCCTCGTGCGGTTTGGACACGTACGCGAAGACGATCACAGCGACGAAGGAAGGTGGGATCAAGCGCGCCCATAGCCAAGACTCTTAACGGCGCAGTTTCCGCGCTGATTGAATGATCCGTTCAATGATGCTGGTGGGATCAATATTTTCTGCTTCAGCAGCGAAGTTCATTACGAGGCGATGGTTCAGGGCCGGAGCTGCGATGCGATCAACATCATCGTAACTGATATTGGCCCGTCCATCGAGCAGCGCAAGAACTTTTGCTCCGAGAAGAAGCGTTTGCCCTCCTCGCGGACTTGAGCCAAAACTGACATAACGGTTCACTAAGTCCTCTTTGACTAACCTTGTCTTCGCGGAATCGGCTTTGTTGAGATATTTCGCGTCAGCTGGGATCGTCGCGTGAATCAAGGCTGCAATATATTCCTCGAGGTGCGGAGCGACCATGACTTCACGCACGAGTTGACGGTAGGTCATAATCTTTTCTGCCGCTTCGGCATGGTCAAAGACTGGCTGGAGATCCGGACTCTCATTCGTAGTTGTCGAACCGATAATCCGTTGAATTTCGCCATGCGTTGGATAGGTCAAATGTACCTTAAAAAAGAAACGGTCAAGCTGGGCCTCTGGGAGAGGATACGTTCCTTCCATCTCAATAGGATTCAGTGTCGCAAGCACAAAGAAAGGTGGCTGCAGGTGGTAGGTGGTGCCCGCCACTGTCACCTGTTGTTCGGCCATGGCTTCGAGGAGTGCGGCCTGCGTCTTGGGCGTCGAGCGGTTGATCTCGTCAGCAAGAAGGATATGGGAAAAGATCGGTCCTTCCACGAACACAAACTCGCGTCGACCATCATCACGATCCATGACCATCCGCGTCCCGGTGATATCCGCTGGCATCAGGTCAACCGTGAACTGAATACGATTGAAACTGAGATTCAGCACATCCGCGAGCGAACGCACGATAAGGGTCTTTCCCGTGCCTGGGACTCCCTCGATGAGCACATGGCCGCCGGCAAAAAAGGCGGTGAGGATATGGCGGACCAACTCTCCATGGCCGACCACGGCTTTTGCCAGTTCGGTTTCGATGCGACGAAATGTCTGTTGAAATTCTGTGATCAATTGGCTAGGCGGGGTTTCGCTCACCGTGGTTCTCCTCGGGAAAAAACGCGTTTGACAATCTCTTCGTACTCAGGGGGCACGCGAGATTTGCGGATGGCGTCATCAAGCGACTGTTGCTGGCTGAGTGTACGCGTCGATTTCTCAATGATGCCGCCCTCATACTTTTCGTCGGTTTCTGCGCCTTCCTCATAGCTTCTTTCGTGTGTGGTTTCTAACGCAAGTTGAAAGGTATTGGTGCCATCATCCAAGACAGGTTGCTCTCCGTAGAGCCGCGGGTCTGTCCCACTGCCAGCTCCTTGTCCACCTTCACCTGATTCACCGCCACGGCCAGGCATCTGGGGGCTATTGGGGTCTGGCTGAAACGCACCACGCGCGTTTTTGCGGTCTAAACGGGCATGTTCGAGTTGTTGGATGCCACTGCCCTGGGCGAGTCCTTGGGCAAACTGACTGGCCCCACTGGGAGAGCCGTCCTTTTGCTCCTGTCCGCGCCCTGCGCCATCACGCTGTTGATTGAGCTGTGGCGGGAGGTTGCTGGCTTCGATAGTCGCGTTTGGCTTTTTGGTCGTATCGGAGGGTTTGAGTGCTAAACGACGTTTGCCTGAAGGATCGGCATTGTCTTGGTCTGGCGGAGGATTCTTGTCCGGCAAGCCCTGTAACGCTTGACGGATTTTTTCTTGGAGCGCTTCTGGGAGCGAGGCTAGAGACCGCGTTTCCGGCGGAGATTCGTCGGGGTTGATTTGCTGGGTATCGTCGTTGGCAACGGTGAACTCAGTTGAAGAATCTTGATTGTAGAGGCTACTTTTTCCCCATTGATCTGGTGGGTTAGGAAGGAGCGAGAGTTTCTTGTCAACTACCTCACCTGCGCGTTGTGGAAGTTCTGAGAGCACGGTTTGGAGATTCGATAAGGAGAATGGGTTGGTGGCAGATTGCGTCGATATCATTGGCACCACAGCGATTAAGAACAAGAGAAGCAGGGCGAGGAGGAAAGGAAAAATATGCCAGGGAATGCGGCGTGGGGCGACCTTTTTGACGGTCCAATCTGATAACAGGTCGGTATTCTCTCGCAACAGATGGGACCACAGCCGTGATGGTGCAGGTTTGCCAATCACGCCGGCAGTGAGCTGTGCGATGAGGGTGGAGAGGCGGTCTTTGAGCCCAGCTTTAGCATCGATGCGCTGTGCTGCTTCGTTCACGTCAGTCCAGTCCAGCAGATTCCGTCGCAGGAAATATACAAATAAGAAGGCCAGAAGGAGGAGTATTGGCCAGGAGAGAAGGGTGAAGGTTAGCGGAGACAGACTGAAGGCGCAGATAATTAACAGTGCGGCTCCGACGGCAAGGATTGCACCCAGGGTATAAAGGTTCTTCTGGCAACTATAAAGATTGAACCGTGATCGCACATGTCGTAGACGATCTTCGATGTCTGCTAATGCAATCCGTTCTTCTGTTCCTGGAACGCCAACCATGAGTTCTATGTCCCTTCTGACTGTTCGGGGAACATAGTCAAGTGCCCTGGTCTGGTCAACTCAGGTAGCAATAAAACTGGTATAAGGCATATGGTTCGCCTTGAGCATATAGCCCGCTCACTACGTTCGCTTTATGGCGTATGGCAAGAAAGAGCCATGCCATAGCGTGAGCGAAGCGAACGAGCCATACGCCACACGCCGTAGCCTTGTTTCTCCGTCTCTTTCATAATCGACTTTTCGAAGGATCAAGCAATGATACAGTACCTCTGCGTTGTGCTTCTCGTTTTGTTCGCGGCGTGCGAAAAGCCGTTAAAGCTACCGTATATTCCCCCCCAACTGCATAATTGGCCACAACCGTACAAAGGGGTCGCGAATCTCCAATTGCATGTCTTTACAACGGGCACGTTCGAGTTGCCCACGACACTAGTGTATAGCAGGGGAAGTCTGACGAACATGGTATCGCTTGAGATGCTTGTTTTTGTCATTGCGCACCCGCGCCATGGGCTTGTATTGTTTGGGACCGGCCTTAACCACGAGATTGCCGAGGAGCCAGAACGCTATATGGGAACATTGCGCGCGACCCTTGGAACCCTCACTATGGAAGAAGGTCAGAACATCGTGACGCAACTTGAGGAAGCAAATCTACCGGAGGGAAAAATCCGGACGATCATTCTTCCAGACCTCCGTTTTGATCACGCTGGAGAGCTTGAGAGTTTTCCTGATGCTCAGATTATTGTGACAGCGGCAGAACATAGTGCTGCAACTGATGGAAACGAGCAATGGGCGATAGAAGATGAATATGACGGTGTCCGAAACTGGAAATTTGTGGACTTTGCCGGGGCCAAACCTGTTGGCACATTTGCGGCACATCACGATCTCTTTGATGACGGCAGTATACTGCTCATTGATGTGGCTGGGGCTACGGCTGGTGGACTTGCTGCACTGGTCCGGTTACCCTCTGGGCCGGTATTGTTAGCGGGGAATCTGGCGTGGACGAAAGAACAGTATTTCTATGTCCGCCCACCACGAGCGGTAGCGGATCGCGAGGCATGGTGGGAGAAAGCCTGGCGACTGAAGAAATTCGCCGAGTTAGTTCCAGAATTATTGGTGATTCCTGATCACGACTGGTCCTCCGTTACTCCCAAGAATCGCACAGATATTGTTTTTCATCCTTTTCCCACGAAGTCAGAAGCAAAGACCAACGAGAAGAGTGGGAAAAAAAGCGGAAAGCGTGGACCGTGAAATGGGCAACGTAGAACCTGGAACATCAAACGGAGCTCCTGAAATTGGCGACTTTGAGCTTTGGACTTTAGACCTTGGACTGTCAAAAGGAGGGAATATGACAGGATGTTTAGACGGTATTAGGGTGCTCGATTTAGGGCGATATCAGGCCGGGCCACGCTGCGCGATGATTCTGGCTGATCTCGGTGCGGAGGTGATCAAAGTCGAAGAACCCGGTGGGGATGAATCGCGTGGACTTGGTCGGGTGTATTGGTCTGTTTATAACCGCGGGAAAAAGAGCATTACACTCAATTTACGCAGTGAGCAGGGGAAATCGTTGTTGCGCAAATTAGTGCCAAAAGTCGACATGTTACTGCAAAATTTCCGTCCTGGAGTGATGGACGCGATGGGATTTGGCTACGAGACCCTCAAACAGCTTAACTCGCGTTTGATCCTCATCAATGTGTCGGGATTTGGTCAACACGGACCGTATAAACACCGTCCAGCCTATGATCCGCTTGGGCAGGCAATGTCCGGGTTGATGAGTATTACCGGATTTTCTGATACTCCGCCGACACTGACCAATTCGCCCATCATCGATCGCATTACGGCGTTGCACGCGACCATCGGCGCATTGGCGGCTTTACATCGTCGCGATATGACAGGGGAGGGGCAATCTCTTGACGTGTGTCTGCTGGATACTGGGTACACGTTGATGGAGATCCCGATTGCACACTATTTGTTGACAGGCAAAGAGCCCCAGCGGAATGGCAATCGCCCCGGTGGCATTGCTCCGTGTAATACTTATCAGGCGAAAGATGGCTGGGTGTATCTTTTGGCGGTGCCGCAACATATGTGGGATCGCTTTTGCCGTGGGATTGGCCGTGAAGATCTGATCAATGATCCACGTTTCTCTAGTATCCCTGCTCGGAGTGCGCATACGGGAGAGATCGACGCCATTGTTGCTGAGTGGGTGCGAGAGAAAACCGTTGCTGAGGTTGTGGCTGTGTTGGAGCAGGCTGAAGTGCCGGTTGCGCCGGTGCAGTCTGTTGCGCAAGCTGCGCATGATCCTCACTTACAAGCCCGGCAGATGATTGTAGAAGCCGAAGACCCAGATGCTGGTCGCACGTTTGTCCCTGGGCTCACAGTGAAGTTTTCTGATACGCCTGGGGCGGTCGGTCCTATTCCACGTCCTGGCGAGCATAACGAAGAGATCTACTGTTCACTGCTCGGGTGTACGCCGGACGATCTTACCCGCTGGCGAGAAGAGAGGGTGATTTAGCCAATATCGCGGGGGTGCGATTTCTCTCACTCCGATGAAGGCTCTGGCCGGGAAAGCCGTTAAACGTTCGTTTATTCGTCCCGATTCTTGATCCTGATGCCTAACATGATGGAGGAATTTTGACGGCCAATATATTTCAGCTTCTGCATCTGTGGAGTGTCGTGCATTGGCTGAACCCTGCCTGGGCATGCAGACAAGGTTGGGGATGGTGAACGTTATCGACTGGCAGTATCTTGCGCAGCAAATCGGCGCCATACATGGCTCGGATACACGCTGTAGCGGTAATACCGCGCGCCAAGCTCTGGAACTGATTCTTGGTGAGGAGCATCTGCGTGCGGCTGTTCATTGTTACGTGACCGCTCGTCCGGGGTCCGAACTGGCACGCAGCGTCTTGTGTCTGTTGCGACCGTGGACGGCTGCGCAATATTGCTATGCCTTATATCAGTCGGATGCCAGTCTGCCTGTTCGACGTGCCAGTGTGGAACTTCTCGGCAGTATAGCCGACCTGCGCATGCTTGTCTGGGTGGAAGATTTTCTTGCGGATGATGATTCGGAGATCCAGAATTGGGGGATCGAATTAGTCAACCAGATCGCGAGCTTCTGCCCTGAAGGTAGCACGGAGTGTCTGACGTTACTTAATAGCACTGAGCAACATCCGAATCTGTATATTCGGCAGCGAGTGGCTGATATCCGTGTGCGGCTTCAACAAGGACGGGACCGGTGCCTCGATGATACCCCTTTGATGCGAGCGGCAGAGGAGGGGGATACAACGGAAGTTCTCCGTCTGCTGACCAACGGAGCAGACGTGAACGCCCACAACAAGTTTGGGCAGACTGCGTTAATCCTTGCGGCTTCTACAGGGCACCCCACGGTGGCGCAACATTTGCTGGCACGGGGAGCGAGGGTTGATCTCCAGACCTGCCGTGGTTCTACCGCCCTTATGGAGGCAACCGAGTGGGGGCAAAGTGCGCCTATACCGGAATTGCTTGCTGGTGGCGCATCGGTAGATGCGCAAGATAAGCTTGCTCGTACCGCCCTTTTCCTTGCTGCTGAAAGAGAACATGTCGATATCATGGCAAAACTTCTCGACTCTGGAGCAACGGTGGATATCCCAGATTGTCATGGATACACGCCATTGCTTGCGGCTGCAGATAAAGGGCAGACTGCGGCTGTGAGGCTCTTATTGGAGAGAGGAGCGGCAGTCAACGAAAAAAGTACCAATGGCGATACTGCCCTGATGCTGGCCGCTGTTGGGGGGAAGCAAGAGATAGTTGAGCTATTGGTGGAACATGGGGCGGTCGTGAGTGCGCGTAACCGTTTTGGTCGCACCGCGCTCATGATCGCGGCCTGTAGCGGAGAAGCTCGTATCGTTGAAACGTTGTTGACACGCGGAGCGCAAATCAGCACGCAAGATTGGCAAGGAAACTCGGCTCTTCTCGATGCCCTCAGCTTCGGGCATGAGAAAATTGCGGCATTGCTGTTGGCGAATGACGCCGCCGTGAACGCGCAGGACTCTGCCCGGTGCACCCCTCTCATGTTTGCTGCAGAAAAGGGATATCTTAGTATTGTTCAGACGCTACTTGCAAAGGGAGCTGACCTCAACGTCCAAGACGAAAATGGTCGGACCCCGCTGTTGTTCGCGGTCGAAAAAGAGCATCCGCAGATTGTCAAACTATTGCTGGATGCGAGTGCAGCCGCTGATATTTCAGACTACCAGGGGCGAACCCCGGTCAGTGTCGCGCGCGAACGTGGGAATCTTCACATTATGCAGTTGTTCCGCCAGATTGGAACGCAGATGTAGCAGCCGGTCTATCCGACCGGCTGCGCTGTCCAACCAATTGTTATGGCTTTGATAGCATAACGCAGAGGAATTCACTTCGTGGCGCTCGACAGATCAATGGCACCGAGCCCCTCGACCGCGAGACCATATCCTAGATTGTCTAACATCATGCGTTTCAGTTGTTGAACCATCGCGACGCGAGCGTAACGCAAAGTGAGTGGTGGTTGCTTGACGAGCTGTTCAGCCAAAGCCCAGGCGCGAGCGAGGAGCTGATCACGGGGAAGGACCTCATTGACGACACCAAGTTCTAGGGCTTGGTGGGCTGAGAGTTTTTGTCCGGTCAGGAGAAAATACCGTCCTCGATTCGCTCCTAGAAGTAAGGGCCAGACGACATGAACCCCATCTCCTGGGACGATGCCGTTGGGAAAATGCGGCGCATCTTGGAATGCGGCAGTATCGGCGGCGAGAACAATGTCGCAGAGGACCGCGATCTCGGCATGCACCAGCGCTGGACCATTCACTGCCGCAATCATTGGGACTTCGATATCAAGCAAATTCATCAACATCCGCTTGCCTTCCCAGTAGATCTTGTCCCAACCGCGTGGCGTCCCCAGTTGGCCAAAACTAGAAAAATCGAGTTCGCCACAAAACGTATCACCGGTGCCAGTGAGGATGACAACCTTATTTTCCGGGTCGGCCCCAATGTCTGTGCAGGCGTAGCCAAGTTCACGGTGCACACTCTCGTTCCACTGCAACGGACCACCTTTGGTGTGAAAGGTCACTTCCAGGATGCCATTGCGTCGCTGCATACGCATATCCTGATACTTATTGGCGTAGTCTTCGAGATGAGTCATAAAATCCTCCTCCTTTCATGTTGCGGAGTGTATGCTGAAGCGTGTAAAAAATGCAAACCATGTCAAGTGAAAAAGTTCATGCGACGAGAAAAGTAATGAGGAGATGGAGAAATAGGGAAATGGCAGCTGACCTTGTCTCTCCTCTCTTTGTTCGCTTTCTTTATCCGGTTATCCTTTTTCCCATTCATCCTTGTATTTTGTTCGGAGGTATTGTGTGCTGAGTGCATATCGTGTGCTTGACCTGACGACTGAACGTGGCCTGCTCTGCGGGCAGATTTTGGGCGATCTCGGTGCAGATGTGATCAAGGTCGAGCCGCCCGGCGGCTCGCCTGCGCGCCGCTTACCGCCATTTTATCAGGATTCCCCAGACCCCAATGGCTCATTGTACTGGTGGGCTTACAGCCGTAATAAACGGAGTATCACGCTTGATCTGACTCGTAGTGAAGGGAAAGCCATTCTCGAACGCTTGGTGAAAAACGCCGACTTCTTCATTGAGTCGGAAAATCCCGGGACGATGGCGAACTTGGGTTTGAGTTACCACGATCTCGCGGTGTTTAATCCGTCACTGGTGTACATCGCCATTTCTGCGTTCGGTCAAGATGGTCCGAAAGCAAGTTATGTGGATAGTGACTTAGTCATCCTTGCGGCAGGAGGGCCGCTCGTGCTGACTGGGGACGATGATCGTCCACCGGTGCGGATCAGCGTTCCGCAAGCATACCTGCATGCCTGTGTGGAAGGCGCAATGGGCGCCTTGATAGCGAACCACGAACGGCAGCGTTCTGGCCGTGGTCAGTACGTCGACGTGTCCGCCCAACAAGCGGTGGCGCAGGCGACGCAAGCGATGATTTTGGCAGCTCCACTCGGAGAAGCTGAGATTCAGCGCATGGGCGGTGGCGTCAAGATTGGTCCAATGAAGATTCGTCTGGTATGGCCAGCCAAGGATGGCTATGTTGCCATCACTTTTCTTTTTGGGACCGCCTTTGCTCATTTTACCAGGCGGTTAATGGACTGGGTATATGAAGAGGGATTATGTGATGAAGCCACACGGAATACTGATTGGGTTGGCTTTGGTGGGGTGCTCTTCAGCGGCAAAGGCTTTGAGGAATATGAACGCCTAAAACTGATCCTCGAAGAGTTCACCAAGCGGAAAACTAAGGCTGAACTGTTGCAAGGCGCCCTTGAACGAGGGTTAGTAATGGCTCCAATTACGCGCATTGATGAAGTCGTGAGTAGTCCGCAATTAGCCGCGCGGCAGTACTGGACAGCGTTGCAGCACCCCGAGTTGGGCAAAGCGATTCGCTACCCCGGACCGTTTGTGAAATTTAGTGAAACGCCGATTCGGTATCGTCGGCGCCCACCACTGATCGGTGAACATAACCGTGAGGTGTATGTTGATGAGTTAGGAATGAGTGAGCAAGAATTTACTACGCTGCAGGCTAAAGGAGTGATCTGATGACCAACAATCTGCCTCTTGCCGATGTGAAAATTCTCGACCTTATGTGGGTAATGGCTGGACCAGCCGGTACACGGGTCCTCGCTGATTATGGTGCGACCATCGTCCGCGTCGAATCTGCGCAAAAGATTGATACTGCTCGCATGCTGCAACCATTTCATGGTCGCAAACCTGGGCCTGACAGTTCGGCGTTGTTTCAGAATTTGAATGCGGGGAAGTTGGGGCTCGCGTTGGATCTTAATAACCCCGTTGCCCGCGACGTGGTGCGCGATCTGGTCCGGTGGGCTGATGTGGTCACAGAATCCTTCTCACCGAAAGCGATGAAAGGGTGGGATCTTGACTACGAGTCGCTACGCAAAATTAAACCGGACATCATCATGATCAGCTCATGCCTGATGGGGCAGACGGGACCGATGGCGAAGTTCGCAGGGTTTGGCAATCTTGCGGCTGCCCTGTCGGGGTTTTTCAATCTCACGGGCTGGCCCGATCGTATCCCCGCGGGTCCGTTTAGTGCCTACACTGACTACGTTGCCCCTCGGTTTACCGCTATTGCTATCCTGGCAGCGCTCGACCACCGTCGTCGTACTGGACAAGGGCAGAATATTGATCAGTCGCAAGCCGAGGCGACCCTGCACTTTCTCAGTCCAGCGATTCTTGACTATACGGCCAACGGTCGTGTGCAAGAGGCGATGGGCAATCGCGATCTGTACTGCGCGCCGCACGGTGTCTATCCAGCCGCCGGGACCGATCGCTGGGTTGCCATTACTGTTGAGACGGAAGACCAATGGCGCTCGTTGTGTGAGGTGATGCAGCGAAAAGATCTGATCGATGACGTTCGCTTCGCGACGCGAGAGGCACGCCTTGCCCATCAGGATGAACTTGATGTTCTGATTGGCGAGTGGACAACACAGTACGACCCTGCTCGCGTTGAGGAGATGTTGCAAGCGCGCAAAGTCTCGGCAGGGGCGGTGCTGTCCATGCATGAAGCGTATAAGGACCCGCAATTGGCGCATCGCAATCACTTTATTCAGCTTGAACATCCGACGTACGGGACGACAACTATTGAAGGGTCACGTCTGCGTATGTCTCGCACGCCAGCGAACGTACAACGCTGCGCGCCGACGATTGGTCGTGACAACCAATACGTGTTGGAATCGATCCTCGGTTACAACGAGGAGAAAATTACTGAACTCGTTGCCGCAGGAGCATTGGAGTAAGGCACCGGAGGAAAAGAGGTAAAAGCTCGGGGGAGGGTGCGCTTGCACCCCAGAACCGGTCCTTCTCTTTTCTCCACTTCTCCCTTCTCCTTTCCCCTTTTTTCTTTGTCCACAGCTTTGCCTCTATTGTCCTTGGAGCACCCACCGTAAGGTTGCCGTATCGAGGTTGCCACCGCTCAGAACAATGACCACGCGCTTCCCTGTTAATTGACGTTGGAGTTTCACTGCTGCAGCAAGGGAAGCGGCTCCAGCCCCTTCGGCGAGATTATGCGTATGAAACAACAGCCACCGAATCGCTGCCGCGATTTCCTCTTCACTTACTGTCACAATGTCATCAACGAGTCGATTGATGATCTCTTGTGTCATCTCTGCCGGAACACGTGTTGCCAGCCCATCGGCAAAGGTATTCGCCGTCTCGGTGGTGATCATCTGTTTGGCTTGCCAGGACAAATACACCGATGGGGCTCGCTCGGCTTGGACACCGATCACACGAGTCTTGGGACTGATCCGTTCACGAACGAGTGAAACCCCACAGATCCCAGAGCCTAAACCAATCGGCACGATAACGACGTCAATGTTGGCAGTATCAGCAAAGAGTTCCAGGGCGTAGGTCCCGACACCAGCGATCAAGAGCGGTTCGTTGGCAGGGTGCAAGAACCGATAGCCGTGCTTGGCAACCAGAGTTGCGACCTGGTCTCGGGCTTCGTCGAAATCTTTCCCATACTCGATCACCTCAGCCCCCAGGGCCTGCATTCCTGCATTTTTCTCGGGATTGTTGCCCTGCGGAACTACTAGCAGCGCTTTCGCCTTGTGCAGGTGGGTAGCGTAGGCAATCGATAATCCGTGGTTCCCGCGCGTTGCCGTGATAACGCCACGCTGGCGCTCTCCCGGGGATAACGAGGAAACGAAATTGATACCACCACGCACCTTAAATGAACCGGTCGGTAAATGGTTTTCGTGTTTGATAAAAAGCTCACACCCGACGAGTGTTGACAGTCCTGGCGAGCGATGGGTCGGGGTGCGCGGGAGAACACGGCTGACGGTTGCACGAGCCGTAAGAATATCATTATACGTTGGCGGTTGCATACGAATCCTTTCTCTCCTTGCCGGCAAGAAAACGACGGATCTCGTCTGAGGTCAAGGTTGTCCACCGTTCGGCCAGCATGACGGCAGCTTGAATCGACACGCGCTCGCTTTCACCGACTAACTCCCGCGTGACCTGATACGTATGGCCGTTGCTGTGAAGGGTCAGTGTTTGATCAGTCGAGGCCCAGTGTTTGCGATACAGACACAAAGAGGTATCTGGTAGGGTTGGGGCGATTTCTTGTAACAGCGGGTCATCGCCGTCGACCAAAAAACGACAATGGGAGTGAACTTCCTGGCACAACGTTCGGATTTCATCCTGTAGTGTTCGCAGAAAGGCAATGTCATTCGAGTAGCTCGGCGTGAGGTTGGTTAGGATGGCGATGTCGGGTCGCACCGTTTTCAGCAATTGATGCATATCCCCTGCTTGGCGGATGCCAAACTCCAAGATGAGTACTGCAGGTTTCTCCGCTGAAAAAAACGCGGTCCAGGCCGCACGGGCAAGAGTTTGGAGAATCGTCCAGGTGCTCTGCGTGTCAATTTCCAGATTGAGCACTGCCAGCGGAAGACCAATTTCTGTGTTGTATGAACGGGGATTGGTGCGTACCCGGTAGCGCTGTGATAGCAACTCGCTCAGAATCCGCTTGATAACAGTCTTTCCGCGACTGCCAGCAATGGCAATGATCGTGGGTTTGGTCCGACGGAGGAAGATACGTGCAAGGGCTTGGAGATACGGAACCGCAAACGAACGAAAGCGGCGCCGTACCACTCTTTGTGGAGGGGTGACGGTTGGTGCGTGAGGTGGGAGTGCGACTGGCGAAGTAACGATTGTCGCTTGTTGGTAAAAGTACTGTTCTAAGCGTTCAAAGGCGAGATCGATCTCGGCAGCGTCCCGACCAAAGTTAATGCGCAGGTGGGCTTCTCCACTCGGACCGAACGCGACTCCGGGCACTAAGGCGACTTTTGCCTGTTCAAGGATATCAAGTGCGAGGCGACGTGAGTCGCGGGCCCAGCGAACCGTATCTTTGACTCGAGGAAAAACGAAATAGGCCCCTTCGGGTTTCTGATAGTCAAAAATATGCGAGAGTCGATCCAGATGTTCGACCGTCCGATCTCGCCGTTCCTTAAAGGCGCGATGAAACGCTGCAATTGCCGACGCCCCGTGCTCGAGGGCCGCGACTGCGGCGTACTGTGACACGACGGGGGCGCACGTGACCAACGCATCGTGCACTTTCAGAATTTCACGGACATTGCCAGCGTCTGAGTGTAGGTATCCCACGCGCCAACCGGTCATGCCGTACGCTTTAGAAAACGTATACACCCGAACCACACGTGAGCGTACCGCTGCTTCTTGGGCTGGAGAAAAATAGGGCTCGCGACTAAAGACAAAGTCCTTGTAGGCTTCATCAATGAGCAAAAATATATCATGGCGCTCCGCCAGCTCAATCAGTTGCAACGTTTCTGCCCGCGAAAAAACTGTTCCCGTCGGATTATTGGGATTGCAATAGAGAATCGCACGCGTGCGCGATGATACGCAGCGTTCGAAGGCGTCAAAATCGAAAGAGAAGTTGTTTTCTTCATGGAGGGGCGCAAAACGTGGGGTGCAGCCGGCCAGGCGGACAACTTCTTGGTACGAGGCATAACTCGGCGACGGGAGAATGACTTCATCGCCTGGTTGCGTGAGGGTGAGGAGAGTTGCGGCAATCCCTTCAATAGAGCCACACGTCACAACAATTTCGTCATCAGGATCATAATGCATCCCTTCGCGAAGCAGAGATTCCGCGATGAGTTCGCGGAGTTGTGGCAAGCCAGGAGTCAACGAATATTTTGCACACGCGCCCTCGGCGATTTTTTGCTGGACAAAAGTCTTGATGACTTCTGGTGTATCGAAGCTCGGGATGCCTTGGGCGAGGGAAACAACGTTGGGAATACGGCTGGCCGCCAATTCGATTTCTTTAATGGGGGACAGTTTCATATATGCAGTACGCGCAAAGCGCTGCTCTGCTGCGACGGTGAGGGCACGAACCTTAGTCATGCATGCTTCCTTGCTCAGCAAGTTTAGATTTAATTGAGCACTAAGGGCTTTGCAATGGAGCTGTGACGTGCGATATACCGCGAACAGAGAAGAGTTGCTTGTACGTGTAAGGAGGAGCCATATGGAAAATCCGTTGTTTACGCGAGAAGAAATTGAAGAAATGGAAAAACGCACGGTTGATCGTCTCGTCGAAGCGATTGACTCTGGCGATAAAGAAAAGGCCAAAAAAATTGCCAAGCGGATGTACAATGAATTTCTCAGCATGCACGACCTGTACCGCAATTGGACCACGGCGACGTTGAGCGAAGTGGGCAAGCGCTTTGGCGATGAAGCGCTTGAAGAAATTATGATCGAGGGCGTCAAAGCCTGGTGGTTGCCGAACTTAGAAAAGCTGCCTCAGGGGAAAGAGGCCCTGCCGCAGCGGATTAAAATGTTCGTAGCGGGCTTGCATGGACATTTACAGCCCATGCATATCGAAGAGGACGAGGAGAAGGTCGTCATTCAGATGCGCCCCTGTGGCAGTGGTGGTCGCTTAGTGCTCGAAGGAAAGTATGAGGGACCCAATGGGTTTCTGACGATTGAGAAGCCGCAACGGCAGACCTACAATCGGGCCAACTTCCCCGTGTACTGTGCCCATGAGCCACCGATGGAGTTAGTCGATATCGAGAAGAACGGTGCTCCTTTTGTGGTCGTGGAGCCTGCCGCCGTGTTAGGCAAAGAGCATTGTTCGTTCATTATTTACAAGGATCGTAACAAGATTCCTGCGAAGTATTACGAGCGGCTTGGCTTGAAAAAGCCAGAACCAGAGGCGTAGAAGGAGGAGAAGCTGGGGCGGGTCGTGCCCGCCATCACGCAGGTTCGGCGTTGCCGGGGCTGCCGTGTCAAGGAGGGAAAAAATATGATGCAAGCCGGAGTAGGAGTATCGACCTACAACGATACGCACAAGGCTGCGTTGGAGGCAGTGCAGACGGCGCTTGGCCGGGCCAGGAGTCGTACTGCTGACCTTGCCCTCGTTTTTGCCACCACCGGACATGGGCCGAATTATTCGTTGCTGTTACGGGCGATCAAAGAAGAGACGGGAGCTTCACATGTTGTGGGTTGTAGTGCCGGTGGAGTGTTGACGACGGAAGGAGAGATCGAACGAGCTTCTGCCGTTGCTGTATTAACGGTGAAAACTGACGCCTTCACTGCCTCACGGTTTTTTCTCCCGGACCTGCGTGGGCGTAGCCATGATGTGGGCAAAGAGCTGGCCGCGTATGTGCAGCCGCGTCTCGGTGTGGACAACCTCCTCACGATTTTTCCCGATACCTACAACTTTAATGCCGCGGCGTTTTTTTCTGGCCTGACAGAAGAGGGGCCACAACTGCTGACGGTTGGTGGTGGTGCGTCAGAAGACGGGAGTATTGGTGAAACCTTTCAGCTTTGTGGGGATGCGGTCAGTAACAATGCTGTAAGCGGTGTTTTATTCAGCGGCCACTTTCAGCATACAATGGGGATTGCGCAAGCGTGTCAGCCGATCGGGACCGTGCATACGGTAACCAAATCTCACCAGAATCTTCTCCTTGAGCTGGATGGGCGACCGGCATTTGACGTCTTTGCCGACGTGGTGCGAGAGCCGCTGATTGATGATCTTAACCGTGCTGCGTCTTTTGTGTTTATTGGCCTGCCGGTTGATGCAGAACGCCAACATCTCGCTCGGGGCGAATATGTTGTGCGCAATATCGTTGGGTTTGAGCCGAAACAGGGAATTGTGGCCGTTGCCGATGACATTCGCCAAGGACAAAAGATGGTCTTTACCCTGCGAGACGGAAGTGGTTCGCGTGAGGATCTCAAACTTACGCTTGAGGCCCAGGCGCGACTTTGGGAAGGGAACAGTCCTCGTTTCGGACTCTATTTTAACTGTCTAGGGCGTGGCAGTGGACTCTATGGGTTTCCCGATCTCGATACATCGTACATCAAGCAGTACTTCGGTGAGATTCCCATCATTGGTTTCTTTTCGGGGTGTGAAATTGCGCCAATTCGTCAGCGAGCTGCCCTGCATCAATACTCTGGGGTGCTGGTGCTCGTGGGAGAAAAAGCGCTGCACTCAACGGCACGGACCGAAACCTAAAACGGCCACAGCCGGCCCAAAAAGCCACGCTCTTCGTCTTTGGCAACGGTTGCATCCGTCGGCGGGGCTTGGTTGTCAGCCGAACGTTGAAACGGGTTTATCCTCGCGAACCACCCAGGTTCTTCTAGCACTTCCCCAGGCGGTGGTTCGAGATCTTGAGCTGAACCATAGACCGGGGCTTCCGGAGAGAATGCCTTTGGTTCCTTCCCTGCTGCCTTCACATAGCGCGGTAAGCAACACATATGCTCAAAGCAGCATTGGGCTTTTTTTTCGCAGCAGTCAACTTTCTTTGCAGAAAAAATTCGGGGAACAGACGAGCATGCACTGCACATCACGCTCAACACGAGCAGTAGTAATAAGGTCCGAGTCTTCATGTTGGTCGTTCGGGTTTTCTTGACAGTATGTTCCATAATTGTCGATAATGAGGCTCTTCATAGTGGCCACTTAGGTTTTTTGCGTGGCGGCTACCATAGCATGCGATTGCAGAAGAGAAAGCCCGGGACGAGATGTCCCCTCGATTGACGTTTCACTTGGGGGATTACACTAAACGCACCTGACGGGGTACCTGAGAAAGGAATGAAAGGAGGAGGCTATCCTCAGCGTTGCGGTGATGAAGGCCGTAATACAGGGCCCGGATAATGTTTTGCACCTGTACCTGACTCAGCGTTTGTCGCTGGCGACGATCGTAGGCCATAAGATGCATGGGTAATGGCCCACGACGACCCGGATAGAGGTAGGGGACGTTGTGGAGAACCCGCGTTTGGCTTCGGCGGTAGAACGGAATTAGCTCCTCATCGACTTCAAGCGTCAGTAAGGTGGCGCGTGGCGAGAGCGTGGTGAAATGTCCACAGAGCCAGCGATAGAGCGTCGTTCCGTAACCGTAACCTTTCTCTTGGTTGTGGATGGCGAGGTAGTCAAGATGCACGAATGCCGGTCGGGACGAAAGCCAAATCAGGGCAAGCCCGATGACATGGGAATCGTGTTCAGCAATGATAAGTTGGTATTGGTTGGTCGCGAGTAATTGGCGAACCGTTGCCCGGGACAATCGACTGCTAGCAGGAAACTCGGATTGATAAATCTCCATTGCTTGCCGAAAACGTCGTGAAGCATACTGGGTAAGTCGCGAGACTTGGAGAGACGCGGTCTTGTCTGGTGTACGATTTGTCATATGGTTCTCAGCGGTCGACTCTCTGTGTCCGTTTTTTGAGGCAGAGAGGAAAAGGAGTTTCTGTCATTTCTCGATTCCTGTACTTTGTTCCTCGTGAGTCTCAAACTTTTCCTTACAACGATTCGCATTGCTATTCGGTCACTCCGACGTAATACCTTACGGTCAGTCTTGACTATGCTGGGGATTATTTTTGGTGTCGGGGCGGTCATTGCAACGGTAGCGATTAGTCAAGGTGCCGATGCGTTCATCCAGGCGCAGATCAGCAGTCTAGGGACGAATATTATTATGGTCTTGCCCGGTACAACAACCTCGTCAGGGGTGCGATCAGGGTATGGGAGTGCCGCGACGCTCACGGTCGCTGATGCCGTTGCCATTGCCAAGGAGTGTCCCTCCGTTACTGCCTCAACCTATCTTAAGCGCCAGGTCATGCAAGTTGTTGCTGGGAACCAGAACTGGAGTACCATGATTCAGGGAGTCGGTGCAGACTACTTTCGCGTCCGTGATTGGCCGCTGGTTGCCGGGCGATTTTTTACCCGCCAGGAAGACGCAACTGCCGCGCGGGTTGCCTTGTTAGGGGATACCGCCGCGCGTAATCTTTTCCCCGCCGGACAAGATCCCATCGGGACAATCATTCGTGTTCAGAATGTCCCATTACGGGTGATAGGAGTTTTGGCAATGAAGGGGCAAACGGGGTGGGGACAGGACCAAGACGATACGGTTGTGGTGCCCTTCTCGACTGCTGAACGGAAGCTGATTGGCACAGAGATTCTTGGGGTGGTCAGCATTGTACTCGTGTCTGCTCGTGACATTACTCTCCTGGAGCACGCAGAGCAAGAAATCCGCTCCCTGCTCCGTGCTCGACATCGCATTCCTGCGACACAAGAAGAAGAGGATTTTACAATTCGACGTCTCCAAGAAATTGCCGATGCATCGGCAGGGGCGAGTCGGGTGATGACGTTGCTCCTTGCGTCCGTTGCGTCGGTGGCGCTTCTGGTCGGCGGTATTGGTATTATGAACATCTTATTGGTATCAGTGACAGAACGAACACGAGAGATTGGTATTCGGATGGCAGTAGGTGCGAAAGCGCGACATATTCTGCTGCAATTCTTGGTTGAGGCCCTATTGCTCAGTTTCCTTGGCGGAGCGCTGGGAGTGGCGCTGGGGGTCGGTGGGGCACATATCGTCGCGCGTGTTGCTCACTGGCCCAGTTTGGTGTCTCCGACGGCGGTGGGGATTGCTCTCTTATTTTCTGGGGTGGTCGGTCTGCTGTTTGGCTATTATCCCGCGTATCGTGCCTCACGTCTCGATCCAATTGAAGCCTTACGATACGAATAAAAAGAAACGATATGGAGAAACAAACACTCATGAGTGCCCCCACGAACGCTTCCTGGCTAGCCCCAACGGAACATCTGGTCAATTTGCGTGGGATCTCTATTCATTACCTCGAATGGGGCGAACCTACGAAGCGTCCATTGCTGTTACTGCACGGTGGGGCTGCTCATGCCCACTGGTGGGACCATATTGGGCCGCTATTGGCGCGGAACTGGCGTGTGTTAGCGCTTGATTTACGCGGGCACGGGGACAGTAGCTGGGTCAGTGCACCCCTTCACTATCAAGTTGAAGATTACGTTGATGATCTGACCCACTTTGTCTTAGCATTGAAAATCTCCTCCTTTGTCTTACTTGGCCATTCACTCGGTGGCTTTGTGGCCTTGTCGTATGCTATCTCCCATCCCCTGATGTTACGAGCACTGGTAGTGGTGGACATTGGTTTTCGCATTGGCGGGAATCGTTACCTGCGACTCTTGCGACAAATGCCTGCGCCGGTGTATGACGATGAAAATGACTTATACGAACGGTTTCGTCTTTTGCCAGTGGAAACGCGGGTTGCTCCAGAAGTGTTGCGAGGCATTGCGTGGCACAGCGTACGTTCATCTCCTGATGGTCGCTTGATCTTAAAGTGTGATCGTGCCACGTTGAGCCGTGAACCACGAGATGTCCGGACAAAGTTTTCTCACATTCAGTGCCCAACGCTGATTCTGCGTGGGGTGGAAAGTCGGAATCTGACTGTTACGACCTTAGCGGAGATGACGCATCTCTGTCCGCGAGCACGAGGAGAGGAAATTGCCGGAGCCGGTCACCATATCTTTCTTGACAATCCCCAGGAATTTCTTGCACGAGTCCAGGGTTTCCTTGGTGAGATAAAGGAGTAGTACCTATGCAACAGTCGATTGAACGTGCTGCGCAAGCCATACGGACGGCGCGACGAGTGATCGCGCTGACGGGCGCTGGAATTTCTGCTGAGAGCGGAATTCCGACATTTCGCGACCCAGGCGGACTCTGGGACCGCTATGACCCGGAAGAGTATGCCACGATCGAAGCGTTTCGTCGGAACCCTGGCAAGGTGTGGCAAATGATGCGAGATTTTGTTGAATTGAAAACTGCCCGTCCCAACCCAGGTCATTATGGCTTAGCGCGACTTGAACAGATGGGGTTTCTCTACTGTGTTATTACGCAGAACGTTGATAATTTACACCAGGATGCTGGGAGCCGTGATGTCATTGAATTTCATGGCAATATGCGACAGGTGATCTGCCAACGCTGTCAGAAAATTGCTCCGCTCGAGGATATTTCGCTTGCATCCCTCCCTCCATACTGTGAGTGTGGAGGAGTCCTCAAACCAGCTGGCGTATTTTTCGGTGAGCCGATTCCAGTGCATGCCTTATATCGTTCGCAAGAAGCTGCGCAGAGTTGTGACGTTATTCTTGTTATCGGGACATCCGCCGTTGTTTATCCTGCCGCTGATATCCCACGTGTGGCGAAACAGGCCGGCGCACGTGTGATCGAGATCAATCCAGAGGAGACCGAATTGACCGGACCGATTTCGGATTTTCTGATTCAGGAGAAAGCCGGAGTGGTAATTCCACAAATTGTGACGGCGATTAAGGCGATGGCGTCATAAGGAGGGTAGGTGATGTTTTTATTCGGTTTTCTTGTTGGCGCTGCGGTAGCAACCGCGTTTATCCTGTATGGCAACGGAGATTTGTTGATCCGCTTGGGCGAGCAAATGAAACGCTCGGCTGAGCGTTTCTGGACATCACGCAAGCAAACGACCAAATAATGGGTGCGCTACTGACTATGCGCGCCACCGGTGTTTCTGCCGTTGCCGCAAGGCTATTCCACCGAGGCCGGCGACGACGAGAAGCCACGTACTCGGTTCGGGGAGAGCGGATACCTGGTTCAAGTTGAGTGAGGAGATGCTCCCTTGTATGCGGAAAGAGGAGGTCCCGTCTGAGCCGGCAAGAACGAAGGGTCGAAACGTGGAGAATTGGGCGAGGTCTGGTGGAAGAAGTGGGAGCGCTTCAGTAACAAATGCCGGCGCAGGGAGAGGATGAAAAATAAAACCCACGAGAGAAAACTCAAAGTTGGGAAAGGCCGGGGTTGAGGATGGGGTCTCTGCAAAGACATTGTAGATTTCCGTCACTGTTGGGACAATGACTTGAATATGACTCAGTGGTAAGAGCACCGTTTCTCCAAAAAAATTAACCGAGAACGACGTTCCCGGAACGGCCGTTTGGTTGTAGAACCCTCGACCTTCACTTGGGTCTGAATCGGCAACATTCATGTCAAATGTATAACTGCCACTAAATGAATCTCCAGCGGTAATAGGGTTGCTAAATGGTGAGGCAGGACCAGTAACTTCCGTGACCTCACCTGTATATGCAAAGGTGATCAACCCGGCATGCGTATGCTGGAGTCCTCCCAATAGCACGAAGAACGTAACCAGTAGCAAGTGCCAGATCCGCAGCATGTTCCAGGGGTGCGATCTCATGAGGTCCTCCTTCCACCCGACTTTGTAGGACACAGAACAATACCTTGGCTGTTGTTGCCATGTCAAACAACCCGCAGCTGTGCACAGGCAACTTGGTGAGATTTCTTGTCACTTTTTTTTCTTGTGCCGCCTGTGCTAGAGTCCGACCGTCGTATTCAACACCTAAAGGAGGGAAAGCATATGGCGAGGCCACTTGAAGGAATCCGAGTGCTCGATTGGACGATTTGGCAGCAGGGTCCTGTGGCGACCATGATGTTGGGGGACCTTGGTGCGGAAGTCATTAAGATTGAGGAGCGAGTCGGGGGGGATCCTGGACGCGGTGTGATGAGCATTGCCGGGACCGCAACTGGCGGTGAGGGAAAACGCAATTATTATTTTGAGGCGAATAATCGTCACAAACGAAGTATCGCGTTGGATCTCAAGACCGCACAGGGTAAAGAGATCATCTATCGCTTGGTCGAGAAATCCGACGTGTTCGTGCAAAATTTTCGGAAAGGTGTAGCCGCCAAACTCGGCTTGGACTACGCAACCCTCTCGCAGCGGAATGCCAAATTGATTTATGCCAGCGCGACGGGATACGGACCGCAAGGACCAGATTCTGGAGAGCCTTCCTTTGACTATATGGGGCTGGCACGCTCTGGGATTATGACTGCTGTTGGCGAGCCAGACATGGCTCCACAAAATATTACTGGGGGCATTGCTGATCAGATGGGCGCAATCATGCTCGCTCATGGAATTGTCGTTGCGCTCCTCGCTCGCGAGCGCTTGGGGATTGGACAAGAAGTCAATACGTCGCACTTGGGCAGTATGATGGCGCTCCAGGGATTGAACCTGGCTTGTCGTCTCACCCTGGGGAAGGAGTTCAAACGTTTTCCCCGTACACAAGCGGTGAATCCTTTGTGGAATCACTACCAGTGCCAAGATGGTAAATGGATATGTTTTGCGATGCCGCAAGCCGATCGCTATTGGGCAGATTTCTGCAAGGCTCTTGGGTTGGCAGAAATTGAACATGATCCTCGCTTCGCGACGATGAAAGTGCGAGGCAAGAACTGCGAGGCCCTGATTGCGTTGTTTGATCAGGTTTTTGCGACCAAACCACGCGACGAGTGGATGCACCTTCTCAAAGCCGAGGGCGATTTTATCTACACGATCGTGAACAGCATCAATGAGCTTCCCGACGATCCGCAAATGACGGCGAATAATTATGTTGTGGACTATGAGCACCCAGCCTGGGGTCCGACACAATTAGTGGGACATCCCATTATTTTCAGTGAAACTCCGGCAGATGCGAAAGCGCCAGCGCCAGAGTTTGGCGAGCATACTGAACACATTCTTGTGGATATCTTGGGTTATTCGTGGGACGATGTGGCAAAGCTTAAGGAACAGGAAGTGATCTAGAATCAAAGAGGGAACAGGAAAAATGGGGAAAAGGACCCATGGAAAACTCAAAGGCAAATTTTGTGTTTTTTCCCCTTTGCGCCTTTTCCCCCTTTTAGGGTATTGACGATGAAAAGGGGATATTTGTGATGCATTGGCCGCCTCGTTATACAATTCTCCTCCTCCTCTTTCTTCTCTCCTTAGTCAATTATATTGATCGCGTGAATATCTCTATCACCGCACCTGTGATGATGCCGGAGCTGGGGTGGGATACGGACTTGTTTGGTATTGTGTTTTCTTCGTTTGTTTTCGGCTACGCACTGTTTATGATTCCCAGCGGGCTTCTCGCTGACACGCGGAGTCCAAAGCTATTGCTTGCCGCTGCGTGTTTAGGGTGGTCGCTTTTTACCTTGCTGACGCCGCTCGGACAGTTCTCGTTCGTTGTGATGTTGACCCTGCGTTTTTTTGTCGGCGCATTTGAAGCCACCAGTTTGCCGGCAGCGACGGTGATCAATTCGCGGTGGGTTCCTCGGCATGAACTTGGCGTTGCTCAGATGATTAGTCTTTCCGGTATTTATGCTGGCCAGCTGATCGCCTACCCGATCTCGACCTGGATCATCAAAACGTTTTCGTGGCACTCGGTCTTCTACTTTAACGCTATCGTGGGGTTCTTGTGGATTGCGTTATGGCTATGGAAAGGGGCGGACCGTCCAGCGGAAGTCCACGCTGTAGCGGAGAACCCGCAAACGAAAGCAGCGAAGGTGCCGCTCGGAGCTTTGGTTAAGACACCTGCGGTGATCGCACTTGCGGTCGCCTACTTTTTTTGGGCGTACGGACTGTCAATGGTCGTGGCGTGGCTCCCGACGTACCTGGTGAAAGCCCGTGGGTTTACGATTCAGGAGATGGGGTGGGTTGGGATGTTGCCGGTCGCGGGCGGATTGGTCGGTGTTCTTGGTGGTGGCGTCATCTCTGATTGGTTGTTAAGACGGGGGGTGAATAAGACCTGGGCGCGGAAGGGAGTTCCCGCAGTGGTGATTGCCTGTTCGGCACCGTTCCTGGCGATAGCCGCAACGATTGCCTCCCCAATGCATGCTGTCTTTGCGTTTGCAGCCTTTCAATTGTTAACGACGCTTGGGTTGGTCGCATTTTGGAGCATTCCAGTTGAAATGAATGCTCGGCTGGCCGGATCCATTGCGAGTATTATGAACTTTGGCGGGAACTTCGGAGGCTTTTTCAGTCCGATGGTGGCGGGATTTCTCGTGAAGCAAACTGGGGATTGGTCGTTACCCTTTTACACGGCGGCGGGCGGATGTCTGGTCGGTGCACTTGTGTTAGGGGTTCTCGTTCCCGTACGTACGCTCGACTTTCGTCAGGCGCAGCCCGCGCCCGAGTCGGCGCAGCCCAGCGCTTCAACGTCACATTGATATGTGTGGTGAGTCAGCCAGCGTGGTCGGAGTACTGAAGCTGCAGCACACGACGTGTGTCCTTACGCCAACACTTCCGCCGGATTGACTCGCGTTTGAGAGCATCAAGTCATCGCACCAACTGTTCTCAATCGACCACTTTGCTGTTCAAGCGAGTAATGAGATTGTTGCCTTCGACCGTCAGATGAGACAGAGTGTTTGGGCTCCTACACCAGCCTTGTCCCTTTTCGTACAGTGAAACCCCTATCGATGGTGACAGAGTCCTCTGAAGCACGAGTATACAAGGATGTGATACGCAAGCTGTTAGCAGAAAGATTGTTTTATGTGGGCAACAATCGTCTCAGGTTTTTGCTCAATGTCGATCGTGAGCACATCCTGAGGCTCTTCGAGCGTAGCGAACTGACTTGTTAGCAGGTCCGCTTTCATGAAATGGCGACTGCGGCTTTCAAGACGCGAGCGAATCAGAGCCGGAGTTCCCTTTAGATAGACGAGATGGACCTGCTGTTCGTCGCGTTTGAGACGGGCACGATAACTGCGTTTAAGAGCAGAGCACGCTACGACCGCAGACTGTTGCCTGTGCAGTAGTTCGTCGATGAGTTGTTGTAATGTGGTTAACCATGCGTCACGATCCTCATCGGTGAGTGGTATACTGCTACGCATTTTGTCAATGTTTGCTTGGGAATGAAAATCATCCGCATCATAGAACTGCCACCCCAGGTCGTGCGCCAGGAGTTGTCCAATCGTCGTTTTTCCTGCTCCTGAGACGCCCATAAGAATAATGATCATGACTCCTGAATGCCTGTTGTTGGAAGAAGATGCAAGCTTAGGATTGTCGCTTCCTTCGTGGCTGTTCCTCAGCGCTTCGCTATGGTAAGGAGCGACAACGAAGGAGGGATTCGCTATGGCGATTTTAATCACCGGCGGGACGGGGTTTCTAGGACGGCATCTGACGCGGCATCTCGTCGCATCGGGCGAGAAAGATGTCGTAGTTCTTGATGCTGTGCCGAACATGGCAGCACTGGGCGATCTTGCTTCACAAGTGAAAGTTGTTCCCGGTGATGTGATGGAAGTCACTGCGCTCATCGATACGATTAAAAAGTATAAGGTCGAGGGCATTATTCATCTCGCCTATTTTCTAGGCACTGGTGGTATTCGTAATCCCTTGCCGTCGATTAACGTGAACTGTATCGGTACCACAAATATCTTCGAGGCCGCGCGACTGAGCGATATTTCGCGCGTGGTCTACATGAGTTCGGTGGCCGTATATCCGATGCGTACTACTTTGGGTGGACCGGAGTTGCACGAAGACGATCCGCCGGCCCCAGATACTGTCTACGGCGCGTGCAAACTGTTTAACGAGCACATTGCCAGTTACTATGCGCAAGCCTACGGACTCGATACCGTGGGTATTCGGCCAACCTCGGTTTTTGGCAGTGGGCGTGGACAGCGACGGGGCGCTGACTCTGACCACTTCATGGTCTCGCCCGAACTCGCTCTGTTAGGAAAACCGGTAGTGATGCCACCAGATGACCAGGTGTCGGATTGGATGTACGTGCTTGACGCTGCTGAGGTCTTTCGGCGGGCGTACCGCGCCAAGAACCTCCAGCATCGGGTTTTTAATATGAGCGGTGTGTGTCGTAAAACCGGGGAGATCACTGCCTATATGCGTGAGATGCTTCCCCAGGCGAAAATTTCGATCAGTGAAGAACCGTTTGTGATGACGTCGTTAGTGAAGACTGATCGCTTGCGGACCGAACTCGATTTCACGCCTCAGTATACCGTTGAAGAAGGGATTCTTGCCTATCTGAACGATGTGAGAAAACGTGAGGGCATGCCGTTGGAACCGCGGTAAGTGATGGTCCTCCTGACGAAAGAAGGGGAAAAGGCGAAAAGAGAAAACGGGTAAAAGGGAGGAGAAGTCTGAACAAGTGTTCTCTCTTTCCTCACCGTTTCTCTTTTCCCTATTTCGCCATTTCTCCCCTGTCCCTTTTTACCTTGAGGTTTTTATGGACTTTGGTGTCAGTTTCCAATCCCACGTTCTCAATAGCTGGAAACACGCAATGTTGGCTGAACAAATGGGTTTCACCAACGCCTGGTTTGTTGATACGCAAATGCTCGCCTCCGATGTGTATGCGTGTATGGCCTTGGCTGCCGAGCACACGGGGAAGATTCGCTTGGGAACAGCAGTCACAATCGCAGGAACACGGATTGCCCCAGTCATCGCCCATTCGATAGCAACGATTAACCAACTCGCGCCGGGGCGGGTTATTTTGGGGATCGGTACTGGTCACACGGCGTGGCGGGCGATGGGAATGCCTCCCGGGAGCCTGGAGACGTTCCGTCATACGATAGCGGTGTGTCGAGGCCTGTTACGGGGTGAGGAAGTGACGTACCGTGAGCGTGGGCGCCAGAGTCAAATTCATTTCTTTGATCTTGAGCATGGGTATATTAACGTGCGAGACCCTGTCCCGATCTATGTTGCTGCGTCATATCCCCGTGCCCTGGCACTCGCTGGAGAACTCGGGGACGGAGTCATTACCATCAGTATTCTTTCACCGCAGATATTGCGCTCGACCCTAGAGATTGTCAGTCGTGGCGGATTGCGAGGTGGGGCATCAGTAATGACGGTGGGCGTGTGTTGTGTTCTGCAACCTGGCGAGTCGCTGACTTCTCCGCGGGTGCTGTCTCGGGTGGGACCGCGTATCGCCGTGGCCTTGCATTACGGCTATGAAGTGATGAAGCAAGGAAAGCCTGTGCCAGCGTATTTGCAACCGTTCCTAACCCCTGCGTATTGTTCCTACCTCGACAAACGGTGGGCAGACATTCATGCGACGCATTCACGCTTTTTACATCCGGGAGAAGAAGAATTTATTACCCCGGAAGCAATTCAAGCGATGAGCTTAACTGGGTCACGGGCGGAGATCATTGCACGGTTAAAAGAACTGGAACGTGCCGGACTCACGCAATTCGTGATTTCTCCGCCCTGGGGTCATGTCGAGGCAAGTATCGTCGAGTTCGCCCAGGAGATTATTGCGCACTACGAATAGATAGAAAGGATAAACGGGGGAACGGATAAAAGATGGGAGGGGAATAGCGACATAGGGAAGACGGACAACCCCTACGGGCCGTACGCTTGCGCCTCCCCTGCTCCTTGTCACCTCTGCCTGTAGTCTGTTTTTGTCATTGTCCGTACTGATCGCTCAGGTCTTGCACGATCGGATGACGTATCAATTCTTGGATTCGCGGATCGGTCATCAAGGCTCCGAGATTGCCTGAGTGAATCGCTTGCATCAATTGCGCATCTCCGAGGATGTCCTGCACTAACGGGTCATCCTGAAGTGAGAGAACCATCTTCATTGTGTTGAGATCTTGCGAGAAAGAGTGTTGCAGCTCCGCGGCTACAGACGGCGCAGATAAGAGTGAACCTGCAGCAACTGAGGTAGTATCGGACGTATCCTCTGTGTTGCCGTCCTGTGCGGGAGGAGTGGGAATTGGGGGGGACTGTGATTCCTGGGATGCAGATGATGTTCGCAGCTGACGAATCGTTTTGACGCGATATTCAGGAATCTCGACCTCTCCAAGAGTCTCCGACCGCAGGCGATACATTGTGCCATCCATCGACAGCACATGTGCCTTGATGATGCTGCCATCGTTCAGTTCAATCTCGCGTAACGTTTCACCATGAGCGAGATTGAATGGGAAGAGAAGGGGCAGGAGGAAGAAGATAGGAAGCTTCATAGTTGGTCCTCACTTCAAGATTGTTCCAACACGCGGCCTTTGTTATTGTGCCACAAAAAATTCTACCATCATTCTGTAACCATTCTCAAAAATGGGGTTGTCTCGGAGATTAAGTTAGGTCGGGTATGGCAGAGGATTATCTCTACGACGTTTTCATTAGCTATCGTCGCAAGTCTCCAATGGGAGAGTGGGTGAAAAATCACTTCTACCCCTTATTGGAGCAGCGCCTCCCTGATTGCCTACCAGTTGCCCATGATACCCAGATTTTTATCGACTGGGATATTGAGACAGGTGCGGCATGGCCTGCGAAGTTACGTCAAGCCCTGAGAACGTCTAGGTGTCTTCTTGCGGTTTGGTCACCGGAATATTTTCGTTCCGCTTGGTGTCAAGCTGAATGGCAAACTATGCTAGAGCGTCACCGCCTATTGGGATTCGGCACCGAGCAAAATCCTGATAGTTTGATTTATCCTGTTACTTTTGCCGATGGAGAGCATTTTCCAGAAGGAGCCAAAGAAGCTCAGCAGAAAGATTTGCGGAAGTGGAATGTTCCACACCCCAGCTTCCGAGAAACGAAAGACTATGTAGACTTAGATAGAGAGATTCAGATGCTGTGCCAGGAGCTAGCAAAAATGATTCAAAGAGCGCCTGCATGGCAGGAGTGGCCCATTGTGACTCCTGCACCAACAACAAGTGTGACAGTTAAATTACCGAGGTTGTGATGCGTGAAGGCACTGTTGTTACCTTCTATTCGTATAAGGGCGGAGTTGGTCGGACCCTAGCTTTGGCGAATATCGGCGCTTTGTTGTGTCGCTGGGGATATAAGGTTCTTTGTGTCGATTGGGATTTAGAAGCGCCAGGACTTCATCTCTACTTTAAGAGCTGGATGGAGACACAAGAGAAACCTGGATTAACAGAGCTGATCCAGGCTCATATTGATGGACAGACTTCCGATTGGCACAGGCATCTTACAAAAGTATCTTTCCCCGCTGCGTTGCACCCTTTGTCGCTTATGACCGCAGGAGTGCAAGAGGCGTCGTACGTCCAGCGAATGCAGGCGCTTGATTGGAAACGATTGTATGAAGAATATGATCTGGGCAATTTTCTAGAAAACCTGCGCAATCAGTGGAAGGAAACCTTTGACTTCATTCTCATTGATAGCCGAACTGGGATAACCGATGCTGGCGGGATTTGCACGGTTCAGCTTCCCGACTTGTTGGTACTTCTCTTCACTGCCAACGACCAGAGTCTCTATGGTGCTCTCGATGTTGTAAACCGGGCAAAGCACACCCGGAATGTCTTACCGTTTGATAGAACGAAACTGCTTGTTCTACCGGTCGCCATGCGATTTGAGGGCCGTATCGAGTATGAGCTTGCGCAACAGTGGCTTGGTAGGTTTGCTGAAGCGCTTGCCCCACTCTATGCCGAATGGGCACACAAAGATGTCAGCGCCCAAGAGTTGTTGAACCATACCCGCGTTCCCTACATCCCATACTGGAGTTTTGGTGAGAAACTTCCTGTGATTGAGAAGGGTACTGATGACCCAGAAGATATAGGCTTTGCGCTGGAAACACTTGCTGCACTGGTGGCGCAACGATTTGCTTATAGTGATGTGTTGGTGAGGAATCGTGACGCGTTTGTAGCTACAGTAAAAGGAAAAGGGGTGATAGTTAGCGCGACACTTGCAGTAGGAGGTGCTGAAGCCGTGGATGCGGTGGTGAGTACCGAGACGAGTTTTCCTAAAAAACCCAAAGTACGACTTTTCATTAGCTATTCGCATACAGATCACGAGCTTCTAGAAGAATTAGAAAAACACCTGATAATACTGAAGCGACAGGGGATTATAGAGGCGTGGCACGACCGCCTCATTGCATCAGGCGAAAGTTGGACGGAGACCATTAGTGCCCATTTAGAAGAATCTGATGTTATTCTTCTGCTCGTCAGTGCCGATTTTGTTGCATCGGACTATTGTTACAGTATAGAGATGAGGCGTGCCTTGGAGAAACATGCTGTTAGGGAGGCATTGGTGCTGCCGATTATTCTTAGGCCAGTGGATTGGCATGGATCTCCATTTGGCATACTTCAGGCACTCCCCCAAGGGGCAAAACCTATTACGACTTGGGTCAACCGGGATGAGGCATGGGTAGATGTTGTGAGAGGAGTACGAGCTGCGATCGAGGAGTTTTGGAAAAAAGAAACGAACGCTTCACGCCTTACTTAATACAAGTGATCCGCCCGCTCGTTACCTTGACGAGTTCGGTAGGAGACAAACAGAAAACTGCGTTCGGCGTGCCCGCTGCAGCCCAAATCTCTTCGTATTGGAGTAAGTCTTCATCAATAAAAGTGACGAGCGGGGTGGCATGAGCGGCAGGAAGCACCCCGCCAATGACGAATCCTGTCAGCTCACGCACGAAATCGGCATCGGCCCTTTCAAGCGCTTTGCCGATGAGTGCACCCACAGCTTTTTCTTTGATCCGATTTGAATCGCTGGCAATCACCAGAACAGGTTTCCCGTGCGCTTACCTTTGAAAATGAGGGCATTTGGCAATCTGTCCGACCGTACGATCGCTGCCGCGACCTCAGTGACGGTGCGTGCGGTTTGCAAAAGTTCGACTACTTGACACGAGAGGCCAAGAACAGAAAGCGTATATGTACTTTTTGTGATATGCACTGTTCTTTTCTGATGGAGTACTGTTGGTTAGCCGGGTGTAACCGGGATGGTTTCCAATAAGGAAGTGTGCGAAGTTAAAAAAAAGTACGAACAAGTCGCTTTTGCTATTGTTTGCTGGGCAGTATGGCGCCGCACAGCCGGGAGCGTGCTGCCGCGTGCGTAAAGTAGGAGACACAAAGGACATTTATGGAATCACATTTGGAAGCATGGGCACAGCAGATGGTTGAGCTTGTCCAGCGCAGAACCCAGGAACGAGACCAACGCCACCAGACAGCCGTGCTGAATCAAGCGCAGGCTGAGCGTCTCTGGGTGGCAGGTATGGATCAGGTCGTCCAGACCTTAACTCTTTTGGTCCAGGCTCTGAGACAGACGGGACACTTTCCGCAGTTGACTCTTATAACCCACGCGCGCAGTCCGCAGGGCACCACGACCTATATGCGTCAGGGCGTGCTCTTGACCCTTAAAGGCGTAGGGCAAGATAAACAAACGATTGAGTTTGCAATCGATGGCACCCCTGCTTTTCGTCCAGATCTGCTTACGCCGATGATACGCGTAGTGACCGTCCAGGATGCACGGTACGGGGCAGGAACGTCGCAGGACCAGTTACGTATGGGGGTCTCCGTCCAAGGGACCGTTGTCTGGCAGCTGTTAAATCCTGCTCTGCCATTGCCTGCTGAGGGAAGCGTGGAAGATCTCCTAAAAAGCTTCTTGGAGGCGTGCCTAAACACTGAGTGAATGGGGAGAAACGGCTAATGTCCTCACGCTTAACAGCGTGACTGTAAGCGCAGACTCGGCCTGGAAGTCCCTATTTTGCTTGCCCGCCGGCCTTCGACTTTGTCGAAGGCCGGCGGTATCATAACCTATTTTTGCTGCCAGTGGTGGTTTTTGGTCGGTTAGAGACATCCAGGAAAGAACACTCCATAGAAACGGGATTGGAAGTGTAGAGTCTGAGTACTCGGGGAACGTCGTCTTCTATTCTGGCTAGGTCGATTGCCAAGGCACGTTAACGGAGGGAAGACGGAGTTGACAAAAGATACGATGATCACATTGGTAGGGGAGGGTGTCGCACCAGGGCTGGCTCAGGGGAAGGCCTTTGTCTATCGAGACGTGCTGCAGCGTGACTCTGAACTCTATGCCATAGACCAGCCGCAGGTCGAGCGAGAGATTGTCCGAATTGTAGACGCCATCGACGATGTGCGGCAGAGTCTGATTCTCGATGCGCAACGAATGGAGGCGAGGTTAGGTAAGCAGTCGGCCGATATTTTCCGTGCGCAAGAAGCGATCTTGCTTGACCCCTCTGTGGTTGAGGAACTCAAACGAACCGTGGAAGTGGAGAGAATCAATGCCGAGCAGGTAGTGAGAACAGTGTTCAGGCTGTTGGCGCGCAGATTTAGAGACATGAGTAATGAAATGTTTCGGGAGCGCGGCGATGACATCGACGATTTGTCCCGGCGGTTATTACTGTCGTTGGCCGGAACTTACGCTCATGATCTCGAGAACCTGCCTACAAATACGGTACTCGTCGCCCGTCACTTGCTCCCTTCTGATACGGTGTTTCTCTCGCGCTTGTCTACGGTCGCGGTCCTGGCAGAATTTGCCGGCCCTGCCGCGCATGCAGCTCTGCTAGCGCGCGAGCTTGGTATTCCCTGTGTAGGGAGAATTCCTGAACTGTTAGAAACAGTCCACACCGGAGATGTCGTGCTGGTGAACGGGGACCAGGGAACGGCGGTAATCAACCCGAACTCTCACGCCCGACGGCGGTTCGAAAGAGATTTTGACCAAGAACAACAGCGTCGAGAGACGATGGCGCGGGTGAGTCGCATTGAACGTGCGATGACGTTGGATGGAGTTGAGATCGCGGTCAGGGCCAATGTCCGCAGTCGTGATGATGTGGCGCTGGCGGTCCACTACGGTGCTGACGGGATCGGATTGTTTCGCACGGAGCCTTTTTTCCTCTCAACCAAGCACTTTCCCTCAGACAGAGAATTCGCGGAATTTCTTTTTGACAGTCTGCATTTGGCACAAGGAAAGTATGTCGACGTGCGCCTTCTCGATATTGGTGCCGATAAGAATCCTCTCTATATTCATCTCCCACCAGAGCCCGATCCCTTTCTGGGACGACGTGGTGTACGAGTGTTACTCGAGTATCCCGAACTCTTGGATGCGCAGTTGCGGGCTGTGTTAGAAGTGTCTCAGCATTTCTCTATCGGAATTCTGATTCCGATGGTGACGACGGAAAACGATGTCATTCAGGTCGCGCAGCGGTTCCATCACTTGGCTGATGATATGAGTATCCGCACGGTGCCACGACTCGGAGCGATGATCGAGACCCCGGCAGCGGCCTTGTCAATCCCGTCCCTAAAGAAGCATGTGGACTTTTTCAGCATTGGCTCGAATGATCTCACCCAATACACCATGGCCGCCGGGCGAGAGAACCCCCTGGTGACGGCGTATTTCCTCGATGACCATCCAAGTATTCTACGCCTTATCGAATTAGTGGTCCGGGACTCCGGAGATACGCCTGTATCTCTGTGTGGGGAAATTGCCGGTCGGATCGATGTGATCCCCAGGTTATTGAGTACCGGAATCAGGTCTCTTAGTGTGCCCGCCACTTTGGTACCAGACGTGAAGGATGCTATCAAGAATTGCAACATTCGTATGTTTTTTCCCCAAGTGTAAGGTTAAAGAGTCTCCTCAGGTGAGTGAGAGAGTTACACGGCCATTCTGTCTTGCAAACGTTCATCATTAACCTTGGTTCGTTTTTCCTTGCGGTTCGATGGTCTTTCCTTGCCCGCGCACTACGGGAGATGCCAGAAGGACATAGGGAAGCAGCAGCTCTGTCCAGCGCGACAGGGTGGAGATCCATAGAGCACGAGGGCTGGGGCAGAAGAGATATCAGGAAGTGATATTCTTTCTGTCGTTGAAGACGGTACTCGTTGTGGTGAGTGTTTTGTCCATGAGTGCTCTTCGGTATTGATCTTGGATACGCTTCGTTAGCGGGCGAAGGCGCACTTCTGTTAATTGTGAGCAATAAGGAGACGGATGCAGGCAAGTGCTTTTCCCCGTATTGTATCGAGGGGAAGAAAGGACTATAGTTTCCTGTAGTTGTTTTTCCCTGGCAGCGAGTTGGTTCAAGAATAGGCAGGCCCCTGGAACCGTACTCATGGTTTCCGGGGCCTTTTTTTGTTCTCTTGGAGGTTATAATGGCGACAAAATTGTTTGTAGGAAATCTTCCCTTTAATGCAACAGGTGCGGATCTAGAAGGATTGTTTGGTCAGGCAGGTGCTGTCACTTCCGCGAATGTGATCTCGGACAAGTTTACAGGCCAGTCCCGTGGGTTTGGCTTCGTGGAAATGAGTAGCGCCCAGGACGCGCAGGCCGCGATTGAGAAATTCAATGGATATGAGTTGCAGGGGCGTGCTTTAACCGTTAACGAAGCGAAACCGCAGGAATCCCGTGGGGGTGGTGGTCGCTCTTTTGGTGGGGGTGGCGGTGGTCGCTCTTTTGGTGGGGGTGGCGGTGGTAGAGATGGTGGTCGCTCACGACGCTGGTAGAGTTCCCGTGTTAGTGAGGCATTGATTGCTCTGACCTCCCTTCGCTTGCCTGAGGGTGCGGGGGGCTCACGCTAACTCTGCGTATCAATAGTGCACCACTCTTATACTCAGGCAGTTGAATCTCGAGGATAGCTTCCTACCCCTACCCATGTAGGCGGTCGTTCAGTCCTCCCCTTGCACCGACACGGGGGACTGTGGCGAAAGGGCGTGTTCGCTCTTGTGGTACGCTCTCGCGAGCGTCGGGCCGTCCTTTTCCAGACAATGGAGGTAGCCATGCCCAACATTCTGCTTGTCTATCCCACGTTTCCTTTGTCGTATTGGGGGTTTCAATTTGCTATGGACTTTGTTGGCAGAAAGGCGTGCATGCCACCGCTGGGCTTGATAACGGTTGCGGGCATGTTTCCCCAGGGATATTATACGCTGCGCGTGGTAGACATGAATGTGGAGGCGCTGACAGATACTCATTTGTCCTGGGCTGATGTGGTGATGACTTCGTCCATGATTGTCCAACAGGATTCTCTCTATGCCGTCGTGAGGAGGTGTAATAAGAAAGGGATTCCTGTGGTGGCCGGGGGGCCGTACCCCACCTCGTATTACAACGACATCAAGCGGGATTTAGGGAAGGACAATAAAATAGATCATTATCTATTTGGGGAAGTTGAAGAAACGTTGCCCATCTTTCTGGAGCATCTTGTGCATGGTGTCGCGCGAGAAGTGTATGATGAACCAAAAAGGGCAGATGGGAAAGTGTTGAAACCTGCGCTCAGCTGTACGCCGTTACCACGGTATGATTTGCTTGACCTCGAAGCTTATCATATGGCGACGATCCAGTTTTGCCGAGGATGTCCTTGGGAATGTGAGTGGTGCGACATTACGAAGCTCTTTGGTCGCGTCACGCGGACCAAAACCAATGCCCAAGTAATTCGCGAGTTTCAGGCACTCTATGATCTCGGCTGGCGAGGGTCTGTCTTCTTAGTGGACGATAACTTTATCGGGAATCGACGTAATGCCTTACAGTTGCTGCCAGACCTCGCGCAATGGCAGCGGGAACGAGACTACCCTTTTACTTTGTGTACCGAGGCGAGTGTCGATCTCGTGAAGCATACCGAACTCCTGAATGCGATGCCGGATGCAGGGTTTAGCCTGGTTTTCTGTGGGATCGAGACCCTGAGTCTTGATGCGCTCCGCACCATGAAAAAGCAGCAGAACATGAGGAAGACCGCAGATGGATACGAAGAGCACTACCTGTTAAATGCGGTACAGCAAATTCAAGAAAAAGGGATTGAAGTGGCCGCTGGGTTCATCTTGGGGGCTGATGGGGATACAGAAGAATCCTTTGATGCCCATATTGAGTTCATTCAGACGGCGGGTATCGTGATGGCCATGGAAGGGTTGCTGACGGTCCTGAAGGATACCACGCTCTATAAGCGATTGGAGAGCGAAGGACGGTTACTCGGGGAGTCGGGCGGGAATAACGTCAGTACGGCGCTGAACTTTCTTCCGCAAATTGATCAGGACACTCTGATTGGCGGGTATAAGCGGGTACTTTCAACCCTTTACGATCCGACGCTGAGCAACTATTTTGAACGATGTTGGCGACTGATTCAGCGTTTGCCTGTGGCGAAGTATCGCGTGCGCAGTGTCGGTAGTCGGGATGTGAAAGCCTTTATCAAAACACTATGGCGACAACTTCCTTCGCGACAGGGAAAGGCATACGCGCGATTTTTGACCAGAGTGCTGTGTCATCGACCTCAGATGTTTCCTGAAGCTGTCCGTTTCGCCATTGAGGGATATCATTTCGAGAAAGTGACCAGACAAGTTGTCGCTTACTAAATGCAGCCTAGGGGCGGCGAGACAGGACAGGCAAAGACCAGAGTTCCATAGCTGCGAGTGGCTTTCCCACGTCACCCCCTTCCTTCCGAGGTCTCATTGGCGCAAGAGGCCACGACGTCGAGAAATAATTTATGGAGAGTGATCGACTTGAATAATGTTCCTTGAACACCACACGAATGGGTACACATCGCGAGAGCTGAAAGGATTAATGATGGACCAATCCCTGGAGATGGATTTCGGAAAAACCCTGCACTGTCTAGAAGTGTTACAAGCGGTGCAGACGGACACTCGTAGCTCAGGATGGTATTGGGGGGAGGTGCGAGGTAAGGCAGCGGTCGGTGCAGCCACCGACGCGCTCTGGCGCCGGGACCTCATTTGCTCCAGAGTCGGACCTCCACCCTTTTGTCTTACTTCAAAAGGAGAAATGTTTTTGCAGACGCATAAAAAAGCTTGGGAGGCATTTCTGGCCAATGTAGACCGTTCCGAGACCGTTGCACACTTCGCTCACGCGCTACAAGAAATCCCAGAAGTGCACGCGGCACAAGATACGTTGTCATAGGGGGAACGACCAAACGCGACGCGGTCGCTCCCCAGAGGTTCTTCTGGGTAAGTTACTCCCAGAGGGTACGGATGGGAACGAGTTCTGGGGCCGTCTCCAAAAGTAACAGTCAATAGCATAGCCTTTTTGTCGGTCTTGGGCGTGCTGTTGTCTTTTCCCTGCGTAAGATGATGTTCACCAGCGGCGAGTGGGAACATCATCTTACGCTCCTATCCCATGCGGTCGCCTTGGGCCTATCTTCAAAGATCCAGGACTTTATTTTACGCTCTCGACTGTGCAGAACAGGATATTTTTTGAGAAGCGCGTGCTTACGCCCACTGCCTAGACGGTAGAGTACTTGGCGTTCGATAAGAAGTGGATGCTGATTGACGATGTTGTAGGCGAGGATATCCAGAAGTCTCTGGAACTTGACCGCACTCCGCGTGACCAAGCTGGAGCAATACAAGGCGGAAGGGGTGGGGCGTGTGCTCAAAATCCGTGCTGGTGCGGTCCGAGAGCGAGGTGCTACGCTACCTATCTTAATCCGCGTATCCCCCACGCGTGTGGCTACGTTGTAAGACTCTGCACTGGGGCCACTCAGCGCGCTACAATATTATCCTTGAAAATCCCCACGGTATAGAACATGGAGTGTTGTCTATCGAACATGGTGGTATTCTGCTGCCGCCAGAGACATGGCTCTTCCGCTGGCGGATGACCAGTCCGCTCACCAGGAGTGCGCTGTCCTCCGAGGAGAAACTCCTTGGTAAAAGACGGTGTCGGACGCTGTGCAGGTAAGTGACACTCCTTCAGCGTTCTTGCCGTTATTCGTGTTCGTAATCGCGGACATGATTTTCTGTGGTGCGTGATGTTTCCCTCTTTTGCCTCAACGATGACTGTGCCATATTAAGAGCATCTGTCACGGGAGTAAGTGCCGTTTTCATGTTTCTGGGCACGTATTGTCGTCCGCAAGGAGGAGTCTCTTCCTGGTTGACGCGCATTCCACAATCCGGACAAAGAGCTAAAGAGTTGTCTTTCATCAGTCTATGGAACCATTGTCCACCGGGCTTGTATTAGCCGCAATTGGCGGGCTTTTGATCCTCTCTGGCCTTGCCAGTCGTGTGTCGCAACATCTCGGGGTCCCGGCACTGCTCATTTTTCTTCTCCTTGGTATTGCCGCCGGTTCTGAGGGAATTGGCGGGATTCCTTTCGAAGACTATGCCCTTGCCTTCCGGCTCGGCATGATTGCCCTCATCTTGATCTTGTTTGATGGTGGCTTAAATACCTCACTGGATGTCTTTCGTCGTGCAGCGGCCCCGGCGAGCATGCTGGCGACAGGGACAGTCGTCCTTACTGCGCTCTTTGTGGCGGCAGTGGGGATACTGCTCGGTCTGTCGCCCCCGATCGCGATTTTGGTAGGAGCGGTTGTCTCATCGACCGACGCGGCTGCAGTCTTTTCTGTGCTCCGAGGTAGTGGTATCCGCTTGAAGGAGAAAACTGGTGCTGTATTGGAAGTCGAGTCTGGCCTGAATGATCCTATGGCAGTCTTGCTGACCTTCGTGACCACGGAAATCATCCTCAACGTCCAGACACTCAACCGTCATATGTTCTGGTTGCTTCTTATCCAGCTACTCGTTGGCCTCCTAGGAGGAGTTGGCTTCGGGTTTGGCGGACGTCTGTTGATACGCACGGCACGCTTACCCGCGGCGGGTCTCTATCCTGTCCTGACAGTGGCGATTGCCTTTAGCGCGTTTGGCGTGACTACTCTCTTCAAAGGAAGCGGCTTTCTCGCGGTCTATCTCACTGCTGTGATTCTGGCGGCTGCACCCTTGCCCTATCGAGCCGGTATCCGACGAGTGCACGACGGCTTGGCGTGGTTGTCGCAAATTCTGATGTTTCTCATGCTTGGATTACTTGTCTTTCCCTCTCAGCTCTGGCCGCTGCTCCGCGAAGGAACCATCCTCGCAGTTACTCTCGCTTTTGTGGCCCGGCCCCTCGCGGTATTATTAACTCTCCTCCCGTTTTCCTTCAATTGGCGAGAACGATTCTTCCTTGCCTGGGTGGGACTACGGGGTGCGGTTCCAATTATCTTGGCCACCTATCCCGTGCTTCGCGGGGTCCCTGCGGGAGATCAAGTCTTTCATCTGGTATTTTTTGTGGTCTTGATCAATAGCGTGATACCAGGGGCGACCGTCTCCTGGTTAGCCCGCCGGTACGAATTTGCGCAACCTCCACCGGTTATCCCACCAGCCGACATCGAGCTTCTTTCTGCACGTGAGTATCCAGGCGAGTTTGTCTGGTACTTTATCGCGCATGCATCTGCGGTCTCAGGTGCTTTAATCCGAGACTTGCCGTTGCCGGAAGGCTGTGTGCTCGTGCTCATCGTTCGTGGCAGTGAAGTTGTCGCGGTACGTGGTGCGACTCAACTAAACGATGGTGATCATGTGTGTGTATTTGTTCTACCAGAGCACCGCATGCTCCTCGACCTGTTGTTCGGTCAAGGCAGTACTGAACCAGAAAGGTCGGTGTATTAGGTCAAGACAATTGAGCGCTGAGACCGGCACCAATCTGACAGAGAAAAGGGGAGAGGTGAACAAGTGTCAGTGTGTCGTGGGAGTGTAGAAAAATATCCTGCGGAGAAGTTATACGGTTTTTCGTTGCGTGTTAAATTTTCCTCCTTGGCTTCACTCTCATGCAAAAATCCTCTGCCGTCTTCGACTCCTGGTAAAATCTGCTATGCATGTCCACGAGAGAGGAGTTAAATTTTTCTCATGATAGTGAGATTTTGCCTGGGCTAGAAAGGGAGGGTGCCTATGGAAACACTTCGCTACGAACAACTTGAGCACATCGGTTGGCTGCGACTGAATCGGCCGCAAAAGTTGAACTCGATGACCGTGCAAATGTGGGATGAATTGCGGGAACTGGGGCAGCAACTGCGTGAAGATCAAACGCTCCGGGTGCTCGTAGTGATTGGTGAGGGGCGGTCATTCTCGAGTGGGATCGATACGTCACAGTTTGGCGGAAACCTCTTCGCTGGTGCCAGTGAAATTGCGACAACGGATGCTGAACAGCAGGGGGATCCTCTCGTTGCCGCGATTTTGTGCACCCAGGAAGCTTTTACCTGGTTGGAGGAAGCCCCGTACCCAACTGTCGCTGCGGTGCGCGGACATGCTCTTGGGGCTGGACTGCAACTGGCGTTAGCCTGCGATATCCGGATTGTTGCGCGAGGGGCTCAACTTGGGTTACTAGAACATCGCTACGGTCTACTCCCTGATCTCGGTGGTACGCAACGTCTCCCGCGCTTGGTTGGTGCCGGGAAAGCAATGGAATTGGTGTTTACTGCGGCAACAATCGACGCCGAGGAGGCCGCGCAGATCGGCCTTGTCGAACAATTGGTTGAGGATGCAGATTTGGAACAGACGGTGAAATCCCTTGCGGAACGTATTGCCGCTCAACCTCCACTTGCTGTCCGTGGAGCGAAACGGGCTATCCGCGCTGCGCGCACACTTCCGACTCGCGAAGGGCTGCATATCGAGGCGACGGAACAAGCAAAGTGCTTACGGTCGAGCGATTTTCGTGAGGCAATGCGGGCATTTCAGGAACGCCGCACGCCACAGTACCAGGGACGCTGAAAAAAAGGGAAGGATTTCCCATTGAGGGTCGGAGGTGACGGATGTGTTGACCTTGCTATGCGGTTCCCCCGCGATTAAAGTTGAAATCGCAAGTTCCTAGAGAAGCAAAAGGAGATTGATTCATGGCAGATCAAGGCTACGCGCGACCCGAGATGTTGGTGACAACTGACTGGCTGGCAGAACATCTCACTGATTCCAGTATTTGCATTGTCGATTGCGATAATCGTGATGCCTATCGTCGTGCTCACATTCCTGGTGCGATCACGTTTCGTGGACATCACTATTTGAAGGAACAAGAAGGCGCACTCCACATTATGGGGCCGGAGAAGTTTGCCCAAACGATGGGCGCGCTCGGCATTGGCGATGACACGCTTGTGATTGCCTATGATGGCTTCAGCAGTTTATATGCGACGCGCGTTTGGTGGGCGCTCATGTATTACGGCCATACACAAACGCAGGTGTTAAATGGTGGGTGGGACAAATGGCTTGCTGAGGGGCGTCCTATTGCCAATGACCTTCCGCACACCACGTCTGCAACCTTTACTTCCCGTCCTCAGGAAGACCTGATTGCGCGGTGGGATTACGTGCGGAACTCGATTGGACATGAAGAGCGGACACTGCTCGATGTTCGCTCGGACGCGGAGTGGACAGGAGAAAATGCTCGCGGCACCAAACGGGGTGGTCGTATTCCTGGTGCAGTCCATCTTGAATGGCTCAACTACGTTGATCCGAAAACCAAAGAATTCAAACCCGCGGCTGAATTGCGTGCGATGCTACAAACCACTGGAGTCGTACCAGAACGGGAAGTGATTACCTATTGACAGGGTGGTATCCGTGCGGCGCACGGACTGTTTACTTTGCGGTTGCTGGGTTTTGATAAAGTCCGTAATTACGATGGTTCTTGGGGAGAGTGGGGAAATCGCGAAGACTTACCGCTTGAAAGGTGATCCCAGTGTCAACTTTGTATTTCCGCAGGTTGTATGTTGCTCTTTTCCTTGTTGGTTGCGTGTGTGGACAACCTGGACCTACAATCGCACAAGAGGGTGCACAGGGTACGGTTATAGTGGACATGGGCGATGTCGGGAGGCAAGCCGAGACGCAAGTGCACTTCTATCCCTTGAATTCGCCAACACCGATCGCGACAGCCAAAGTTGGGACTCGTGTAGATTTACCACCAGGGAATTATCGGCTCGAATTGGATGTGCTTGGCGGGAAAATCTCTCGTGAAAAAGTTCTGGTGAAAGCCGGGCGCACGAGCACGATTATTATTAATGAGGTCGCGATTCTTCGGGTGGATGTTCTCGACAGGAAGGGAAAAGATCTTGGACTTTCAGTGGAAGTCTATGACGCGGTTTCTGGGGAAAAGTTAGGAGACTTTCTCAGTGGTGAAACCCTCCTCGCCTATCCTGGTGTTGTCGACATTAAAGTCGCAACGCCACCACAAGGACAATGGTGGCGCAAAGTAGAGCTGCGCCAAGGAAGCGTTGCTCGACTTGAAGCACGAGAACAAGTGCAGACAGAACTGCGGGTGCGTCCGGTACTTGAGGGTAAAGATATCAGTAGTGCGACCGAGGTGGTGATCTACCGGGCAGGCACGCAGAAAGAAGTCGCGCGGAGCAAACCGAGCACTGAACACCGCTTTACGTTGGGAACGGGGACGTACGATATCTACGTACAGAACACAACAGGTAAAGGAAAACCATTTGTGACTGATCACGCGGAAATTGCGACGGAAGAGCCGGTCGAGAAAACTGTCCCGCTTGATGTCGATGCTGCTCCTGCCGTTCCGCCTCTCCCTCGCCCAAGCCCGGTGCCGCCCCAGGAAACGCAGACGTTGTGAGAAGCGGAAATGGATGAGGGAGCATGGGGAAAGCAGGACCAATGGTCCTCCTCGCTTTCCCCTTCCTCCCTATCCTGTATCTTCTCTCGCTGTAGCTGACGAATGTCAGTAAATGAACGGGAATAGCCGCCACGTTCGAGCTTGGTACCGTTTGTACTCTTTGCCAAAAACCTCGGCAAGTAAACGTTCTTCATCAACAATGCGCCAGAGGGTACCAAGGAGGTACAACGGAAAAGCGATCAGGATAAGTTTACTGCGGAAGATCAGGAAAAAGCCAGCAAACGCAAGAAGCGATCCTGCGTAGATTGGGTGACGTACCCAGCGATATGCGCCAGTCGATATCAGAACATGTTGGTGCTGGACGGTGACAAAGCCACTAAATAACCGTCCCAACTGTGCCATACAAGTGATTCGGACCGCCATTCCCAGGGTAGTTGCGACAAGTCCGCCATAGCGGAGAATCTCGTTCTCCGGCCAGACGAAATGACTATAGCGATCGGCATACGGGAGATACCAACATAGTCCGCCGACCACTCCGACCGCGCCATAGGTAAGCCACCGTTGTCGAGGAATCTCTTTGTCTCCTTCGCCAAACAAGGTGAAGGGAACAAAGAGCAGAAACAGAACGCTCAGAGCGAAAACGGCGAGAAAACCAGCGCGTGCAGGATGGTGTAGAAAGCCGCCCCTGTCTCCCCAGCCTTGGATCATCAAGACCAAGGTAATCAACAGGAACAAGATGAGTTGGACATTTTTAAGGAGTGTAGAGCTGTCGTATTGCTCCTTCGAGGGAGGCATACCATTGTTCAAAGGGTGTCTCTGAGGGGACAATAATTTCCAGTTTCCCGTTTTGCAGTGTGCGGACGCTGCCTTGTCCTTGCGGACGAAGGGGAATTACGACTGCCTCACGCGAGATGCCAAGTCGGTCAAGAATCTCGAAGATTTGTTCGATCTGTGCAAGTCGCACACCCTGAGGCATAACCTTCCTAATGGGATAACAATGGAATCGCCGCCGCAAGAACGAGGATACTGACTCCCAGCGCTGCCAGTATTCCCCATAATGCAAGTGGATGGCGCAGATCAAGAGGTGCGCCACAATAAACACAATGCGATAAGAACGAGCCTCCAGTTAAATACACACGATTCCACCTGTGGCATGACAGGCAACGCGGCTTTGGTAGACGACGAAAGAGGTTGAGGAATTGTGCCACGACTACACACCTGTATGATTAATAAATAATATCATGATGATAATCGACAGTCGAGGCATACGCAGGCGTCGAAAGTTGCTTCCTCAACCAGTCTCTCAGCTCAGGAGTCTTTTCGTTTTCCTCGTAACCAAAAGTGATATACGGGATTGAATCCCATTGTTGTCGTAAATGCGCGAACATTACGGATGAGTTGCACAGCTTGCCAGACACTCCGCTCCTGTGGTTCACTAACGCGGGCAAGCAGGGGGAGCGATACGAGACGAAGAGTAGAAGAGACAAAAAAGAGGACAAGAAATGGACTCCACGTTATTCCGTACACGTGGAGTGTATGAGGGAGGTATTTCAGGGTCAGGCCGCCGAGAATCGGCGCAAAGACTGCAGTTACCCCAGCAATGGCATTGAACGTTGAGAAATAAATTGAACGGTGTGCGAGTGGTGAGATTTTGAGGACGAGGTTCCCTGTACACAACCGAATCCCGGCCCAAAATATCCCTCCCTGAAGATGCACAAGCGCGAGTAAGAAAACGGTCTCGCTGTTGGTGAAGAGCCAGCCGTAGGGAATGAGGGCGGCGAAAAAGCTGGCGAGCAGGAGAATGGGCTTGTTTGTTTCTCGGTCAGATATCCAGCCCCATAAGCGAACACTGAGCAGGTCTGCCACGCTAGACAGGACAGCATAAGTTGCCACGGCTGCGTAACTCAGCTTAAGACCCTTCAACATATACACAGCAAAGAATGGTGCTGTGAAATAGACGGCAAAATTCCACACAAAGGTAAAGATGAGAAACGTCCGAAAATTCCGATCACGGAACGGAAGTTGTAACCGCTGCCAGAACGACTGACCGTTGTTGCCTTCGCGAAGTGGAGGTTCATAGATACGGCCTTGAATAATGAGACTGATACTCCCACTTGCTACGCCGACAATAAACAAGAAACGGAGAGCCTCCAGTTCACCTCCTAGACGGTGCTCCTTCCAGGCGTCGAGAAAATAACCACCAGCTAAGGTTGCGATCAGGGCGGCTATACCAATGACTGCATTGCGTCGACCAAAGTAGCGTCCTCGTATTTCTTCGCGTACCAGATCCGCCATCCATGACATCCAGGCGAGATTATTGAGCGCTGTCCCAACTTGTGACAATGCAATGATGCCCATGCTGAAATGTAACAACTGATCTCCAGCGGACAAATACAAAGAGGCAGCAATGAGAACGAGCCAGATCAACCGGGCAAAAGCACCTCCCCACAAGGCGAGAGGGCGGCGGCGACCCGTCCACTCAAGAAGGTAGGTCGAGAATACCTGAGCAACATTGGCGACCAGGGGAAAGGCTGCGAGCAGGCCTATCTGCAGTTCGCTCGCGTGTAACGCAAGTGCATAACCAACCAGGAAAACCCCACCGGTGAGATTGGCGTAGACATTTGCGAAGACGCCATCCCAAATCGACAGCGTCAGCGCTTTACGAACGGTAGCGGCTTCTGGGATGGCGAGGGAAACCTGCCTGGGGTCTGCTGCAGACATTAGTCAATGGCGTCGATCAATAAGAGCAAGAAGTTGAGCATGAAGATGCCGGTTACTGGCAACTAATCCTTGGAGGAGCGTGTTCGGTTGATTAAACTCAATGCGATCTCCGTTGAGATGAGAAACCTGTCCACCAGCTTCTTCAACTAAGAGTACTCCAGCGCAAATGTCCCATTCATTTTTGGGAGTAAGTGTGAAGGTTGCGTCCCCTGCTCCTTTTGCTAGCATTGCCATTTTATAGGCAGCACTCCCCGTTGGCTGAATACGAAATCGCGACGAGAAAGTTTTCCATTCTCCACGTTTGGTTTCCGAGCGACTGGCGAGGATTGTTGCCTCGGACAACTTTGTTGTTTGCGTCACATAAAGGCGTTTCTGTTCGCTCCATGCCCCCTGGCCTCGTACCGCCCAAAATAGTTGATCGTGAATTGGATTATATACAACCCCTAAGATCGGCGAGCCTTGCTCGATCAAGGCGATGGAGACGGCAAATTCTGGGATTTTGTTGATAAATTCTTTTGTGCCATCGAGCGGGTCAACGAGCCATACTCGTTCCCGCGAGAGGCGCGCGGGAGAATCGCCTGTTTCTTCCGACAACCAGCCATAGTGAGGAAAGGGAGTCTGCAGAGTTTCGTGAATCTTGTGGTTTGCTTCACGGTCGGCGGCCGTAACCGGGCTGTCTTTACCGCGATCTTTATAATCGATGGAGTAACGCGTATTGTAGAAGGACCGGATAATATCGCCGGCAGCGCGCGCCGCATCCAAGGCAGAGGAGAGTTCTTTTTCTAGTAACAACGAGGTCACCCCCAAAAAGTAGATAATGCAAAGTTTCCTTCTACTACTTTAGCGGGGACACGCGGTTCTCTCTAGTGGAGCACTGCCAATGCGTAGCAGGACGGAAGCCTTGTCTGTAGGAGCGATCGTTTCCCACCAGAAGGAACTCTTTCCAGTAGTGGGACTATTTCTTTAGCTTGATGTGCGGTTTGTGATATTCCTTGACTAAGGCCGCGAGAAACTCCTCCCGGCGGTCATATAAGCGTTTGGGTGGCCGTTTCTCATGGTTGGCAATCGCGTAGGCGCTGAGAAGAGGTAAGGCAATGGTCGAGTCTGTGTAACACACGACAGTGTTCGATAACGCATCAGGGTCGACCTTGCCCCATGTGACGCCTTCGCTCGGGGTTGCGCCAGAGAGGCCGCCGGTATCTGGACGTGCATCGGTAACTTGAATGTAATAGTCATGGCCTTTCTCTGAAAGGCCCAGGACCTCTTGCAATTGGGGCTCTGTTTGCAAGACAAAATTCTTCGGTGAGCCGCCACCGAGAATAAAAACGCCGCTTTTGCCTCGTCGCTTCTTTGCGGCATAGACAATAGCTGCCGTTTCATTCACGTCACGAGAAACGTCAAAGGTTAACTGATTCCCTAATAACGCCTGGGCGGCAACATTCATGCCGATGGAACTGTCTCCAGGGGATGACGTATAAATCGGGACCCCATACTCCGCAGCCACAGATAACAGAGACCGTCGTTTCTGTCCGAGTGCCTTCTCTCGCTCGCGAACATACCGGCCCATACGATAATGAAATTCTGCCGTGCTCATCGGTTTCTGAAATTCTGGCGCTACGATTGTCTGATAGAAGAAGGCGTCAGTTTTGAGCAACACTTCATAATCGAAAAAAATATCATAGATGCGGACTACCTGATCTTTGCGCAGGGAGACATCGCTCACATGCGGAGAGCCACGATGCATAGGAAGACCGATACCAAAATGGGTGTCGTGATAGAGATTCGCTCCGGTCGACACGATCCAGTCGATGAATCCATGCTCGATCAGTGGAATGAGACAAGAAACCCCGAGCCCTGCGGGAGTTAAGGCGCCGGTAATACTTACTCCAACAGTGACATTTGGTTCTAACATTCTGAGAGTAAATAGTTGGGCGGCTTCGCGCAGTCGGGCGGCATTATAGGCTTGAAACGTCTCATTAATGAGTTCCGTGACTGTGATCGAGCGATCCACAGGGCGTGGATCGATTTTTGGACCGTATGAGTGGTGGGGGCGACGTCCCATGTCCTCTCCTCCTCTCCACGAAGTAAGAGGGTACACTTACCATCTCCGTCTAAGGGAGGCCAGACCTCATTGCCGGAAATATGTCAGAAAGTGAAAACATTTCCCTTTACGTACGCAGGGAAGATGTCAAAAAGTGAGGTGGTAGAGGGGAAGGGGAGACGACATCGAATAGAAAAAGTGGAATTCGTGAGGACTGTTGCCCCCCGTCTTCTCTGGAAAGACGGGGGACGAACGAGGAGCGATGAGGGAGTTATGGTAACTGACGTTGCAAGTCTGCTACATGTTGTGCAAAACGATTGCGCTCAAAGTTCTCGCGGTCCTTGACATCGTGGTAGAGTTGATCGAGCGTGGCAGCGACTGGGCCTTGCGCAATCGCTGGATTATCGCGCGCAATGGCGTTCACTAGCGCATTGATCGCCATGATTGCTTGTTCGACCGAATGGACTTCGGATTCGATGAGAAACGGCACATCGCCGGCTATACGATCAATGATGCGCTTGGCAACTGCAGTATCGACTGTTGCGTTTTCAATGCGCGGAATTACGCGGCTAATGGTGTCCGCAAGTCCTGATGCTGTTGCCGCAACGGTAGACGCAGGGGTACTTAACTGGGCGATCTGTGCAGCGAGACGATCAACTTGCGAATCTAATCGTGCTTTCTCTTGCGGGGCGAACATGGCCACGAGGTGTTTGAGCACAGCGTACCGGGCTGGATTCCACGGTGGGCCCCCCACCTTGTGCCGATAACCACGCTCTTGTCGCCATTCTGAATCTTTTAGTGAATGGTGACACGAGTAGCAGTTCATCTCGGCAAATTCTGGCCAATGCCCCGAACGGGCACGGCTCGCCATAAGTAACATCCCTTCGCGGAACGCAACGGCCTGCCCGACTGCCCAGGCGCGGCCACCCGTGGGTTCTACATCACCACTTTGTTTGCTTTTGGTAGTGTTCGGTATCCAATGTGGCGGCATGACCGCAGTGTAGTTATCCAACTCAAAAATCATGTCTGGGTGGCCGGCTGCTATCAGGTCATGATTCACCTGTTGTCTAGAATTTCCAAGGTGACAGGTCAGGCAATTTTTGGCTCGATTTTCCAACCCGCGTAAGTCTCGCATTCCTGCCTCGATGGATTTTTCGTGCGTCCACCCTTCCTCGGTATGCTGTGAGAGCCACCCACCAGCTGGGCCATGGCAGGCTTCGCAAGAAATACCTTCAGCTAAATCTATCGGGTTGGCCTGTACACTCTTCGGGACATTCATCGCGTGGCAATCGAGGCAGAGCTTGCTCTGTTCTGCCTTGGCTTTGAGTTTCAAATTGCGTGCGATCCGTGCTGATTGCTTCGTCAGTAACACATTGTAGGCTTGTGTATGGCGATCTTGTTTCAACCAAATGAAGTATTCGTTCTGTTTCACTTTATAGATGTCGCGGGGTTCAACACTGCCGTGACAGGTGCCGGACGCACAGGTTGCTGCCCCAACGTAGTCCCCAACTTTTAATGTTGAGTTGTTAAGCGGAGGCGGAAAGGACTCGGGATTCGCTGGATCAGCCGGTTGGGGGGCCTCTGGTGCCTCTGCCTCTTGGGCGTACAACAGAGGGAGACTACTGGTGAAGAGAAAGAGCCCGATGATAAGAATCTCACTGCTGAAGCGTAGTACGCTGTGTTTTTGCCTCATAGCCATCAACCCTCATGTTCAATTTTCTGTTCGCCAGTTGCCTGCTGTCGCCCCGTCGGTGTCTCAACGTTGAGAGGAGGACCTGGAGGCACATCATCGACCTGAAAAACCTGACCATTGCGGAGATACAGCTTCTGCATTTCGTGAAGATTAAATGGACGGGCACCAATCCGATTGAAGACACTAACCTGGTTCCCGCTCTCGTCGACGGCACGATCACGATCCAACCCTTTCGCAATGTGCACTGCTGGTCCGTGCGTATGGCGGGTCGCGATCAGTTTCGGGGCAGGGCGTGGACTAAACCCGAGATACCCCGGAACGGTGTCGGGTGAAGCCAATTGGAGGACATGTACCCCATTCTTCCCGTCAGCGACGTAGGCGTACAAGCTTGCATTAGTCGATGCGACCTTAATATCGTGGGTATCATTGATCTTTCCTCCTGCATTGTAGACCTGATCAATGAACGGTTTGTCCGGTCGTTCGACATCGACGATCACGACTCCTTGGGCACCCGCAGCTACATAGGCATAAGTCCGAGCCACATAGACCCTTCGTGCTCCTTGAATCGGAACCTGAGCGACAACTTTCGGTGCCACCGGATTGGTCACCTCAATAACCTTGAGCCCTTCTTGATCGGTCACAAAGGCATAGCGGAATTGCACCGTTACTGAAGTCGGCTTCGGCAACGGTACTTCCGCGATAATCCGTGGTGACAACGGTTCGTTCACATCAACCGCCACCAACCCGCGATCACAGGCAATGTAGACTGTAGTCCCGGCGACCGTGAGATGTTCCGCTCCATTGAGCGCATTGTTAGGATTGAACGTCACGGCACGTTCGAAGAAGTTGTTGGTTGGATCGCGATCAGCGAGGGTATCAACATTGACCAGAATTAATCCTTCCTCGCGATCGCTGACATAGGCGTAATGATAGAGTGGATGCCACGGTTGCTCTTCATTATCGGGGTCATGCTTGCGGTAGGGAGCGATTGGCATATTCGTAGGGAGAGCAACCGCCGTGGCGTACTTGGTCCGTACATATGTGCGCTGACCAAGCGGTGACACGGGAGCAGTCACAATCCGTTCAGAGAAGTCCTTGTTATCGACATTGGCAACGTCAAACGCTTCCATGCCATACGGACCGAGAGCGGCATAGACATACTCTCCACGCTTGTCAAGATACAAGACGTGCCCTCGACCATGATGATGCCAAGATTGCTCTAGTTCAAGGTGATGGTCTTGGTGGTGCTGATAGTTCTTTGGGTACGCGAGTTTGTGCAGGTAGCTCCCAATGACGGCTTGTGGTTCTTCCCACTCGGTGACGCCAATGGCCTCAAACCCTTCCTCTTCTGTTGCTACCCAGGCAAAACGGCCCATGAAGTTTACGAAGTTGGTGCCGAGCGTGAGCAATTGCGCCATCCAAGCGTTGTTATTGTTCTCCTTCGACACATGACAATCCGTGCAGGTCTTCGTTTCTGTCGTCCGCACGGTATGCGGGAAATGCGTGTTGAAAGCTTGGCTGCTGTAGCCAGGCGTGGAGATTGGTGGTTGCTGAATATAGAAGCGCTGACGGTTGAGATTAACCGAACTGAGTACTAGTGCACTAGAGGAGCGCACCGGTGCGATGCGGTGATTCTTGTTGGTCCCATGAATCCCGATCATATAGACATCTTCCCGGAGTACCTGTGGATTATACGAACTATACTGCCGGGTATCGCCACCTTCATAGTGGAGACGTTTTGACTTGACGTTCGCTTCTTGCGGCAGATGGCAGCCGAAACAAGACGTCATCCACGAACTGTGACAGGTGAAGCACGTCATCTTGTCGTTTGAATGCGCAAGGCTCGCCTCTTCGACATCGCCACGGCCCCAGGTCTCTCCATCGCGTTGTATCGTCTTCGCCAAGCGTGCTTTCTCATTGTAGTGAGGGTTCCCTGGGGTGATACTGTCGATCACTTGGCTCACCTCCCATTCCATGTCTTCGTTGACCATTGATCGTTGAAACAGCTTGCCGTCACGCCACGCAAAGCGCTGACGACCAAATGGGGTAGTCCCGAGCGAGAGGTCTGATCCGCCCAACGGGGCAGCGGGACCAGAGGTTCTGAGCGTCGCTTTAGCTTTGACTGTCCCATGGCAGTCTTCGCAGCCAATTTCGACGGCAGAGGCATACTCGCCCCAAATCTTGCCGCCACCACCATGGGCATCGACTGAGAAGTGGCAGTCAACACAATGCATGCCTTTCTCTAAATGAATGTCCATGAGGTGAACGGCTTTCTTGTACCAATCGGGGGAGTCAAAGGGGACAATATTTCCATTCTTATCCAGTAAGTTGCCCTTGCGATCACGTTTGTAGGTGGCTTTGAAAACCCATCCATGGCCGTGGTAGTCAGCGAACTGCGTGTGTTTAAGTTGGGGATTGAACTCGCTGACTTTGGCTAAGAAGTCACGGTCGGTCCACAACCCTCGCGCTGCCGCACCTTCCGGATTATGTTCCAGGCTGATGCGCTTTTCTTTCTCAGTCGGGTTTTTCTGTTCTTTTGGCCACAGAAACTCACCATCTGACTCATAATCCCACATGTTGAAGCCATAGTAGGTATTAACGAACTGGTTTGGCTGGTGCATGTGACAAATCATACATTGGCTTGAGGGAATGGCCCGGGTCAGACGGTGGCGGATCGGGTGCCCAGACTCATCTTTCGGAATGGTTGGATCTGAAGTGAAGCTTTTGCCTAAGTGCCCAAACTGAGCGTACGGGCCAGAATGTACGGGGTCGCGATCATTCGCGTACATCACATGACACGCAGTACAACCGCTGGAGCGATAGTCACCAGGGTGGTCGTTGGTGCCGAGAAATGACAAGTGTGGATCGTTCAACCGCGTCTTGTGAATGTTGAGGACTGGAATGCTTACCCGCAAACCTGTTCCTGGGCCTCGGTTACTGAGGCGGATGTCAGGTTTGCCAGATTCATCACCAATAGTGGGATTGCCAATCTCAGGAAAGGCTGACGGTTGTAATAATCCCCCGTCCTCAAAGGCGCGGAAATTATCAGCCGGTTGCAGAATTTCCCAGCGGGGGAGGGGAAGGAGAAACTCGCGTGCACCTTTCTTTTTATCGATGTCAGAAAGCGGCTTTTGCACTTTGATGGCTGCTGCTTTACCATCGCGAGTATAGGCTTCGCCAACAATTGCACGTTTGGTCGAGATGATCCCGTTGGCATAACCGGCAGCGGCCCAAAAAATAGAAGCGGTGGTCATTGGGCTCTTCTTGGTGGCATTAACTTGTGCCTGATGACAGGGCCCACATGTTTCGTCCGCAATGGTGAGATCTCCAGGATTGATAAAGCGGACAAATTCAGGCGATTCCTCATGGAGACGGGTATATGTACGCTCAGGATTCGCCGAACTATATTTCCCATTTTTTTGCCAGTATTCGGGGTTACGGGGCTGGACATGGGCCTGCTTCTTAATTTCTTCATACGAAGCGGCGTCTCGGGTGCCACCAGGAGCAATGCCCGCTTGACCATTCCCTCCGTGACAGTCGGTGCAAGCAAGCCGGACTGCGGGTGAGGCATGCATCGGTTCAATACCCCCATGGCAACTCACACAGCCTGCGCTTTTTTGGTCTACTTCGGCTTGTGACTGCAACATCAGCTCGGGTTGAGCTGGTCGGGACGGCAGGGCACTTTTGGTTGCTGTTTCTTCACCAGAAGATGGGGTCCAAAAGAGTAGCGTGATGAGTGAAATAAAAGCAGCAGCAAGGGCCAATCCTCCGCCTGACCTGATAAACCAGGATTGCGATAGCGATAGCATCCCTGAATCTCCCCCTTAGAACGTCAAGATTACGTTACTGAAACCGTGCATTAAGGTTTCACCAAGGCCGTAAATATCGCGGAACCCCTCGCCTGGGAGAAACACCGCGGTACCAACCAGAATAATCACGTTGTTATTCAAGAAGGGACGATAGCGAAGGCCAAGGCTGAGATCCCAACCGATCTCGTCATCAACTTTATTTTGAAACAGAACAAATTTTAATGGGCTGGTGGTATCGAACATCATATAGTTAACATTGACCAGTGCCTTCACTTTCGGTGTCAATTCGAAGTCAGCTCCAACGTTGAAGATATGGATACCTGGATTGACAAAATTCGGCTGTCCTTCTTCCTTGCTGCTGCGCAAATCAGGAATTAAACTCCCACGATTGACGAGACTAACGCCAGTCCCGACCAGTTTGATCCCCAAGCGGTTCCAGTAACTAAAGCCGCCGCCGGCAAACAGGGGGTTATCGAAAATGGCATCGAATCCATGCCCTTTCCCATCCAGGGGATCGCCATCTCCCGAAGCGTGGAAGTATGAAATTTTTGGGCGGAGCCAGTCTCGATCGATGGACAACTCTAAGGCTCCCATGTAAGCAGAGATGTCGACACTCCGGCCAGCAATCGGATTGCGCGTATCGTGACCAAAAACGTAATAGAAGGCAGAGTCAATGTTAATCCGTTGATAATGGCCAAAACTCGTCCAACCTAAATAGGTGGCGTTGAGGGCATGGGGAGTAAACGAGCCAACAGGGTCAGGTCGTGCGAGAAAATCGTTCTGGTCAAAATGGAATGTTTTGCCTTCCCATAAATGGTGCACACTGAACTGAGTGGTATAGCCTTTGATGAGAAAATCTTGGCGATAGTAGTTGGCAATCAACAGTTTTTGGTCGCGCAGCCGGTAACGATTGAGTCCGCTATTGGTATCTTTTTCTAAGCGGTCGAAATAGACAAGGTTATATTGATTGAGGTTGTTGTTGTAGTTGCCAAATAGGCGGATACCGAGATTCATGTCCGAGAAGACGAACCCTTTGAAGTCGCTATTGAACGGCTGAATACCCGCACGAACGGAAACAAAGTCATAGTTCGGACTGAGGTCGGCAATTTTCGCTTCGACAAAGGCTTCTTGGAGCGCTGGAGTTCCATCAAGCCGGTCTGTCCCGCGGCGGACATCAGGGAAGAGGGCCCCCCGTTCCTCTACCAGGGTGTAGTTGAGATTACCAATAAAGGTCATCTTGGCACGCCAATCAAAAGGTTTGAAAGCCGTATCCCCTTTGAATAAGTCCGCTGAGAGGACAAAATTCTGGTTCAAGAGAAATTGGCTGGAATTGCCAAGAAACTGGGCGCTGCCGGGACGATCACTGCTCACCCCACTGGGTACGGGGGTTTTCCGCAGTTCGACGAGGGTATCCCAGGTGCCGGTTAAACTCAGGAACACATCTTGTCCGTAAACGGGATAATCACCTTTCAGGACATTCTGATTATACGGGTCCCAGAGGCGTCCAGCTGGGACATTGACCTCATACGGTGGTGGAACAATTCGCCATCGGTCGGTCATTGCTTGGAAGTCGGCACTGGCCGATTCTTCCAACGGCACAGGATTAAATTCATCAGGTGGTGAAAGCAGTGGACGACGTACAGCACGACCGGGACCGCTGATAGTGACTCGCTGTTCAGCACTCGCAGTGCTGCCGCTGGCATCCGTAATCTGAACGGAAACTTTATAAGTCCCTGGCGAGAGACGTTCGGGCCAGTCGACGACCCACGCTCCACTTTCCAACACGACAGTGCTCGCCGTCGTGTTGCCAATGACGACAACCACACGAGAACCTGGCGCAGCCTTTGAACTGCCGTGAATCCTCGGCGAAACGTCACTCGTATAAATTGGCAATCCCCGATTGATGACAACCATGGGGGCGGTGCTTTCCGCCCCCCAGCTCGGCTGGGGGGTAAGATTGCCGAAAAGCCATACTGCGACTCCCACCACGACCGGACGCCATATACGTTGCTGCATGTTCGCACGCATCACTGCCCCTCTCTCTTCCCCGACTTTTCTGGATTGCGGGGAAACTTGAGATAACCCAACCGCACCCCACGAACAAACACTTGATCTGCTCGGATTGAATCAGGCGGTTCAAACCCCGTCGCTCCACCGACTGTGACATAATCGTCTTGCTCAACTCCATCTCCACTAATTCCTAACCCACCGACAACTTCCCCGTTCTTATAAAGAGGGAGACTCCCTGGGAAAAACACAATCCCACTCTGGTTCGGATTCGGCGCTTGGGTCCCTTGTGAACAGGGATTCAGGGTGTCGTTGATGTATAAACTCCGGAAAAAGGGCCCTTCACCACCTGTATCAATACCCGGCGGGTAAAATGGTTGACTGCCAAAACTCAGGGTCCGGTTGCTGATCGAGGTCCCGAGCGGAACCCCAGGGAGGTCGTTGAGGAGATTGGGGTCGAACCCGCTGAAGTACACAACGTTGCGAGACTTTGCTGTGGCCACATCGATACTAAAGATTGTTGCATCAGGCATGCGGTACACAGCGAGAAGTGTGCCGTCAGTATCGGCAACGGAAATCATCATCTTCGCCCGTGACCCGCGGGGAAAACGGATGACTGCCCGTGTCTCATTCGCTGTCTTAAGGGAGTTCTGGACAATGTTGTCGACCTCTTCTTGCGTGAGTCTTGAGCCTGCAAGCGGACCGACCAAATACCCTTCTGGGGCGGCGCGGCAGACCCCGCCATTTTCATCAGCATCGAAGCACTGACCATCACGAGGAGAGACGAGCATCTCACCAGTTGGGGCAGGATCAGCCTTGAGTCCTTTGGGGAGTTTGCCCTTCGTGAGTTGTTTGACGACTTTGGGGACGTCGACATTAACAAACGGTAAACGAATCCCGTCAATAAATACGCGCTCTCGCAAGTCCTTCGTGAAAAAGACCGGAACCGGTAACACGCCCTCACTGGGGAGAAATGCGGCAACCAGGGCTACCAACTCAGCGAGATTCCCAGGAAAATTTCCCACAACCCCAACGCCACCAACAATCGTATCGCCTTTGAAGAGTGGGATGCCTCCAGGGTTGACCGCCGATGCGTCGCTGTCGAAAAAGTCAATCTTTCCCGTTGTCACTCCGAGGCTGCACCCACTGCGGTCGGTGCTGGTACACGTGAGGTCGTTTAAAGCTTTGGCGCGTGGCACTTCTTTCCCAGGAAGAAAGGTGGTGTTGAGATCACAGCCGCGGTTAGTGTTTTCGATACCATAGAGCGCTGCGTTCGGAGTGAACATGACGCCAGGGGGAAAATGGACACCGCTAATGAAGCGCACTGTCCGTGACGATAAAGGAGCCTGATTGTTACTAAAAAACGCTGCGGTGCGGGCGAGAGAAATCGCCACTTCGACCGCAGCAAATTGCGGATTGTTTAACAGGGCTTCACGGGAAAAATTCCCGGCAACCTGAGTAGGGGCACCCGTTTTACGAAAAACGCCAAGAATATTGCCAACCCGGTCAACGACAGCGACGACCATGGGCATATCGAGTACCGTTGTGGCGCGGTTAATGACAGCTTCGACTTGGCTCGCACACAATGGAGGTTGAGGCGAGGTTGGGTCGCACGCTGGCTGCGCGACTGCTGAGGGGAGAACTCCAATATTATTCACTACGAAGAGGGAAACGAAGATCCCTGCCAAGATCCGCCTATTCAGCATAATCGTATGTTCCTCCTAACAGCCCGTTGTGCCCGCCCCACCTACGCTAGCACAAATGGTGAAAGGCTGTAAAGTTTTGCGCAACTTTTTTGCGTCGGGAGATTACCTGAGGTCCTGCTCGTTGACAGGATGAACCTCTGTAGCTGACAGCGTTATTTCTTTGTCCCTTGCACAGCCTGTCCCTTTGGGTCGTCACCTTCCGTCAGAATCCGTTGAATCGAGAATGTACCGAGCCAATCCGCATCCTTGCTTTTATCGTGGTAGACATGGCACGAAACGCAGTTAGTTGTGGCACTCCGTGGCGTCTTGGCCACATTTTCGCCCGTGGTGCGATGACATTGTTGACAGATTTGAATACTGGGAAGATTCACGTCACGTGCGGCCTTACTTGTTTGTACACTCTCATGGCAAGCGATACATTCTAACGCTCTGTGATCACGATGAGGAAACAGCGCATGCGGGAGCCACACCTGCGGGATCGCCACGCGCGCGATGGTGGGAATCCTGGCCTGAGGGTTTTCGATGGCATGGCATTTGTCACAGGTCACAGTGTAGAGATATTTCTCTGCCGCGGCGACCGATTGACCAGCGGTGGGCGATGTAATAACCGGAGAAACAGAGGGGACGGGTCGGGTTAATCGACCGGTGGGCAGCTGTGGTTCGGGGGCAGGCTTTGCCGCTGGAGGAGGGGAGCTGCGACGCTCGGCATAGGTCGCAACGAGAAAGCCATGGACAACTGATGGCTCGGCATGTGGAGCGAACCGATTTGGCATATCCGGAGAAAATGCAAGTTGATGACAACTCTGACAGTGTTCCTCATACACAATCGGCGCGATTTGCCGGCCATTGTCCGCCGGGGCATGACAGTCTTTACATAGGAGTTGCACAGGACCTTTGGGGCTTTTCAAATCGGCTTTCAGGTGAACATCGTGAGGAAAGGTCAGGGTTGTCTGGTCTGCTTGTCGGCCTCCCGTCGCATCGAGGCGGATGCGTTTGGTCCCGTTTCCACTCTTTACTGAAAGCGCAAATTCTGGATGGTCTGTCGTAAAACTGGTGACTTTTTTCGCAAAAAGAGGGGAGGCTTTACTCTTCAATTTCACATCGGCATGACAAGAGACGCACTGCCCGTTAGCGACCTGAGCGAGATGCTCCTGGCCCTTGTGTTCGACATGACAAGAAATGCAGGGAGGTGTGACCGCCTGCGCGGCATTATGTATGGGACCGGCGTGGCATTTAAGGCAGAGTTGTTCGGGGGCACCTTTGAACGGTTCATGGCAGAGTGCGCATTGTTTGCCAAACAAGGCGTGGGCTTTTGACACAGCCAAAGATGCGGAAGTATCTGTTTTTTCTTGCGCCTTAGCAAGACGAGAAGTGAAAAGGATCGCGGCACATAGGAAGAGGAAGATGAGCAAAGGTGGTGCATGTACCGTCGTGGAAGGTTCGCCACAAGGAATACGACAGCTCATTATCATGTGTTCTCCTCGCCTTGGTAAAATCTGCCCAGCAAAAGTAGGGAAAATTCACCTTGCCCGTTCTCTTCCCTATTTTTTACTACTATGTGCGTACAACGGACGGCGAACACTCCTATCCGACCGCAAGCACCATTTTTGACAGGTGGACAGGATAGCGTCATGCCCGCACAGCCGGGCATGACGAAACTGTACCGATCAAAATCAATCCGATGGTCTACTCCTCTACTACGGGTTCCCTTTTCTAGCCGTATGGTCTTACTGGCACCCAATCACGCGACAGCCGATCGTTCCTGCCAAATTGCAGACGTCGTCGCTGACACGCCCATTTGCGAGAATACTTGCCGCTGGTGCTTGAATCGTACAGCCCCCACGTACTGCTTCGCGGCAAATGGCTTCAAACGGAGCTAGACCGCGTTTTAGCTCTTGCGTTGATGGAAACACGCTTGGGTCAAAGGCTTGATTGAGGTCGATAAAGGGGCGTGGAATGGTGACAATATCAGTAATGAGATCGACATCAAAAAGGGTGACAACCCCATCTTTGTTAACATCTGCCCTCGCATTGAAGCTTTTTCCTCTGGCCGAGCGGTCCTGTTGCTTGAGAACTTCACGAATATCACGGTCGCTGACCGCATTATCGTTGTTGACATCGCCAATGGTGCAGAAGTCAAAACCTGGACCAAGAAAAAAGTCGATATCCGAAGTGTTGAGGAAAATGTTGACGTTATCGACGTGTCCACCAGCGGTTACTTCGATTGGTGTGAAGACGAAGGGATTATCTGACACCGTTCCTGTCTCAGACCCACACGCTGTAGTATCATTACCGCAGCCAGTTGCTGGTCCATTATAAAATTCGCCGGTTTGCGGATTGGGGAAAATCGCGAACGTACTGTTATCATCAGTCTGAATAATCGGACTTAAGTCTCCTCCAGCGAGGCCGAGGATCCCGCTAACGGCGGAGCGAACGGGGGAAGAGAAGCCGCCTTGAAACACCTGTCCTACCTGGACGATATACCTTCCTGGAGAAAGGTTGGTAAGAGAAAAACTGTTTTCCGCAGGATCAACCCCGATTGGCCGGGCTGGACCAACGCCGATCCGGGAAAAGCCGCAGCTGCCAACGAACCGATAGCCAACCTCCAGAAATCGGTCATTGAGCAGGGACTGGCACTCGGATAGCCCTGCTCCGAAAGGATCGTCAGAGCGTGAGCAGGCGCCAAAGATCCCCGTGAATGTCACTTCATTTTCATCAGCTTGGCCATTGCCATTCTCGTCGTCGAAAACTGCTCCTTCACAACGACTTGGGGCAAAGGTGTTGCCGGTGATTTGCGAAACCGCTTCTTTCAGAACCGAGGTCGAGTCGTTTGGATCGATTCGACGCGCAATGACCAAGACTCCTTGGGCAGGTTTGAACTGCCCTGGGTTGGTGGGATCGGGAATAAATACACGCCCGTTAATAGTTCCAGTTGTAGATAGTGGGCGAGAGCAGCGGCCACTTGCGGCAGCATCTTCCGTGCAGGGATAGAGTGTTGCCATTGCACTTTCATCATCTCGCTCTGGGGTATTTTGAGAACCAGTGCTCCCCAGTAGGTTCGTGGGGTACATGGTTTCGACGTTAAGCGCATTGACCGCTGAGAGTTCGTCGAGCGCCCCTAACGTCAGCTGGTTCGGGCCACGTGGAAGGCTATTGCCACCGAGGTCGCGCACTGCAGGATTCAAGAGTGCCGTGTCGCCGTTGACGGCACTGTGACCGAGACCCAAAAAATGACCAAATTCATGGACCAACACTCCTTCAAGAAATGCCTCGTTAGTGTCGTTTGGGTCGATCTGTTGGCGTTGTTGTTCCTGGTCAGGGGTCAGAAAGGTGCCATTAATGACTGAAGAGGCAGAAAAAATAATATTGAGAGAAAAATTGAACAAATCGGGCCCTGAGACGCCTAAAACCCCACTGTTTGCGCCGAAAATCGAGGCAAGAATCTGTCCATCATTGTCGAAAATGATAGTGCTCGGACAATTGATCCCGCCCTGATTAACGCAGGCGCGAAAAGCGTCGCAACTGAAACGCGTCCTTTGTGTATCAGGAGGATCGCTGGCGAGCACCTGGCATGGCACCAGCGTGGTAAAGTCGTCGATAGTAATGTCACGTTTGAAAGGTGCAAGAGTAGGGGCTGCCAGGAGACCATCAAGATTATCGACTTGTAGATCGACAGACGGAAGATCCGTCCACTTCTTAAATGCTCGGTCAACTATAGCTGCTGCAGTGGCGTTATCGAATTCACCCAATGGTCCAGTTTCTACAACATAGACGGCACGGTTGTTCGGCCAGGTGAACGGTTTCCCCTGCGGCTCATCGAAAAAAAGCGGGTTTCCTGCATAGGCCGGGTTGTTAAACCAACAAAGTCCAAGAAAAAGAGCGATCCCCCACCGCGTAACTGTTTGGACGTTCATAATTCTCTCCTTACTTGGCTGTGTGGGTCAATGTTTGGAGAACGGCGAGGAATTTGTCATACTCTGCCGTCTTACCTGGGTCTGGCAGTGCAGAATCCCTGAGTCCGGTTTTACGTAGTGCGGTATTGGTAATGACTTTGTGTCCCGAGGCCAGTGTTGTTACTGGTAGCTTTCCCTGGGTTAAGCCAATCGGCGCCGTTAAACCCAGTTTGCCTGGAGCGGCAAGAAAAAGCACCACTTCTTCCCCAACTGAATAGGTCGGAACTTGGGCCAGAGTCGCAAGATTCAGCATACTATTAGGGTTTTCCTGTATTAGACCGCCAGGCTGGGCGGTCGGTACAGATTTGCGCTGTCCGTTTGGGTTGAGTTGTTGAAAGGTCACCGTGTGGCCGATCTCCCCTTTAAGAGCAGCGGAAACGGAGAACGTTACCTCTAATACTGGAATGCCTTGTGCCGTGACGGTCGGAGATATCTTGGTGCATGTACCAACAAAAATTTTGTCCGCGCGTTGAGTAAGTTCTTCAACATTGAAAGGCATGACCATTACTGCCTCTGCACGGGTTGCGAGCAGCAAGATGGCCATAACAGCAGCTAGGTGCCACGAGTTTCTCTGCATATGTATTCTCCTTCGTGCGGTCTAGTCGGCATCAACGCACCTCTTTGGTCATTCTCACGGAAGCGGAAACCCAGGATGGCAGTTAGGATGAAGCTGGATGCCCGCCGGTGCGGGCATGACGGCAGAGGGTACGCATCATGCTGCGAGTTGTCTGTTCCTTAGAAGTCATACTCCAACCCAGCCAGGTAGACGAGATCGGACCGTAACCCATCGTCAGTAGCGGGAATGCGGAAGCTGGCACTGACAATAAGTCCTGCAAAAGGGTTGACTTTAAAACCGAAGGCTCCATCGAGAAAATGACGTGGGAGTCCTTCAGGGTCGACCCTCCAAGAGCCAATCATTTCGGCAACCAGTGACAACCGTTGTGTGAGGAGAAAGTCCACGGCAGAGCCATACTCAAAGGTGTTTTTGTGACCGGTCTGTGTGGTAATCTTGCCACCGCCGTTGAGGTGAAAATTAACCCGACCATCAAAAAAGCCTTGCGAATACAAGATCAAGAAGCGCGCTTTGAGGGCATCATCACCCAAGAAGTTGTTTTTGTTGCCAGTAGGAAAGGTCAGTTCGGCAAGTCCGCCAAACGCCCCCCACCTGCTCTCCAGGAATCGGGCTTTCCCGCGGATCACCACATCTCCGACCCCAAGCTTACTTCTGTTGACTCTATTAACTTGTTCTCCCTGCGCGAAGGTAAAACGGGTCCCGGCTCGCAACAAAATAAAGTCACTGACACGACAGTTACCACTCTGTGCCCGATTGGCGTCGCATCGCGGGTCGGGGAGGAACGCCGCGAAGTCATCGAGCAATGTCGCACTCCCTTGGCGAATGGTCGATTTGGCGCGGACGGAAATGTCGGTAATGGGTAACAAGAGGCTGAGATCGAGCCAGTCGGTCAGACCGTAGATGCCGTACAGAGCAACGGTATTCGTTTCAATATCAAGATTGACTTGGGCGTCGACAATCCCAGTGTCGAGAAATGGCCCGAGTGATTGTTGACCGGGAAAGAGTCCTTTGTTCAGTCGTAGATTCGAGATCGGTTTCCCATTAAACGTATCGAAATCCTGGCGGACATAAGAAATCCCCAGGGCGAATGCACCTTTACCCAAGGTGTTAATCCGTTCACTGAAGATCGCTCCTAAGCCGATCGAGGTACGTTCAAAGACATTCAGAGCCGGATTGTAGCTGTACTCGAACCCCGCGCTGCCAGAGGGGAGGGGGATAACCGCACTCTCAGTGAGGATATTGCTTCCCAAGGCGCGCGAAAAGAGGCTCGCGATTCCTCCTCGCCCAGAAGTTTGGATCGGTTGGCCAAAAACTTGCGAATTGCGGTCGGCTGACAGGAGAACAAGAGAATCAGGAAAGTCAGAGCCGTTGACAAATGCAGGGTTACGAACGGTGAGGAAAATTGATTGTGAGCCACCAAATAGGGTGTTTTTTAACGACGATTCAAGGCTGCGAGCAAAAACTGGAGCGGTAAGAAGAACGGCGACGAGCGCCATCCCGAGACAAGCCCCTATTCTTTTCATGCTCCTCCTCCTTCCAATCAACAAACCGCAGAGTTCCTAAAAATGGCATACATCCGTGCTTCTTGTTACGCTGCACCTACAGTGAAAATGCTCCCCGTAGCTATCGACTCAAAGGTCTTGCGTCAAGTAGAGATCCATCTCTTCCCACCCTGATCGATAAAGTTAGATTTCACCGTACCATAGTTGCCTTTCGTTTGGCAAAAGCACATTGCCTGCTCAACGCGCTATCCTATTTGATAAAGACGAGTAAAGAGACTAAAAAGGGAACTATATCAGTCGATGAAAAAACGTTAGGACGGGTGTGAAAGGAGTGTTTCCGTGTCCATCTGTGGTGCACTCAGAACCGACACGGGCAAGGTGCGAGCAAAGAACGAGGACGCTTCGGGATTTTTTCCTGAGGCCGCCTTCTTTATTGTTGCCGATGGTATGGGTGGCCATATGGGGGGAGAAGTTGCCAGCACTTTGACTGTGGAAACCATGCACGTCGCTCTCCAGGAAACTCAGGGGGAGGATCTTACGCCGATTACCACTCAGAATGGGTGGTGTTCGGTCGCAGGTCGTCGTCTCTTCCTGGCGTTGCAGAGAGCGAATCACAAAGTGTTCGAGAAGAGCCAGCAGGATCCCAGCCTGAATGGCATGGGAACAACAGTCGCTGCTGTGCTCTTTGATAGGGACGAGAGTGTGGCAAGTATTTGTCACGTCGGCGATTCACGGGTCTATCGGATTCGTAATCACCAGATCGAATGTCTTACCGAAGATCACTCTCTGGTGCAGCAGCTGTTGCGTGAGGGGAAAATCAGACCGCAAGATGTGAAAACATCTCCCCATCGTCACATCCTGACGCAGGCCGTTGGGGTGGGGCCCCTTGTCCAACCCACTGTGCGGCTCGAACGTCCGGAGACGGGAGACATCTATCTTCTGTGTAGTGACGGCATTCCTGGTGTCATCGATGATGACATGCTTTTGCAGCTTACTTTGCAAAACTATCCTGATCTGCAGAAAACCTGCGACGCTCTCGTCAATCTTGCCAATGAACGTGGCGGTCGCGATAACAGCACTGTGATCCTCTTGTCATACGACGAAGGCTCAACAGTTCAGCACTAACGCGGAAGTTTCACCTATGGCGATGGTGATTTCCCGCAAGTACGAAGTCGTTGGCCAACTGGGACAAGGTGGTATGGGGTTGGTGTACAAAGTACGCCATACCGCACTTGATACCATCTTAGCACTTAAAGTGCTACCAGCGTACTTGATGGAAAACCAAGACATGGTGAACCGCTTCTATCGCGAAGCGCGGGTCATGGCGCGCCTCAATCATCCCAATATTGTCCGGGTGATGGACATCGAGCGGGATGAGAACATGAACCTCCACTACTTTGTGATGGAGTACATCGAGGGCAAAACCCTCGGCAAGTATGCCCGTGACAAAGGCTCGCTATCGCTCTCTGAAATTATCGAGATCTCCCGTCAGGTGGCAGAAGCGCTGGCCTACGCGCATAATCACAATCCCTCCATTATTCATCGGGACATCAAGCCCGCGAATATTATGATCGAAGATCGCTCCTCGCGGGTAGTAGTGATGGACTTCGGCATTGCCAAAGAACTCGGGGATGGCGACTCTACCAAGACTGGGGTAGTGATTGGCACGTTGAAGTATGCTTCCCCTGAGCAACTGCGTCACGAACCGCTGGATGGCAGTGCTGACGTCTATTCACTGGGCATGGTGATTTACGAGATGTATGCCGGGCGACAGTTCTTTGCGGGGCTGGATGAGCATGCGGTGTTGGGGAAGGTGCTGTACGAGCCAGGTGAGAATGTGCCGCGTTTTGACCGACCGCCGCCGCCAGCCTTTGCGGAGCTGGTGACTCGCGCGATCTCGAAGTCCCGTGACCGACGTTATCGCAACATGCAGGAATTGTTACGGGCATTGGAGGACTGCCGAGCACTTGAGTCGGAGGCGGATAGTACTGGAACGCTCGTTCTTCCTCATGCACGACTTGAAGAACCTGCCAAACCACAGCCTGCTGGCGAAGTGGATGATATTGAGGCGCGCATCCGTGAGTTAGAAGAAGAACGGCAGCGACGCCTTGTCTTGCCTTTGCAAACGCAAGCCCGCGAGGCGAGGGAGCGGGCTGCCCAAGACGGAGCTGCCGAATGGGCTACCACGCTTTTCCAACAGGCCCTTGCTGTCGAAGAAGACGGAGCGCGAGGGTTGCGAGAGCGTGAGTTTGTTGTCGCGCAGGAGGCCTTCCAGGAAGCGTGTCGTCTTTTTGTCCAAGCTGACGACGTGGCTCGGCATGAGAGGGCAAAGCGGCGCGCTGAACAAGCACGAGAAGAGCAGCTTGCCTCCAAGACGGAGGCGGAGCATTACGGGGCTCGTGAGCGTGCACGCACCTTCTTTACCCGCGGCCTGGCGTTACAAGCACAAGCTGACGATCTCCTAGAGCGGGAAGATTTTACGAACGCAGCCCAGATCTATCATGATGCTGCACGGGTTTTTGCCGATGCGCGCGAGCTTGCTTATCGTGAGACGATTAAAGAGGAGGTCGAATCGGCCCGGACGCAGGCAGCCTCGGCAAAAAGTGGAGCCGAAGAAGACGGGGCCTCGCAATTTGCCGAGATGCTCTTTCGCGAAGCGGCCGAACACGAGGAACGAGCGAGGCTTGCGATCTCACATGAAGAGTTCACTCAAGCGCGTGAGTTATTTTATTCGGCATCGCAGAAGTATCAACATGCGCAAGAAGAGGCGCGCCTTGAGCGGCAACACCAGGAAGCTGTGACTGCACAGCAACAGGTACAGGAAGCCAAAGGTCGTGCCGACACTATGCAGGCAAAGACCTATGCTCCTGAGGCATATGGCCAGGCGGTCGCGTGCCAGCAACAAGGGGAAACACATCTGCGTGCTCGTGCGTATGAGCAGGCGACGGCGACCTATATTCAAGCCCGTGACGGGTACGAACATGCAACGCAAGAAGCAAGATTTGCTCAAGAGAAAGGTGCGACTGCAACTGTTCGGCAACATCTCGAAGAGGCACAAACGCAAGCTGAACGAGCGGGAGTCGCGCTACGTTTGGTGGACAGCTATGCCCAGGTGCAAAGTATCGTCGAAGCTGGCCACGAATACGAACAGCAGCAGCGTTATGCTGAAGCTCGCACAAGTTATGAAGAGGCTACGCAACGCTTTCAACAGTTGACACGGGAGGTTGTGCGTCTTGTTGCCCAAGAAAAAGCCGAGGACGCTCGTCGACAAGTAACAGAAACGGTCCAAGGCAGCGAGGCCCTGAAGAACCTGGCAAAGGCTGGTTGGGCGAAAGCACGAGACCAAGAGCAACGAGCCGATCTTGCCTATGCTAAGCACGAGTATGATCGTGCGGCAGAGTTATACGAAGAAACTGCACGACTCTATATCCAGGCGCGGCAGGATGCTGAACGCGAACGGCTTCGACAAGAGGCGACGGAAGCGCAGCGCAAGATGCAAGCGGCTCGGACCCAAGCCGAACAACGCAATGCTGCGCGACTGGCTCCAGACCTGTTTAAGAAGGGGGATGCGGCACAAAAAGAAGCGGAGCGGCGAAAGGGTGGGCAAGTTTCTGAACAGACCATTCGAAGCTATGAGCAGGCGATCGCATTGTTTACGCAGGCTGCCGCTGCAGCGCAACGCGAGCATAGTCACCAAGAGGCGACGACGGCGCGTCAGCGCGCTGATGACGCACGTGGGGCAGCTGACAGCGCTGGTGCGGCGCAGCGATTTGCCCATAACTTTGCGCAAGCGACACAGCTCGTTGAGCAAGGCGATGCGGAATTCGCTCGCCAGAATTTTGCCGAAGCTAGTGGATTGTACGAACAAGCGATGCTGCAATGGCAGCGCTTGCAGACTGAGGCTATTGCCCAAGCCGAGCAAGAACGTGCCGAAGCTGCGCGCGCCCAAATGTCCGTTGCACAACAAGAACTTGCTGCGCTGAAGGAGTGGGGCGGGGCAAAGTTCACCGAAGCGCAAAAGTACGAAGCAGAGGCTGATGCCGCATGGAAGAGCAAGCGGTATCGCCAGGCCGCAGAGATCTATGCACGTGCAGCGCGTACGTATGATGAAGCACGATATGAAGCCGAAGACGAGCGCGAGCGACGACAGGCGCTCGCAGCGCAACAAAAGAGTGACGCGGCTCGAGCGGCGGCTGAGCGGGTGGAGTCATCGCGGTATGCTGATGCGCTCTATACAAAGGCTCTCAAGGACCAGCAGCAAGCAGAACAGCAGCTCTCCGCACGGCAATGGGCTGACGCTGCACGGCGTTTTACACAAGTAGCTGCAGCCTTCGAGCAAGTGCAGCAGATGGCGCTGCAAGAGAAGTCACGACAAGAGACGGCGACCGCTCGACAGCGCTGTGAGACTGCCTATATGGCAGCTGAACAAGCTGAGGTGCGCGACCGATGTGCTGAGGAGTTTGCGCACGCACAGCGACTGATGGACGAAGCACAGCGCGCTGAAACACAGCAAGAGTTTTCTCGTGCGACACAGTTGTATATCGATGCAGCTCAACAATTGGTCCGTTTACAACGTGAAGCCGGACTGCAGGTGGCTCGGGACGAAGCAGAGGCTGCTTGCCAGAAAATGTGGCGGGTGAAAGAGACCGCTGCTGTCTTACAACAATGGGGGCAAGCCGCGTGGGATGTGGCGGTTGCGCAAGAGGCGGAAGCTGATCGACTGTTTCAGGCGCAAGAGTATGAAGATGCCGCTGTCCGTTATGCGCAGGCGGCACATGCGTATACTACGGCTGCTGAGACTGGAGAGCGCGAGCAATTACGACAGGAGACCCAGCAGGCGGAGCGTGAGGCCCTGGCACAGAAAACCACGGCCGAACACGCTGAAGCCGCTCACTATGCAGGTGACCTGTTTCGACAAGCAACGACGAGTTTGGCCGATGCTGCCTGTTTTGTACAACAACAACAGTTCCGCGAAGCTGCTCAGTGTTACCGTCGCGCCCAAGAACAGTTTGCTCTAGCGGAGGCCAAGGCCCAACAAGAACGCAGCAAGCAAGCCGCGCAAGAGGCCCAGCAACGGAGTGAAGAATCACGGGCGACTGCTGAGCAGGCTGGAGCTGCACAACAGTTTCCCCAAGAGTTTGCCGAAGCCCAACAGCTGTTTACCCAGGCGGAGGCAGCTACGCAACAACACGATTTTCCCCGCGCCCAGCAATACTATGAGCGTGCCCAAGCCGAGTTCGTTCGCCTGGTACACGAGGTGCAAAAACAACTTGCTCGTGCGCAGGCGGAGGCAGCCCGGAAACAGCTCGCGCAGGTAAAGGAACACGCAACTGTTCTGGCACCAACATTTGCTGCAAAGCTATGGAAAGACGGACAGCGTTACGAAGCTGCGGGCGACCAGGCTTGGCAAGCCCAGGCCTATGACCAGGCACAGCAATGCTATGCACAGGCAACACAAGGATACGTGCAGGCACGGATTGAAGCAGAAGAGGAGCAGCGTCGCCAGCGGGTGACAAAGGCCAATCAAGAGGCAGCACGTTGTCAAGCCGAAGCAGAGGCTGACCAAGCTCAACGATATGCTTCTGACCTCTACCGACAGGGGTGCGACGCTACACAACAAGCAGAGCAGCTACTGGCAACGCAGGCTTTCGATGATGCTGTCATGCAATTTGTCCAGGCGGCCCAATTCTTTACTGAGGCTCGGCAACAAGCACATAAAGCCCGCGCGCAGCGCCTGGCAGAAGAGGCGCAGGAAAAGGCTCGTATTGCGCAGACCGACGCCGAAACAGTCAAGGTTGCAGAACTCGTACCAGGACAATATGCTGAGGTGGTTGCGCTCGTTCGTACAGCAGAGCAAGCGCTGAGCCAGGGGAGGCTTGATGAGGCTCAGTCAGATTTCTCCTCGGCGGCTGTTCGATTTCAGCAGCTCCAACACGATGCGAAGCTGATCCAGCAAAAGCTTGATGCTGAAGCGGTGAGAAATCGAGTGCATGAGCTGCGACAACACGCTCAAACCGCAAAAGGACGTCAGAAGAGACAGGCGGAGAAGGCCGCGACCAACGCTGACCACTTATTCCAGCAAGGGCGTTATCCTCAGGCTCAGGCTGCGTACGAGGCCGCGCTCCCTTTGTTTGTGGCCTTGCATCTGCAACCGACCCAGAAAGAAGACGCTACGGTTGTTGCTCCTGATACTACGGTTATTACGCCCCGCGAAAAGCGCCAAGAAGCTCTTCCAACATCACCTGCTCCGCAGAAATCCTTTTCGTTTGCGGGTGGGGTAGCAGCGTTAGCGGCGGCCGCAGGTATAGTGCTCTATTTGAGTGGCGCATTCTCCGGACCTCCACCAACTCCGTCGATCGAAAAAAATCCCCAGACCGTGAAATTACCGACGAACGAAATTTCGCCGCCTCCAGTGAAAGAGCCAGAACCGCCAATTACGAAGACCAGCACAGGAGTATCACAGCCGGAGACGAATATCGCTCCGCCAGTGTCGGAAAAGGTTGTAGAACCACCACCGCCGGTGAAAGAGCCAGAACCACCACCGCAACAGGTCGCGAAAGTGACTCCGCCACCCGAACCGTCTTTGCCGGCACTTGAGCCGCCAATAATGACCGAGATATCGCCGAAAGTGACAGGAGAGGTATCGGTGGCGGAAGGTGAACGATTGGCCTTTGCCGTGGAGGCAGAAAGTACTCAACCGAAATTGTTGAAGTTTTTGTGGACGCTTGACGGCAAGAAACAAGCCGAGGGTAAGAAGTGGACCTACAAACCAGGGTATGAAGATGGGGGTGATCGCCCTCATGAAGTGAAGGCAATTGTTTCGGACGGAAAAAATCCGCCACGTGAACAGACGTGGAAAGTTCGCGTGAAAGATGTAAATCGGCCCCCAGTGCTGGCGAATGCTTCTCCGAAGGCTGGTTCCGTGCAGGTCTCAGCCGGTGAAACACAGGAATTTACAGTCCAAGCCTCTGATCCTGACCGGGAGGATCGTCTTGTCTACGTGTGGTCAGTCGATGGACAAGAAATGACGAGGGGGAGCGATCGGAGTTGGCGATTGCCCGCTTCGACCACTGATGCCTCTCATACCGTGACTGTGCAAGTCATCGATAAAGGTAATGAACGTGTACAGGTGGCGTGGAATGTCAAGACGAAAGCCGTTGCCCAGCCACCTCGCTTCGTTGATGTCGCACCGAATACCCCTAAAATCTCCACGGAGTCCGGGAATCCCCTCGATTTTACGGCAACTGCTGAGCTTGTTGGCGGGAGTGCAACAAGCAGGAAATCCCTCAGTTATCTCTGGCGTGTCAACGATGGTCGCCCGCAAAAGTCGGAGAGCGGACAGTTCCGTTTTGCCGAGACCAAACCTGGCTCTTACGAACTGTCAGTGACTGCTGTGAGTCCTGAGGGGCTGCAAAGTAGTCCCCGACGCTGGACTATCGAGGTAAAACCCGTTGTGGCCGCTATCCCACCACCGCCGCCACCAGCAATTGCAAAGAACATTAGCTCCCAAGAAGCGACAACTTGGCTACAGACAACCTATCGCCAGGCATGGGAACAAAAAAATGTTGACATGCTGGTACAAATTGGGGCCATTTCCACTGGCGATGCCGCGAAGCTCAGAAACATCCTTGCGCAATATGCAGATTTTCGTGTTGCGATCAAAGATATTTCGGTTCGCAATGACGGTAGTCGTACGATCGCGACGTTTGTTCGTGTTGACACCATTGATGGGAAAACCTTACAGCATCCATCGCAGCAAATCGTTCTGGAAAGAAGCGATGGTGGTCGTATCGCGCTCAAGCAGTAACCGGGCTTTCTTCATATTTTCCTCGATTCGCGAAAATTTTTATCTGTGTGAGTGATACGAGACTCCTACGTTAGAGAGGATGGTCTATGGTGGTATCGAAATGGTCGCACTCAGCGAGTGCCTTTGTTTTTCTTTTTGTGTTCGCTTTTCCTTACACGCTCCGAGCGCAAGTGCAAGGAGTGCTCGAAAATCCTCGTCCGGCCTCATTTCACAGCGGGATCGGGGTGATTTCTGGATGGGTCTGCACCGCCAATCGCATTGATATCGAACTCGATGGGGTACAGTTCCAAGCAGGGTATGGCACGAGTCGAGAGGACACCCGCGCTGTTTGTAACGATAGTAACAATGGGTTTGGTCTCTTATTCAACTGGAACCTGTTAGGGAATGGTCCCCATAGCGTCCGAGCCCTTGCCGATGGACAGGAGTTTGCTACGGCAACTATCACCGTCACGACTCTTGGGGCAGAATTTCTCACTGGCGCCGGCGGAGAATTCTCGTTGGCGGATTTTCCCCAATCCGGACAACAAAACGTTTTGGTCTGGCAGCAAAGTATGCAGAATTTTGTCATCAAGGGTGAAGAGGCAAGCAGCGGTGGCAACGCTGGTGGAAATGGTCGCCTCTTGGAAAATCCTTCTCCCGGCTCTTTTCAGAGCGGGATCGGCGTAGTTTCTGGCTGGGTGTGTGATGCCCAACGTATAGACATTCAGTTTGATGGTCAAAGTTTGCAGGCCGCGTATGGGACCAGTCGTGAGGATACCCGCCAGGTTTGTGGCGATGCCAACAACGGATTCGGGTTGCTGTTCAACTGGAACCTCCTCGGTGATGGGGTACATACTGTACGAGCGCTGGCCGACGGACAAGAATTTGCCAGCGCGACGATTGTGGTGAAAACCTTGGGTCAAGAATTTTTGAGGGGAGTTGGCAAAAACCAACGGCTGCTGAATTTCCCCCAACCTAGTACAGATGTGATTGTTGCCTGGGAACAGAGTCTCCAGAACTTTGTCATCGCCCGTGCTGACACTGCAAGTGCCCGGATCACCGCCATCGATACCGCGGGCGATAGTATCACCAAGGCCTTCAATGCCCAAAGCGAGGCGATCTGTCCGAACCGGGATCAGGAATCCTTTAATTGGGCGACGAGTAACACGCACGGAGAAAACTTCTGTGAGAGCGGCAAGGAAGGGGTGTTCAGTCAGGCCGAGCGTATCGAATGTCGGCAAGGTGCGGATATCGTGATTGGTGATCCGAACAGCGCGGAGTCCGGGGCGCAGATGCTGAAAGATTTTGTGCAACAGGCGACGAAGATTACCGCATTTTTGACGCCACAACTTGGCCTGCGCTACGTAACGGTTTGGCTTGGACACAATGATGTATGTGCCGGAACGATCGAGAAGGTTCGCGCCAGTTGTCCACGAGGTGACGACCAAGACCCCAATAACTACTGTCGTACAACTCCAGCCGCGTTCGAGCGCGAATTTCGTAAGGGACTCGATATCCTCATTTCGCTTCCTGATGTGAAGATCGGCGTCGCCTCACTCGTCCGCGTTTCGCAACTGTGCAATCACGAAGACAAGGAATCGTGCATCTTTGGCGGTGTCTTTCCTTCATGCAAAATGGTCTGGGAAACCGTCACTATTGGGGGGCCAGCCTTTGGTTTTGATCACGGTATCTGTGGCTCATTAACGTCCTCCTGTTCAGATCGACGGATTCTCGATGCCTATGAGATGGCCAAAGCGTATCATGACATTCTTGCGAAGGTCACCGCGGAATATGCGGCGCTCGTTGAAGGTGAGCAGTCTCACGTTGTCACCATTGGCGGCCAGAGGGTCGGTGGGGTCATGAAGGCACGAGGGGTCCGGTTAGATTTTAGTGAGGCCCCGTGGGTGTATAAGTTCAAGAGTAACCAGCTGTCTTGTTGCGATTGTTTTCACCCTTCATTCAGAGGTCAGAACACCGCGGCGCGGATTCTTTTTGACGGTTTCACTTGTAGTGATTCAGATACGTGCTGTGCAGAAAGTGACGACGCTCTTGCCAATGCTCGCTGCAAGGTCAGCGATATGAGTGGGAAGTTCTACCCTGGGCTGTTCTAGAAACAAGAAACGTATATTTTTCTGGTGGACTGAGGTGACGCTGGTAAGACCAATCGGACGACGTAACCCGTAACCTCAGATCTGGAAAAGGATGGCGATGACGGAGGAAGAGACCAGAAAGAATCTTGACGATATCGCGACTGCGTACCGGACGTTGTTTCTTGATTTTCCTGCGGCCGAAGCCCAACTGTGGTTAGGCCTCGGCGGTGAAAAGGAAAGCTTGGATGTCGTGTGGACTGGCTATGATGCGCTCACACGTGTTGCGTCAGCGCTTACCGACGAGAACATGGAGCTCTATCGGCAGTGGGGAGAGGGGGGGATAACTCCTGAGCAGGGAGAGGCAGATTCTTCTCGCGAGCAACAGCCGACGCACGGGAAAGAGCCTTATCCGGATCCTGCGAACGCGTTAGTGCATGCTCATGAGCAACGGCGCTCGAATGCTGAGAACCTGGGTGGCGTTCACTTCGCACCCTTTCCGGCCGAGCAGTCGTTGTCCTGGTGGAGAGTGTCACAAGAAATGGCCTCCTGGTCTGTCGATATAGGTGAGCAGATTGCCACCACCCAAGCGTTGGCGCTCCAAAGACAGGCCACATTCTTGGCTCAGGGGACCCCGTGGGAGCCGGCTCTTGACTTCCAGCAGCACTTGACCTCACAGTGGCTTTCTCAGGTATCGGCTTTTGTCCGTGCATGTTGGGGGCTGCCACTAGATGAAAAAGAGGAACGTTGACCATGAGTAAAAGTAACGAGGCAGAGCATTTTGATCCCGTGCGCACCTGGCGCGAGTGGTACCAAAAATCAGAGAAATCGTGGAGTGATATGGTGACCCAATTGTTGGGTGACGAGAAGGTTTCCAAGAGTACTGGCAAGTACCTTCAGGAAGCTATGCATATGCAACGCATGTTTCTGGACTCGATGGCGCGGGGCTTGGCGAACCTGAATCTCCCCGCACGCTCCGACATTCTTTCGCTCAGCGAACGGTTAGGGAAAATCGAGGACGCAATTGCCGGAGTCCAGGTCGAGCTTCGTCAACTGCGTCGCGCGTTAAGTGAGCGAGAACTTTCAGCCGCCGAGGAGATACGTCGGGTTGCGCCAAAGCGAACGAAGAAACCTCCTACGCGAGACTGACCTATGAAACAGGAGCACTATTCCTCTGCGGAGGTTGGGGCGCAGGCCCGTGCAACAGTTGAACGGGCTATTCAACGTCATATCCCCGGATTAAGTTTGCCTCCTGACCTGACGGTGGAGGTGGGGACAACACCTAGAGACGTTGTCTATGCCCGAGAGACGCTGAAACTGTATCATTACCGTCCGCTCTGCGACGAGATTTACCGTGTTCCCGTACTCCTGGTGATGTCGCTGGTCAGCCGCCCTTATATTCTCGATCTCGCGCCGGGGCAGAGTCTTATTGAATACCTTCTGTTGCAAGGCTTTGACGTGTACCTGATTGATTGGGGAACTCCTCGCGCTGAGCACCGCACCCTGCGGTTGGAAGACTACATATTGGATTTTCTCCCGGATTGTATACGCGTGATTGAGGAGGAAACCAGGGAACACGAGGTTTCTCTGGTAGGCTATTGCTTGGGAGGTTTGCTAGCGGTGCTTTATGCCGCCGTCTATCCTGAGAAGCCGCTCAAGAATCTCGCCTGTTTTACAACCCCGATTAACTCTGACGGTATGTCATTGTATCGCACGTGGACAGATCCGGCCCATTTCGATCTCGATCGGTTGATCAATACGCTCGGCAATATTCCACCAGAGTTGATAGATGCGTCCATGCAGGTACTCCGACCGTTCCAGAAATCCGCCGGCCAAATGAAACTCCTGGACAATGTGGAGGACGATGCCTTCGTGAAAGCGCATTTGCGTTTTGAGCGGTGGGCCAGCGACCACATTCCTTTTCCAGGAGAAACCGCCCGCCAGCTTGTGACCGCGTTTCTCCGTGAGAATAAACTCGCACGCAACGAGTTTATCCTCGATCGACAACGAATCGACTTTGGCCGTATCCGGGTACCGTTTCTGCATGTGACGGCAGAACACGATCATATTGTTCCAGCCGCCGCCTCAGCGGACCTGATCAAGCTGGTGGGGAGTGAGGACAAAACGGAGATTGTTCTCAAAGGTGGCCATGTGAGTCTTGTTGCCGGGGCAAATGCCGTCTATCGCTTGTGGCCGAAACTCGATGCCTGGTTATCGGTGCGCTCGGTATGACGAAATAAATAGGAGGAATCTGTGGACGATTTTCCGAAAACGCTGAAAATCAAAAATAAAGTTATTACCTTGCGGATGATGGAAGCTGTAGATGGTCCCTGGATGCTCGACTTCGCCCAACAGCTTCCTTATCATGATCTGATGTTTCTCCGGCGAGACATTACCAAGCAGGCTGGGATCGATAAATGGGTCCGCGATATTGAAAATGGGGTTATGTATACCGTCATTGCTGAGGACGAAAAACAGGTGCTGGGGTACAGCAGTTTGTATCGCAATGACTTTGATTGGTCGCGGCACGTTGCCGAGCTGCGAGTGTTGATCGCGCCTCGTGCACGTGGAATCGGACTGGGCCGTGTCCTGACACGCGAAGCGTTCAACGTTGCACTCACGCTCGGTATCCAGAAAGTCGTGGCGCGGATGACCCTTGACCAGACTGGCGCGCGTACCGTGTTCGAGGAACTGGGGTTCCGTCCTGAGGCGCTGCTGCGCGATGAAGTCAAAGACCGGGCCGGGAAAACCCACGACATCTTGTTAATGGCGAATGACGTAGAAACGTTTCTTGCACGCCGTGACGCCTACGGGCTCCCGAGTTCGTAAGGAGAGGTAAAAAATCTCCACGCTCATACTCTCCGCAGGCAGCAACTGCCCGCGGAGACCGCGTTAGTTATAGATATTCTCGTAAAACACATAATTAGTCCCGAAGCTGCCAACCTCAAAGTACACGCGTTTCTCGCCAGTATCGACTTTGTAGTTGAAGTTCGTATCGATATACCCATATCCGTAGCGATAGGGACGGAACTGCGCGTCAGACTCGCGGGCGGTTGTCATCTTGTCAACTTTGATAAAGCGTTGCGTCAACTTCTCCCCCGCGTAAATGTCGAGTACGCCATCGGTGCCCGTCCAATTTTGTACCGAACGTCCGATCTCATTCTGGGCGTCCTGTGTACACCCTGGTAACAACAGCAGTAAAGCAAGGCCAGCGATCGGCAGAGTGCGTCGCAAAAGATTCATGTGCATGAGCTTGTCCTCCTCTTATTCAAAGCCTATTGCTATGTACAAGGAAGGATATAAGGACACTTTTATCGATCGGCAAATAGATAATACGCTTATGATCTATAGAGAAAACCAATGGATGAGAATTGACCGCTGATGTACGAATGCAAATGGAAAGGTGTGGCACGGACTCTCTTGACCGGCGCGAGATTCTATCTCTTGGTCGTCGTTACGATATGCGCAGGCGCGCTGAATGCCACGGTCCCCTCTCCCGTCACAAAGGACTGAAGAGCGTGCTCTGCCTCCGCCAGTAAGCGGTCGAATCCGGCCTCGTCAATCATATCCGCGGCGGTCCACCCTTTGACGTCGGTGTACACCCATGACCGAAGCGAAGGGAAGCGAGCAGTGCCTTCATGTGTCGTGATCGTAACCTCTGAAATACCAGCCTCTGCGAACAGGGACCGAAGCGTTTGCGTATTGCCCAACACGTAAGGCGCCCGCATTGAATCGGCAACCGCATCGCCGAACAGGCGCTGTAAGAGCTTGACAACCGCGGCATACCCTGGGGTATGTTCTAGCGAGTCCCACACCGCAACCACGAGATGTCCACCTGGCCGCAATACTCGCATCATCTCTTCGATGGCCTTGCGGCGGTTATCAAAAAACATCAAGGCAAACTGACAGGTCACCGCATCGAAACTGTTCGCCTCGAAGGGGAGCTGCTCCACGGAGCCTGGCCGCCACTCGAGGTGCGGAGCTTTCCGCTGAGCTACGGCGAGCATCCCATCGTTGATGTCGAGGCCCACGACTGATCCGCTTGGACCGACCCGCTCAGCAAGAGTGCGGGCAACGACGCCGGTGCCGCAGGCAACATCGAGTATGCGTTGTCCGGGCTGTATTTGTGCAGCATCAGCAACGCGAGGAGCCCATTCTTGGAATAACGCGGGCAGGTAGAATTCATCATACACCTCGGCTGCACTCGCGGTTACTTGCCCTCTGGTTGTGTCGCTCATAGTTTCCTCCAAAGATGTGGGGTGAGAGTGGACTACAGGGGTGCGGTGTGAGGTATCTTGGGACTGTGACTGGGCCTTCTCCCCACCCGACACCCGATAGCTTGGTTGTTGATAGTGGAGAGAACTGTACCATCTCTGATTGTAGAGATGCAACAAGAAAAGAGGCTTTGCTCTTATTGGACAGGCTGTGCTATAGGCTGACGCTATGGAAAAGAAAAGATTCTGGTTCTCATTCGTAGTGGGTATTAGTGTTTGTTGGTTTGTCCTCTGGTCAGTAGCCCAAGGGCAGGAGCTAGAGTCCGAAGGGCAGGAGGAATCGACTGAGGCAAAACAACCGCAAGTAGTAGCCCAGAAAGAGGAAGGTGGAATGATGTTTGTACCCGGCGGAGAATTTCTCATGGGCTGTAACGAAGAAGTCGATGTCGAATGCGAGGAAGATGAAAAACCCAAACGGCAGGAGAGCGTGGCAGCGTTCTGGATCGATAAAACCGAAGTGACTGTGGAGGCTTATCGGCAGTGTGTGGCTGCTGCCGGCTGTACCGAGCCGGATACAGGAGGAAGAGGTTCCTGTAATTGGGGGGAGAGTGGGCGAGAGAACCATCCGATCAATTGTATCGATTGGAATCAGGCGCAAGCCTTTTGCCGTTGGGCAGGGAAGCGTTTGCCGACGAGTGCGGAATGGGAAAAAGCGGCACGCGGGACCGATGGGCGTATCTATCCGTGGGGCAATGAATGGGACATCACGAAGGGCAATGTTTATGAAAGTTACGATGGGTATAAGGACACCGCCCCGGTTGGTTCTTTTCCTGGCGGTGCTTCGCCCTATGGGGTGCTTGATATGGCGGGAAATGTCTGGGAATGGACATCGGACTGGTACCGACAAGGAGAAACCCGTTTAATACGTGGAGGATCGTGGGTCGATTTACCACGGCGCGCGCGCACTTCCCGCCGCCTTGGGACCACACCGATTAGCCGTAACGATGATATCGGTTTTCGGTGTGCGCGGTAGGTTTCCCCGCCTTCCCACAGCGTCAGCCGTGGGGGATAGAGAGGTGACGTGTAAGCCCGCGGTTACATCGCGGGCTCTCTTCTGCGTCTGTGAGTTAAATCGTCTTTTCAATCGTCACATACTTGAGCCCCATCTTTTCAAGCCAGCCTTTCGGTGGGTCGGCACCGATCAGCACGAAGATCGCGTCGTTCTCTATCTCGTGAACTTTGTCGCCCTCTTTTATCGAGACACGTTTCTCCTCGATCTTGGTCACGTTGGAATTGAGGATGACCTTGATACGTCCGGCCTGTTCCTGGGCTTTGACGGCCTCGACGTTTCGTGACGCCGCGCGCGAGAAGGCTCCACTGCGATAGGAAAGGGTTACCGTTGAGCCTGGTTGCTTGGAGATCGCTACAGCCGCTTCAATAGCGCTGTCACCACCACCAACGACCAGGACATGTTTGCCTTGCCACTCAGCAGGATCATTCAAGTTGTAGGACACTTTGGGAAGATCTTCCCCGGCAACGCCAATCTTGCGAGGGTTGCCACGGGCACCAAGTGCCAGAATCACGTACGGAGCTTGATAACTGCCCTTCGTAGTAGTGACAGTTAGCAGATTACCGCTCTTGTTGACTGCCGTGACTTCTTCGTAGGTGTTGACCTTCAGGTCAGCCTTGCGGACGATGTTCTCCCACAGCGCCACCAGTTCTTCTTTCGTCGCATCTTCCATCGGTAACAAGCCGTAGACCGCCATTTGCACCGGTTCAGCCAACACGGCTTTGTCGCGCGGGTAATTCTGAATCGTGTTCGCTAAGCTTTCACGCTCTAGAATCAGGTGCCGGAGTCCACGCTCTTTGGCTTCGAGACCCGCAGCAAGTCCGCAGGGGCCAGCACCGACGATGATGATGTCGTACTGTGCCTCGGCGACCCGTGGCTTGCGGGTATCAATATAGCGCACGATTTGTCCACCTTGGTTCACGACCTTCTTAATCAGTGCATTCCCCAGCAATTCACCACCCAAGAAAATGCCCGGGAGGTTGTTGCTTTCGCTGTTGGGGTCAATGTTTGGCCGTTCGAACTTTCTGACGATCGGCACCGGCGAGATGCGGATCGCACCGGTCGGACAGATCTCGTGGCACAGCGTACAGCCATCACTGAGCGACCGGCAGGCGTCCGGGTTGACCACTGAAGCCTTGTGCGTGACATGAGAAAGTGCAAGGACTTTCCCTGGACACGAGTCAATGCAGCTGCCGCACGGAAGACAGGCGTCTGTATCGACCGTGGGATAAGGGAAAAGGCCACTCTCTGCCGGAGTCGGTGGTGGGATTGCTTCAGCACCTCCTGCACTACCAGGGCCTCCGCCAGCGGCTCCCTCACCACCCGCTGCAGATGCGGCCCCGTCTGCTTGTGAAGCTGTCTCAGCTTCGAGTGAGGTTAACCACTTACGAGCGAGACGCATATCGAAGTACGTGTAAGCCCCTGCTGCCCCGACGAAACCGACAATTGTCAGTAGCACCGCGCTTAACGGCAGTCCGCCAAGCCAGCCTTGGACAAGTTCTGTGGTTGATGGATAGCTATGGTGCTGGCGATGACAATCTAAACATTGCGTTGTTGCCTGGGTTTCTTGGTGGCAGGTAAAGCATGCATCCATCGGCATCGGGTACAATGCCGCAGAGCGGACGACGGGGCGGTACTCTGTCTCGCCAATGATCGAGGCGTGACACTGCGTGCAGGCAATGCCTTGTCCATGATCCTTATGGCGGAAAACGACATAGTTAATCGTTCGTTGAATCTTTGCGACACCACCGTCTTGTTGCGTGTGACACAACAGACACTTCTCTGACGCGTTGGCTTTGGCGACTTGCGGGTCACGGTCAGCGACCTCAGCATGGCAGTCAATACACTGGGCGTGGGTCGGAAATGGAGCAAACTCCCCATCGAGCAGCCCGACGTGGCAGTCGAAGCAGTTCTCTTGTTTCTGATTCTTCTCTAAAACCTGTTGTGCATGAAGGGTATGCGCATATTTCAAGCCGATGGGCTGGGCGTCATGACTCTTCAGCCAAGACTCGCGGGCGCCTTGCAGGGCAACAGGTTGTACATTTTGGGTAGGGATTTTTCCGGCTCGCGGCACCAGCTGTTCAGCCATGGTAAAGACTTGATCGTGGTAGGCTTGCATTGGGCGCGTCGCATACGCACGAACATTCATGCCTGGTTTGTGACAGCTCCAACACTGATCTTTGCCACCGCTAATGGCAAATTCACGACCCCGATGTTCCGTATGGCAACTGACACAATCGTCACGTTCAGTACCTTTTACTTGCAGGACGTTGGCATGGCAGTCGGTCGTGACACAGGTGGCATTAACCTCTGGTATGCCCCACGTCGGGTGGCAGGTTGCACACTGTTGTTCGAGTTTGGCGTGGCTTTCTGAGATGGGGCCGCCGGCAAAATATGCAGTCCGGCCTAGAACCGCGAAGCCGTACGAACTGAGCGCGGCAATGAGCATGAGGGCAATGGTAGCCCATTGACGTGGAGTTCCTGGAATCGAGAAAGGGCGAAGCGTTACGCCATTCTGCTTGGCAATCGTGGCGAGGCGGTCCTTAAAAGCGGCTGACCGCGAACGGACATTTTCTTTAGCCGGCTCTTGTTCTACTACCTCCACAGGGACAGAAGCCTCCGGAGGTGCGGTTGAAGGTGCGACAACGGGAGGGGGAGCTACGAACGAAGTCGCATCCTCTCCTTTTCCTGCTCCTACCGGAGCCATTCCTTCTGGCCAGGTAACCTCCACCTGAATACGTGTCTCCCCTAGAGTAATTTCTTCGCCACCAGTGAGGGCGACGCGAGAGATCCGGTTGGGATTCTGGTTGATGAACGTACCATTGAGACTGCTGTCATCGACGAGGAAACAGCCTGCTGGGCTCATCTCTATGGCACAATGGATACGAGAGGTGCCACGGTCTTGAAGGCGAAAAGAGGCTTGCTCTCCTCGACCTAAGGTGATCCGCGATGTCCCCGGAGGTGGGGTGAAGACGGTACCGACGTCATTTCCTGCCACAACACGAAGGGAAACAGTCGGCCCGGCGACCACTGGAGCAGAGGCTATATGGGTCGCTTCGTCCGTTGGAGTTGCTGCACCTGGAGCAGGAACAAACCGTGTGGCATCTTCTGGTGGTGGCGGAGGAGTTGAGGGGAGGGCAACGCGAGTCGCATCTTCTCCATGTCCGGCGCGGGTCCCGCCACCAAGCGCATTGAGGTTAAATGAGAAGCTTTTCCCGGCGATAGTCCCCGAGATACGGGTGGCTTCGTCAGAGCCGGTGCTAGCGTGTGCACCGAGAGAGATTTCGACGCGAAACTGATTTTGCCCGATAAAAAAGATGTCGCCATCAGCCAAGTCGGTATGATAGACTCGGTTCTGTGGGGTGCGAAGATACGTACCGTTGACACTGTTTTCGTCATAGAGCCGATATCGTCCGCCTTCACGCTTAATTGTTGCATGGGTACGAGAGGCGGTGCTATCGTTGACGACAATATCGCAGGTTTTTCCCCGCCCGATCGTGAACACGTCGCGCGACGGGGAATAGACCATGCCACGATTTGGGCCACTGACAATGGTCACAACAATCGGAATGTCGGGCTGGTGAACAGCGGTGAGTTCACCTTCGGTCGAAGTGGCTGCGGGAGGAGGAGGTGGTGGCGTTGGTGCTGTTGCCGCAGAGGCCTGCACGCGCGTTTCACTGTCTGCATCTGATTCCGGCGACGCTTGTGGAGCGTAGATGCGCGTGGCCGCCTCTTCTTCGTCGGCAACAGGAATCTCGACCCGGATACGGCTTTTGCCTAGCAAAATCTCGTCACCGTCTTGCAAAATGTGTGATTCGACTCGATTTCCGGGAGAATTGACGAATGTCCCATTGGCGCTCTGCAAATCCTGTAAGACGTAATCGTTGCCACGTCGCTCAATGCTACTATGTCGCCGTGACACGGCGCTGTCATTAAGGACGACGGTGCAGACATTCGTCCGCCCAATGACAATAGGCTCACCTGAGGAGGTAAACGTTTTGCCGGTTGCTGTATCAGTAAGAACCGTGAGCTTAATCATTGCTCCTGCCCCTTCCAGGATCAGTAATAGAGGATCGAGACGATATGAATGGTCGAAAAGATCATCAGTCCAGCTGTGAGTGGAATATGTAAGCTGAGCCAGACCTTGAGAAGATAGTCATAGCGCAGCTGCGGATAGAGGGAGACTTCCAGTTTTTCTTTCTGAAACAAGAGTCGCACCATCTTGCGAAAATCTTCCTGCTCCACTCCAGGAATCTCTTTGACGATAAGACGCAGGCGGTCGGGGCGCGTCGTGTCACGCGCAATTTCAGCTGCCGCCCACAGCCAGCGCCAGGTTGGTTGCAGACTCACGCCTGGAATCGCTATTTCCTGCTGGTAGATTTCTTGAAAGAGGGGAGACTTGCCATTAATGATGGTTTCGAGTTCTCCTTGGACCTCTTGTAATTCATCCCGTAATTCTTCGGGGGTTTTTTCGACGCGTTCTTCGACTTTCGTGAGAGCAGTAGGGACCATGCGGTAGATGAAGTACCCCCAAATGCCGGTGGCAACCACGCCAATTAAGCAGATCAGGGCGAGGACAGCGACGACATTGCCGAAGCGAAATCCCGCGTGGGTGAGAATTAACAAGATGGATAATGTCCCAAGCATCAAGTGCCAGTAATACCAGGTTTGTAAGCGACCACCCCACTCACGTCGCGAGATGTTGACACGGACGCCACGCCCGCCCGGCCCAGCTGAGACGTTGGCGTCGATATAGCGCGACATTTTGGCGTCTTTGAGAATGCGTTTGGCCTGTTGGCGGACTGTCGAGACTTTCTGTTTCGCGTCGTGCATCACTTGCCGCTGTAGGATTTGCAACTTTTCTAACGCCTCACGCTCACGTTCCTTGAGCTGCCGTCGGGTGTCCGGGTCCACTTCTATGGCCCGCATGGCACGGCTGAGGAAACGTCGTCGCACACTGTAGAGAAGCGCACCGATCATGAAGGCAAACCCCAGATTGCCGAGCACCAGGCCTTCAAAGGTGCGACCTGAAGGCGGACCAACGAGGTGTGAGGTGTAATGGAAATAATACACCAATGTTAACACCGCGATGATGATCGAAGAGATGACATACCAACGAGCAGGGGACTTCATAGGCTTCTCACTGTATCATTGCTGCTACGATTGCTTATTGCGCTGTCCAGTAATAATGACATCGAGTTCGTCCGCGCGGTACCGACGAATGGCTTGGGTTGGGCAGTTGTTCACGCAGGCGGGAAAGAGATGGCCTTTATCGAGATCGCACTTGACCGGGACTTTTTTGAGCCGTGGACGTTGCTCTGTTGGTGGCGTCTCGCCACGCATGGTTGCCGCACGGTGCAGTAATCGCTGGGCCAAGGTCGGCCGCGTTAAATGTTCGAGTTCGTCGGTATCGACCATGATAATGTTGCCATAGGGACAGCGTTGGGCGCAGCCGCTACAACCAATGCAACTATCCGTAAAGTAGATGTCGCCATCTTTGTCGCGCTTGATCCCACCAGATTTACACAATAGGCAGACCGGATCTTGACAAAATCGACAGGCCGTCGGGAGCAACATTTCCTGGAAGATCGTGCCTTTGCGGATCAGCCGAGAGATCCCATCCTCATGGGCCGCTGCGCAGGCTTTGACACAGTTGTCGCAGCGCACACATAAGGTTTCGTCGATCGCCAGAACATCGAGGTTCGGCATCACTTCTGCCTGGAATTGCAACCGTGCCCCGATAAACGTCACTTCCTGCGCCATATCGGCATCAAGCCGGCGTAAGTTGGCAATCCCACGGCTTTCCATGACGGCTTGGGGATTAGCGTTGACGAGGAGTTGGAATTCGCCACCAGGCACAGCCAATAACTCTGTACGGCTCATCGCTGTAGCACTGGCTGAGCGCGGGGCATTGGCCAACACTCCAGTTTCTCCAAAACAGTCGCCTTCGCTGAGGTAGCTAAGAATCCGTTGTTTGCCACCGTCGCGCCGAGAAATTTTGACAAAGCCTTGATGGATGACATAAAGGTCGTCGGCTGGATCCCCTTCTTCAAAGATGAGGTCTCCCGCTTCAAAAGTTTTCAGCTCGACCTTGCCAATCAAATTGGTCACATCTTGATCAGAACTGAAGCGGAGCATGGGGATACGGCGAATAAGGGTTTGCATCGCCCGTCCCACATATCCTTGCATAATCTGCGCACGAAACACTTCCTGGGTTTTTTCCAGTTCCTGAACGATAAACTGCGGGACGAGCAAGAGAAACGTGGGAGTCACTGTTTCTGCAGTGATGAGATGCGCATTCATAGAGAGTGCCGACATCTCACCGAAAAAGTCGCCTGCTTTGAGTTCTTCAAGTGGAACGGCGGCTTTCCGCTCATTGTCGAGTGAGACGTGGGTACTCGTGCGGACCGTACCCTTGAGGATGATAAACAGATGCTCGCCGAAACTCCCTTCTTGGAACACCGTCGTCCCAGCCGGAACTTCGTAAAACTCAGCGTTTTCGACTAATGCATCGCGCACATAAATGTCGCGTCGTTGCTTCGTCCCATCTTCCAGGACGACAGGTCGCATCTTCTCGAAGACTTCGTCGAGTACATCGCTCAATAACGGCAGACGGGTAAAATGGTCCAGTTTGTCTCGCGCTCCCAACGTCACCAGACGGGGAGTCTCACCAGCGGGATGATAAAAGATCGGACGATGTTGACCAGCGGATTCAGTAAATGACATAAGCGCTACCGTAAAGAGTCACAATTTGAGCATCGCACTGTAACAACAGAGGACAGAAGGCTCAAGCAAGGTACGTCAAGAACACTGTTGCACTGTGGTATTGTCAGCCCAATTCATCAACCGGAATATCTCCAGCATGATCGAATACATAGTGTGGGCGAAACGCATACATGGAGATATCCGTGCGTTTTGTCACGCCAGACAAGACCAGAATTGTTCGCATCCCAGCTTCCGTTCCGGCAATGACGTCGGTATCCATACGGTCGCCCACCATGAAGGTCTCCCCAGAGTGTGCTCGTAACCGCCGCAAAGCGGTACGCATCATAAGTGGGTTTGGTTTCCCAACAAAGTAAGGATGGGCCCCAGTAACCAGTTGAATCGGAGCGACGAGGGCGCCACACGCGGGGATAATGCCGTGATCAGATGGGCCAGTGACATCGGGATTGGTGCCAACCAAGCGTGCTCCCGCACGAACCAGGCCAACGGCTTTTTCCATCTGTGCATAATCGTAGGTACGAGTGGTACCGACGACGACATAATCGGGTTTGTCATCAGTAATGGTATAGCCGACGCCCGACAGTGCTTCGCGCAGTCCTTCTCCGCCGATGATATAGACACGTCCGTGCGGCAGCTGACTATTCAAGAAATCCGCCGTAGCCATGGCTGAGGTGAAAAAGTGGTGTGGGCTGACTTCGATTCCCATTTTGCTGAGTTTACGTTGGAGGTCTGTGGGCGTGAGATTCGAACTGTTGGTGAGAAAGAGAAAGCGGTGATTCCCTTTCACCAGGCGATCGATAAAATCTTTCGCGCCAGGAATGAGTTCGTTGCCTAAGTAAATCACTCCGTCCATATCGATGACGTAGTTTGCTGGCATGTCGTTCTCCTTCTCTCCTCTCCTTCGGTCAGTGCGCCCCAGGGAGTGAGGTCAGTTGGGCCGCCGCCGCCTGATCCACAAGCCATACGAGCGTGCCGTGCGTTGGGTGAATGAACTGTGCTGGGTACTGATAGGGAATGTGTGGACCTTCAAGCACGTCTTTCAACGTTACTGCTTTATCTGCTCCTGAGACGAGAAAGACGACATGTTGTGCAGCATTGATGGTCTTTGCGGTGAACGTGACACGCCACGCGGAAAATTTTTCAACATAATTGGCTACGACGAGGCGTTGCTCTTCACGTAAGCCAGTGGTAGCGGGAAACAAGGACGCAGTGTGACCATCGGGCCCCATGCCGAGAAAGACTAAGTCAAATTGTGGAACAGCATCTGCCGTAAGAGAGAAGACTGTCTGTAGGGTCTGTTCGTACTCCTCGGCGGCTTGCTGCGGCGGATGTTCGGTGTGGACACGGTAGATATTCTCAGCGGGGACCGGCACGTGCGCTAGCAGCGTTTCATGTGCCATACGATAGTTGCTGTCGGGGTGGTCCGGGGGCACACAACGTTCATCTCCCCAAAAAACGTGCACCAATGGCCAGGCAAGCGGTTGTGTGCGCGTATCACGCTGGGCAAGGAGTGTGTGCACCTCCTTTGGCGTTGAGCCACCCGACAAAGCTACCGTGAAACGTCCGTGGGTGGCGATCGCCTCGTTTGCCAAGCGCGTAAACAACGCCGCCGCTTGGTGGTAGAGGTCCTGTTGGTCGCGGCAAATGTGAAGATTGGACATAGGTTTTCTACTCGCTTGTTAATCCAGCAATTCACGAGCGGCGTGGGCAGCGCCGAACAGCGAGGTTTTGTCATTCATGATGATGCGCACTGGAATGTCAGCCATAAACTCTTGGTAGCGGCCTTTGGCAAGAAACCCCTGCATGAACGTGCCTTTTGCGAGCCCGGCCTGTAACTTGGTAATGATGCCGCCTCCGACATAGACACCTCCAAGTCCCATAATACTCAAGACAAGATTTCCGGCTTGAGCACCATAGATCTCAAGGAAGAGATCCACCGCTTCAACACAGGTGGGACATAGGTTTTCAACGCCGGCTTGTCCGACCACCGCGGCAGGGTCTTCTTTCGTCAGGCGCTCTTGGATGACTGGCGCAACCGGTTGACCAAGATGCTGACTGAGAAACGAGAAAATATTAACCAAGCCAGGGCCAGAAAGGACCCGTTCATACGAGACATGCTCATATTGATCGTAGAGGAAATTCAGCAGTTTGATCTCCTTTTCTGTCCGTGGCGCGAAATCGGCATGACCACCTTCGGTCGCAACCGGCAAGTAGCGGGCACCATCCCAGATCAAGAATGCTTCTCCGAGGCCGGTTCCGGCAGCGATGACGACTCGATGACCGTAGCGCGTTTTCCCCTCATGCAGCGTGTGAATTTCGTGCGGAGGAAGGAACAAAGAGCCGTAGGCTGTGGTTTCGAGATCGTTCATCAGTCGGACCTGTGGGCAACCGATGACGCGGGCTAAGGTGTCGGCTTCGACCCGCCACGGGAGGTTCGTGGCCATGACGACACCGTTCAGGACTGGGCCGGCGATCCCAAACGCTGCGGCAGCAATTTGCTCGTTGCCTGTTTGGAGAAATTCTCGCACGACAGTTTCTAAACCCTCGTACTGTTTACTAGCAAACGACGCTTCGCGCACCAAGGTAACATGGGTTGACTGATCAAGAGCATAGAGGGCTAGGTTCGTCTTAGTGCCGCCAATATCCCCAGCAATGATATAGTGTGTCATAGCCCTCCTATGTCTCTGGTCATTTTACAAATCCCGGATATCGTCTCTTTGCGAAGTTCACCACGATAGCCGTAAGAAACCGCCGATACCGCGTAATCCCCGCAATGTAGGCCTCCTGGCAGAGCTGCGGAACCGGTTGGATACCTGGAGAGGAGCACAAATAAGCGCCCTTGATTCACCCTGCCGCGACGAGTGCCTACGTTTCTGCTCATTACATGATATTGAGGGGGCGCCAGCGAGCCTGCGTTCCCTCGAGTAATCGTTGCGCATCGTCTGGGCCGTCGGTAAACGGGTAGTAGTTCGGAAATGGGGGGGGAGGAAGGTTAGCCCAACCTTCGTGAATTGAGGAAATGAATCGCCACGCGTACTCGACTTCATCCGAACGGGTGAACAATGAGGCGTCACCTCGCAGGGCATCGAGTAAGAGGCGTTCGTACGCTTCTGGCGAACGCTGCTGAAACGCGCGACCATACACGAAGTCCATACGAACATCTTCAAGCTGGATCTTCATGCCTGGTTGCTTACACGCGAACGATAAGCTGATGCCCTCATCTGGCTGAATGCGCAGAACCAAGACGTTCGACTTGGCGCGTGGTACTTCAAGAGCATCATGATCAATTAACTGTTGGAACAACAGGAGCGGCGGATGCTTAAACTCGACCGCGATCTCTGACACCCGTTTTTGCAAGCGTTTTCCCGTGCGCAGAAAGAATGGAACGCCGGCCCACCGCCAGTTGTCGATTTTCAGACGCATCGCTACATACGTTTCCGTGATCGACTTGGGATCAACTCCCTCTTCTTGGCGATACCCTTTGACGATTGAACCATTCCGTTCTCCGACACCATACTGTCCGCGAACAGTACTGGCAGCGACTTCTTTCCTGGTCAACGGAATGAGTGCCCGTAGGACTTTGACCTTTTCGTCTCGAATAGATTGCGCTTCCAAAGCTGCCGGGGGTTCCATGGCAATGAGACACAACAGCTGTAACATATGATTTTGCACGATATCGCGCATCGCCCCAGCCGTATCGTAATACGCACCACGACGCCCTTCCATCCCGAGGGTTTCGGCCACGGTGATCTGTATATTGTCGATGTACTTTTGGTTGAAGAGTGGTTCAAAGATGGAATTACCGAAACGAAAACTCAAAATGTTCTGCACGGTCTCTTTGCCAAGATAATGATCGATACGATAGATCTGATTCTCATCCAACAGTGCCGTGACATCGGCGTTTAACTTCTGAGCACTGGCAAGGTCTTTGCCGAAGGGTTTTTCGATGATGACACGAGACCAGCTTGAGTCCTGCCGGCCACAGATCAAACCGGCGGCACACAAGTTCTGGATGACAGTAATAAAGAATTCTGGAGCGACGGACAAATAGAATAAGCGATTGCCGGGTAGATTTCGTTCACGGTCTAATTGCTCTAATTTTTCCTTGAGGGCGAGAAAGGAGGCCGGGTCATCGTTATTGCCGGGCTGATAGTACAGTGCCTGCACGAGAGGATTATCCGCATTGACGGTGTGCCCTTCATCCGTAAGTTGTTCTTGCAGCGCGGCCTGCATGCTTTCTCGGTACGCTTCGTCGCTCATATTCGTACGAGAAAAGCCGACGACCGCGTACCGATCGGGGAGATAGCCAGCCTCTTGGAGTTGGTAGAGCGCAGGGATGAGTTTGCGCTTACTAAGGTCGCCAGAGGCCCCGAAGATGACAATTGTGACCGGATCCTTAGCACGGAACAATTCGTGATTACGATCGGCTGCCGTCTCAGGTGTACTGGAGACTGAAGTTTTTACTTCGCCTGCGCTGTCCATAACGTATCCTTCCCCACGTATTTTTACAGCAAAGTGTTAAGAGTGATGATGCTGGGATTGGCAAGCTATCTGCCGTTTATTTCACTTTGACCGCATGACCACCGAATTCGTTGCGTAAGGCTGCCAAGATTTTTTCGCCAAACGACTCCGATTGTCGTGACCGGAAACGGGTGTAGAGGGATTGAGTGATGACGGGAGCCGGGACGTCCTTTTCGATGGCGTCAAGTATAGTCCACCGTCCTTCGCCAGAGTCTTCGACATACCCTTCGATCCGCGCCAATTGCGGATCTTTACTCAATGCGCTGGCGGCAAGTTCCAACAGCCACGACCGGACCACACTGCCTTGCATCCAGAGGTCGGCGATAGCGGGAAGATCTAGCTTGAAATCACTTTTTTGTAACAGCTCGAAACCCTCTGCATATGCTTGCATCATGCCATACTCGATCCCGTTATGGATCATCTTGACATAGTGGCCAGCGCCGTGGCCACCCATGTAACCGTAGCCGTTCTCCGGAGCTAGCGTCTTAAAAATTGGCTCATACCGCTGAAACACTTCGCGTTCGCCACCAACCATTAAACAGTATCCGACCTTAAGTCCCCAGATGCCGCCGCTGGTACCAGCGTCAAGATAGTGGATACCCTTCTTTTTGAGTTCTGCCGCGTTTACCGCATCATCTTTGTAATGGGAATTCCCACCTTCGATGATGGTATCGCCCGGGCTGAGCAACGCGGATAACGCCGTAATATTCTCAGCCGTTGCTTTCCCTGCCGGTACCATGACCCAGACACCGCGCGGTGGGGTTAATTTGCTCACCAGTTCTTCCAGAGAATAGGTCGCGGTTGCTCCGAGCTTTTCCACCTCGTGTGTTGGTTCTGGACTGCGATTATAGGCAACAATTTGATGCCCACCTTGGAGCAATCGTCGGACCATGTTGCCACCCATACGGCCTAAGCCACTGAATCCCAGTTGCATGTCGTGCCTCCTATGTCTCTGAACAAATTGTGGTGTTGGACTCTTTTTTGTGAGATCGGCGTAAAAGGCTAGATGATCCTTTGTGTAATTGGCTGTTTCGCATAGTTCTTTAATACATCGTGACAATGCCCGAAGCGCCGCGTGGTATTTCAGGAAATGTCCGGAGATATGGTTGTGGGAGTAAGGTCCTTAGCGGAGAGGAAGGAGGCTGCGATAGGTTTTCCAGTGGGTAGATCGTGCTCTTTCCTCCTGGCGTCCAACGGATCAATTGATCACCTATAGTTAAGCTCTTCTTCATAGGGGCAATTCCTTACGTGCACCGATTGACTGTTTCGTGTGGGGAGAAAACGTGGGGAGGAAAGGAGGTGTACGTTTGCTCCCTTGTCAGCGTACTAAACCAGACTTCCTAATGTCAAATGCTTCCCTGCTTTTTTCATCAAAGCGGGATAACAACTGGTGTCAAGGAGCAGAAGAGGGTAAAACGCGTATCGTAATAGGGGAAATCCCCTAACGCTCGTCGGTCATTTCGCAAATGAAATGAATCACCTGGGGAGTTTCCTCCTCTGTGGAGCGGCCAAGGCTGATGAAGCCTGACCCCTGCAAGAGTAATTCCTCGCGATGCAGGTACAGCGGTTTCTCGCCTGGGGTGACAACAAAGGTGCCGTTCGTGCTTTGGTCCGTTAATACGAATTTCCCTCGACGGTACTCAATACGGGCGTGCAGGCGTGAGGCGAACTCATCCGGTACGACCAGTTCATTCTCCTGGCCTCGGCCCAAGCTGGCCGCTGGACGGGTAGGATTGAGTTCGAGCTCTTTGTCGTTAAAGCGGAGACTGAGGCGTGCGTATGGAGCCGGGGTGACAATCTGCGGGCTCAGCCCTTCCATCCGGGTGAGTTCATCCTCACGCCAGATCACCTCATAGATATCTACGGCCTCCTGTTTGCCTTTCACTGGAGCGCGGTCCACATGACGAGTCATGGTCCGCAGTCCTGGAGGCAACGCATCGACCGTCTGCCGTGAAGTAAGGATCTGACCCGCTTTGGATAACCCCACAATGCGAGCGGCGAGATTGACTGCATCACCAAACACGTCTCCCGCTTCGAGTAAGGCCGGTCCGTAATGCAGACCGACGCGAATCGAAAGCGGAGTATGGCTTAACGCGGCCCGTTCTGCCAAGGTTTCTTGCATAGCACAGGCTGCTTGTACGGCAGCCTCGGCACTAGGAAAGGTACTCATGATTTCGTCGCCGATGGTTTTGATGACTGTTCCGCCGCGATGTTGAATGGCTTCCGTTAACACGGAAAGACACTCGGCGACCCGCTGCCGCGCGGTTGTGTCGCCGAGTGTCTCATAGAGGCGAGTACTCCCACTAATATCGGCGAAAAGAATGGCAAGAGGTGTCGTTGGCTGCGTCATGCGCTCTATTATACCGACCTCGACTCGCGGCGGCTACCTACTACGGAGACCAGGAGATGTGAAAGCGATGAGAGATGATCTTTCAGATTCAGGCCCACGGTCGGGCTTGCGTTTTTCGGCGACCATATTCTTGAGTATAGAGCGAGGGCATTATTTTCTCAGTCACCCGTGCTCTGACGTAGCAGCGGTCAGGGCGGTCATATATTCTGCTTCTTCTGCGAGATACTGTCGAAGACAGGCCCTGGTTGGTGCGTGTTGTGCTCGTTCTATCCAATATCCTGAGAGCGCAGCATCGATCTGGACTGTATACAACTGATCGGGATCAGTTGCTCGTTTGTAGTGCAGATAGGCAATGATCGCTGTGGCCTCTTCTTGAGTGAACACAGACAGGCGATAACGGGCATAATCGTTAAACGTTATTCCTCCATAGCGCCGCGGATTGATGAAGGCAGTCTTGCCGATTTTACGGACAAAGGTGCGCGTTTTGACCTGATGCTTGATTGATGCATCACTAAATCCGTGTATGAGCACGAAGAGGGGGTCGGCTGTGTGTAACTCTCCACGAACATCGGCAATCAAATACGCAGGCAAGAAGAAGCGCAGAGCTGCTTCAGAAAAGAAGCTCAAAGTGGCGTAGTTCGCATCGAGCAGGACTGAAGGAATCGACTGCCAGTCAGTGTGTCCTTTGAAGGGGGCAACAGCTTCGGCAGGCTCGCAGCCATCGAAACTTCCTTGCAGAAACGAATCTCCTGGGTACTGGTTCTCGCCAAAAGCAACGCGAATTTGTTCGATCACGACGTCTTTGTCCGGCATAAGTGGTAGCTCTCAGTGTGTCTGTGTAATTCTATGGTTGCGCTTGCGGTGTGGTGGGTGCGGAGCGTTTAGCCCATGACCAACCCGCCAACGGTAACCCTTTCTCCGGTTGGTAGCCAGTCGCTACGGTTCGGACCTTGTTGTTAGTATAGGCAAGCACAAATGTTGGTGTGCCGTTTACCCCATAAGTGAGGAACGATTGTCTGCGGTTATCTAGGGCGACAATCGCAGGAAAAGGGCCACTATAGCCTGAGAAGAACATGTCGAGTTGTTCTGCGGGCTCGTCGGTAATAGCGATGACGGGAATACTTTTCTCCTGCTCAAAAGCAACGACTTCTGGGAGTGACGCTTTACACGGTTTGCACCAAGTGGCCCAGAAAAACAAGAGATATGGTCCGCCGTGCCCCAGTCCGACAGGAACTGTCCCTCGATATGGGGTGAGATTCTGCAAAGGGAGCATGTTGCTACCAATTTTTGGCGGTCCGGGCAATGATGGCCATTTCAGAGGATACCGCTGCGGAGTAAGAGTGAGACGAAGAGGTTGCTGATCACGTAAGACCTCAAGAGTCGTTGGGGTGCCAATCGGTGCAGTCATGACCCACTCGCGGATCTGGTGCGTTTCAGTAAAGGGGGCATCAGGTGGCCCGAGAACAATATCGCCTGCTGCGATGCCCGCCTTTTGGGCGGGAGAATCAGGATAGACCGTTTGTACGGTAGTTGCCCCGGCCTGCAAGTCAAGTTTCCCACGGAGAGTTTGACTAGTTGGTTGGAAGCGAATCCCCAGCCACGCTGGAAGGACTGTGTCAGCGAGCTTACGCTCCTCATCGTAAAGAGGAAACGCTTCCAGCGGAGCCGGGGGTGTCGTTGTCTCCTGTGAGTCGTTGAAATCGACGGCTTCGCACGTGGTGAGGCGTGTGTAGGCTTGACGTTGATGAGGCTTCTCGCTTCGTGCGAGGTAGACTCGACCGGCGATAGTAGTCAGGATCGTTCGCATTCGTAGTACGACGGCGAGACGAACCTGCATCCGGTAATGAGCTTTGCTCGCGCTGTCGACTTTCTCTCTCAGGAATCGTAATCGGGCAGAGGTCGCCGTGTCCATTCGAGTAAAGTCGGCAAGGTGAAGCAACAGAGAAGCGGTGAGCGTCTGCCGTTCCGCCATTGTCAGCGTTGATACGGCCTTTTGGTCTAAGCGATGTTGCCAATCGGTTTTGTCAGTTAGAAAGCGCTTGAAGTTCTCACTCGTAAGGGCATGGAGGGCAGCTTCCCATGCGTCGCCGTACGTTGAAAATTGCTGGCTGAGATCAGGCAAACGTTGCGCTTGTTCTTGTAACTCTGTGACGGAGCGGGGACTGAAGTAGCCAAACGCCTGGGCAATACGATCCAGCAGACGAATCTCAGGTTCCCACGCACTTTTGTCGAGCCACGCCTGGCTGAGGAGTTCGTCGATGAGCGCCTCAATTTTTTGCCCACGGGCAGAGGCTTCCTTTTCTAAAAGCTGCGCGAGGTAAACCTCCGAGGTTTTCAGTGGTACGTCTGGGGTTTGGTCAGTCACTAAAACCCCTGTGTGGGCTTCGGGAAAAGAGTAGCCCGCCGCAAGGTGTTCAACGAACGCGAACGAATGCCCGACGTTATCTTTGTCACGATTTTCCGGGTAACAACCATACGCTTGACGGTCAGCCGTTGCGGAGAAAACCCCACAGACGTTGCCAGTCGGTAGATCTTCTAAGGTACCTGCGTACATGAGATGAGCGAAAGAGCCCGAGTAACATTGAGACATAAGGGCAACAACGCGCGTACCTGCAGGGAGATGGGCAAACAGTTCTCGTAGTTCGATCACAGAGAGAGTCTCGTCTTTTCCCCATAAGGTAATGCGGTTATTAGTCAAATCTTCCGGGTTCTTGGTGCCGTGGTCGGTGACATAGAACAACAGTGTATCTCCTGAGTGTAGGTGTTGATCCGCGTGATCGAACCAGTCGCGTAGCGCTGCTTTGGTGGCTGGGCGGAGGGGAAAGCCATCAACGGTAGAATTTTCGTAACGGATTTGTGGACGGAGTGGCTGTTCAAGTCGCGTCCCGGCAATGAGCCAGAAAGACGATGCTTCTTGCGGGTCTCGCACCGCAAAGTCTGCCGCTGGTTCCGCCCCGTCTGCATTAAAAATTGTGATATTGGAGGTGGGAACTCCTGCTCGGCGTAGTACGGCAATCAGCTTTTTGATGTGCAGCAGATGCGAATAATAATTACTTGCCGGGGTTCCGCCACCGTTCAGCAGCACGACCTGGAGGCGAGATTGTGTATCCTCTGACTCATGCGGTGTGGATAATAAAGTATCGGTACGCGCAATGCCTGTAACAGTGCCGCTGATCACTGTAGCGATCAACAGTCTCAGAAAGATTGGCCGCAGCTGGTTGCGGAAAGACATGTTCCCCTCTTTATCACTTTCACGGCAAAGACCAAAGAGATGAAGAGAGTAGGGTTTAGGGATAGCGGGAAGAAACCACGAGCATACAGACTGAAGTAACGTACGAGAAGCGCGCCGTGAGAGATTCGAACTCCCGACCTACAGGTTCGTAGCCTGCCGCTCTATCCATCTGAGCTAACGGCGCATAGCAAAACAAGAAACGTACAAGGTGGGTTTTCCAGTGAGCAACGTCATCTGTGCATCACGTGGGAAAATTGCTCAGCAAGACGCTCTGTGTAGCACACCCGGAGGGGACGCGGCAACCACCTCTACGACTTCTCTTGTTCTGACTCGGTTCTCTCGATGACAGGTTATGAAGAATTGTTTTTGGCCCAGAGAAAAAACAGGGTACGATACACAAAGACTGTATATGGAGGTTTCTTATTATGTGGAGTCGCGTCACTCCTCTGCGTTTCGTATTCATACTGTTCCCTTTTTGCCTTGTGGCTAGTCCTGCCCGTGCGGTCAGCGTGACTGAGGTGACTTTTGCGCAACTTGTTGCACAATCTGAGGTGATTGCGGTCGGCACTGTCACAGATATTCGCGAGGAGTGGAATGAGACGCAACGCGCTGCGTTTACGCTCGTCACGTTTGCTGATCTGACGGTGATCAAAGGGAATCCTGGGGAGAGTATGACCCTCGAGTTTCTCGGTGGACATACCCCGGAGGGATTAATCATGACAATTCCCGGCGTGCCACAGTTTTCTGTTGGCGAAAAGGCCGTCGTCTTCTGTGCCGGGAACAAGCGCGATTTCTGTCCACTCGTCGGCATTTGGCAAGGAGTGTTGCGTGTTGCACGCAATCCGCAGAGCGGAGAAGAAACTGTCAGTGATAATTTTCGTATCCCGATTGTTGATATTCAGGGCGGCAAGTTTGTGAAATTAGTCCCTGGTAAAGCTGACCAACGCCCATTGTCTCTCTCTGATCTCATCCAGGCAGTCGAACAAGAACTCCGCTCTTCTGCCGCACAATCGTGAAACCTGAAGGCAAGTCTATGCTGAAGCTCTCGACGCTCTTGAGTATGGGACTGGTATGGATGATGGTGTATCCACTCAACGGCTATCCTTTCGCACGAGAAATCAGTAGGGGTGTGTTGGCCTTTTGGCCAAATGCTGAGGCCACGCTGAACTTACAAGTCGGCTGCCCGCAAACACCTCTGACCTTCTGGGGGCCGTGTTGGACAGATACGGTTATCGATGCGGCAACCCATTGGCAAAGCCCAGAGACGAGCTTTCGCTTTCGTATGCGGTCGCCGTCTGTAACGGCAGACCCATGTCCAGAGACGCCGGAAGGAGATGGTATCTATACGCTCGCATTTCGTGCAACAAAGTGTGGGGCTGGGTTCGGTAGCGCCCTCGCGGTCACCTCCTTTTTTCTTGATCCTACGACCGGTGCCTTCGTTGATGTGGATACGGTCTTCGATAGTAAGCGGATATGGTCAACGTACCCTGGCCCGTTACAGACAAATCCTGCCGGTGCGATTGTCTACGATTTCCATCGGATCGCCATCCATGAGCTGGGCCATGTGCTGGGGCTCGATCATCCGGATAACTTTGGCCAAAATGTTCGGGCGATTATGAACAGCCGAGTGAGTGACATCGACACCACACAGCTCGATGACCTGGCTGGGGTCCGAGCCATTTATCCTGCCACTACTGTCAATGTCCAGGGGGTATTAGAAAATCCGCAACCCGGTAGTGCGGTGAGTGGGATTAGTACCATTTCGGGATGGGTCTGCAGCGCTAGTCTGATTACGTTGGTAATTGACGGGACAACTACCATTCAGGCTGCGTATGGCACCCCTCGTAGTGATACGCGGACAATATGTGGAGACGAAAACAATGGGTTCGGTCTCCTCGTAAATTGGAATAATCTCCAACGCGGGACGCACGAGATCGTTGCTTTTGCCGACGGGGTTGAGTTTAGTCGGGCAACGGTAACGGCAAACAATCTCGGCGTCGATTTTCTCCGAGGTGCGAGCGGCAGCTACATCGTTCCTTTTAACGGACGCAATGTTACCCTGAAGTGGGAAGAAAGCTTGCAGAACTTCGTGATTAGCGGCGTACAGTAGGAAACGGAACGGAGAGGGCGGGATTTGAACCCGCGGTACGGTTATTAGCCGTACACTCGCTTAGCAGGCGAGCGCCTTCGACCACTCGGCCACCTCTCCATGACTTCTATCAGCAAGGGATTCTGGCATTTCAGTCGATAAAGAAAAACTACAATTGCTTAATCTCGCCATTCTACTGTCAGCGCACGCAAAAGGCAATGTCTTCGACCTGGGAAAAATTGCTCTCTGTCAAAGAAAATTGACGGACGAAGGCTCGTTTCCACCATTTATTACGGCAGTTCTTGGAGTTACCTGGACATTCTCTTTTAGTAATCGTGGCACATACCTTGCTCAGGCTCAGCATGCTGCAACGTTTTGTGGCACTTCGCTGCTTTTCGTTGTTTTCTTATCGTGTTGTTGGATGCAAACGTTTTGCATTCGTCCAGTGAAGTGCCATAGTAAGGGGGAATTCCAGCTCCAGGAGGACAAAGCTCTGAGCTGGTCAAGCGGGGTACGGCATGAAAAAACCAACAGTCCTTGTTGCGGAGCGTAATGCTGCTCTCCAGAGACATATCTTAGATCTATTACAGGACGAGTTCGCTGTCCTTGTCACTCCAACATTGTCCGATCTCCTCCGCATGCTCCGTCGCAAAACCGATCTAGCGGTGCTTGTGGTCAGCGTGTCTTGGGAAACCCTGGCTGACGGCCTCACGGTTGTACGGGTATTGCGGCGATGGGAAAAAAAGCCTGCCGTCATTTTCCTGGCCGCAGATAGTTCGGAAGAACTCGTCCTTGCTGCTCTGCGGGCTGGTGTTGCCGACTATTTCAAACTGCCGCTTTCAGACCAAGAGTTTGTCGACAGTGTGAAACGCTGCGTAGCAAAGGGCCAAGATTGGGCGACTGCATCGACGCCGCACGAACTAGTAACGGGCCGCGACTCTGTAGGAAAAGGTAACGACCCAACCGAGCTGATTGGACACAGCTCAACCATGGAACGAACGAAGACGTATCTTCGCAAGGTGGCTGCCACCGATAGTAATGCGTTGATCACGGGAGAAACCGGCACCGGAAAAGAACTGGTGGCCTCGTACATCCATAACCACAGTCAGCGCTGTCGTAAATCGTTCGTCCGTATCAACTGTGCCGCAATTCCTGACAGTCTCCTGGAAAGCGAGTTGTTCGGTTATGAACGTGGAGCCTTCACCGGGGCGGATCGCTTGAAAGAAGGAGCCTTGAAGTTGGCTGACGGTGGAACGGTCTTCTTCGATGAAATTGGTGATATGAGCCCCTATGCGCAGGCGAAGATTTTACGCGCCCTTGAAAGTAAAGAAGTGTGGCGACTTGGCGGCAAAGGCAGCATCCCGATTGATATTCGTGTTGTTGCGGCGACCAACCGTGACCTTGAACACCTGATGCAAGAAGAGAAATTTCGTGCGGATCTCTATTTTCGGCTGAATGTTGCCCGCATCTCTCTCTCCCCGTTACGTGAACGTAAAGAGGACCTCCGCGCACTCTGCTCACACTATATTCGGCAGATGAACGACCGTTTCGAGTTGACTGTTGAAGGGTTTACCGACAATGCGTTTGCTCTCTTGCTCCAATATAGCTGGCCGGGAAATGTCCGCGAACTGAAAAACTTTATCGAAGCGATTTTTATTAACCAGCCGACCCGGTGGATTACGGTCGATGATTTTCCTGAACAGTTCCGTCGCCGTGTCAAGGAAACCGAGGGAATTTCACAAACTGAACGGGACCGTCTCCTTGCCGCGCTATTTGCGACCAACTGGAATAAATATCAGGCCGCACAGAAACTGCAGTGGTCTCGGATGACCCTCTATCGCAAAATGGCCAAGTATCAGATTGTTACTAACGAAAAAAACAAAAATGGGGAGTCGGTAGAGGACCGCTCCTCTTCTGGAGATTAGAAGCGTGCGAACCGTGTGAGGAACCAGTAGCTACTGACTACTCCACACACATATCCCACAGGCAGTCGCAAATGGTGAAGCAACGTCTCTGTTGTCAGCCCATTTACTCTGTGCGACACGAGCCGGAGAGCTAACCACAATCCGATCAACGTCCCGATAAACAGGAGCTGTCCAATCTCCACTCCCAGGTTAAAAAACAGGAGCGCAAACGGTAACTCAGTTTGCGGAAGCCCAATCTCTCGCAGAACTGCCGCAAAACCAAAACCGTGGAGTAGGCCAAACGTACTTGATACTGCGATCGGATACCGCACGGTTAACGTATCGTGTCGGTTGAGGCAGATTTCTCTCGCCAAAAATACGATACTCAAGGCAATGACCGCTTCAACCGGCGGTATCGGGAGGTGTACTAATTGTAATGCCGCCAAAACCAAGGTGAGCGAATGCGCTACCGTAAATCCGGTAACCGCGAAGAGTATCCGTCTCCAGGTTTGGGCGATGAAAATTAAACAGCCAAGAAATAGTAAGTGATCGTAGCCTTCTAAGATGTGGCGTATGCCTAAACCGAGGTATTCTCGGACTACGCCATCACGGGCCTCAGGAGCAGGAATCGTCCATGTGTTCTCATGTGGACCCAGTACCGCAGTATATTGTTCCCCTGATTGCCGGACGAGACGAATAAGCGTGGTGACTGCAGGATTAAAAATTGGATAACGAATAGCAACATCCCCTTGAAATGTCCCTGCGCACGCGAAGGTCTGTCTATGCACGGTACGCCTTTGTATCTCAGGATCCAAAGCTGTGCACGTTGGGGGGAGCGTTAGTGTCGGTGCATTAAAAGCCGGTACTGACTCGGGGACACGCCATTGCACAATAACCGTGTTCCTTGCGGTCTCCGTCATTGCGATATGTAAGGGCTGATTTTCATGGGCAAAAGAGGCAGATACGGATGCAATGAGGATAAGGATCAGAGCAGCATACACCGAGGCTGTCATTCGTGATCCTTACTGATGAGCAACCGCTGAGGTTTTTTGCCACGGATTATCGAGAACGACCTGAATGTTGTAGCGTTTCTTCATGTCAGTAATGGCAGCTTCGGTCCGTTCTCGGAGTATCGATTGCTGTGCATCTTGAGTCACCCGTTCACGAATTTCCTGCAACGCCGGAATGCGCGCGGCTCTTCGCATCGTAACCATCACGAGATGGACCCCATACTGTGATGCAAACGGACCGTACCAATGGTTGTCCCGCGGTTCGAGGCTAAACAGGATACGTGTCATTTCCGTACCGAAGTGGGTGGTCACATATTCTTGTGTTCGTTCGACATAGTTGATGTAGTACGGAAAGCGGTCGCCATATTGCGGCGCGTCAGCGAATGTTGCTTTGTGACTGTTGAGTTGACGCACGGTTACTGTTGCTTCTCGCCTGGCAGCGTCCCAACCTCGTTGTTCGGCGTCGAAAAATATGTGCGTGAAAGTAATAAAAGGAGCAACGACGTAATCTTCCTGGTGTGTGGCAAAGAACTGTTGCAAGGTCTCTTCGCCGAGGTCGATAGTTGCCTCAGCAAATCCCTGTGCCAGAAATTCAGCTTTCTGGACCAGCCGCCGACGAATGACATAGTCATCCTTATCTAATCCCAGCGCCAATGCTTCGCGGTAGAGCACCTCCTCGCGAATATAGTCATCAATCAGGAGCTGTTGTTCTTCCGGCGAAAGAGCCTCGAGTTGGGTCTGCGCTAACGCCACGTCAAAGGCTTTACTGCGTTGCTGAATAAAGGTCAGCAATGCCGCTTTATCCATGACAATGTCGTGAGTATTATTATAGAAACGAGAAGGCGAGGTTCTCAACTCAAAAAGCCCAAACACTAATAGACTCCCAAGCAGGAAGTGGGCAAGTGGGTCTCGAAGAAACGTTCGCATTGTTTTGCTACGGCGTGTACCAAATCGGTGACGAGTAGGCGCGTTCTTGAATTGTCGCTGCGTAGTCTTTTGAGTGCTCAACACCCAATGCCACCGTATCGTAGAGTGAGTGACGTGGGGTCGGAATCTGCAGCACGCGCACATAATAAAATGCTCGTGTCCTGGCATCGAAGTCTGGATCCGTCCAGACTGTCGCTAACTGCGCATCACCAATGCTGTTAGTGTAGCGCGCGGTTTTGAGATCCACCGTATTGCCTACGTGTGGGACCTTGCCATTGGTTTCTTTGCGCCCGTCCGACAAGGCAACGTTATATATCTTCTCGTGCGCCGTCCCCTCTTGATCAAGGTAACCTTTGATTATCTGGATGCGGTCGAGGTTGGCCCCGATTGGATCCTTGACCGCGTGAATCAAGAAACTCGGCGCTTTTTCCTCTGGTGCTTTTGTCAAATCACCCCCCATCGGTACGCCTTTCTTGTAGCCAACCGAAGCCACATCCTTTGCTTGCGCGTCCAGCGCTTGATATTCCCACCCCCCAAAGAAGCGTACTTGTATCCGTGGTCCGGTCGTTGCGTATACTTCCTTGCGTTGGAAGGCGTCGAAAATTGCCGCGCGGGTATTTTCTGTCGCCCACACGGCGACCATTCCCGCTGCACTCATATCGTACCCCTTCAATCCGGCAGCAACATCCTTGTCGATATGCTCTGGAATCGAGTCCAAGGCGAATTTACCATGAAAGTTATCCTCTTCTGCCGAGGACAGCGCTGTATGTGAGTCAGTCGAACCGATCAGGCCAAATTTGTATGGATTCACCTCTATTTTGCTGTCGATCTCTAAGCCGCGTTGCAGAGCAGAACGGATGTAATCTCCTTTGCCTGGGGTGCCCTTGGGCAGCTTTCCGGTGCTGACGTCAATCAGAAACTCAAAGCGTTCATAATCAGCAAACTCGTCGCTCGGTGAAAGCACTGGATGGGTTTCGGAATCCCCCTTGATCTGCGTCATTTCGACCACCGGCTCCCATTTGATGCGCGTACGCGCATACTCGGCCGTAATTGGGCGGCCGGCACTATCGTTTTCGGCAAACATCAGTCCTTTTGAGAGATTCGAATTGTGCGGAATGGAAATGAAGCTCGCGCCTGCCTGCTGTGACGTTGTGTCGAGCCATTGCCACAGATCTTCTGGTTTGTCGCTATCGAACGCAGAGTATGGAAGAAATTTTTCTCCAACAGTTTTTCCTTCTTTGAGAAACACAATGCGGTGCAAATTTGCTCCGCCAGTAGTAGAGGTCCACTCCCAACCCAGGAATGTTGTGAATTTACCAGGGTCGTTATGGCGCTCGGCCGCATCGATGATCTTATTCCACATCGTGCGTCGCACGTTTTCTGAGTTGAGCTCTGGGTCCGGCTTCGACTCGTTAATCGTGCGAATGATGAACATTCCAATATCTGTGAAGCGTCCTTCCTTGGCTATTTGCAGTAATTCTTTGCCTTTGTTCGTACCGGCCAAAGCGGGGTCTGGATCTTTGGCAAAGAGATTCGGCATAACGCCCATATACTCACTGTGATCGGAAACAACTAAGAAATCGAGTGGAGTGTGAATTTGTACGCGCGCGCGATGATAGGGATGCACGACAGGTAATCCCTTGGCGTAGCGATAGGCAGTATCCGGATCGGTGGACTGATTACGGAGGACATAGGCATCCGGTGAATAGGCAGTATGCAGATGAGTATCTCCCCAGTACAGACTGGTTGTTTGGCCAAAAGCACTGCCCACAGCGCAGAAGACGCCAACCCACAGACTCATAACGAGCGCTTTGCTTTGTGACACCACGGTCCCCTCCTTTCGGTGCAGGGTAATCTGACCAGTGACCGATTGTCTTCGTCGCAATTTATGCGAACATCGTTTTGTCCTTTTTCTCTAGAATTACATCGGTGTTCGTAGACATGGCGCCGGTGCTTGTTGTTACGGCGCACAGGCGCGGATGGTCTCCATTACTTTCTGTTTTCCATCGGAGCCGCCACCCACCGGAAAAATAATGGGTAATTTGATCCCTGATTGTCGGTAGGCCTCGATACGATCACGACATTCGGTTGCTGTTCCCGCGATGCCGAGGGCCTGCACCATGCTATCGGGAACCAGCTTTGCCGCTCCTTCACGATCGCCTTGTTGCCAGGCCGCCTGAATGGCTTCCGCTTCTTTCGGAAAACCGCTCTCTGCCATCAGTCGATTGTAACGAGGGAAGAACCCTGCGTAGAATGCCGCAGCCGGTCGTAAGCGGTCTATCGCGGTACGACGGTCGTCAGCAACGCTGCACGACAGCAAGGACACAATGTCGATATCTTCAGGCTTGCGACCGGCACGGCGTGCACCGATGGCGACGTGTGCCATGGCTTTGTGGCCGGACTCCGTTGTGCTCCAGACCATCATGGTTCCTTGCGCAATCTCGCCGGCAATTTCCAGCATCCGGGGAAAAACTGCAGACACGTAGATTGGGATTTCTCGACGAGCAGGAGTGAACCACAAATCAAAGTTCTTAATAGTAAGGGTTTCACCCTGATGCGAAACGATGCCATCCCGCAGGAGCGTCCGTATAACCTCGACGGTTTCCTTAAGGCGCTGTTCTGGTTTGCTATAAGGAATCCCATGTTCGGGTTCGACCTGCACTTTGTGGCTGGAGCCAAGACCGAGAATGAAGCGCTGATTGGAAAAGTGGTCGACGCACGCCGCTGCCATGGCGAGAGTCGGTGCACTGCGGACAAAGATACTACTGATGCTGGTGCCGAGGAGAATGCGTTTGGTCTGAACGGCGCAGGCAGTGAGTATGGAAAATTGATCGCCACCATGCCCCTCCGCGACCCAGGCCGATTCGTAACCAAGGTCCTCAGCCAGAGTGACACATTCAACGATTTCCGACGGTGAGAGTCCGCCAGCAAAGGCAACGCCAAGACGATCCATCGGGTGCTCCCCTCTATTGCAAGATGTCGAATGCCAGGCATTCTTGTCATATCGCCTTGCCAACAGTCAACTGGGACGGCGTGGGGTGGGAACAGGCTCTGTTCCTGGTGATGTAGGAATACATGAAAAAAGACCTAGATTTCGACGAGGTTCTGACGCAGATCTGTGAGGTTCTGCAGCGTCAGGGCCGTGTGTCATATGGCGCGCTCAGACGCCGTTTTCATCTTGATGACGCGTATCTCCGAGATTTGCAGGTCGAATTGATCGAGGCACAACAGATCGCCACAGATGAAGACGGAAGAGTCCTTGTCTGGGTAGGAGAAGGGAAAACCAGCGAAACAGAAGAAGAAACGGAGAAGCGGAGAGCCGATACCACGGACGAGGAAAAGGCGAAAAGGCGAAAAGGCGAAAAGGAAAAAGACATTCACGTTACTGAGACGTTAAACGCTAGGCGGCGAGACTCTAGAGCGGAGGTGGGTGAACGACGACAGTTGACCGTGCTGTTCTGCGAGATTGGAAAGGCTGCGACAGAGGGTCAGCTTCATGATCCCGACGAGTGGGGGGCCGTGCTCGGTTGGGTACGCCGCACTTGCGAAGAGGTCATTCGCAGGTACGAAGGATACACTGGACAGCATTTGGATGACGGGATGACCGTGTACTGGGGATACCCGACCGCTCACGAAGATGATGCACAGCGGGCGGTGAGAGCAGGGTTGGAGATTGTCCGCATGGTTCAACGTCAAGACGAATGGCAAGTCGCGGGCACCCTTCCAGTTCATGTCCGAGTTAGTATTCATACCGGTCCTGTAACGATGATGACCGGGCAGACGAACGACCAGCACCAAGTACAGGCGTCAGGAGAAACTCCGCAAATTGCGATCCACCTGCTCGGCATGGCACGGCCGAACACGGTAGTTCTGAGCGAAACGACCTTTCGCCTGGTGGAGGGGTATTTTACCTGTCAGGTGGTGGGGGAACCAGCGTTCCCCGGCATGGTTGAGCCGCTCGGAAGCTATCAAGTCTGCGAAGAAAGCGGGGCGCGTAATCGCTTAGAGGCGATCATCGGTGCAGGGTTCACGCCGTTTGTCGCGAGAGACGAAGAACTGGGATTGCTGCGGAAGCGGTGGGAACAAGTCAAAGAGGGGCGTGGACAGGTTGTGTTGTTAACCGGTGAAGCGGGGATTGGGAAATCTCGCTTGATTCAAGAACTCCAAACGCACCTAGACGAAGAGCAAAGGATTCTGGTTGATCTGTGGTGTTCGCCTTATCTACGACAGAGTGCGTTTCACCCCGTCACGAAGTATCTTCAGCGTGTACTCCATTTTGAACGCGGTGAGACACCAGAAGAACACCGAAACAAGCTCGAACGTGCTCTGGCGCGGTGGCACCTGGAAGATGTTCTGCCGCTCTTTGCGACGCTATTGTCGCTTCCACTGCCTGCTAGCCTCCGGGTTGATCTACCGCCGCAACGTCAGCGACAGCGACTCTTGCATGTGATTGTCTCCTGGTTGACCGCTCTTGCTGAACGCAAGCCGGTATTGATCGTGTGGGAAGACCTTCACTGGGCGGACCCGTCGACTCTCGACTTATTACAACTGCTGATTGCCCAACTGCCGACTTCACGTATCCTTATGGTGCTTTCTGCTCGGCCCGAATTTACGTCACCGTGGCCATTACGTTCTCATATCACCTCGCTCACGCTGAGTCGTTTAGGCCAGGCGGATGCGGAAACCATGGTGGCGAGAGTAACACGAGGAAAACTGTTACCTCCCGAAGTCATGCAGCATATTGTGAGCAAAACTGATGGGGTGCCCTTGTTTGTCGAAGAATTGACCAAAATGGTGTTGGAGTCTGGCCTAGTCAAAGAAGAAGAGGAAACGTTTGTTCTGACTGGGCCGTTGACGCCGTTAGCGATTCCGACAACATTACAGGACTCTCTCTTAGCTCGTTTGGATCGTTTATCCGCGGTGAGAGAAGTTGCTCAGGTCGGCGCAGTGCTGGGGAGAGAATTTGCTCCCGACCTCTTGCAGGCCGTGTTGGCGGTCGATGACGACACCTTACAGCAGGCTTTGGACAAACTCGTCGATGCGGAGATCCTGTACCGGCGTGGTGCACCGCCTTATGTGCATTACATTTTTAAGCATGCGCTCATTCAGGATACGGCGTATCAGTCTCTTTTGCCTGGGAGACAACAACAGTACCATCAACAAGTGGCACAGGTACTAGAGGAACAGTTTGCGGATCTGGCTGAGGCACAACCCGAACTCGTAGCACATCACTACACCGCGGCGGGTAATGTCTCGCGTGCCGTACCCGCTTGGCAAAGGGCAGGGCGAGTTGCGATCGCACGATCAGCATTTGTAGAAGCAACGAAACATCTTTCCAGGGGGCTAGAAGTACTGAGCCCTTTACCAGAAACACCCGAACGCGACCAGCAAGAACTGGATTTGCATTCGCTCCTCGGTCCTGCCCTGATGGCTCTTAAAGGATACGGTGCGCCAGAAGTGGAACAGTCGTATGCGCGAGCCCTTATTTTATGCCGTCAGGGAGGAGAGACACCACGACTTGTGCAAGTGCTCTTAGGGCTCGAAATGTTTTATCTTACCCGAGGCGAAGTCAAAACCGCACGGGAGTTAGGAGAGCAATGCCTTGCCTTGACCCAACGAGCAAATAATCCAGGGCGTCTTCTGCAGGCCCATTTGTTGTTGGGGAACGTTCTGTTCCAAGAGGGAGAACTCGTGCGAGCACGTGAACACTTGCTGCACGGGCTTTCGCTCTATCGAGAACGGCAACAAGAAATGCGCCACGCACTTCAGGACCCGGGTGTGGACTGTTTAGTCTATCTGGCCTTAGTGCTCTGGAGTTTAGGCTATCCGGAACAAGCCTTACGCGCGAGTCGAGAGGCTATCACTCTTGCTGAGCAACTTGCTCGCCCCCTCAGCTCTGCTATTGCTCTGAGCTTTGCGGCAGAACTGCATCAATTTGCGCATGATCCACACGCTGTCTTACCTAAGGCCGACGCTGCTATTGGCATAGCGACCGAACACGATCTTCCGCTCTGGGTTGCCTATGGCAACATTTACCGTGGATGGGCATGGTCGAGGACAGGGCGAACGGAGGAAGGCGTTGCGCAGATAAAGCAAGGACTTACCTCATCGCGTGCAACTGGAGCTGAGGTTGTGCTGCCGTGGTTCCTCTCGATGTTGGCCGATGCTTACCTCGCGTGCGGGGCAATCGCCGCTGGACGCGCCACGATTGCTGAAGCGTTTACGGTTATGGAACGTAAAGGTGAGCGGCTGGCTGAGGCCGAGCTGTATCGGATCAAGGGCGAACTCACCCTACAACAGTTCCAGCGTCAAGGGGCGAGGATCCAGGTTGCCGATCCCCGACCCCTGAATCCCGATCCCCAAGGCGAAGCCGAATCGTATTTTCGCAAAGCGATTGAGGTTGCTCATCGCCAAAGTGCCAAGTCCTGGGAACTGCGCGCTGCGGTGAGCTTAGGACGGTTGTGGTACCAACAAGGGAGACCCAGCGAAGCACGTCAGCTTGTAAGGGGATGCTGTGAATGGTTCACGGAGGGAGCTGCGACGACTGATTTACAGGAAGCGAGAAGGCTATTAGAGAGCTTGAATCGCTGAGAGGTTCTGTTAGTAGAAACTCATGACGTAATGAGTGAATGCGCCAATGAAAAAACGATGTAAGGCATATGGAATTTGACGATCTGCTCGCCCAAGTCACTGATTTGCTCCAACGCCAGGGACGCGTGTCGTACGGTGCACTCAAACGCCGCTATCATCTTAATGATGACTATGTGGAAGATTTGAAGGTCGAACTGATTGATGCTCAGCGAATTGCCACGGATGAGGATGGGCGAATACTTGTGTGGAGAGGGGAAGAGAGAGTCGGCAAGACGGAAAGTGAAAAGGCGAAAAGGGGAAAAGGGGAAACGGGAAAAGACAGACAAACCTCTGGGACTCTGGACGCTAGACTGAGGAACGCGCCACTGAATGTGGGTGAACGACGGCAACTGACAGTGATGTTTTGTGATCTCGTGGGTTCTACGGCGCTATCGGCTCAACTTGACCCGGAGGAACACCGCTCCTTCGTACAACAGTATCAGGAAGTCTGTGCGCAAGTCGTAGAGAGTTATGATGGGTATGTTGCTCAGTATCTTGGCGATGGGGTGCTAGTGTATTTTGGCTATCCGCAGGCACACGAAGATGATGCACGACGAGCTGTCTTGGCTGGCTTGGAAATTCTGACAACGTTACGTGATCGCTCGTGGCGACGGGAGGGAGTTCCTGCTGCTCCGCAACTTGTACCACATGTCAGGATCGGCGTTCATACCGGTTTAGCGGTGATTGGTGAAATAGGCGTGCGGAGTCGCCTTGAACAGCTCGCACTCGGTGAAGCTCCGAATGTTGCCGCTCGCCTACAGGGAAAGGCAGAGCCTGACACCCTGGTAATTAGTGCGTCAACCTATCAACTGATCGCTAGCTATTTTGAGTGTCGCTCGCTTGGATTACAGAGTTTCAAAGGTATACCGCACCCTATTGTTCTTTATCAAGTTGTCGGCAAGAGCAGTGCGCGTCACCGTTTTGAGGTAATCGCGCCAACCCATTTTACCCCTTTGATCGGGCGAGATGAGGAGCTGGAATTCCTCGACAAATGCTGGGAGCAAGCACAGGAAGGGAATGGACAAGTCGTGCTGCTGAGTGGAGAGCCTGGGATTGGTAAGTCACGTCTTGTTCACCGACTCAAGGAGCACCTGACGCAGACAGCGTCGTTGCGGTTAGAAGCGTGGTGCTCTCCCTATCACCAAAACAGTGCCATGTATCCAATGGTGGAATTCTTGCATCGCTCTCTCCAACTGCAGCGTGATGAATCTCCTGAATTCCAGCTTGCCAAGTTAGAGCGTGCCCTGACTAACACCGGGGCCGATCTTCCGAGTACGGTGCCGTTCCTCGGAGCGTTGTTAGGATTATCTTCACCCCGCTTCCCCTCACCGGACCTGACACCTCAGAAGCAGCGGGAAAAATTGCAATACGCGATGCTGACACTCCTCCTGAAAAGCGCCGAACGTCAGCCAATCTTGTCAGTGTGGGAAGATGTGCAATGGGCAGATCCCTCGACCCTTGAATGGTTGGGGCTGTTGATAGAACACACTGCGATGGCCCGTCTGCTGGTAGTGCTTACCTTCCGTCCAGAGTTTGTACCGCCGTGGTTGGGGCGCTCTCACGTGCGTCCGCTTTCGCTCAGTCGCCTGAGCCACGGGGATAGTGAAATCATGATTGAGAAGCTGGCTGCTGGAAAGCAATTGCCTCGTGAAGTTATCGAGCAGGTGGTGAAAAAGACCGATGGCATTCCATTGTTTGTTGAAGAGCTGGCGCGAATGGTTTTGGAATCGGGGATGCTTCGGGAAATGGACGAACGTTATGAACTAGTAGGCCCTGTACCCCCTCTGGCGATTCCGACGACTTTGCACGATTCGCTGCTCGCGCGCCTCGATCGTCTTGGTGCGGCGCGTGAAGTTGCGCAAATAGGTGCGACGCTGGGGCGTGAGTTCTCCTATGAGGTGTTGTGCGCAGTTACGCCAGGAGAGGAAACAAAGTTGCAGGAAGATTTAGCGACCTTGCGGGAAGCTGAGATCCTGTATCAGCGTGGGATGGGGCGACAGGCTCATTATATTTTTCGTCACGCCCTCATCCAAGATGCTGCCTATCAATCGCTGCTGAAGAGTCGACGACAACAATACCATCAACGGATTGCTTGCGCCCTCGAAGAACAGTTCCTCGAGACAAAGGAGATGCAGCCAGAATTGTTGGCGCACCACTATACAGAGGCAGGGCTTGTTACACAGGCGCTGCCTTACTGGCAACACGCCGGTCAGAGAGCGCTGCAACGATCTGCCAACAACGAAGCGATTGGCCACCTCTCCAAGGCTCTTGAGTTACTCAGTACCTTGCCAGAGACAGACGAGCGAATCACGCTCGAACTGCTGTTACGGACGATGTTAGGGGGCCCATTGATGGCGGCCCGAGGCTACGCGGCACCGGAAGTGAAGCGCTCGTACGCGCGGGCACGAGAATTATGTCAGCAACTCGGCGAGACCCCGCAACTGTTTCCGGTCCTTGGCGGATTGTTCGCTTTTTACTTCGTTCACGGCGATCTTCAAGGTGCACGAACGCTCGCTCAACAATGTTTACGTCTTGCGCAAACGGTGAATGATGCGACGTTTCTGCTTGAATCCCATCGCATGATGGGCTGTGTGCTGCACTCCTGCGGGGAGTTCCTGACGGCGCGGGAACACTTGGAAGCCGTTGCGTCACACTACAATCCTGCACAGCATAGCGCGCTGGCGTTTATGTCGGGACAGGATCCGGCAGTAGCCAGCCGGTGTTTTGTTGCGTGGGCACTGTGGTTACTCGGCTATCCTGATCAGGCGCGGCAGCACAGCGAAGACGCGCTTGTCATCGCTCAAGACCTCTCTCATGCACAGACGCTGGCATTTGCCTATAATCTGGCTGCGAGTGTCCGTGGTTTATGTTGCGAGTGGGAACGTTCGCACGCTTATGCCGACACGGTTGTGGGTTTTGCGAAAGAGCAAGGTCTGCGATTTTGGGAAGCGATAGGAACGTATACGCGAGGACTAGCCTGTGTCGGACTCGGACGCGTAGCGGAAGGAATGGGACAGGTTCGCCAGGGAATTGCCGCGTATCAAGGAACTGGGGCTGAACTCGCCCAACCCGGCAATCTCGGGATGTTAGCCGATTTATGTGGCGTTATGGGGCACGTTGAGGAAGGTCAACGTCACCTCACCGGTGCGCTCTCCCTTATGCACAAAAATGGGGAGCTAATGTGGGCAGGAACCTTGTATCGAGTCCAAGGGGAGTTAGCGCTGAAAGCCGGCGGGTCAGCCGCTGAAGCGGAGGCCGAGGCGAGCTTTCACGAAGCGCTTGTCGTGGCTCGTCGACAAGAAGCCAAGTCGTTGGAACTCCGTGCGACCATGAGCTTAGCGCGATTGTGGCAACGGCAAGGGAGGAAACGCGATGCTTCTACCATACTTGCTGGCGTCTACAATTGGTTTACCGAAGGATTCGATACGTACGATTTACGGACAGCGAAGGGACTGCTTGAGGAACTGGCATAAGGGAAAGGAGCAAGGACGTATCCTGGTGAGTACCTGGCGACACGTAACCGAGAACGGTAGCGATTCGTTCTCCCTCGCCGTTCGGCGTCCGGCGAGGGAAGAGAAGTGGTCATTTGGCCTTGGGCGAGATTTTTCCTTGGGATTTGCTTCGCCTTCTGGAAATCGACATTCTTTTAGCTGGCAACCCTGACTTCATACGCGTCAACGTCGGGTTTGGTCGTTTGTGCGGTGAACTCATCCATGGAGTGAGGCCATTGCGTGACGAGCCGTCCGGAACGTGAACGATAGTAAAAGTCATTGCCACAATTCGCCTGCCAGACGTCGACTTTGCTAATCTCTTGTTGGAGCTGCGCGTTAAATGCGGTCATGACTTCGGGACGAACGTCGATCCAGGCCAGGTGCTCATCGTTTATACGTTTGAGTTGACGCATGATGTAGGCACATTGGCGCTCCAACATGAAAAGAATAGAGCCTTGATTGGTATTAGGCCCATATAACATGAACAGGTTGGGGAAGCCTGCGGTAGTCATGCCGAGATAGGCTTGGGCACCATCGCTCCAGGCATCTTTGAGTGAGAGACCCTCACGTCCTGTTACGTCAATTGCGGCCAGATAGGTAGTAGTTTCAAAACCCGTAGAGTAAATAATCGTATCTACTTCCCGCGTTCCCCCGTCGACCGTGACGATCGCGTGAGGCGTGATCCTCTCAATGGTTTCTGTGATGAGTTCGACGTTATCGCGATTGAATACTGGGTAGTAGACATCGGAGAATAACGGGCGCTTACAACCGAATGGATGATTCGGTGTTAGCTTACGTCGGACCTCTGGGTCTTTGACGATTTCGAGTCTCTCAAGGCCGGTTTTTTCGATTTCGGCCAAGACCTTTTTGTCGTTAAATGTGCACAAGGTGTTCCAAGTTGTGTAGATTGCCTCTCGACTTTTCTCCACCGCGTCCGGAGTTTGACGAAAATAGTCCAGTTGTTCCTGGGTGTACGGAGTATTGCCTTTCGGCACGACCCAGTTCGCCGTGCGTTGGTACAAATACAGGTGTTTGACGAGTGGCGCTATTTCGGGAACAAATTGAATGGCACTCGCCGCAATGCCAATGACTCCAACGCGTTTCCCGCGCAGATCATGGGAGTGGTCCCAGCGGGCCGAGTGGAAATAGGTGCCCTGGAAGTCCTGGATGCCAGGAATGGACGGCCACACTACGTTGTTGAACATGCCCAGCGCACTGATCACCACTTGGGCTTCTAGTTCCTCACCAGCATCGGTCACGACTTTCCACCGCGCTCTATCTCCCTGCCAACTCGCTGACACGACAGCGGTAGAGAGTCGGATGTGCGGTCGCAGGCCGTGCTTATCCGTACAATGATTGAGATAGGCAAGAATCTCTTGTTGTCCGGCAAAAGGACGGGACCAGTCTGTTTTCGGTTCGAACGAAAACGAATACAGATGCGATTGCACGTCACACTCGGCCCCTGGGTAGGTGTTGTGCCACCACGTACCGCCGACCCCTTGCGCCTTCTCCAAAATGACGAAATCGTCGATACCAGACTTTTTGAGCTGTACTCCCATACATATGCCCGCTGAGCCTGCCCCGATGATAATGATTCGATGTCGATGCTGATTGGTATGTGCCATGTCGCGACCTCCCAGTACATGTCTGCGTGTGTCTCACAGGCAGACGCACAAAAAAGATCGACGTAAGGTACGGGAACTAGCGAACTCGTGCAAGGGATACGACTTTACCGCTTTTTTGCCAACGAGATTGCTGACTTTGATCGTCAAATTTCATGCGTGTCCTTCTCCGCATTTGTGTCGGACCAGACACTACATCCACCTCGCACTCGCTTTCCGAAAACGGCTTCTCGGTGAGCGTCTGGTTGTCGTACTTGAGCGACGTCAAAGAATTTTGATGAAAGAGTCGGTGCCCGTTGCTGGGAGTGTCCGGACGGACTTATTTTTCGGAGCTAGGCGAAAATCGACCAATCTCCCTTATGGTACTGCGACACTGCGTGCCCTGCTGTCTCCATCTCCAGATGAAACAGGAACGGCCATTCGTTGTCTACCAGCTCCTGGACTTTAGAATGCTTCGCTGCGATTGCCGCAATGTTCTCCTTCGGTGGGGCGATGAACACATTGTCCCGCAACTTTCAGGAGGCTTTTATTGCGCCGCTCCTCGACCGTGAGGATGTGTCTCTGGTGCTGCAGTCCGGCCGCTTGCAGGATCTGCTCACTGGCCTCAGTACCCACTCGCTTGATCTGATCCTGTCGAACGTAGCGGTGCGGAGCGACGAAGAGAATCCATGGCGCTGCCAGCGCATCGCGCGGCAGCAGGTCAGCGTGATGGGCAAGCCGCGGGGGAGGAAACCGTTCCGCCTGCCGAACGACCTTCGTGATGCCCCCCTGCTGGTGCCGGGACCGAACAGCGATATTCGGGCCGCGTTCGATCTGCTTTGTGACCATTGGAATCTCCATCCCCGTATCCGGGCCGAGGTGGATGATATGGCCATGCTGCGGCTGCTGGTTCGCGATTCGGACGCGGTTGCTGTGTTGCCGAAAGTTGTGGTTCGTGACGAAATCGGTGCCGGGGTACTGAAAGAATACGCCGTCCTGCCGGGTGTCTATGAGAACTTCTACGCGATCAGCGTGAAGCGACACTTTGAGTCACCGCTCTTGAAGCAACTGCTCGTGCGGCCGTCCGACGAGATGCTTGATTTTATCGCCTGACCTGAGGGGCGGTGAGCTCACGTGCGACTCATGAGGCAATGGTCTTTGCAGTAGAATAGGGTCTGGACGCCGCGGGGCCTATGATAGTGAGGCCCCCGTTTTCATTGTTCGCCTTTATTTCTTCGATTGGGGTGTCTACAAAGCCCAGAAAACCAGTCAGTGCGAGCCCTTCGAGTTCACTCCGTTCCGCTCAGGATAAACTCCGCGAAACAATCTTTGCCTGAATAAGAGATTGCTTCGTCGCTCCATGCTCCTTGCAATGAGAGGTTCCGCTCCGTCTTCGACACGCTCTGGGTAGGGAATTGTCTACCCGAACGCCCCGCGTTTGCGCAGATCGTTCAACTCGTCGCTCGCAAAGCCCCAATCCTGCAATGCTGGTTCTGTATCTGCACCGTTCGCTGGTGGCTTACGGCGAATTTCTGATGGTGTACGACTAAAGCGTGGAGCGGGTGCCGGTTGTACGACGCCTTCGTGTTCGACGAAGGTCTTGCGGGCCTGATTGTGAGGATGAAGCGGTGCTTCTTCCAGGTCCAACACTGGAGCGACACAACCATCGGTCCCTGCAAATGCTGCCACCCACTCATCTCGTGGACGAGTACGAAAGATCGCTACGAGCCGTTCCCGATACACTGGCCAGTTTTTCCGACTGTTAGGTTCCGGAAAATCCGCGAGGTTCAATCCCAGCTTGTCCAACAAAATCTGAAGAAAGGGATCCATCATGGCTGCGACCGAGACAAAACGTCCATCGGCACACTCGTAGACACTGTATCGCCAATGTCCGCCGTCAACTGTGTTCGAAGCGCGTCGATTGAGCCACGCCCCGCCCGCAAGGCCGCCGTAGACATAGGCCATTAAGTTGGCGGCACCGTCAACAATACTGGCGTCGACTACTTGTCCTTGGCCTGAGCGTTGCGCTTCCCATAAGGCTGCCAGCATCCCCAGGGCAAGAAAAACGCCACCCCCACCAAAATCACCTGCCGCAATCAGTGGAGGCACGGGCTTTTCTGTCGGACCAATGGCATTCAACAAACCAGTCAGCGAAATATAGTTAATGTCAAAGCCTGCCTGTTTAGCCAACGGCCCGTCTTGTCCCCAACCTGTCATTCTTCCGTACACCAGACGAGGATTCCGTTTCAGGCACACCTCAGGGCCGACACCAAGCCGTTCGGCGACGCCGGGACGATACCCTTCAATGAGCCCGTCTGCCTGCTCGACGAGACGAAGCAAGGTGTCGACCCCAGCGGAATTGGCCAGATCGAGCTGTACTGCGCGACGGTTACGCCACAATGTGCGGTACTTGTAATCTGGATACCCCAGCTGCGGCTCGTGTGGCCGGTCAATGCGCAGAATATCTGCACCCATATCTGACAAAAGCATGCCAGCAAAGGGTCCTGGTCCGATACAGAATAGTTCGACGATACGCATTCTTTGCAGCGGTCCCATATAGCCCTCCTTTTGCCCCTTATTGGGAGTTGCGTCTATCCTACAGCCCGTGCTATCAGTGTCGGCTGTTTTGAATAATGAGTGAACGTTCAGATACTTACTGACAGATCCTCATCACAAGAAACACCATAACCACAAAGCTCAGAGAACGGGAAGGAGGGCACGATCCCATGGCAGAAACGCAAGAATGGAAAGAGGTAACCGCTCGAGTTGCCGGCACGGAATTGACTTGTATCCAAGGTGGCAGCGGTGCGCCGCTCCTCGTTTTGCACGAAGAACTTGGACATCCAGGGTGGTTGCGTTGGCATTCTGAATTGGCGCGTTCACGGACGGTGATTATTCCTCAACATCCAGGATATGGAAAATCGCCGCGGGTCGAGTGGGTCAGGAACATCAGAGACTTGGCAGGATTTTATGCCCGGGTGATCCGCGAGCAAGGGTGGTCCCCTGTCGATGTAATCGGCTTTTCCTTGGGTGGCTGGATTGCGGCTGAAATGGCTGCCTGCGATGCCAAACAGTTCCGTAAAATGGTGCTGGTCGCTCCTACCGGTATCCGCCCACCGCAAGGCGATATTATGGACCTGTTTATTGTCACTGCGAAAGCGTATCTTGACGCAAGCGTTCATGATATCGCAAAAGCCCCCGAGTTCGCCAAACTTTACGGTGGAGAGCAAACTCCGGAACAGTTTGAAGCCTGGGAAGACGCACGGGCGGAAACGGCACGTATCGCGTGGCAACCCTACATGTTCAATCCAAGTTTGCCACACCTCCTGGAAAATGTCGTTGGTTTGCCAACCCTGATTGTGTGGGGAAAACAGGATAAAATCACCCCGCTTAGCGCCGCTCATATATTCAACGAGTCGATTTCGGGTTCGGATCTTGTCCTGTTAGATAATTGTGGGCATCGTCCGGAAGTCGAACAAGCCGCGACATTTATCGAACGAGTGCAACGCTTCCTTGCCTAAAGACCCTAGGACTGAACAGAGAAAGGGTACAGTGACTGTACCCTTTCTGTTTTTTGGAGGGAACCACGAGACTTTCACACCATCGTATTGGAGGTGTCAAGAAAACTATGCCGGCCTTGTTTCTTGACAAGCTCGTGTCGCCGATTGGAACCCTCTTGCTGGTATCTGATGGCGACTGTTTGTACGCGCTCGATTTCGCTGATTGTGAGCAGCGCATGATGGCCTTGCTGCGCCGACGGTATCGTGATGTGTGGTTGCGAGACGGAAAAAATGCAGGCGGGATCAGAGACCTGATCGGTGCGTATTTGCACGGAGATTGCGGTGCTCTTGACCGGATTGCCGTCAATCCTGGCGGAACAAAGTTTCAACAAAAAGTATGGTCCGCTCTGCGGATGATTTCTCCAGGAGCGGTCAGGTCGTATCGTGATATGGCAATCCAGCTTGAGTGTCCACGTGCTGCCCGTGCCGTAGGGGCTGCTAATGCCCTGAATCCGGTCGCGATTGTCATTCCGTGTCACCGCCTGGTAGGGAGTTCCGGAGCCCTGACCGGCTACGCTGGGGGACTTGAACGCAAACGGTGGCTGCTTGAGCATGAACGTCGAGCAAACACAGGGTAAACAGGGAGGAGAGAAACAATATGAAACACCTTATATTCGCGACTCTTTTGGTATTGAGCATGATAGGAACCGGATTGCACGCGCAAACACTTAATCGCGAACGCCCGGTAGACTTGCGCGTAACTGGGGCCTTACTGGCAGCCGACACGCCTAAGCAGGACGATGTGGTAACTGTTGAGGTGATGGTGGAAGAGACCCCCTTCTTGTTGCGTGTAGGAAAAGTAGAAGATCTCACACATGCAGAACGTACCCAAGCGCGAAAACATGATGTGTTGTTGCACAAAGTGCGCTTTACTGGTGCAAAAGAACTAATGGAAAAGTTGCGGGATCAGGAGACACTTGGCAAAGTGATTGCCATCGAAGGTTGGCTCAATACGACCAGCCGTCGTTTTCAAGTAACGGCAGTGAAGAAAGGTGAGGAAACTCCACCGCCAGCTCCGTAGGCATACGTGCCGCCGAGGGAAAAAACCGTCTGTACACACGAGAGCGATCCTAGTAGTTTTCTCCCTACGATAACGGAGCACGATATGGACACGAACCAGATGCAAGGTCTTACGCACGTCAATACGAGACTGAACTACCTGGTGGACAAGTCAGAAAAACCCGCGACCTACATGTATACGCCTCCACCAGGAACGCCTCGTCGCTCAGGCCATTATGATCAATTTCCCATGGTTATCTACGATGGGCGGACAATACGGGAACACCTCTCGTTGGATACCAACGGATTTATGCTTGGACAGCATGAAACCAAGGTGGTGAATTTTTACGATGTCGACGAGGTGCGCTCTGTCTACTATCCCGAAGTGGAACAGTTGGTGAAAGAAACGACTGGTGCCACACGAGCTATTGTGTTTGACCATAATGTACGCTGCGCGACGATGGCCGAGCGAGGAGAAAATAGCGCGCAAATGCCAGTGTTGATGGCGCATAACGACTATACGCTCAAGTCCGGCCCGCAGCGTGTACGAGACTTAATTGGTGGAGAGGAAGCTGAGCGGCTTTTGCAATACCGCTTTATGGAAGTCAATGTCTGGCGGCCGATTCGCGGACCGGTGCAAGCCTCCCCGCTTGCTGTGTGTGACGCTCAGAGTATGACGCTCGACGATTTTGTCCCGACAGATCTGATCTATCACGACCGTATCGGTGAAGTCTATTCCGTCATGCACAATCCAAACCATCGCTGGTTTTATTTTCCTCAGATGCAGAAAAATGAGGTACTCTTCCTGAAAGGGTACGACTCTGCAACTGACGGAACGGCGCGGCTCACTGCCCATTCTGCGTTTGAAGACCCGACCATGCCACCAGATGCCCCGGCGCGGGAAAGTATTGAAGCACGTACACTGGTCTTCTTTGCTCCGGAGATCGACAATACCCGATGAACCGACGCCCTACCGTGTTATCGAAGTCTCTCTTGTGTTCAGGTTTGCTTTTCTCCGTACGGTGCTGAGCTCAGTCCGGCAAGGTTGCGGGACTGAGCGTGTACAGGCTGCCTGTGCCTAAGCAAGACGCTGAAAAAATATATGGGGTGCTTCGATACGCAGGTCCTACGGAGCGTACCGAGGCGCTAAATAGCCCCGGTTTCCAGGGTTCCCTTGACAGCGTAGCCCTGTCATCTTATCGTAGACTCGTAAGGTCCATCTTTAACCGGATAAAACGTAACAGGAAAATGTGCAACAAAGCGAGTGGACGGGAACGGCAGGCCCAGGGTTTTGAGTAAGGACGAAAAATATGGCGCAAGCAACGATTGAGATTAGTGAGAACGCAGTGAAAAAGATTAACTCGCTGATCACCCAGCAACAGAAAGAAGGACATGGGTTGCGAGTAAAAGTTGTTGGTGGTGGGTGCTCTGGATTGTCATACAAGATGGATTTGGATGTCCCGCGTGATGGCGATCGCGTGTTCGAGCGTGATGACGCGAAGGTTCTCGTTGATCGCAAGAGTTTCATTTATCTGCGTGGGACCCAGCTTGATTATGCTGATGGCCTTATGGATTCCGGGTTCAAACTGCAGAATCCCAACGTGAAACGGTCGTGTGGGTGCGGAAGTTCGTTCTCGGTATAATTCTTGTACTGTACTTTGGCATGACGCATGTTGAATCGACACCGTGTTGGCGTTGCTCCTCCCTTCATCCAGTTGCGTTGTTTTGTCCACAGTGTGACGCTATTCAGATACTGCCACCGCAGACCGACTACTTTAGTATTTTTGGCCTTTCTCGTAGTCCTCACCTTGATGACGCTGCACTCACGCAGCGCTATTATGAGTTAAGTCGCCGTCTCCACCCAGACCTCTATCACTCAGGAACTGCGGAGGAAAAAGCAGCAAGTTTGCAGAATACGGCGCTTCTGACCCGTGCCTATCGCACTCTCCGTGACCTTGTGCTGCGTGCTCAATATTGGCTCGAACTCCAGGGAGAACGACTCGGAAAAGAGAATAATCGTGTTCCTCCTGCGTTAGCCGCACGGGTCTTTGAGGTTCAGGAGAAGCTGGCTGAACTCCGTGAGGCGCAAACCAGTGAGGACAAGGAACAGTATCGTGCTGAGGTACTAGAGATGCGCACCGATGTTGAAGGGCAAATAGATGGGTTACGCACAGCGATTGCGTCGAACCTTGCCCAATGGAATCAGGAGAATCGTTCGCCGGAACTTCTCCAACAACTCAAAAAACATCTATCAGAACTTGCGTACCTACGAACGTTGCTGCGCGACATAGAAAAAGAGAGTGAGGAATCGTGGAACGTATAGTTGGTATTGATCTGGGAACTACTAATAGCCTGATTGCGTTTGTGGAGGGGGAGTCGCCTCGGGTGATTCGCGATCCGCAAACCTCGGATCCGCTCTTGCCTTCTGTAGTCTCGTTTTTCCCGGACGGGCAAATCCTTGTCGGGTCCGAGGCGAAAGCCGTATTGGCTGATCGTCCACTGACTACTATTCAATCGGTGAAACGATTTATGGGATTAGGCATGGAGCATGTCAGTGCAGAGGATCGCCATCGCTATCGTTTCGCGAACGAAACTGGGATCGTTCGGTTTGCGTTGCCAGGGCGGCAATATACTCCACCGGAAGTATCCGCATTTATTTTGCGTGCCTTGCGGGACCGTGCCGAGGCGGCGCTCAACGAACCCGTGCGGAAAGTGGTCATTACTGTTCCTGCCTACTTTAATGATTCTCAGCGCCAAGCGACGAAAGATGCAGGACGACTCGCCGGACTTGAGGTTGTGCGGTTACTGAACGAACCGACTGCGGCCTCGCTGGCGTATGGTCTCGACAAAAGAGAGGAAGGGCTGATTGCGGTATATGATCTTGGCGGTGGAACGTTCGACATCTCGATTTTACGCCTGCACACCGGGATTTTTGAAGTCCTGGCGACCAATGGTGATACCCGTCTTGGGGGTGATGACATCGATCAACGGATTGCTGAGCGGTTCCTTTTGGCTCACGTCCCTGAGGACTTCCGACGTGACCCGCTGGTTGCAAGTGCGGCACGTCATACCGCAGAGATAGCGAAACGGGAACTCTCGGCTAGTGAACGCGCTCATCTAGAGCTGGACCTGCTTGAGAAGCAGATCCATGTTAGCTGTATGGTCTCTCGGCAAGAGATGGAACAGACGGTGGATGATATTGTTGCGCGAACGCTGGCGCCGTGCCGACAGGCATTGAAAGACGCGGGATTGGCTCCCCGCGATATCGAAGCCGTGGTAATGGTTGGCGGGTCAACCCGAATGCCGCTTGTGCGACAGCGGGTCGGTGAATTTTTTGGTCGTACGCCTTTGACCCATCTCAATCCAGATGAGGTCGTCGCGTTAGGCGCTGCGGTCCAGGCTGATACCTTGTCGGGACGCCGCAAAGATATGCTCCTCCTGGATGTCGTGCCACTCTCGTTAGGAATTGAGACGATGGGCGGGGTCATGAGCCGTCTCATAGAGCGGAACACTACAATTCCAACGAGTGTGAAAGAAATGTATACGACGGCAGTTGATGACCAGACCGCGGTTGATATCCACGTACTGCAGGGAGAGCGTGAACTCGTACCGGACTGTCGCAGCCTTGCTCGCTTCAAAATTCCCATCGAACCGCAACCAGCAGGGGTGCCGCGTGTCGAAGTGACTTTTATGATTGATGCGAATGGGATTCTCAATGTCACGGCGGAAGATCTGCGTACGAAACATGAGCGGTCAGTTGAGGTAAAGCCTTCATATGGATTGACAGATGAAGAGGTTGAACGATTGCTGGAAGAATCTATTGATTTTGCAGAAGAAGATGTCACGCAACGGCTGCTGATCGAAGCGCGTACCGAAGCCGATACCATTATCCATGCGACTGAAAAGCAACTGCGCCAGCATGCCTCGTTCTTAGAGGCTGAGGACCAGCAGTCGATTCAGACTGCTTTGCAGGCATTACGCGAGGCGAAGGCTGGTGAAGACTATAACCGTATTCGGGACCTGATTGACGAGTTAAGTATGGTCACAACGCCATTTGCGCAGCGTATCATGGACCGATCAATTAGTGACGTGCTCGGTGGTAAAGAACTCTCTGAGGTATGACGAGAACGATGAATGGAGGACGACCATCGTGAAACTCTACTGGGAAGATGCAGAAGACATTGCCGAACAGTTGCTTGCTTCACATCCAGATCTTGATCCTCTCAGTGTGCGCTTTACCGACCTCCGTGACTGGGTTACTGCACTGGATAGGTTTGCTGATGATCCACAAGCCTCGAGTGAGGGCAAACTAGAAAAAATTCAGATGGCGTGGCTTGAACTCTACAAAGAGCAAAATGAATAAGGTAAAATAAAATTCTATTGTCCTTTGGTCAGACCCGTAAAGGCTGTTGGTTGTGGTGGATGTATGGGCGAGGCAGAGTCCTCGGCCGGAAAGGTAGTGAGGCTTCAGTTATGAAGGACCAACGTGTCGCGGATGGGGGAGCCAGCGTATTTCAACCCGACTTTCTCCTTCCTCTACAATTTTTTACCGGAATCCGTGGCAAGGCCTGCGCCGAGGGCGAGCGTCGCCTGATGCTGGCCATCCTCGTAGATGCCGTCGAGTGTTTTCAGAAATACCTGATTGCAAAAGATAACCGCGGTCGGCAGTTGTGGACAGATGCTGAAGCATGGTTTTTGTCGGACGAACGCGACTGGATTTTTTCGTTTGTGAACGTGAGCGAAGCGTTAGGGCTCGATCCTGAATTCTTGCGTCAGGGGTTGCTGAATTGGAAAACGCAACAGCTTGAACGGATAGAACAAGGGTTCCAGCCAGACTTCGGACCTGAGTCTGCACCGGCACGTGGGGCCAATCGCAAACGAAATGCGATGGTTGCTGTGTGAATCAGCTCAAGACTGGTTCGCGAAACTCACTGAAAACCTGATGCAGCACAGTGGTGATGTCTCCTACGGTGCATGGGCATTTAACTACGGCCAACACGTGCGGCATACAAGTGCTGCTGCCCTAGATGGCCTGGCGTAATGTTCTTAGAGAGATCTCAAGACAGCACACCTCGCGCGTTCTTTTGTTATTGACAGCGGTCTCTCTGCGCTTGCTGTTGCCTCGCAAGTGCGGCTCTTTCGCGCTACTACTCCCTTCTTGGGGTCGAGCCATTCCTCTCCCCCCCCGTTTTTCATGTCATCCGACGTGTGTCTTGCTGAACGATCCTACTTTGCTGCAAAACGAACCAATTGTGCCTTTTGGGGACATGGTCATTCAGCTGAGCCAATGGCTATTCAAAACAGCACTACCGTTTTTGTCTTTATAAACAAGGGCTGCTCGTCACCCTAGTGATGACAGCCCCTTAGGTTCTTCCCGCGTATGCATTTTGCATGACACCTAACCGTAGGAAGGGAGGAAAGTGTAGTTATGATCAGAAAAATTTTTCTGAGTGGTGCTGTCATGCTAGCCGTGCTCTGGTGGTGGACTATTCCCGTCCGTGCCGGGGGAAAAGATACGGTGGAGGTCTCCGTAGACGAGTTGCGTCGTTTCAATGAACGGCTCCAGCGTCTCGAAGAGGATGCGCGGGCAAAAGACGCACGCATCAAACAACTGGAGGCGCAGCTTGGTCAACAGGAGGCTCCTGTGTCGCAGGTCGCTAGCAGCGAACAACAACAGGAGACCCGGTTGAAAGCCCTCGAAGATGCCGCCTCCGCTCCATTTGGCGGTGAATTTTCGCTGATGCCCGGCGGACAAAGTGGCCCGTTTAGTACCGACTCTGACTTCTTTATCGCTGGAGCACTGGATCTTCCTGTGTGGAACAAAGATCCGCTTTTTGGGCAGAAACTGCTCGGTGAAATCATGATTGGCTATGGGCGGAGCACGGATAAAGGGGTTTTTACTAGCCCGGTTTCAATCTTTTTGCCTACGTTGGGATTTGCCGAGGATGCACGACTTGTGAGCAATAAAGTCGAAGCGAAATTCTTGCAAGTGTTTCTTGGTGCGAAATATAAACTCGTCGACTATGGTATGGAACAATTACAGAAAGTTGTCCAACCCTACATAGTCACTGGGCTCGGAATCAACGTTATTTTGGGGCGAACCCTGAACCAGGGAATCGATACTGACGGAGATGGGAGATCTGATGTTTCTCTGACTGCTCTCGGATATCCGGGAGGGGCTATCGGTGGCGTGGTTCCTGAAGCGGCAGAACTGAACCGTCGCGGGCTTCCCACTGGTCAGGGTAACATTAAGCTTGCTTACAGCATTGGTGGTGGCGTCGATGTGAAGTTGACCGAACGGATTTTTGTCGGCATTGATGGCCGCTATAACTTCCTCGACGGTCCCGGAGATTATGGCACGTACACGGGGAAGGTCGGGTTTCTCTGGTAGCATTCCTGTGTCTTTTGGTAACAATGCTGCTCAGTTCTGTCTCCGAAGGCAGCAGCGGAGCAGCGTTTCTTTTGGCGTATTCGTCGAGTTCTCTCATTTTTTCGCCGTCATAGATAGGTTAATACGCTGGTCCCACTCTTGCTCCTCTCTTCAGTGTACTCTCGACTTTGACCTCTGTTATTCGCATTAGGAAGGCGCAACTCGCAACAAAGGAGAGATAGTTATGGTTCCCCCATTTCTTCCAGGGTATCTGGTCCCTCGTGGAATCGATTTGACCCCTACCTTTGCTCCGTTGATACTGGGACTTCAAGTGTTACTCATTCTCTTGGCGCTCGGTTTTGCGGTGTACGTCTGGGACTGTTACTTGATAGACACCCCTGTAGCGAAGGCTGTCTATCCTCGACGATTCATTTGTCCAGTCAAGCAGCAACCTGTCGCCGCTCAGTTTGTGGCCTGGAAAGGGCAGCCGTGGTACGCGCTGGACGTCAAGCGTTGTTCGGGATGGTGCTTAGGAACAGAGAAGAACTGTAACAAGGAGTGTTTACTCCTCTTCGAGGGGCCTGCTCCTGTGCCTCCGTCACTCGTGCTTTAGGACGTAGCGTCCTCAGGTGTCCTGAGGAGAGCCCCTGTCTCGCGATATAAAACTGATTGTTCCTTATTATGAACACTAGACAGGACCAAGGAGGAGATACCATGCATGTAGGATTTGCTATGCTCATTCAGAATCTCGGCGGGGAATATACTGATCATGAGGTCTATCAACATGTCCTCGGGATGGCGGATATGGCTGAATCGCTGGGTTTTGACTCGATCTGGACGCCGGAACATCACTTCACCGAATATACGATGACGCCAAATGTTGCTCAATTATTGACGTATCTGGCTGGGCGTACCCGACATGTGAAGCTTGGGGCGATGGCCTACATTGTTCCGTGGCATGAGCCGATTCGGTTGGCTGAGGAGATTTCGGTCCTGGATCATATTTCGAACGGACGAGCTATTCTCGGCTTCGGGCGCGGACTTGGGCGGGTCGAGTTCGATGCCTTCCGCCTCAATATGAACGAGTCCCGAGAACGCTTTGTGGAATATACCGAGGCGGTGCTGAATTCCCTTGAGACTGGGTACATTGAGTATAGCGGCAAGTATTATAAACAGCCCCGAGCGGCGATCCGGCCGACGCCGTTTCGCTCGTTTCGTGGTCGGGCGTATGCTGCCGCAGTGTCACCCGAATCGGCGCGAATCATGGCTCAACTCGGACTCGGTATCCTCATTATTGCCCAGAAACCATGGGACATGACGAAAGCTGAGCTGTCAATGTATCGAGACCTGTACCAGGAAGTCAACAAGACTGAAGCGCCTAACCCGATTCTCGCCAGTTTCGTTGCCTGTCACGAAGATGAATCGATGGCCAAAGAAATGCACCGCAAATATATTCGCGGTTATGCCCAGTCGGCCCTCAAGCACTACGAGTTTGACAACGTGAATCTGGCTGAGATCAAAGGGTACGAATACTATGGTGCCCTGTCACAAAATATCGCCAAGCATGGCACCGAGGCCTTTACCAATTTCCTGGCGGATCTGCAGATTTACGGTACGCCAAACCAGGTGTACGAAAAGATCATGGATTATCAGGCGACGGTGCAGGGGGCGGCGCAGCTCGGTGTCTTTAGCTATGGCGGCATGCCGCACGATCTTGCGCTGCAGAGTTACAAACTCTTTGCCGAAAAAGTTTTGCCACGCCTCAAAGAGGTCAATGTAGACAAGGCGCTTGCTGCGTAGACAGCCTCCCTGGATACCAAGGACTGATTGTGGCCAGTGGCGAGATGGTTGGCCATTGGCCATTTCTAAAGGCAGGTGGAACCTAGATTCGGTAACGGTTTCGTACTCGGTTTGCTACTTGGTAAGTGGCAATCGCATATATGTATTGCGTCTATCCGACCGTATGCAAGCGACAGGGTACAAAGCCCACGCCGTGTCTGAAGTGTGACCAGAGGATTCCCTCCTTCTTTGTTGAGGAATTTATTCATTGAATCATTGCTTCCTCGGGCCATTGAGCCGTTAAGAACTATAGCCTTTTAATCTTGCCTTTATCCTTTACCCTTTTTCCCGTTTCTCCATTTCGCCAATTCCCCCAAGTCCTCAAGTAGTGCCTTCGCCTCTTGCAAATCTTTGGTGTCAAAGCCTTCGGTGAACCAATTGTAGACCTCGGATAGCATACGGTGAGCCTCCTCGAGTTGAGCGCGTGATACGTGATTCGTGTTACGTGAGCCATCTTCCGAGGCTTGTTGTTGTCGTAGCCGGACCAAGCTCATCACAGCGCGGAGTTCGAGGGATTTGGCTTGTTGCTTTTGCGCAACTCCAATCGCTTGCAAAAAACACGCTTCTGTTTCTTCCGTCTTCTCTCTACAGCCTTCAGCCTGTGGCCTACAGCCTTCCTGCGCCAGCAGGAGTTCTCCTTTCAACCGATACAACTCAGCGTCGTAAAAATGTTCCTCATTTTTATCTGCTATTGCCAGCGCCTCACCTACTACCGTCAACCCCTCTTTTGCCTGCCCACCTCTCTCATGCATCTCGGCCAGTAACGCCAGATAATACGTCGTATTCAGCTCAGCTCCGGTAGCTCGCAAGCCAGTCACTCCCTGGCGTATCTGGGCAGTCCCTTCCTCCCCCTGTCCCTGCTCGGCCAGTGCCCAGCCATGCAGAATAGTTGCCATAGCTAAAAAGAATGGAAACCCCTGGTCGGTACACAGGGTAATGCCTGCCTCGGCCTGCTCTTGGGCTGCCTGCCCGTCCTGGCGGTGCTGATGGAGCATAGCGGCAAAAGCTAGGGCATGTGCCAGGCTATGAGGGTGAGCCAGCTGCCGAGCTAGGGTGAGCGCCTCCTCCATCCTTTTCAGGGCCTGATCTGGATAGCCCAGAAGCCACAGTGCCCAACCCGCATAGTTCCGGCAAACCACCCCGGAATCTGTCGTGACACCGGAGGCATGAGGATTGTGCTTCTGGGGGTCGTATAGGGCAATGCCTTGCTCCAAGTGCTCTCGGGCGACAACCGGCTCTCCAAGAAAGACCGAGGCCTGCCCAAACGCTCTATGGGCTGGCAGGAGCAAAGTCGGAGCTTGCTGGCGGTGAGCCAAGCGGAGCATCGATGCGGCGAGCCCGTGCGCCGTCTTGTGTTCCCCTGCCACCAGATAAACCAAAAACAGGCCATACAGCACTGGGGAGAGTTGGGGGGTATTCTCCATTTGCTCACAGAGATCGCGCGCCCGCGCATAAGCCTGGCGCGCTTCTGGGGAGGCGTATCCTCTGGTCGCCATCAGCACTGCACCTAGAGCGATTTGCAAACGTAGTTCTTGCTGGCTCCGTTCAGGGGTGTCTGGCAAAGTCTTGAGCAACTCTAACCCCCTAGTGAGATGACTGATCGCTTCGACATTAGCCGAGCGTTGACTGGCTCTTTGTCCTGCTTGCTGCCAATAGGGAATAGCTTGCTCTGCCAGCCCCGCCTCCGTGTAGTGATGTGCGAGCAGTTCAGGTTGCGTCTCTTTGGTTTCTCGGAAGCGTTCCTCCAACACCTGGGCGATCCGCTGGTGATACTGCTGGCGTTTGCTCTTCAACAACGATTGATAGGCGGTGTCCTGAATGAGCGCGTGCTTGAAGATATAGCGAGCCCGGGGCGGGAGCCCGCGTTGATAGAGCACCTCAGTGTCAACCAACTTGGTGATGGCTTCTTGCAAACTGCTTTCCTCTACCGGCGAAACCGCCTGGAGTAGTTCATAGGAAAACTCCCGTCCTAAGGTTGCACCGAGCTGGGCGATTTCTTTGGCCGTGTTGAGCCGATCCAGCCGCGCCATCAGCGAGTCATGCAACGTCGCCGGAATCGCCAGCGGCGGGATCGGGGCACTTCCCTGCGCCCCAACATACCGGCCATCCTCTTCGCGTACTAGTCCAGACTCTACGACGGTCTTGGTCAATTCTTCGACAAACAACGGGACCCCATCGGTCTTGGCAACGATCTGTTGCACCACCTCTGCAGGCAAGGGTTTGCCGCCCGTCACTCGTTCAATCATGGTCTCGATATGATGACGATCTAAGCGACTCAATGTCAGCTGGCTGAAGTGGGACCGATTGCTCCAGGGTGGGGTAAACTCTGGCCGAAAGGTCAACAGCGTCAGCACTCGGGCGGTCGGCGCCTGATCCAGGAACAAGGTGAGAATTTCCAAGGTGGAGGGGTCGGCCCAGTGGAGGTCTTCCCAGGTGCAACAGACCACTGCGCGCTCGGCTTCTTCCAGCAGCCATGCGACTAAGGCTGCGAGCGTCAACTGCTTCTGCTTTTGCGGGCTAAAGCTCAACGGCGGCGCACCTTCCGGCGGCGGTAGGGAGAACATCGCTGCCAGCAGAGGCAAGGTCTCGGCTCGCGGGAAGTGGTAGCGGCTGAGCAATTCGGTCAGCTTTGCCAGCTTGGTTTGGGGCGTCTCTGTTGACTGAAAGTGCAGCAGGCGCTGCAGGTGATCGATTATCGGATACAGCGCACTATTCTGGTAATAGGGCGAGCAGCGGAACTCGATGCGGGTAGCTCCTTCCGCGTTCACCTGCTCTTTCAGTTCTTGGACCAAGCGCGACTTGCCAATGCCTGGCTCGCCGCTGAGGAGCACGACTTGGCCGGCACCGTCTGAGGCTTGTGTCCAGCGACGGCGCAACAAGGCCAGTTCTTCGTCGCGTCCGACGAGCGGCGTTAACCCTGTCCCGACGGCGACGTCGAAGCGACTCTGCGCCTGGCTCTCTCCAAGGACGCGCTGGAGCGAGAGAGGCGAGGAAATGCCTTTAAGCGTTTGCAATCCTAAATCCTGGCAGTCAAATAAGCCGAGCACCAGGCGCTGCGTCACCGCGCTCATCACCACCGTGTCTGGCTCAGCCAGTCCTTGCAACCGAGCGGCGATGTTCGGCGTCTCGCCCAGGGCTAAGATCTCATGCTTCTCGCTGCTGCCAATTTCACCGATTACGACTAATCCCGTGTGAATACCAATGTGCACCTGCAAGGAACGAGAGAGCTGGATGGTCGGGAAGGAGAGTTGTTGAACTGCCTGAACGATGCCCAGGGCTGTCCGCACGGCCCGCTGGGCATCGTCTTCGTGGGCGACCGGATACCCAAAGTACACCAATAGCCCATCACCCAGATATTGCGCGATATGCCCGGTATAATGGGCGATGACCGTCGCACTGGCTTGTTGATACGCTCGCACCACCTCGCGGTACTCCTCCGGATCGAGTTGTTCGGAAAGGGCGGTGGAGTCCACCAGGTCACAGAACAGCACCGTCAACTGCCGCCGCTCGGCTAGAGGCTGGGTGTGAGGTACTGGGTGTTGGGGACTGGGAACCGACAACTGCACATTGGAGACGAGAGAGGCACCACACTCCCCACAAAACTTGGCTTGTAGGGCATTGTCAAAGCCACACTGGGTGCAGCGCCGTTTGAACGCGGCGCCACAGTCATTGCAAAACTTCAGCCCCTCAGGATTCTCAAAGTCACAGCTTGGACAACGCATGCTGCTTCTTTACGCCTTCGGATGCAGCAGGGCAAGGCGAACCCTAAGCTGGTGATTTTCGCGCGAAATGAGACTCCTCTGCTTATCAGAGGAGTCATGCCGCCAATGGAAACAGCTGTTTTGTGGGACTGGCGCGAAAGGAAACAGACAGATTCATGGTAGAGACGCTACAGAAAGAATTTGTCAGGGAAACCACGTCGCCCAGGATAACGTGAAGCGTGGCACGGGGCTTGCCTTTTTCTCGCCGAACGGTGAGGCGTCGTTGATATTCTGAGGGTGACTACGACGCATAGTGTCGATAGTAGCGACAGATAGGAGGAACGCTATGACAACTTCTTTGCAGCAGACGTCGGCAGTTGCTATCAAGCCGATGGAACAGTTTGATGTAATCATCATTGGCGCCGGGTTGACCGGGCTGTATCAGCTGTATCGCATCCGCCAACTGGGGCTCTCGGTGCGAGTCTTCGAGGATGGCGGTGGCGTTGGTGGGACCTGGTATTGGAATCGATACCCAGGTTGTCGCTTCGATTCCGAAAGCGAAACATACTCGTATTCATGGTCCGATGAACTGCTGCAGGACTGGGACTGGAAAGAGCATTTCTCTGGCCAGCCAGAGAACGAACGCTATCTCAATTATGTTGCGGACAAGTTCAACCTGCGCCCCGACATCCAGCTGAATGCGCGGGTTAAATCGGCAATTTACGACGAAAAAGCCAATCAGTGGGAAGTCGAGCTGACCACGGGCCAACGGGCACGGGCGCAATACGTCATCGCTGCGGTAGGAATTCTGTCTGCCGATTACACGCCCCCATTTAAGGGAATTGAGACGTTCACAGGGAGGTCGCTCCACACTGGGAGGTGGCCGCATGAAAAAGTTGATTTCACAGGGAAACGTGTCGGTGTTATTGGCACTGGCGCGACTGCCGTGCAGCTCATCCCGATTGTTGCCAAAGAATGTGCCCACCTCACCGTTTTCCAGCGCACCGCTAATTACTGTGCACCGCTGCGCAACTCGTTGGTTACGCCCGAGGAGCAGAAGAGGTTCAAAGCCAACTACAAGCAGATGTTCAAAAAATGCAACGAAACCCCAACTGGCTTTGTCTATGATTTCGACCCGCGTAAGACCTTTGATGTTCCGAAGGAAGAACGGTTAGCACGGTACGAAGAGTTATGGGCGAAACCCGGGTTCGAGAAATGGTTGGGTAATTTCCATGACATTATGACCAACCCCGAGGCCAACGAGGACTTCGCGGAGTTTATCCGCAATAAGATCCGTGCACGCGTCAAGGATCCGGTCGTGGCCGAGAAGCTTGTGCCCAAAAGCCATCCCTTCGGTTCTAAGCGTATTCCCTTGGAGACTAACTATTATGAGGCCTACAATCAGGACAACGTCTTATTGGTAGATCTCAACGAGACCCCAATTGAAAGCGTTACTGCCAAAGGGATCAAGACCAGCGACAAAGAGTATGAATTCGACATTATCATCTATGCCACAGGGTTTGATGCAGTCACCGGATCGTTGACCCGCATCGATATCCGTGGCGAAGGAGGACAGTCGTTCAAGGACAAATGGGCCGATGGGCCGCGCACCTACCTTGGATTGCAAACTGCCGGCTTTCCGAATTTCTTTATTGCTAATAGTGCGGCGTTCTGCAATTTTCCGCGCTGCTCAGAGACTGTGGTGGAATGGATCGCCAATTGTATCGGCTACATGCGGCAGAAGAATCTGAAACGTATCGTGCCTACTCCGGCGGCAGAAGATGCGTGGGTTGAGCATGCCAATGCGCTGACAGAAGGGACGCTGTTCTCGAAAGGGAACTCCTGGTTTGTGGGAGCGAATATCCCAGGTAAGAAACGGGTCTTCTTGCTCTATGCGAACACTGCTCCCGCTTACCGGCAGAAGTGTGCTGAGGTAGCGGCCAACGGATATGAAGGGTTTGTGTTGCAGTAAACGAAGAAAGTTGCAGGAAGGCAGCGGCGAAAAGAGGGAATGGGCGACGATAAGATAAAGGGAAAAGGATGAAGGATGAAGGATGACGAGAAGAGAGAAGGTTCTCATCTTGTCTCCCTTTCTCCTTTTCCCTTTCTGCTGTTTTCCCTTCCTCTTCCCTTTGGGAGATTCAGTGTCAAGCTTCTGGCGTGACCTCGGATGGGGGAGTGATACCATACAGCTTGCAGACATTACCTTTGGTCATTTTGTATTTCTCGTCGGCTGGCACTCCGTGGAAGATACGGTCAAGCACTTGTTGGGAGTGAGGCCAAATGGAATCGTGATGCGGGTAGTCGTTCCCCCAGATCAGGTTATCCACGCCAATCTCATGACGGGTCTGGACGCCTAACTGATCATCTTCAAACGTGGCGTAGAATTGACGCCGAAAATAGGCGCTGGGCGACATGGTGAGATCTGGCGATGCCTCTTCGCGGGCGCGATAGGTGGCGTGGTCGAGGCGTTGAAGCACGTGCGCTAACCAGCCGGTCTCGAATTCGCAACAGACAAACTTGAGCCGAGGGTGACGTTCGGCAACACCTGAGCAAATGAGTTGTGCGATCGTGGCCACGATGGCACCATGGGCCATCGTGTAGCCGACAATGGCACCAGTAGGTGATCCCCAATGCGCTGGCAGCCCCATATCCAGCGTACTGCCACAGAAAATATGCATGGAGAGAGGAAGTCCGCTCTCTTCTGCTGCACGCCAAAAGGGCTCGTAGTCCGGGTGACTATATGGCTTGTCGGGTGGCGCAGAGCAGGGGATAGCGTACCCTTTGAACCCCATGTGAGCGGTGCGCTCTAACTCTCGAATCGCCGCATCAACATCGGGCAGCGGGAGGCAGGCAATTCCCACTAAACGTTCTGGGGAGTGACTACAGTATTCTCGCAGCCAGTCGTTGTAACGTGAAAAGAGGGCTTGGACGACATCGCGTTCGGGGTAAGCGAACGCCAACATGTTGGCGCCCGGATACATCACCTCGCCGACGATTCCGTCGACCGCTTGTACCTTGAGCCGTTCTACCGGGTCGTACACGCCAGGATTCAAACCTTCGTAGCCACGCGCAATCAGTTCTTGGGTTGCTGGATCGTCTAGACGATGTCCGGCAATGCCCAACCGTCCCACAGAGAACATGGTCTTGCCAAATGCGATAAACGTTCCCCGTTTCCCTTCTGGATTTTGGAGGATCTGTGGGGCACGAGAGCCAAAGCGGTCTTCGAGACCCGCAAATACTTCAGGTGGCTCCACCACGTGGGAATCGCAGGAATAGTACGTGCTCATGATCAGACTCCTTCTCTTTGTGACTTTTTCGATTGCACCCTGGCTGGTCTCGCGATGTTATGTTCTCTTAACTGGTGTTCCTGGGCATTCCACAGGGGTCGTGCTTCAACTCCCTCGTGTGATCGGCCCTACATCGTCGTTTAACTGATCGATCAGAAACGATAATTCGTGGGTAATATCGTTGAGGCTGCGATACTCCTTGTAGGCCGTAATCACTTCATTCAACAAGGCGCGCAGAAGAGTGTCCCGGAGCATTCCCTGCTGTTGACCCGAGGCGACGAAGGCTGTCACTGTCTCACGCGCCAAGATATATTCACCTGCCATGTCTCACTCCCTCTAATAGCGCTCAGCTATCAGAAGCCTGTTGTCAGCGAGAATGATGCCAGGACGACAAGAAGAGAATGGACAGGAAAAACAGAAAATCAAGGTAGCTCATACTCAGTGAAATGAAGCAAAAGGAAACATCCGGAAAAATCGTGTGGTTCCAAAGGGAACAACCCCGCTAGCACGTTGCCGCTCAGACCTACGACGAAGGTGCGAGGAGGTGCTGGATGCCCTCAAGGAAGAACTCATCACGGTAAAAAAACGAGCGGCCGACGAAGACACTAAAATGTGAGTTTGGGTTGGGGAAGGGATAAATGGGAAAATAGACAACTGGAGAAAGACCGGGCGGACGAGAGAACGGGTGGAGAAGGGGGTCTATTGTCTCATGTCCAGAGTCTCGGGTCACAAAGGCAAAAGGGTTTTTTTGCAAGCAAAGGGTTTGATACCAAAGACTGGCAAGAGGCGAAAGCACTGCTGGCAGAATTGGGTCATGGAAAAGTTGTTTTCCTCAATGACCCAATCACCCCACGCAACTAGCGCGTGAACTGCCCGGATACTAAGCCCTCAATTGTCGCTATGCCGAGAACGTTCTCGTCTTTGTCAAGAATCTCGAAGAGGCGACCGTCTGCTGACTGCATGCTGAAGAAAACTAAGGAGCCAGTCGGCCCCGCGTATTCCATGTGTGCTTCTCCATCGGGGGTGCGGGAGTAGTGCCCAGGTTTGCGTATCTTATGGAGCGTTTGGGTGGCCGTTGTTTCGACGACGTGGTGTTCCCCTTCGAGGATGAGCGTGGTGGTGTCACCGATGTGTCGATGGAAGTGGCAGTACGAGTCAGGCTCCCACTTGACGAGGAAGTCTATACTGCCAGTGTCTGGTCGTGCGCCAAGGATGGCTAACCAATAGTTGATAGGATAATCGAATTCGGGCCCACCTTCGAGATGTAGCCATTTGAGATTGTTCAGATTGAAGGCAGAAATCGGGCTAGCTTGCGATGTCATTACAGCGGCCATCAGGCGTCCCTCCAAAAAATTTTAGGGCGAACAATACTCCATCCCATCTCTGGGGATGTAATAACGACTATGTTAACGATCACATCTCATCGGTTCTGGAAGCTGTCAACCCCACAGGAATGAAATCGTTGCTCTCATTTGTTTCGAACTTTGAGCCACAATCGTCTTCCCGGAAGACTCCTACCTTGCTAGCACAGATTGTATACGCGCGCGCAACTATCACCGAGCAGGTTGCGTCGTGCAGTCTCCGACATGGGAGCTACCAGAGTGGCGAGCATGTTCATGTAATCTGCTGGATGATCAAAATGGGGGAAATCGCTTGCCCAGAAGAATTTATCGTTGCCCACGTAGTCGACAATGTATGCCAGGGCTTTTTCATCTGGATCACCCGAGACCCAGCACTGACGTTTGAAATAAAAACTAGGCTTCTCCTTTAGGAGGGTGCCCTTGCCAAGCGCGGTCTCAAAGGAGGTATCCATACGATCTAATGCAGCTCCAACCCAGCCCGCGCTGGATTCGAGGAGCACGATTTTGACCTTGGGAAATTTCTCGAACAATCCATAGTGGAACAGCACGAACAAGGCTTGCTGCGGCCCTTGTCCTCCTAATACATTGTGATACCAATCCGCCCCTTTCATATCTTTGAAACGTTGATAAACCCGCTTTGCTGGGGGCTCGGCCATCGGATGAATACTAATCGGAACCTCCAACTCTTGCGCCTTGGCCCAAAACGGATCGTAATCAGGATGGGCGTGCGGTTTACTGGTGATGGTAAACGGCGCGACAAACGCTCCCTTACAGCCCGCTTTCACGGCTCGTTCGAGTTCTGTAGCGGCGGATGGACCATCAGTCAAAGAGATATGGGCGATAGGAACCAGGCGTCCGCCAGAGTCCGCACACCAATCGACAATCCAGCGATTATAGGCGCGGCTATAGGCTTGAGCTAAGTCTGGATCTTCCACTTCACATTCCCAGGTCAGCCCAATGCTTGGATACATGAGAGCGACATGGATATTTTCCTGATCCAGCAGCGCGAGACGTTCTTTGGGATCCATCGAGCCGAAAGGAGCGGCTTCCTTATAGGTTTTTTTTAGACTTTCCGCCATTTGGTCAGCGTTGCGTCCCATTCCGCCAAGCAGTGTCAGTGCCTTAATATTGAAGAATTTCGATGGTCTCCCGTCGAGTTCAAGATATTCTTTTCCATCGCTCCCGACACGGATGCGTAACGCGCGGGCGCGATATTGAGGGTCGATGTATTTTTCCCACACATCCGCTGGTTCTACCATGTGGCCGTCGGCATCAATGATGTTCTTGTAGCTAGCAAGCTGTGGCGATGGGTTTGCCATGTTGATTCTCCCCTCCTGTTGTTGTGTGCCCCTTTGTTGTCACTGCCGTCATAGCAGGAGGACAACAAAGAGTGAATTTTGCGGTTAGCTTCGTTTTCTCACTGCAACAGATTTTCTGAGGCCGATGCAGATGTTCCTCTGCTTTTTAGGCGTGAACCTTATCAGCGAGAATTGTGCCAATGCCGATATGTACAAAATCAACGTAAGCGTAGGGGCAAAGAACTGCGCGACATTAGGAATGGCGCTAAAGGAAACACAATAGAAGGATTGTGTGTATAGGGTGGAGCAGAAGGAGTCACCGAAAACTGGCAAGATGTGGCAATGTAGTTGCGGAGGATTGGTGCTGAGAGTGAGAATTGCTCCTCCCTTTTGGCAGGTTTCTGGGATTCTCCCCAGGAATCTTCCAAACAGAACCCCAAGAGCCCTTCTATGTCCTGGCTGCTCGCAGATCTCTCTCAGAATCTGCCTTTGTAGGACACAAGGTTACGTCATCTGGTGAATAAAAGAGGAGTCTCCTTTTCGCTGGCATGGTTCTGGCAGAGTAAATGACAAACGTTGTGTCTGAGGAGCGCCATGTTACATCAATCCGAGCTGCAACTTTTTCAGCTCTACCGTGAGGCGGAATATCAGGGGGTAGAGTTGTTGCAGCGATTGTCTCGAAAAATCGTCGATCCCCGGCTGCAAATCGAGCTCAGCCACCAAATCGCCGACGAGACCCGACACGCGTTGCTATGGAGCGAACAGATTTGCGCATTCGGCGGTACGCTTTCTCCTAGTCGGCGCGTGCCGCGAAGGCGACAAGCGCCCTGCTCTGATTGTGCCACGGCCCAGCTTATCTTATATGCGCAATTGTACGTTGCGGAAGAGCGACTGCAACAGCAGTATCGTGCCCATCTTGTCCGCTCTGCTCAGGCCCCCCACATCGAAGAGATTCTCAAGACAATTCTCTCCGACGAAGGCTGGCATAGCTCGTGGGTAACGCAGATGCTGGCCAAGCAGGAGCAGTGTTTCGGCCGCACTCGGGTAGCCGCGATCATTAATTCTTTCTGGAATGCCTAAGGGGAATTATGATCGAGCCAGACGTTCTTCTGCCGATCCAGTTTTCCGTCCTGCGACAGAAGCCGTTGCGGAGCGAACAACGCCTCCTCCTTGCGGTTCTGGATGATGGAATCAAGTGTTTTCAAACGTATATTTTTGCACGACGCCCGCGCGAGCGATTGCTCTTTCAGGAGGCAGAAACCTGGATCGAGTCGACCGATGACAAATGGCCGTTTGCCTTTGAAAGCATCTGTGCAGCTCTGAACTTCGATGCAAACTCTCTGCGCAAAGCGTTGCGGCGGTGGAAGGGGACACAACGCTTGCATTAACAATCAGTTCCTCTCTATCAGAAAATCGGCTGAGGACGCCGGGCGTGAGCCCGGGGGTGAAAGCCGCCAGCCGAAGGCTGGTAGAGGAGGGAGAGGAGAGAGTTTGCTACCGTTAAAGGATGGAGATCAGATTCAGTGC
>JBFWXH010000002.1:0-193397 GCA_050187625.1 Binatia bacterium
CCTGTCCTTGATTATCTCGCAGACGTCGTTCGGTTTCGCGTACTCGTTCACGATCTTTGCGTTTCAGCATGCGAAAATACTCGAGCTGAGTTTCCAGGCGTTCAGCCAGCAACCGATCAACTCTCGCCAACGAGAGCAAGCGTACCCGTCCTTTCCCTAGTTCATCGGCGATCGTCAACAATCGACTCAACAGACCAGTGTGGTAATTGGCAATCTCAGAAAGCAGATCGGCATCTCGGCGGATCGTTCGTAAACAGAATGCGTCAGCGAATGCACGGAGTGCGCCGTTCACATCGCCCTTCTCCAAACACTCATCTCCCCGAGTACACCGCGTACGACAATGCCGAAACGCCGCTTGTTCAAAAAATCCACCAAACGATTGTCCGAATGCGGAGGCCAGGATCCTCAATAAATACACCAGCATCCCAGCCGCAACAATACCGAGAAGCACTCCCAGGGTCAGCACGAAAAAAGAATGTGGCGAAGAAAGAGAAATCATTGCTTTGCTCAAAATGCGAGGAAAGCATAGCACGCAAACGTGCTCAAGTCCCTAGGATGCTCTTTATCGGCACCCTGGAGCGCTGAACGATGCTCATCGAAAAGGTTCCCTTTACCCGAGCAAAGGGGGAGGATATAGTAATAGCTGCGGCATGATTCCATTGCGTGACACCATTCCGTCCAGTTCCTTTCCGTTTGTTACTCTCGGGATAATCATTGTTAACATTCTGATTTTTCTTTACCAACAAAGCCTGGGACCGGGAGCAGAGCGGTTTGTGATCCGTTACGGCTTTATTCCTACACTCTATTCCCACACCTTAACGGCTGACCCGTGGAATCTCCCGATGCTTTTTGGTCCCGTGTTCAGCTCTATGTTTCTGCATGGTGGCTGGTTTCACCTGATCGGCAATATGTGGACCCTGTGGATCTTTGGCGATAACGTTGAAGATCGCTTAGGTAAAGGGCGTTTTCTGGTCTACTACCTTGCGTGTGGAGTTGCCGCAGTCTATCTCCACTACCTGACTGAGCGGACATCCGGGATACCCGTCGTCGGTGCCAGCGGGGCTATTGCCGGCGTCATGGGTGGGTATTTTGTTCTTTTCCCCCGCTCTCGCATTCTCACACTGATTCCGATCTTCGTTTTCGTTCAGCTTGTCACTGTTCCTGCGGTTGTCTTCCTCGCGTTATGGTTTTTGGGGCAGTTATTAAGTGGGGTTGCCGCCTCATCGTCACAGGTGCAGGGAGGGGTCGCGTGGTGGGCTCATATCGGTGGATTCCTCACCGGCGCGTTGTTTATCCTGGTTCGTTATCGTTCCTTTTCACAACAACAGGCACCAAGATACCGAGAGAAGTTCTTTTAAGTGTTCACTTATCCTGGCTGATCCGCCAGAGGGCTTCCGCCAGCTGCCGTTTATCCTGCGCCGAGAGGTACGGGGACGTAATTTCTCTCTCGACTGCCCCTTCCACAAACCCTCGTTCTCGCAGCATCGAACGCTGACGATCAGCTTCGAGAATAATACGATCACCGAGTTCCTGCAGGGCAGGACGCAAATGTGATTTCAAGTCTAGGGTTTGCCCCCAGGTAGAGACCGACGACTTCGGCGGTTGCTCCTGTACTACTGCCAATTGCACTTTTTTTGCCAGCTCTATTTGGACCTGAAAGAATTGCTGCAAAGCCGCCACCTTTCCTCCGTGTGCGCGTGCCTGCATTGCTACACGTTCCAGAACCGCCTTTTCCTGTTGCACGTCCTCAATAGGAAGATCATGGCGACGTTTGTAATCAGCAATAGCGGGCATGAGTGCCAGTCGGACATCGAGCAAGGTCAACAGTAATGCCAGGTGGTGCGGAGTGACCGTCGTGTTCTTCCCAAACCAACGGACGCGAAGAGTGGGAAGCCACCCATCCGTCTCGCGTTCCTGCAGCCACCGGTCAAGCCATTCGCGGACAGCGACATCGTGCCGCCGTAAGAGATATGCTTTTCTATCTACCCCAAAGGGCGGCAAGGCATGGAGGGTCGGAGCGGCCGCAAGAAAATGCGACGCTTCAAGCGAATCGGTGAGCAAAGCATCCGCCTGCTGTTGGTTAACCATAGCGGGCAACGAGAGGTTTTTTGCCGTCGGGAGGATCGTCGCGGCAGGGAAATATGTCCGTGCGACCTGTTCCAGATGCCCGCCGGCGTTCACCGCTAACCGCACCTGCGGGCGGTCAACCGCGGTCAGAGTTGATAGCGTTGTGGCATCAGCTACCAATACAACCGCACCGGAAAGCGCATAGGGTTGGGTAAATGTGGCAGCCAGCACCCGTTCCGGGCGCACGGTCACACCACTCATAGCAATGTCAAATTTTTCCTCGGTGAGATTAGTCCGCAGGTCCGGCCAGCGAAACTGAATGAGCGACAACTGTACGCCAAGATCTGCAGCAACACGACGTGCGACTTCGACATCGAATCCATGACAGGCAGTAAAGTCGGCGGTGCATAGACTAAACGGCTGATAGTCCCCGCTCATCCCCACACGTAAAACCCCACGAGAACGAATCTCCTCGATCGTTCCGGCTTCGCCAGGCAAAGCAAAAGCCAGGAATGTGACAACGATGAGAACCCAGTGCCAGAGAGGAGAGCGAACACAGCCTTGCGCAATTCGCGCCATACACCCAAAGTAAACGATTACTGTATCCCTTGGGAGATATAGTCGCGAGAGAACCGGACATAGTTCTCTGCTGTACGATGTAACGTGGTAATTTCCTCTGGTTTCACAGCACGGACCACCTTCGCCGGGCTCCCAAGAACCAGCGAGCGAGAAGGAATCTTACTCCGCGGCGCCACTACGGCACCAGCACCAATCAAGCACTCTTCCCCGATCTCCGCGCCATCAAGGATAATTGCCCCCATTCCGACCAGGGTAAAATTGCCTATTGTGCAGGCGTGGGCAACAACGTTGTGCGCAATCGACACCCCGTCTCCCAGAATCGTTGGAATGCCACCACTAAAGACGTGAATGGTTGCGTTATCTTGGATATTTACTTGTGCACCGATCCGGATATAACACACATCCCCACGGACAACCGCATTAAACCACACACTTGACTCATCACCAATATGCACATCGCCAATAATATGCGCACTACTCTGGATATACGCACTCGCGCTAATGGTCGGAGAAATACCGTGGTGTGCAATGATCATGAGCTTCCTTGACTGCCTTGTTGTCGGCATGGTCATAAAGGGAAGCCTGGTGTCGGTCAAGAACCGTACACAATCGAGTCCTTTCTGTCCCTGGCTTGTTCCTGCAAGAAGAAGAGTTTAAGGTCCACACCAGGAGGGTAAAGTCATGGGCACGAACCGACAAACCTGGGTGCTGGTGGCAGTGCTCCTTACGTTTCTATGTGTAGGGCAACTTGCCGCCCAAGAACGCTCATCGCAACAAGAAAACCAGCAAGGCTCGCAACTAGATGACGGCTGGCAAGGGCCACGACCGACCATGCCATCGCCACAGCCGAGCACTCCATTTCCGGCGCCACAGACCCCTCCCCCCTCAGGCAAGCAGGTTTTAGAAATCCCTTCGCGCCCTCAACAACCGTTAGAACCGCCACGACGGCAGGCAGAAATCCCACCACGCTCGCAGCCAGAATTGCCCATACGGCGTCAACATGAAACCTCACGTGCCCCCCAAAGCGTCTCGGTAACCGTGACGAGTCCGCAAGGAGGGTATATTCCTGGACTACAGCGCAATGACTTCACGCTCTACGAAGATGGCGTACAACAAGAAATTACCTATTTTAATACGGGCGAGAATGAACCTGTCAGTTTGGGTCTTATCATCGATACCAGTGGCAGTATGCGCAGCAAGATTGATCGCGCCCGTCAGGCTTTACGACGTTTTATCGACTCCATCCGTCCCCAAGACGAGGTTTTTATTCAAGAATTCAATCAACATCCATCGCTCCTACAGGATTTTACGGATAGCCGCATTCTCTTGATGCAGGCTGTCACCCTGCTCCGTCCCAATGGAGGAACAACGCTATATGACGCAATTCTTGAGGGTTTACGCAGAGTTAAGCGCGGTCAGAACCAAAAGAGGGCGCTCATTGTCATTACTGATGGGCTTGATACCAGTAGTTTCGCCTCGCTCAATCAAACGATCAATGCAGCAAAGCGCTCAGGAGTGCTGATTTATACCATTGGTATAGGTGATCCGCAGGGAGGCATCAGCAGCGGGGGAGGAGCGTCAGTAGCAATTGGACCTTTCTCGGTTATTATTGGCGGCGGGGGCGGATCGGACGAGGTTGATTCGCGTACCTTGCGTCAGATTAGTGACGAAACTGGAGGTGAGCACTTTCTCTTGAATCCGGCAGACGTCATGGGCAGCACTGCAGTCCTCGATGTTGCCGTCCAGACCATTTCTCGTGAGTTGCGGCAACAATATACCCTGGGGTATTCATCCTCGTTGCCCGCTGATCGCTATCGGAGCGTCCGCGTCGAAACCCGACGCGACGATGTGATCATTCGCACCCAGAAAGGCTACGCCGCCGAGTAACACACAAATGTCTGCGCGCACCTCATTTTTTATTCTTAAAGAAGTGCTCGCGGACTTTTTCTCGATCAAGTGGGGCAGTCGGAAGTTCGTCAAAAACACTCGCAAGGGCTTGAATACACCGCACGAAATCCGGCCACACAGCGTTTGGACTGGTAAATGTCAGATGAGCCGACTCGACTCCCTCATGGGTATGGGGGGAGCCACCAGTTTTGGCACTCTTCACGTCGAAGCGTTGAATGGGGGTATGAATGCTTAAATGAAAGGTATCTGACGCCTCTTCTCCAACCGGACGACGCAGCTCCATCTTCATCGCCCCGTCTCCACCATCAACTTCGACAATATACCACTCGCCAGGGTATGCGCTTGATACTTTGATCTGCGGTAGTTTTTCTGTGGGATCAGTTGCCATGATGGCGTTCTTTATAGCCACACCCCGAGAAAAAAGAAAAGGCCCTTTTTACAAGGACCTTTTCAGCCTGAGTTCTACGCCTAAGGAGTAGTGTTGAATTCTACCCTATTTTTTCTTTGTAGCTTTTTTTGCTGGCTTTTTCGCTGCGGCTTTTTTCGCTGCTGCCATAGTGACCTCCTGGTATATTCAGACGGTTAGAAACAAGGAGCAATAACTTCACTCGCTACATTTCCTGTACGCCTGTGATTTCGTGGGAACCCCATAACAGGTATAAAACCTCAAGCGAGACTCATTCCAAACTTTTTTTTATCAAAATTAAATTTCGTGATCAATAGAGAAATAGCATTTGGGAAAACATTTTTTGAAAAAAACTCCTTTCTCTTCAGACAGTTCACCAAGTTAAAATCGTGTTGCTAAAATTGATGTGAACAATTTAAGAGAATGTTTTACTTTTTTGCAAACAGTGTCACTATCTGAGCAGCGAATAAATCTTTTTGTGAGAAAAAGGGCTTGACCCCCAGGATGGAGTTCGGTAGGCTGCCAATCGCGTAGAGACGTCCGGAGTTGTGGGAACCCCGCCGTCTTAAGCCCTGGCCCGAATGACCCCATTCGGGCCTTTTTTTTCAATCTTTCCGGCTAGGAGGAGGGCAGTCATGGGGGCCATTATTGTTCATCCGACCGATCCTCAGGCCGATGCGTCATCCCTGACGCAGGCCATTACGAGAGCGAATGACGGTGACGTCATTTTTGTCCAACCAGGTCATTATTCTCCGACTCGGACCGGCGAGCGTCTCCCTCTCACCCTCCCCCCCGGGGTTTCACTCATTGGGGTTGCAGCTTCCCAGTGTATTATCGATGGAGAGGGACAATTTGCGCCGTCCTTCAATCCGATCGCTACGGATCTCTCCGTCCTCGTCCTCGGTGACTATTCTTCCGTCTGCAGAGTAACGGTCACCAATGGTGGGGGGCATGGCATTGCCGTTCCTCCCGGCGCATCGGCGATAATTACCCATACCACGCTCAGTCGACATGGGGATCACGGGATTTTTTTGTGCGGTGTTGCCAATGCCACAATAACGTATTGTGAATTTTTTCAAAATGGGCTTCAGCGCTTCGAGCCCGCACTGCCCCGTGGTGTCGGGGCGCGTCAGGGGCACCATATTTTCGCCGAGGCCCGCGCTGGTCAGCGTAACCAGATTCAGGTCTCAGACAACGTCATGCGCGAGTGTTTTGCCGATGGACTCGCGTTCATTTGCTTTTTCCCCGAACCCGATGCGGTAGAGTTTCATGCCCTCGTCCAACGGAATACCATTGAGCAGAGCGAACGCGGGGGATTGCTCTGCTCAGGTTCGTTTGGTCCCTCCCACAATAAGCTCCGGCTTGTGGTTACCGACAATATCCTTCGAGACAATAAACAAGTCGGAATCAGCCTCATTGGGGCACTCCCCTTAGCGGCAAAGGTTCCCCAGGCAACGAACGTTCAAGCACTCCTCAGTGGGAATACCATTTCCGGCAGTCCGGTGGGACTCCTCGCTCAGGCAGCAATTGGGGAGGCGAGACAAAACTCGTGTCGCCTCACGGTTGAGAGCAATCAATTCACAGAGTGCAGCAAAAGCGCAATCCGTCTAGTCGGGGCCATGGGCATGGAGAACGTCAAGACCGAAGGAAACGAACTGTTTGCTTTCGTTACGCGCAATTCCCTCCCAGAAGGTGCATCGTCGGTCCTGGTGCAAGGCGCAGGGGGCCCAGCGACTGGAACTATCCAGGACAACACCGCCAGTGTCCGTTTCCTCTCGAATGTTTCAGCGACCCCTCCTGAGCACGGCTTCATCATCAGCAATGGTCTTCCAGGGAATCGGGCAGACGTTCTCTCTGGAAGCCAGCCTGCGACGCGTGCACAGGGGAACATCCTTTGAGAGATTCTTCGTCGTTATTATCGTCAGAGGCTTTCGCTGCCTCAACTTTGTCCATTCGTCCCGTTTCTCTCAAGGTTCGATAGATCAGAGACTCACTGAAGCCGAAGGAGAGGGCTGGCGGTGGAGGAAAACTCACCAGAGGGAGATCAAAAGGCAGTCGTTGGATTCGCGTATTGTAGACCAGCGCCAACAATGCAGGCAAATGCACGACATCTTCGAGGTTATATCGTAACAGCGTCTCTAATGCTTCGGTCTCACCTTGCTGTTCATAGTACTGCCACAGCAAAATGGCGCACCAGCCATCCAACAACGCCACAGGGCCTTCGCGCTCGAGCCCCAAGGTCTGTTCAATACGTTTGAGCCCTCCCTTATACCCTAAAGCAGCAAGTGGATAGCGGAGGTCAATGTGTGCGTGGGCAAGCGGAATTCCCAGTTCTTGCCGAAGGAATGGGAGGTCAAAAAGCTTACCATTATAGGTTACCAGTAGGGTAAATTCGTCGATGTCGGCGACAAAATCCGCGAGATTCTTCCCGCGTACGTATACGCGCGGCTTAACCCCGTCATAGACACCGATAACAGTGAGATAGGCGCTTCCCGCGACCGCCCCCGTGGTCTCAATGTCTACATACGCAATACGTTGCCCGAACTGAGGAAATAAGCGCCAATGCAGCGCACTCGCCAATTTCTCAGTGAAATACCGAGCGTCACAACGCTCAAGCGCATGGAACGACTGCTCTAGCTCAAAACAGGCCAGGTCGCGTTGCCACTGCGGCAGGGGCGCCTGTGTTGGCGCATCGAGAAATACCTCCCAACTCGTTACTCCCTCAGCCCAGAGGCGACGCTCGGTTTTCTCACCGATCCCGTGAATATGTTGAAATGTGTGTTTTAGCATATCTCTCTTCACCACCGGCAGTCAGCTTTCAGCCGCTTGTTCTCTGCTCCGTATGGCAAGCCGCTGAACGCCGACTGTTTCCCACCTCCTATTGCTCATAACTGCGCAGGACCCGTCCAGGGCATGCGCCGGTCAATTCTCTGTCACGCAACACAACCTGGCCGTTCACGAGCGTATAGCGATATCCGTCAGCCCGTGCGACCAAACGCGAGGCTCCGCCAGGAAGGTCTCTGACGAACTCTTTACTCCTCGCCGCCACTTTGTCCGGGTCAAAAATCGTCAGATCCGCAGCCATCCCTTCTCGCAAAAACCCGCGCTGAGGAATGCCCAGCAGTCGAGCTGGATCAAAAGTCAACTTGCGAACCGCCTGTTCAAGGGTCAACGCTTTTTCTTCACGTACCCAGTGTCCCAACAAGAAACTTGAGTAGGTCACCTGGCAGAGAAACGCAATGTGAGCCCCACCGTCAGAACCACCAGTGACAACATACGGGTCGCTCATCATGCCACGAACCGCGTTCGCATCACCGTTCTGGAAGCCACGGATCAGGAATTGCGTTTCAAGATTTTCCGCAATGGCCAGATCAAGCATCGCTTCAAGCGGCGTTTTGCCTTGCAAAGCACCAATTTCGACGAGGTTCTTCCCCACGAGCGCCTGATGTTCATCGTCGCGCACAGCGCTCACGAAAACATCTTGCATGCGCTTTGAGAAGACCTTTGGCGTCGGATCATCGAGGTCGCGTTGCATCGCTGCCCGAATCTCTGGGTTAGAGAGATTCGCGATTTTTTGCGACCGCGGCCCGGTACTTGCCGCTTTCCAGGCCGGCAAATCTTCAAACACGGCTCCACGCAACGTGAATGTCAGGTCAAAGCGCTCGCACAAGGCCAACGGGTGAACCCGAGCTCCCTCGCGAAACGCCTCGGCCGTCCATTCAAGCACCTGGCTCCAATGCTGGGGAGCATCCCATGTTTGCGCGAGTAGATTCCACAGCACTGGACGTCCGCTTTCTCGCGACAATCTGGTCATATACTCCATATCATGCGGACCAACCCGAGGAATTCCGGGCGGAATCACACAGACTGTCCCACGGTGAAATGTCTCGAGGGTTTTTGCCAAGGCCACGGTCTCATCTTGCGAGGCAAAGCGACTCGGCACCGGCCCCCCTTCCCCATCGAAATGTACCGGCCCGTACGAAGAGGAGAAGCCAAAGGCTCCAGCTTGGACGCAATCAGCAACCACCTCCTGCATTTTCTGGACTTCTGTTGCGGTCGCTTCGCGCTTGCGCGCTTCGTCTCCCATAACGTGATACCGAATCGTCGAGTGCGGCGCGAGGGCCATGACGTTCACCCCAAGACGGCGATCCAAAGCGTTAAGGTAGTCCGCATAACTCTCCCACGTCCACGACACCCCAGCTTTCAAGCTCTCCAATGGCATGGCTTCGACTTTGACCAGCATCCGTGTGATGTACTCTCGATCTTGCGGTTTGCACGGCGCCAGTCCAAACCCACAGTTTGTCATGAATACGCTCGTAAATCCATGCCAGCAGCTTGGTGTCGCCCAAGGATCCCAAAACAATTGCGCATCGTAATGGGTGTGGACGTCAATAAAACCCGGAGCAACCACCAACCCACGCCCATCAATGACCTCGGTTGCAGGGCCATCAACCTTCCCCATCGCGACAATGTTTCCCCCAGCTACGGCGAGGTCACCGTGATACCCCGGCATCCCTGAACCATCGACCAGGAAGCCATTTTTAATCAGCACATCGTATTGCATGAGCTCACCCTCCTTTTTTGTCCTCAGTGCACTCCCTGTGCACTGTAGCGCACACGCCCTCCATTCGACAAGGATTGTCCATCGCTGAAAAATCTTTATGCGCCGCGATGAGGGATTCATTTTTTGCGAGGTTTCCTTCATTATAAATTTCATATAGAAAGGGAAAGACTGACAACCGGCGCAAGCTTGAGCGCGACTGGGGGTAATGGGAATGGTTGTTGTACGGTGTGGCTGGGTGCTCAGTGTGTCCCTTCTCTTCGCGGCCTGCTCGCAGACGGTGCTCCCACCACCACCACCAAACTTTGTTGCATGGAGTCACTTATCACCGGTCACACCAAAGCGGGTGTGTGTACTTCCTTTTATTGACCGTACCGACACGCCCGGTCTTGCCGATCAGGTGCGTCGTAGCTTTGCTGGCCAACTCAGTGTCAAGCACTTCATCGATGTGGAACTGTATCGTATTGATGATCAGCTCGAAGCCGTCGGGCCGGACTGGCGGAATTTGACCGTACAACAACTCGGTCGAACACTCGGGTGCGAGGCTCTCATCTATGGAGAAGTCACGAAGGCAAGTCGCCTCTACCTTGCCTTGTATTCGCAACTGACGCTCGAAGGCAACATTCAGATGGTTGAAACAGAAGCTGGGCAGACGCTCGTACATGACGCGTATGCAACCAAATTTCGCTCGGCAGGCGTACCGCTGTCTCCTCTTTCAATCGTGCCTGATGCCGTCAAAAATTTGTCGAATCTCTCCGACGAGCAAATGACCCGGGCGGTCGATGATCTGAGCCGCCATCTCGCGATGAGAATTCCAGATCTCCCAGACCTGGAGTCTCCTCAACCGGCACAATTTGCCCAAACACCTCCCCCTTCATCTGCTTCAGCGCCGATACCGGAGTTCATGCCTGCAACAGAAAGTGCCAGCGCGTTAAGTGCCCCGGAAGAACAAATCGCTCAGGTTGGCTCCTCAGTGTATGACGTTCCACCAGGCATGAAAGAAGATCAAGAGCCCCCCCCCCTCCCCTCCGCAAACTCCGGTTTCACAGAACCGCAGACACCTACAGAGTCCGAGGGATATCGTCTCCAAATTGCCGCGTTCAGCACCCGGCAAGGAGCGGAACGCGCGATTGGGTTGCTCCGAGATAAAGGCTACGAACCGATTATCACCACGTCTACCGGAGCCTCGCCAATCTGGCACCGGGTCACGCTCGGGCCTTTTCCGTCTATCCACTCTGCACAGGAAGTTGGGGCTGAGATCAATAAGGTCCTACCTTTTTCCCCGATCGTGATTTATCCCCGACCTCATTAAGGTAAGCCAGGTTCCCCGGCGGCCTTTTCTGCGGTTCAGTGCTCCAGTTTTCTGAACTCTTGCCTTGTCATATCGAGGGTGATTTAACCCTTCAGTATAAGGAGGACGCAACATGGTAAAGTTCGAACAGTACGTGAACAAATACAAAACTATCCGTATGGAACGACGGAACGGCATTTTGCAAATGCAATTACATACCGATGGGGCGACGCTCAAATGGGGAGCAACACCACACGAAGAACTGGGGTATTGTTTTCAAGATATCGGCGCTGACCCCGACAATCGTGTCGTGATCATGACGGGGACGGCTGATAAGTTTATTGCTGAGTTTGAGATGGGGAGTCTCGGCAAAATTACACCCCGATCGTGGGATCATATCTATTTCGACGCCAAACGGCTCTTAATGAATTTGCTCGATATCGAAGTCCCGGTAATCGCAGCAGTTAATGGACCCGCCATCATTCATGCCGAGCTTGCCGTGCTGAGTGATATTGTCTTGGCCTCAGAAACCGCAGTGTTTCAGGATGCTCCACATTTCCCAGGTGGACTCGTACCGGGCGACGGCGTGCACGTCGTGTGGCCATTAGTCCTGGGGGCGAACCGTGGTCGTTATTTTCTCTTGACCGGTCAAAAGTTGTCGGCGCAGGAGGCACTTACCCTTGGGGTTGTGAGTGAAGTCCTACCAGCTGACAAACTGCTACCGCGAGCCTGGGAACTGGCAGAAGAGATCATCAAGCGCCCTCCCCTCACCGTGCGCTATGCACGGGTAGCGATGGTGCAGCAGATTAAACGACTCATGCTTGATAACCTCGGCTATGGACTCGCGCTCGAAGGGCTCGGTGCGCTCGATTATTGGCCGACTGGACAAGACTAGTTTGGAGCTGGGAGATAGGATTTAGGATGTGGAAAAGAGAAAAAGAAGTGGAGCGAGCGAAAGAGAGGGGCACAGCTTCGTCCCGTTTTCCGCTCTCTACCAGTTCCTAACTCCGCACTCCTAAATCCTTCTTCCGCGGAGCAACATATGGCAAAACGATTCGATGGCAAAGTAGCGATTGTTACTGCTGGTGGTTCAGGAATTGGCGCTGCAACTGCACGGCTTCTCGCGCAAGAAGGTGCAAGCGTGGTCGTTGCCGACCTGAGTGGCAAACGGGCTGAGGAGGTCACAAAAAGTATTCAAGCCAGCGAAGGTACAGCTGCATGGATTAAAGTCGATGCGGCAGATCCAGAGGGCGTACAAGCAACCATTAAGCTGGCGCTCGATACGTTTGGACGACTCGACATCATGTTCAACAATGCTGGCGCAGCCGACGTGGCGGCATTAGACGATATTTCGCTCGAAAGTTGGAATCGGGTGCTTGCGGTCACCTTGACCAGTACCTTTCTCGGGATGAAATACTGTCTCCCTATTATGCGCAAGCAAGGCAAAGGTGTGATTATCAACACTGCTTCGGTATCGGGGACCGCAGGAGACTATGGCTTGTCTTCCTACAATGCGGCAAAGGCTGGCGTCATCAATCTGACTCGCGCGGCGGCTATTGAGAACGCTACATATAATATTCGGGTCAACTGTGTCTGTCCGGGAGCGATCAACACCCGTGCTGCGCAAATCCTGGGTCCCGGACGAGAAGACGAGTTTCGTCGTCTGCAATCCGCAGTGCATCCGTTAGGGCGTATGGGAGAACCTGAGGAAATCGCCAATATTGTCTTGTTCCTCGCATCTGACGAATCTTCGTTTATTACCGGAGAAGCTATTGTGGTCGACGGTGGGGTGTCTGCGCATACTGGATTTCCCAGTTTCCTGGAGATGCAGAAAAAGTAGGCGGGACTCTAGCCCTTTACCTCCGGTGTTCATTTCCCGCCCTCTCCTTAGCAAGAAGAGGGCGGTCCAGTTAGAACTGCTCAGTTGCTGGACGGATATCAAATTCATGCACCCAGGTATCACGTGGTTGGGCAACGGCCTGCGCAACTACTTTGGCAATCGCTCGTGAGTCGAGCATATCGGCCTGCACTTCGCGTGATTCTCCAAGCGGGACGTCATCGATGCCGCCATCGATGATGACATGGAATACATGAATGCCCTGCGGCCCAAACTCACGGGCATTACATTGCGCTAATGCCCGTAAGGCAAATTTTCCCGTCGCAAATGCCGAGGAGCGGGCATAGCCTTTGACCGAACTCGTAGCCCCAATGTAAGCCACTGTCCCACCACCGTGAGCCAGCATGTCAGGGATGGCTTCTTTCGCGCACAGAAACGGACCAAAAGCCTGCCCGTGCAAATTTCTGAGAAAATCGTCAGCAGTAATATCCAAAAACGAGCCCCGCTTAGCTCCACCACCCGCATTACAGATGAGAAGCTTGACTGGGCCCAACTCCTTACGCACCCGGGCGAACGTCTCTTTCACCCGCGCTGGGTCCGTAATGTCGGTTGGCCAAAATACACAGTGCTCAGCGACACTACCCAATCCAGTGCGAATCTGCTGAAGCGAGTCCGCGTTGCGCGCTAGCGCAACAACACGATACCCCTCTTGTGCAAACGTCTCGACAAACCGTGCGCCGATGCCAGGGCCAACTCCTGCGACCACAGCGACAGGACCTTGTGCTTGTGCCATGCCACTCCTCCTTGTTGAGTAAGAATGGCGATAGTCTTAAGTTTCCCCACGGCAGAGGCAAGGTCTTTTTCGCTTTTTACTCCAACCACCACCGACGAAGATCGATCTGGATTGCCGCAAATGGTTCGGCGCGAACTGTCTCGATGTCGCCATGGGAACTGAGAAGTACCCATCGCTGCCCTTCCAAGCAATAGATTTCTAAGGTGCGGTGCAGGGGATCGACAAGCCACGCATGGCCAACACCTTCACGAGCATACACCGGCATTTTGCGCACTCGGTCATTTCGGGCGGTCGTCGGGGAGACCACTTCACAGACCCAATCTGGCACGATCTCACCATACGGGACGTTTTCTAAAACTGGCATGCGTTCCCGTCGCCATCCGGCGAGGTCAGGAACAACAATATCAGATCCTAAGTGTAATTCAGGTTCAAAAAGAATCCACCAACCCCCAGGTTCACCAGATCCACCGGCTCCACGGTCAAAAGGGTGTAATTCTCCTCTGATGGCAGAAGTCGCTCGTGCATGCGGAAACGCTGGCCGCGGCGTAGTGATAAGTTCGCCGTCAATAATTTCCGCCACCAGGATGTCGGGAACTTGCAGCAGATCATCGTAGGTTGCACGTCGTGGTGCGGGGTTCATGCCTGGAACCATACCACAGCAAAGACAGCAGAAAAAGAAAGTGTTGCCGACCTTGAAAAGCTGAGATCCCCCTACCGTAAAGGTTGTTCACAGGGGAGCCCAAGTCACCCGCGGGACCCGGAGATGCGCTCTCCTCTACATGCTGCGGTGGAATGGACAACCAGCCTTGCTACGTCACTTCGTCAGGGAAATGTGGTAGAGAGAAGAGGTGAAAAAACAGATCCGACTTGACGGAGCACAGCAAACACTGGCGGGCGCTAAGGCGCTCTTAGCAAGTGGAGATTTTCGTGGCTGTGTCTCACGCTGCTACTATGCTGCCTATCAGGCAATGTGGGCGGCAGTCGGCGAACCACCAACAAAACCGCGCTGGGAACATTTCGGGCTTATACAGACGTTTGTCCGTGGCCGATGGATTGACCCACAAGTCTCTATGCATGGTCCCGGAATCTTGGAAGCTCACCGCTTTGCGCTGCGGAGACTCTATGATCTTCGGCTCGGAGCAGACTATCGGCTCGATACAGTCAGTCAACAAGATGCTGAATGGGCAGTTCAGACTGTTCAGGAAGTGCTTATGATTATCGAGCAAAGAGAGGCATAACATGGCACACAAACTGAAAACCAAGGAACGAACGCTGGCCAATGCGGTCTTACGATTGAGTCAACATGTTCACGAACAATATCCCCAGGCTGTTATGACTACACTCGAAGTGCCCTATACCGATGAAGACCTGACAATAGAAGTCGCCTTGCCCGAAGAGTACGACGTCCGAGTTGTGAGCGATGACTTGATTCGGACTTGCCTCGCCATCGAAGATGAGCTGGGAATCGCTATTCTCACGCAAGTCACCCAACGAGACCCAGAGCAGAGAGCCGGATAAGTCTTCACAGGTTACGTTGCAGCGCGTTTATCTCACGGCACGAGGCTACAACGTTAACTGAGGTTTCTACTCTGTGACAGAATTCGACTCGCCATAGGCACACGGGTAGTGAACCAGTCACCCGTGGCGCCCGGCGATCGCTTTGGGCCAACCTACGCGGCGCGCTGTCCTGTTTGTTCTTTACCAACGCCAAACCCGGTAAGAGGTCGCCGGTAAGAAGCATGGAATGCCAGCACGATATCTTCTTTGGGGACGCCAAGCGCTACCAACGCATTGGCAATCCCTTCTTCGGTGCCATCATGCTGAATCCAGATTTGCCCGTCCTTGATATCGACATGGACAAGACACCCATACACTCGTTGCCGTTCACGCCAGCCAACAGTAGCAAGCAGGTAGTGGTCACGGACAGGATCAAAGACGAGTTGTCGTTCGAGGTCCCCATACGCGGGTTTCAGTTGGCTATACCGCTCTAGAATCTGCTGCACATAGCGACGGTAGTCATCTAGTTTTGCCATTGCGTAACCTCCTCGGTTTCGCCATCATACACGAGCAATTTGAGTTGATAACGGTGGATTGCCGCTTGGATAAAAGTAAGCGGTTGGTAAGCGGCGTTATTGACGGCAGCGATCGAGAGCGGAACGGAGTGGATTGTGAGCGAAGTGCTGTTTCCACAGGCGCGGCGTAAGGAGGTGAACGTCGAAGGCGGGATGGGTATCGATGCGTTGCAACACATCGACCAAGTAGACATACGGATCAAGCCCGTGCAGACGGCAGGAGGCGAGGAGACTTTGCACAATGCCGACGTAGCGCGCGCCCACTTCTGTCCAGCAGAAGAGCCAATTTCTGCGGCCGAGCGCGAGAGGGCGAATCTGCCGCTCCAGATGGTTCGTATCAATCGGCACGGTGGGATCGGCGAGAAAGATACTCAAGGCTGAGCGGCGCTCAAGCGCATAGTGGGCAGCTTGGCGAAAGGGGTTGGTGGGAAGCAACACCGTGTCCCGCACCACGTGCTCCAGCCACGTAAAGAACTGCGCGACTATCGGTTGAGCAGACGCTCGCCGATAGCGCAGCTTCGCGTCTCCCGTCACTTTCTGCTCTTGGCCCTGTGCTTCGAAAGCGTAGAGCGTGCCGATCTGCTCCAATGCCTGCGCCACTAACTCCGGTTCCGCCGTCTGCGCCTCGATGAATTTGCGCCGGGTATGGGCCCAGCATTGCGCATGGACAATCGCTTGCCCACTGCGCACGAAGCGATCGTACACTTTGTACCCATCTGTCACTAACACGCCGCAGAAGGCCCCCAGCACCTCGTGCACCACGCGCTCGGCCCTAGTGACGGCAAAGGGAAAGGCAATCTCGTCTTGATCGCCGTAAATGGGCCAGAAGTAGCCGGTCTGTAACTTCCCCTTACTCTTGTGGCCCGCTTTGATCGGCGTCTCGTCCATCGTGAGGACATGGCTTTGGAGGATTGACGAGAGTAACGCGTGATAGGTCGGCGTCAATAAGTCTGCCGTCCGATGCACCCACTGGGTGAGGGTGCCGCGGTTGAGCGTGATCCCCGCGTGGGCCAAGCGTTGGTGTTGACGATAGAGCGGGAGGTGATACGCGAACTTGTCGATCAGCAGCCCGGCTAGGAGACGCACATCGGCCAGACTCTTCTCGAACACCGCGGGCGGGACCGGCGGACAGCAGATCTGTTCCGTCGCCTTGAGTTTGATGACCTGGCGCACGTACTTGAGCACCACATACGCCCCCGGGTGCTGTGCCAGCCGGTAGGTCACCTTCTCGCCGATCACCTCGTACGCGTCTGGTGCGAGGTCTGCCACCTCCGGAGTGGGCACGGCAATCACCCGCATCGGCACCGACCCGTCAAAGCGTAGTCCCCCTTCCTCCCCCGCATCGGGCAGCGCACTGAAGCGCGTGTGGCGCCGATAGGCCGTAACGGTCTCGGTGGGCGACGGGGGCTTAGCGGCCGCCTCCTCGCGTGATGCAAGGATGCCCGCCAAGGGCAGTTGGTGGGCATCGGGCGTAAGCAAGCGGCGCTCGGACTTGCGCCCAAAGAGCTGGCGCTTGAACCACTCGGTCTGCCGCTGTAGCTCAGCGTTCCGCGCCTCAGGCGGGATCGTTGCCTGTACCGTGACAATCGCAGCAAGTACTTCGTTCGGTACCATCTCCGCATCAGCCTGCCGATCGAAGAGACCCTGATTGACCGTCAACAACATAAACCAGAGCATGAGAGCAAAGAAGAAACGGGAACCATCACTGACAGCGCAAAGGCTGGAGACCACCGCCGTGGGTAACGTCCACACTCGACCCAGCGGCAAAGCGGCCTCAAAGCCGTGGCATGCCATGAATGCACACGCTGCTCTCAATTTGAGAAGACATGCGACTGCGCGAGCGAGGTCCCATTGTCCCCAGCTCACATCCTCGTTATCGAACATATTCATGTTTATACGCAGGAGGTCCTCCTATCTGTTCTCTTGCTCTCATTATGATCGAAGTGCAATAGCACAGTTGCAGAAGCCATTTTCTTTAACACGGCATTGCCAAACCTGGTATTGGCGTCGTATATCTCTCGCCAACGCGTGCGAGCGCGAGTCTGTTGAACACTATGAGGGATATTGTGAACGTAGGAGAACGACAGCAACGGATTCTCGACGAAGTAACAGCAGCAAGTTGGATACACGATGGCATGACTATCGCCGTAGGGTCGCCAGCACCAATGGCGCTGTTACGGCAAATTGTTCGCCGCCGGATCAAAAATCTCACTGTTATCGACAGTGGCCTCTCGCTTGATTTTCTCATTGCCGCTGGTTGTGTCCGAAAAGCGGTGAGTTACTACGCTGGTGGTGGGTTTGGCGTCGCCGTCGCCCCATCTTTTCGTCGCGCAGTTGAACGCGGAGAAATCGAGGTCTGGGAGTGTGAAGAAGGGATCCTCACAACAGGGTTACAAGCCGCAGCCCAGGCGCTGCCCTTCCTCCCGTGGCGTGGCGGTGTCGGCACCTCACTTCCTGACGTGAACACTGACTTGAAAGTTATCCAAGATCCCATCCGCGGAGAAACCCTCATTGCAGTGCCTCCCATTAAGCCGGACATCGCACTCTTGCATGCCGCCACTGCCGACCCATACGGTAATGTCCAACACTGTGATGGTCCAGGATGGATCGATCTTTTTCTCTACCGCGCGGCAGATCGCACGATTGTGCAAGTCGAAAAAATTATCCCAAACGAGGAGATTCGTGCCAACCCTTGGGCAACAACAATTGCGGGGGCAGATGCAATTGTTCGTGCTCCGTATGGTGCGCATCCGTTTTACAGTCGCGGATTCTACGTACAAGACAACGCCCACCTGCGCTCCTATGTGGAGGCCGCGACTGCTGCCGCCCAAGAGAACCCCACCGACGCCCTTCTTCAGTATCTCACCCGCTATTGTCACGAACCAGCGACACTTGGTGACTATCTGGAGCGAGTCGGTATTAAGCGGTTATTGGAGTTATATGAATACTGATGCGCGATCCGTGAGACCTGAAACGTGAAACGTAGAAAATGAAGAAGTGGAACTGACCATGCCTAATGACTACTCTGCTTTTGAATTGATGGCGATTTTCCTCGCACGGAATCTGAAAGACGGGGATATCCTGCGTGTGGGAGTCGCAATGCCGGTGGTTGAAGCCGCTGTGCGGCTGGCCCACCTCCTCCACGGACCGAACATGGAAATTATCTTTTTCGGTGCACGCATGAACGTTGCCCACTTAGAATCGCTCCCGATGCCCGCGTTTGGTTGGGATCGCCGGGTTGTGCGCTGGGCCGAATCGTATAGTGATACCGGGCACCGCTTTGACCGTGTGAAGGATTGGGATCGGCATGTGTTCTTCATCGGCGGAGTGCAAGTCGATCCGTATGGCAACACCAATCTCATCGGGGTCGGTTCGGATTATCACCGTCTGCGTTTTCGTGGACCAGGCTCAGTGGGAACGCCAACGCTCAGCACCCACGTCGGTCGCTATTATATCGTGCTCAACTCCCACTCTCCGCGCATCTTCGTTGAACGCTGTGATTTTATCAGTGCCTTTGGCTGGGGAAATGGAGGAACAGACGCACGTACCAAGCTTGGGCTTCCTGGCGGCGGTCCGCAGTACTGTGTTACCCCACTCTGCATTTTTGATTTCGCTACGGATACGAAGCGCATGCAGGTTCACTCGATCCATCCTGGGGTCACTGCAGCCGAGGTCCAAGCACAAACAGGTTTTTCCGTCGCTGTTTCGACTCCGCCCCCGGTTAGCGAACCACCAACAGCAGCGGAGATCCATGCCCTCCGTACTCGTATCGATCGCGACGGCTTTTTACGTAGATAACTATCGGTTTTGTGAGAGGGAAGCATGGCGAAACGTAGGGTCATTGATATGGAAAAGCGGCGTGATAAAACCAGACGCTACGCTGGGTATCGTTGCCGTTTGCAGGACGGTCGGCAGGTTGATGCCTGGGTGTCCGTGGACGAACTTGAGATGGAGTTTCATGGCATTGATCTGAAGACGGTTTGCAAACTCGCGGTGGAACGGGCCGCAGAGGCAGATCTCGCCAAGGGAGAGGTGATGGTTGCTCGCGGGCTGCTCACAGAAGTTGAGAACCGTGAGCATTTCGGCAGACACTAAAGCGGACGAGACGGACAAGGGGCACCTTTCCCACGTATCGTGCGCTGTGCGCACAACTTTCCCCCTTGAGTTTCCCTCTCGATAAGGAGAAAGGAATGCCCCAATACGCTGGAGCGCTGTGGATTGCGCAGCGCATAGTATGGTTCTGTATTGTTTTTTTTCTGCTCTGCCTCACCGAGTCGCATATACTGACAGCGGCCTTCGCTGCCGACACCAGAACGTGGAAGTATCTCCGAGAACTTTCCGCGGAAGAACGCCGGAATATCGATGAACGAACCGATACCCCACGGCATGCGACCTACCCATATTTTCCTGCTGAACAGTACCCTTTTACTGCTCCCTATACGGCTGAAGAAATGGGCATTCGCGCGATGGAGTTTCCGCATATGCCGCGCTGGAATTTCGTGCACATTGAGGATTTCGGTTCGCTTATGCCCTCAGGGTATCTTTCCACCGGCAAGACGATCGTCCTAGGTATTTATCCTCATCCAGAAGGGCTAGAAGGCTATTTACAAGCAAAACCTGGTGACATTTTTTCGCGCTGGCTCTCGCAGGATACCGCCCCGCCAGAAAACCAGGGCAATCAGCTGTTGATGCTCCATCACCGCACCGACCAGGAAATCACAACCAAAACCGACCTGTTCGGGTACTCGCCGGTCTTGCGACGAGTGCGCCGGTTCCCACAACCGCGTCGGCAAGATCGTTTTCCTGACCAACCTATGACCTATGACGATTTTCTCGGGCGTGACGCGTGGGAGTTTTCGTGGCGTATCATTGGTACGGATACGCTTACTGAAACAGTCCGGTTTCCCAAAACGCGCCAGACTATTACCTTGGCGGACGGTGACGGCTCGCTACGGGATGTCCCAGCATCGGATCTCAAGCTTATGGGCGACGATTATCCCTATTACACTGCCACTGGTGGCGTGCCATGCTATGTCGTCGAGGCCGAAGCCAAAACGGACTGGCTCACAAATTATTATGCCCCGCGTCTTCTCTACTGGATCGACCAGCATCATTTTTACCCTCTCCGCACCGAACAGTACGGTCCTGAGGGCGAACTTCTTTTTATAGAAGTACGGGTCGCTGACATCTACAATCCATCGCTCAAAGAACGCGGCTATCATAATCTCCTTACTGTGTGGTGGAATGCACAGCTCGACTTTCTCGCGTACGCCGTACACGATGGGCATCGCCTGCGGCAATGGACAGAAGAAGACCAAGAAACCTTCTTCAATCCTGACTTCATGCGGCGCGTGTGGTTCCCGATCCCAATGAAAACGTTAGCCACGATACGGGTCCCGGAAGATTTCTTCCTGCGCCCCCATCTCTTTCGTGAGAAGTTTCCGGAAGAACGCAAACTCATTATTCCTCCTGAGGTCGAGCCACGCATCAAAGCCCAGAACGAAGCTGGGCAGCTCGTATTTATTGAGAGTGTCGCTGCCGCGGAGTAATCGAGAACACCTGTGGGGACTCTGAGTCATCGGCGGGCCAGGGGAAAAAAGCGACTTCGCAAAATTCCTTTTCCGTTTCTCCGTTTTTCCTGTTCCCCCGTTTCGTCAATGTTTTTTGCGACTAAGGGTTGAGTACTAAACGTTGATACCATGGAGCAGCATGTGAGTTACTTGTCGAACTATCAATCTACCAAACCCGCTGTCACCAGCACTTCCCCTATGACGTTGTCTCTGGGGTGTGTACTGTTTGCTCTCTTTCTCTGCGCCCCCCCACCCTCGTACAGCAACACCCTAAGTAATACGTGGTCAACCATCGACCGCTCGCTGTCGATCTTCGACCCGGTCGGTGAGTATGTCAGTCAGCCAATCGAGAAGGCGGTTCCAGCCTTAACCTTCAAAGGATTTTTCCGCCAGTGGTCAGATATCGGACTCCATCGCAATCAAAAGGTCGGCTTTCGCAATAAAGATTTCCGTTTCTTACAACTGCAGAACCTCCTGGAAATCGAGCTCCACTACCAGTTCACCGATAATCTCGAACTGACCAGCATCAATCACTTCCTCTATGATGGCGTGTACAACTGGCAGGATTCGGGCGGACTGTTTGCCCCGCGTATCAGTGAAACGGCACGCCACTATCACAACCTGGAACGGATCGTCCGTGAGTTTCACCTGAGCTATCGCACGCACAGTTTCGACATCGTTCTCGGCAAACAGCAGATTGCCTGGGGAAAGATGGATGGTCGCTTCATCGACATGATCAACCCGATGGATGTACGGGAATCCGTGCAGTTAGAGGCGAGTGATTTCGAGTACCGCCGCATCCCGACCTGGATGGCTAATGCTACGTATTTCTGGGGCCCTAATTCACTGCAAGTGCTGTACATTCCCAACTTTGAACAAGAACGTCTCCCGACGGTAGGTTCACCGTGGTTTCCTCCTTCAGTCCCCCCCCTCGATGCAGTTGTGAAACGCCGAAAACGACCAAGCGCAGGGGACTTTGGTGATCATGAATACGGTCTGCGGCTTGATATGGCCAAGGATGCTCTCACCTGGGGACTTATCTATTTCTATGCTTGGAACGACAATCCTAATTTTTTCATCACCGGACGAGATGGCGACCGACCGATCCTTACCCCACGTCACACACGGTTGCATCATCTGGGCATGACCGCGGACTATGCAACCTCCTTCTCCGGTGTCCCGATCGTCGGAGACCTCCCCGTCGTCGTGCGTATAGAAGGATTGCTGAGCTTCGGCGTGAAATTTGCCGATCGCCAACGTCAAGTGCTGGCCCTAGAGGGCGGAGAAAACGGTGGGCACCGGAGCCGGGACACCCTGCGTGCAGCCATTGCGTTAGAAGTTGCACTTCCGGAGAACACAACATTCATCTTACAGCCTTCGCTCTTCACCACGTTCGGATGGCGCAAGAGCATTGTTGGTAGTGGATTCGGTGGGGCCTCGGACCGCAACGAGTGGAACTTGCTTCCTGTTGTTCACCTTGAGCGACCGTTTCGTTTCACGCGGGATCGCCTCCGCGCCAGTATGACCGTATTTCCCTTCCTCGGGGGCCCTGGGCGACATCATGAAGGAACCAAAACGAAACTTGTGGTGTCGTACAAGTTTTCGCGATTTATCACTGGTCGCGTGATTTACACGACCTATGACGGTGGTGGGCGCAATAGCTCATATGGTCAATACAACAAATGGGACAATATCGGCTGGGAGTTAAGTTACGAGTTTTAGGATAATGACCTTTATCCTACCCTATCGGAACCAGCTGAAAGACCTGCGAGTAGCCGTAGACTCGCTCATCAAAGAGAATATCACGAGGCGTGACTGGGCGACTGAAAACGATTCCGTCCAGCGAGCGACAACGGCTGAGCGCAACATAGGTTTGACCGTGGGCGAACGATCCCCGCCCGAGATCGATCAGCACGTTGTCAAATGTTTGCCCCTGGCTTTTGTGAATAGTAATGGCCCATGCCAACCGTACAGGATACTGGATAAAGGTCCCAATGACCTCTTCTTCAATCTGGTTCTTCTCGCGATTAAAGTGATAGCGAATGTTCTTCCAGGTCTCGGGCGCAACTTCGTACGACGTGCCAGCAATTTCGACATACACCTTCTTTTCGTTCAAAATACTGACCGTGCCTAAGGTACCGTTGACCCAACGCTTGTCGGTGTCATTACGAATCATCATGACCTGCGCCCCACGCTTGAGTTCCAACCGCTCATCGGTAGGAAAGATTGTCGGGTCGAAGTCTCCTGTAACCGCAGCAGAGTAGACGTGCAATTTGGCGTTGATCTGCTCAAGACGGCCCCGGTTAGTGCGCGATGCCGCGTCATTCGTGGTCGTCAGGGTAATAAAACCATTGGTACGGGGCGTATTTGGGTTCAGAACCCTCCGGTTGAGCACTGAGAAGAGCTCGGCATCCAGATCGTGCTCGCGAATTTTATTGAGCACGTGAATAAAGGCGTCGTCTCGTTGGCGGTAGATGGTCGTCAGTTCAAGGGCGTACGGATGGAGGTCTGCAAAGACATGCGCCAAAAAGAAATACGGTCCACCATAGCGTTCGTCGAAGAACGCCTTCATCTCTCCGTCACGGACGATCGGTGGCAGTTGAAAGAGATCCCCGCACAACACCACCTGTACCCCACCAAAGGGGATTTGCGGTTTGTTGCGATAGAGACGCAAGGCAGTGTCGACCCCATCCATGACATCGGCGCGAACCATCGACACCTCGTCAATGATCAGCATTTCCAGCTTCTCGAACAGTTTTGTGTTGCGCTGACGACGAATACTCCGGGGCTCGATCAGTGTCGGCGGTAGGCGAAAGAATGAATGAATGGTCTGTCCGCCGACGTTGAGCGCAGCCACCCCGGTGGGCGCGAGGACGACCGTTTCTTTGCTCGTGGTAGAGCGAAGATAATGTAACAAGGTGGACTTTCCCGTGCCAGCCTTGCCAGTGATAAAGAGGCTTTCGCCTTGTCGCTCTACGAGATCAACGGCCTGCTGAAACTGCGGGTTGCGGTCGATCTGGCTGAGGTCCGCCTGCGCGACACCAAGACCCCGTCCACCAGAGGAAGGCCTGTTACGAGATTGCTGTGGAGAGGTCAGTTTTGCCGACCCTAGTGGTCGTCTCATACGATGAGAGGTCCTTTAGCTCGCCTATGTGTTACTGTGGTCGGCGTCGCCGTGCTGGTTCGTCGAGCCAGGGATTCGGAATGTAGGACTCCTTTGGGTCGATCCGAGTGCCGGGCGGAACAATGGCATCGATACGGTCCAGCACTTCTGGTGAAAGCCGTACCTCCGAAGCTCCCAAGGTATCTTGTAATTGTTGCAGCGTCTTGGGTCCCATAATCACCGAGCTGACCGCCGGATGCTCAGCCGCAAAGGCTGTCGCCATGTGCGTCAACGAAAGCCCCGCCTCTTGTGCAACGATGCTTAACTCTTCTATCAACCCGTATTTCCGTTGTACCTCTGGACGGTCGGTGTCCCAGGTTCCTAGTTTTCCCAATCGCCCGGTTGCTCGACTTCCCTCTGGCAGTGGTTGGTCACGCCGATACTTCCCGGTGAGCCAGCCGCCAGCCAGTGGCGCGTACACCATCACGCCGACCCCGTGCCGTTGACATGTCGGGAGTACTGCCTCTTCAACTTTACGACTCAAGATCGAATAAATGCACTGTTCGCTACGAACCCGGGCCAGCTGCCGCTGTTCCGCTACGCGTCGGGCTTCGACAATCCACTCGGCTGGCGTAGCCGACGCCCCGATCACACGAATTTTGCCTGCGCGCTGCAAATCTGTCATCGCCGACAGCGATTCGTCTATGTCCATATCCCAATCCCAGCGGTGTAGTTGATAGACATCGATATAATCTGTTTCCAATCGCCGTAGGCTGTCTTCGACCGCACGCATAATCCAGCGGCGCGACCCACCGCCGTGATTTACATTCGGCCCGCTGCGCGAAAAAAACCCCACCCGGCCAGGCGGAAAAAAGCACTTGGTCGCTAACACCACATCGTCACGTCGGCCTTTCAACGCCTTGGCAAGAATTCGCTCCGACTCGTTATCTGAATAGACATCGGCGGTATCAATGAAATTCACCCCGGCATCCAAAGCGGCATGGGTAATCTTCACGCACTCATCGTGATCTGGGTTGCCGTTTACGCCGAACATCATTGCCCCCAGACACAGATGACTCACTTTGATACCGGTCCCTCCCAATGTACGATACTCCATACCTTCTTCCTTTCTGCTGACGACACCCTACGGTGTTAATACTAACTTGCCAAAAACCCGCCCGGCCACAAGGTCGGCGAGTGCCTGTTGCGCTTCGGCGAGCGGATAACTCTTACTCACGACGGCTCTGAGCTTCCCCGCGGCGAAGGCAGCCGTCAATGCCGTGGCCATTTCACCAATGACCGTACCAGCATTGAGCAAACTCATCCCCAGCAGGTTGGCATCCTTCAACAGAGCATGCATAATCGCAAACTGTCCGTCTGGTCCTTTGCCGGTTCCCGTACCGATCAGAATAATGCGTCCATTGCGCGCCACAATAGCCAGATCTTTTGCCAGGTTGTCGCTTGCCACATTCTCGATAATGACATCGACTCCAGCACCATCGGTGAGTTTCTGTACTTCTGCAGCAAAATCTTGCTCTTTGTAGTTGATCGCCACATCCGCGCCAAGGTCCCGTGTCCGGGCAGCTTTCTCGGCTGAGCCTACCGTCGTCAGGACCCGTGCACCTGCGAGCTTTGCCAATTGAATTGCGGCAACGCCAACACCGCCACCACCGGCGGATACCAACACGGTTTCTCCAGCCTTGAGCTGCGCCTTGTGGTGTAACGCGCGATAGGCGGTATAGAAGGGAATAGGAATCGCCGAGCCCTCACTAAAAGAGAGATTTTGCGGCAGGGGAAAGGCTTCACTCGCGGCCAGGCAGGTTTTCTCGGCATAGCCACCGGTTAGCGCTCGACCAAATACCCGATCTCCTCTCTTCACGTGCGTCACTCCTGCGCCCACAGCTTCAACCTCACCGCAGACATCGGTTCCCGGAATGTACGGTAGCGAGAAGGACTGCAGGCGACCGGAGAGCCTGACGAGATCCGCGGGGTTAATGCCCGCCGCCCGCACCCGGATCTGCACCTGTCCCGCTTGCGCCTCCGGGTCTGGGACATCTTCGAGTCGGAGTTGTTCTGGACCACCAAATTGGTGGGCTCGCATTGCTTTCATGGGGGATTCCTCCTTTTTTCTTACCTTGAGTGCGTATTCTCCCTACTGCGCCATATACCCACCATCGACCGGCATGGGCAGTCCCGTCATGTACGAAGCTCGGTCGGAGCACAGCCACGCAACCGCTTCGCCGACTTCGTCTGGTTGACCGATCCGCTTCATCGGTTCGGAACGGGCATAGCGCTCCTCCATGTCTGGACGTTTCTCAAATGCCCCCATCAACATCGGCGTATAAATCGGCGCCGGGCAGACGGCATTGATACGAATCCCGTGCCGCGCATATTCCAGCGCCGCAGCCTTGGTGATGCCGGCGACACCGTGCTTCGCCGCGGTGTAGGCCGGAACCCGAATCGCACCAGTGAGCCCCATAATCGAGGACGTGTTGACGATCGAGCCGCTTTTTTGTTTGAGCATTTGGATGATCTCTGCCTTCATGCACAACCAGACTCCAGTCAGATTGACTGCCAGCACGCGATTCCATTCCTCTTCGGTATATTCGTGCGTCAGCGCTCCTCTCCCACCAATCCCCGCATTATTGAAGGCGCAGTCGAGCCGTCCGAAGGTCTCCACCGCTGTGGCCACCATGGCCTCCACTTCTTGCGATTTCGACACCTCAGTCTTAACGAAAATTGCTTCCGCCCCCAGGTCTTTCACGAGTTGCAACGTTTCCTGACCAGTCGACTCCGTGATGTCGGCCAACACCAGTTTTGCCCCTTCACGAGCAAAAATTTTCGCCGTCGCGCGACCGATACCCGAGCTCGCACCCGTGATCAACGCGACTTTTCCGTCGAGTATTCCCGCCATGTCATCCTCCTCATAATCATCAATATTGCTACCTTGTTGTTTCCTACTCGGTCGGTCTCTGTCAACGGTGTTCGCGCGAGGAGTAGTTCTTCTCGTCTCCCTACTCGTACTGACCCTTGCTGAACCCAGAGCAAACAGAGTAAAGAGAGCAGACCTTTTGCAACAATTGACGAAAGGGAACGACTACACAGGAGGGAACAATGGCACAAACAGTCGTATTGAAGAACGCGCGGTTGATCGATGGCCTGGCCGATCAGCCACAAACTGGAGTTTCGCTGGTGCTCAACGGCGAGCGCATTAGCGCAGTCGAACGCGGTGACAGCCCGACTCCACCGAATGCCCAGGTGATCGACCTTGCAGGCAAGACCGTGTTGCCAGGATTGATCGACACCCACGTACATAGCACCTTGATGGATCGCGCCTGCCTGCCGCTTTTCATCGCGGCGGGTGTCACCTCCGCCCGCGATGTCGGTGCCAAATTAGAAAATGCCCAAAAACTCAAAGCCGATATCAACAGTGGCACCCAACTCGGGCCTCGACTGTTCATCTGTGGTCCGTTGCTTGACGGTGTCGAGTCGAGTTTTCCGCCGAAAAGCGTCTTGGCCGAAATGCTGGAGAGCGTTCCTTCGGTGGATGCCGTCCCTGAAAAGATCGGTCGCTTGCTCGCGGCGGACGTCGATGGGGTCAAGCTCTATTTCACCTTACCGCCGGATACTGCCAAAGCGATCATCGACTTTGTCGATAAACGCGTGCCCATCACCGGCCATCTCGGGTACACTCACTCTCTTGATGTGATCAAGGCTGGGATCGACGGCTTAGAACATGTGTGGATCTCACCGTACAACGACTTCTGCGCGTTAGACATGCAGTTCGGCCCCGGCAAGAAGGTCAGTTCGATGATGAATCGGCACTTCGCGCCGCTGACCTTCAAAGGTTGGGAGGAGGCAGAACTACACAGCGAAAAAGCCAAGACCTGGTTCGATGCGATGGTCAATAAACAGGTCAACATGGGCACCACGTTGGATCTGTTGTGGATCGCCAAGTGTGGACAGGAAGCAGCCATGCAGGACCCTGACCGTCGTTATATTCCACCGATGGCCCTTGATCGCCAACGCCAATTGGCAGCGCACGTCGGTGAACGACCGGATTGGGATATGTTCCCAGGGTTCGAGCCCGCCACTGGAGCTAAGGCCCTAGAAAAGCACCAAGAAGTCACGCGCATTTTACACGAGTCGGGCGGACTGGTGGTCGGCGGGACCGACTGTGGGGGGATTCCGTATCCACCGCCGGGGTATGCGCTCTGGCGGGAGATAGAACTCCTGGCCGAAGCCATTGGCACCATGGCCGCCTTCAAGGCAGTGACCTCGGTTGCGGCGCGCTATCTGCGCAAACAGGATGAGATCGGCAGCATCGCCCCAGGACGTTATGCGGATCTGGTGATCGTCGATGGTGATCCGTTGCGTGACGTTCGTGAACTGCGCAAGTTGACCACCGTCTACCGTGGTGGAGTAGCGTATGATCCGCAGACCTTGCTGGCCGGGGTGCCGCAACACATAGTGGGACAGAGCGGCGTTCGCCCCGGTGCGTAGTAAACCGAGAGGATATTCTGAAGCAGAAAAGGAGCGAAGAATGGCAGAGAATTGGCGAGCGGTTGCAGAAAGAGTCCGGAACTGGGGCAAGTGGGGACCGAACGATCAACTGGGCACCTTAAACTACATTACGCCGGAAAAAGTTGTGCAGGCGGCAAGTCTGGTCAAAAAAGGTCGTACGATCCCACTGAGTATTCCAATTGATGCGTACGGACCACAAGGCGCGCACGGATTTCGCCGCAACCCGATTCACATCATGTCGGTTGATGGTGGTGACGAGAACGTGGCCCGCCATCTTGAGGGCTGGGGCGGGGAAACCGAAGGGCAAATCCGCGAGTTCTGGAAAGGACCGATGCGTTTCAACGACGACTACATCATTATGCCGTTGCAAGGGAGCACCCAATGGGACGCGCTGTCGCACGTCTATTACGATGGACACCTGTATAATGGCTATCCAGCGTCAGCGGTGAACAGTTTTGGGGCAACTAAGGACAGCATCGACCAGGTCGCAGGCCAGGGACTGATTACTACTCGCGGTGTGTTGCTCGACGTCGCGCATCATCGTGGCGTCAAATATCTCCCGGCGAACACGATCATTACCCCAGACGATCTCGAACAAGTGGCGGCTGCTCAGAGAGTGCAAGTAGAACCCGGCGATTGCGTTATTGTGCGCACAGGGTGGCGGGTCAATTTTCTCGAGACCCGCAATGGCGAGGCATGGGCGATCAACTCTCCTGGCCTCAGTTGGCGTTGCGCGGAATGGCTGCATAACAAGCAAGCGGCGGCAATAGCAAGTGATAACATCGCGGTCGAAGTGTTTGCCTCAGAGTTCGAGGATGCTATGTTGGTCTTTCACCTGTTGGCGATTCGCGACATGGGCATGATGCTGGGTGAAATCTGGGATCTGGAAGCACTGAGCCAAGACTGTGCGCAAGACGGGGCGTATGCCTTCCTGCTTGCGGCCCAGCCGTTACGTTTCTCTGGTGCGGTAGGGTCACCGGTTAATCCGATTGCGATCAAGTAAGGGTCGCCACTCCTCCGAAAAAGGCACCGACAATCCAGGAATGTCATTGCGAGGAGCCACAGGCGACGAAGCAATCTCTGGCTGCAAATGAGATTGCTTCGCTACGCTCGCAATGACAAAGCCGTCGCGTGGTGGATATTCTCATGGGCAAGGCCGCAGGCCGTTCCCGGCATTCATACAGTCGGAAACGCTCCGTTAATTCCGACCTGTCTCTTCTCTCCTTGCCGCAGAAACCTACAACACCATCGGCAATTCCAGATACTCGCGGTAAATGAAATCGCGATGCGCCAGTAATTCTGGTGTGACCGCTGCGCCAATCACAGGATTCGTATTCGTAAAGGTCGCCCGCAATCCTTCAGGAATCGGACAGAGATCCGCCGGCAGCGGCTGGACCAGCACGGCAAAAGTTGACCAGTAAATATCGAGCGCGGAAAGCTTGTCGCCAACCAAGAACTTGCTGCCTTTGGCTTTTTGTTGTTCGAGTTGCGCGTTCAACAAGCGCAGAATCTGCGCTACCCGTTCCGGGGCTTTGGCTGCCGCTGATTGATCGTAACCATACTTCCCACCCAGATACGAGGCGGCATTCTTCGTGCCTTCGTCACTCTGTGGATTGGTCATCATGTTATCAACCACCATTACACGGCGCGACCAGCCGAAGCCGTTCTCACCGCATAACTCATTGGCATAGCCAAACATCAGCGCGCGGTCTTCGATCTTTTCCGGGATCAACGCTGGCTGAGGCTCGATCCGCTCCACTAGATAGAGCTGCTCGTTCCAGGTACTACGCGGACGCTCTTCGTTCCAAACAGCTACCGGTGCGCTGCTCTGACTGGTCCACGCCTGTAGCATCGCATCATGTCCCTGCGCTTTCGCCACGCGGGTATAGGGAATCTTTTTCACATAACAGAAGCCTTTCAGCGCCTCAGCCCACGGGTTCGGCCTTCCCGGTGGCACTACTATTCGCATTCCAGACATAGTTTTTGCTTTTTCGATGTCGACATAGTCAGCCATATGTGACCTCCTCTCTTTGCTTCCCTATACTCGGAGTTGAGGGGTGGAGGAAGGCCGTTTCTAGCGTGTAGGTCCGTTTGACAATACTCCTACCCAAGAAGAATAATGCTGCCTGTGAGTCAGCGGAGGGATTCTGGACACTCCTCCACTAAAAGCTGACGACTGTATCCTCATGGGGGACTATGATGCACAACAGCCAACAACGAATTTTGACCACTCACACCGGCAGCCTGCCACGACCGCGACCATTGCTCGACCTCTTGATCCGCCAGGAGCGTGGGGAAGCGATCGACCAAGGCGCGTTCGACCGCTTGGCCGAGGAGTCAGTGAAGAACGTCATCGCTAAACAACTTACCGCCGGGATCGATATCGGCAACGACGGCGAGCAGCCGCGCTCTGGGTTCGCGGGGTATGTGACACAGCGGATGAAAGGCTTCGGTGGCGGAGCAGAGCGACCACCGTGGCAAGATTTTATCGACTTTCCCGACTTTGCCGAGCTGATGCAACAGCGGATAACGAACCTGAAGCTGGCCGCCACTTTCACCACGCCTCAGGCGATAGCAGAAATCCAATACACGGACCTGAGTGCGGCCACACAGGAATGCGATCTCTTTCTGCGTTGCGCCCAGGCCCAGCCACAACAATTCACCGATCGTTTCATGACCGCCGTCTCGCCTGGCATGGTCGCGACTTATCATGTGAATGCCTACTACGACTCGCACGAGAACTACGTGTTCGCGGTCGCCAAACAACTGAAGAAGGAATACGAACTCATCCACGCCAAAGGTTTGCTCTTACAAATCGATGCACCAGACCTGGCCTGCGACCACGCCTGGTTTTTTAAGCATCTCTCTGTCCAAGAATTTCAGAAAGTCGTGGAATCCAATATCGCCGCCATCAACCTGGCGATAGAGAACATTCCTGCTGATCGCGTGCGCTTGCACACCTGTTGGGCAAACTTTGAGGCACCGCACGTGCATGATATCGCGTTGGAAAAGATTCTACCGATTCTCTATCAAGCCAAGGTTGGTGCGTTGTCTGTCGAACTGGCCAATCCTCGCCATCAACACGAATACGCTGTGTTCAAGCACTATCCACTGCCAGACTCGATGGTCGTGATTCCCGGCGTCATCGATCCCAAGACCAACTACGTCGAGCACCCACAAGTCGTAGCCAATCGCATTCTGCAAACAGTAGAAGCAGTTGGCGACCGCAGCCGTGTCATCGCCGGGGTTGACTGCGGATTCAGCACCGTGGCCGGCTTCCAATTCGTCGCCGACAGCGTGGTCTGGGCCAAACTCCGCACCTTGCGCGAAGGCGCCGATCTCGCCAGTGCGAAGTTGTGGGGCTAACGTTCAGATAGGCCGGATTAAGCGTAGCATTTCCGGCATGGGAAAAGTCCGCTCCGTGACCTTATCTCAGGATACCATCCTATGCTGCGCGTTGCCCGGCTGGATCTTTCCCAACGCCAAACCCAGTGTAAGGTCGTTTATACGGAGCATGGAATGCTAAGACGATATCTTCTTTGGGGATCCCTTGCGCAACAAAATCATTTGCGATCCCTCTCTCAGTGGTATCGTGCTGCATCCAAATCTGACTGTCTTTGATGTCGACATGCACGAGACAACTATACACTCGTTGCTGCTGCTGCCAACCGACAACGACCAATTGGTAATGATCACGAACAGGATCAAAGAGCAATTGTCGCTCGATATCGCCATACGCAGGTTTCAGTTGACTATACTGTTCTAGGACTTGCTGAACACAGCGACGGTAGTCGTCTAACTTTGCCATTGAAGGATCTCCTGAGTCTGGCCATCATACACGAGTAGCTTAAGTTGATAACGGTGGATCGCCGACTGAGCGAATGGCAGCGTAAAGAATGCGGCATGGGCATCCAGTGGAACAGCAAGATACAAGTGCCGGTCAGGATCTTGTACCTCCAAAGCCAAGCGGTAATTCAGAAATTGCCCAAGAGCCGTGTGAAAATCGGACACTAGTGAAGGACCGCTAAAGCTCTTAATCTCGACCGCGATATGTTGGCCTCCCCTCTCCGCAGCGATGACCTTCTCAGCTCCGAGATCAATGTAGAGATCGACACCGCCAAAGGAAAGGGCGAGTGGATCGTGCGTGATAACCCAGCCATCTTTGACGAGTGCTGCTTTGACTGCTTCATGAAACACATCGCGAGCTGCCATATGGCCATCAAACTATGCTTTGTCAGCTTTCGCAACCAGGAACAATCTTCAGCTTGGTCCGTATTCCCTTGAGAATCCTCCCAAGGTTGCCTCCTGCCGCGCAACTTGGTAGAGCACGATCATTCCTATACAGCAATCGTCATGGGGACTTTAAGGAGGGGAACTATGATCGTACCAGTGCGCAAAAAGTACAAAGTCGTCACCGAAAAAAATGTCCCGATGAAAACGCGGGATGGGATTACGCTCTATGCTGACGTGATCCACCCAACCGCAGAAGGTCGCTTTCCAGTCCTGTTAAGCCGCACGCCGTACAACAAGAAGGGACTCGACGATCCCAATGGACCGTTTGCCCTCTACGCCCAGTATGGATACGTCTGCGCCATTCAGGATTGTCGTGGACGGTTCGAGTCCGAGGGCGAGTACGATACAATTTTCCAGGAGATCGCCGACGGCTACGATGCCGTCGAGTGGGCCGCACGGCTGCCGTGGTCCAATGGTCGGGTCGGTACCACTGGTCAGTCGTACCTTGGTCTCACCCAATACATGATCGCCTGTAACGATCCTATGCCGCCGTCGTTGCAGGTGATGGCTCCGGTGTCGGCGTCGTCCGATTATCATGCCAGTTGGATCTACCACACTGGTGGGGTGTCACTATGGGGCTGGATGGTGCCGTATGCCATGTTCAAGGGACTCAATACCCTCAAACGCCAGGGCCGCACTGATCTGATGGAGAAGATGAAAGAGTACGTCGAAGGGCACGAGTTCCCGATTCCTCGCCAGACGCGCTTCGGCCTCAACGCGTTCACGCCGTTGACCGATAAGTGGTATCGCCATTTACCGATCAAGGATTGGGGCGACATACTCAAGGAGACGGCTCCGTATTTTGCTGAGCACATCAAGCAAGCCGACGACGGTGAGTACTGGTACCGGGCTAACGTCAATCGGCACGCAGCCAGTGTCAGTGTGCCAATGCTGCACGTCACCTCGTGGTACGACATCTTCGCCGAAGGTGGGATGAGCGCCTATCAGAGCATCAAGGCTAACAGCCGTTTCGCGCAGGCCCGCAACGGCCAGCGACTGATTATCGGACCGTGGGGTCATTTGTTGCCTTACACCGTCCCTAGCTCTCGCGGGACCGGGGACATTGATTTCGGACCGACGGCACTGATCGATCTAAACGAAACCCTGTTGCGCTGGTTTGATTACTGGCTGAAGGATGTGCAGAACGGCATCATGGATGAGCCGCCGGTAAAGATCTTTACGCTCGGTGAAAACCGCTGGCAAAGCTTGTCGGACTGGCCGCCTCCGGCAATGCGGCAGGTACGCTATTTCTTGCATAGTCAACAGGGAGCCAATTCGCTGCGTGGCGATGGGGCATTGTCGACGATCCCGCCGGGAAGCGAACGGGCGGATACGTATGTCTACGATCCAGATGACCCGGTGCCGTCCCTGGGTGGCAACAATCTTACCATTGACATCGGTGTGCAGGATCAGCGACCGGTGGAAGAACGTAACGACGTGCTGGTTTATACCTCAGCCCCGTTAGAGCAGCCACTGGAAGTCACTGGGCCGGTGATGGTCTCCCTGTGGGTATCGTCTTCGGCGGTTGATACTGACTTCACGGCAAAACTGGTGGATGTGCATCCCAATGGATATGCGCAGAATCTGCTTGACGGGATTCTTCGTGCGCGCTACCGCGAGTCTACCAGTGCACCCAAACTGATGGAAAAAGGGAAACCGTATCTTTTGACCATTGATCTATGGGCAACGAGTAATGTCTTTCTTCCCGGTCATCATATTCGGTTGGAGATCAGCTCCAGCAACTTCCCCCGCTTCGACCGTAACCTCAACACTGGCGAGCCATTCGGCGAGGGCACCAAAGGCGTACCCGCACAACAGACCGTGTTTCACCAGGACGACAAAGCGTCGTATGTGCTGTTGCCGGTGATTCCGCGATAAATTCGGAAAGGATAAATGGATAATGGATAAGAGATATAGAAAAATGAGATCCTTTATTCTTCCGTTTATCCGTTTCCCCTTTTCCCCATTTATCCCTATTTCTTATTTCCCGTTTTTACGAAGGAGGGCTGTATGGCCAAGATCAAACACATTGCGATTGCCACGCAGAACGAAGAGGCAACGGCCAGGTTCTATATGGACGCCTTTGGCCTGACTCAGGTGGGGAAGATCAACATCCCGGAAGTATCGGGTTACTTTTTAACTGATGGTGATATAAACCTCGCCATTTTGCATTTCAAGAATGACCAGGTGGCTGGTGTCGAGCGCGGCAAGGAGTGGACCGGCATCCACCACATCGGGTTCCAGGTGGACAATCTGGAAGAAATTATCGAGAAGATCGCCGCAGCGGGGGGAAATCCACGCGAAGACATCAACCAGGCGCTGAATTTTCTCGCCGGTCCAGCGGGGCACGGTAATGCCGAGATGCGATTTAGTGGGCCGGACGGAGTCACATTTGATGTCTCACATATCGGCTGGGCCGGGACCTCGGGTAGGGTTCAGCGTTCTGGCAAGAAAGGAGACTCCTATGATTCGCAGTAAAGGTATTTTCCACACGCATCTGGTGGTCAAAGATATTCAGCGCTCGCTACGGTTTTACTGCGGACTCTTTGGTATGCAGGACACGGGCTTTAAGGACGGTGACCTGGTGTTTCTTACCACACCAGGAGGACATGATCTGCTCGCACTCAATCCACAGGGGACTGGCGGGTATCCTGGTGGCTGTGCGGTCGAAGTCGAACGAGAACACGACCTCGCTGGTGTTCAGGGCGGTGCCAGTCATTTTGGTATCATGCTCGAAGGCCGTGAGGATTATGACACCGCGATCGCTACGGCTCCTGAGTTCGGTGGTCGGCTCGTGTCACAATGTGAGCACGGTGGACTGGTGGCACACGCGTACATTGCCGACCCCGATGGTTATGTCGTCGAGATTCAGTATGGCAGCGCGGAATTACCTGCGGCGCATGACTGATCAGTGAGTCGCGTAGAGAAAGCGTCCCGAATGACTTTCCCTGAACTACTCGAGCAGGTGCGGGAGTTGCTGCGAAGCAAAGGCCGGGTATCGTACCGGGCACTGAAGCTGCAGTTTGACTTGACTGACGACTACCTTGAAGGACTCAAAGATGAACTGATCGAGGCGGAACGGGTCGCTGCTGATGAGAATGGGAAGGTGTTGGTGTGGATAGGTTCCACTGAAGAGGATAAGGGGAAAGGGATAAAGGAGAAAGGGATAAATGGGAAACTCGAGGGCGAAACGGCGAAAGGGGGAAATGGCGAAAAGGAATTTCCCAGTTCCCAGCCCCTAGCCCCTAGCCCCCATCACCCAGGCGAGCGACGACAGTTGACGGTGATGTTTTGTGACCTGGTCGGTTCGACTGCACTCTCCGCGCAACTCGACCCCGAGGACTACCAGAGCGTCGTCCAACGCTATCAACAGATCTGCACTCCAGTGATTCAGCAACATGACGGCTACATTGCCCAGCACCTTGGTGATGGATTGTTGGTCTACTTTGGGTATCCCCGGGCGCATGAAGACGACGCCCGACGTGCTGTGCGGGCAGGCCTGGAAATAGTTGTCGCTATACAAAAGAAGGATTCCCTTCCCCCTATTCCTCTCCCTCAAGGTCTGGACCGTCTCCAAGTCCGCATCGGCATTCATACCGGACCAGTGGTCATGAGCGAAATTGGCAGCAGCGAGAAGCGGGAGTTACTGGCCTTGGGCGAGACGCCGAATATTGCCGCGCGGGTGCAAGGGGCCGCTGAACCAAACACTGTTGTGCTTAGCGCGACCACCCAGCATTTGGTGTCGGGACTGTTTGAGTGTCAGGAACTGGGGCCACACACGTTGAAAGGAATCACAATACCCCTGGCATTGTTCCGTGTGCTACGCGAGACTGAAGCGCACAGTCGCTTTGAAGTGGCCCTACGTACTGGGTTGACCCCACTGGTAGGTCGGGACGAAGAACTTGCCCTCCTGCAGCGGCGTTGGCAACAAGCCAAAGAAGGGGAGGGCCAAATCGTCTTGCTCAGTGGCGAAGCGGGTATTGGCAAATCCCGCCTCGTGCAGGAGCTGAAAGACGCGGTAACACGAGAGGGCGCGGTACGGATTGAGTTTCGCTGCTCACCTTATCATCAGAACAGTGCCTTCTATCCCATTCTCGACCACCTGCAGCGGCTCTTGCAGTTTGTACCGGAGGATACGCCACAGACCAAACTTCACAAGCTGCAGCAGGCTCTGGGACAATATCGTTTCCCCCAGGCAGAGACCCTACTATTACTGGCATCCTTGCTATCGCTACCACAACCAGATGGGGTCGCCCCACTGACCTGGAGTCCGCAGAAACAGAAGGAGAAGACACAAGAAACCTTAGTGGCGTGGATGGTCGAAGAGGCAGCACGGCAAGCCGTCTACCTGGTGTGGGAAGATTTGCATTGGCTTGATCCGTCCAGTTTAGAGGTACTGACCCTGATCTTGCAGCAGGTGGTGACCAGTCGAGCGCTGGTCGTACTGACGTATAGACCGGATTTTACGCCGACATGGCGACCACGGGAGCACACTACACAACTCACGCTTAATCGGTTGGGACAGCAGCAGGTTGCGGCGATGATCAACCAAGTCACGGCCAAGGCACTCTTATCCGCCGAGGTCGTACAGCAAATTATCAGCCGGACCGACGAGGTACCGTTATTTGTCGAAGAGTTGACCAAGAGCGTAGTGGAATCCGTAGGGGCGACGCATGCGTCGCCCCTACAGCTGGCTATTCCTGCGACGCTACACGATTCCTTAATGGCCCGGCTCGATCGGTTAGGGACAGCGAAGGCAGTTGCCCAACTCGGCGCGACGTTGGGCCGCGAGTTCAGCTACGAGCTACTCCAGGCCGTCTCGCCGGTCGATGCACTTGCGTTACAGCACACCCTCCAGCAGCTCGTTGACGCAGAATTGTTGTATCAGCGCGGCCTACCACCCCAGGCGACCTATCTGTTCAAGCATGCCCTGATTCAGGACGCCGCGTACCAGTCGCTACTCAAAAGCACCCGGCAACAATACCACCGACAGATAGCCCAGGTGCTGGAAGAACAGTTTGCAGAAACTAGAGAGACTCAACCCGAAATGCTGGCGCACCATTACACCGAGGCGGGACTAAACGAGCACGCTATCCCCTATTGGCAGAAGGCCGGTGAGCGAGCAAATGAGCGTTCGGCGTACGTAGAAGCAATTAGACATGTCACCAAAGCGGTGGAATTACTGACAGCATTGCCGAAGAGCACTGAACGTATCGAGCAGGAACTCACACTCCAAATCACCCTTGGCACCATTCTGGCGGTCACTCGCGGCTACACTGCCCCGGAAGTCGAACAAGCGTACGCACGGGCGTTGGAGCTTTGTCAACAGATTGGAGAGCCGACCCAACTATTCCCGCTCCTTCTTGGCTTATGGGGGTTCCATATCCAACGGGTGGAGCACGATGTGTCTCGCGAATTAGGGACAAGGCTGTTGCGCTTAGCCCAGGAGACCCGTTCGCCGAATTTCTGTGCACAAGCTCACTATTCCCTGGGAAGCACTTTGTTTTATGCAGGAGACTTTGTGGAGGCTCGAGGGCATCTGCAGCAGGGGGTTCATCTCTCCGACCCTCACGGAGATAGTTCTGACGCCCTTCTCCGCCTCCGTGGACAAGATGCTAAGGTGACCTGTCTCGCGTTTTCGGCCTTAGTTCTCTGGGTACTTGGCTATCCAGACCAGGCTCTCATGCGTGGCCGCGAAGCGCTCGCTCGTGCTCGCCAATTAGCTAACCCCTTTCGGTTAGCGTGGACGCTAAATTTTACCACCATGCTCTACCAGTACCGACGCGAGAGCCAGGACGTCCATGCCCAAGCCAACGCTTTAATGACCCTCTCCACCGAGCAGGGGTTTCCCTACTGGCTGGCACTTGGAACAGTCTGGCAAGGCTGGGCGCTAGCTGGCGATGGACAAGTCAAAGAAGGGATTGCCCGAATCCAACAAGGGACGTCCACCTTTCGAGCAACAGGCGCTGAGCTGGCATGGTCGTATTGGCTTGCGTTGCTAGGGGAAACGCAGCTGAAAGGGGGACAGGTGGAAGACGGACTCACTTCAATAGCTAAGGCCTTGGTATTCGTGGACAGAACCGGAGAACGTCTACACGAAACAGAGCTGTATCGGCTGAAAGGGCAGCTTACGCTGCAACAACAGTCCAAGGTCCAAAGTCTAAAGTCCAAAGATACTGAACCCCAACCCCTGAACCCCGATCCCCACGGCGAAGCCGAAGCGTGTTTTTTGCAGGCGATTGCAATTGCCCGCAAGCAGCAAGCCAAGTCCCTAGAGCTACGCGCAACAATGAGCCTGGTCCGTCTTCGGCAACAACAAGCGGCGCAGCATGAATCACGTATCACGAATCACGTATCACGAACCAAACTCGCCGAAGCTCACCGTATGCTATCCGAACTCTACAATTGGTTCACCGAAGGCTTCGACACCAAAGATTTGCAAGAGGCGAAGGCACTGCTCGAAGAATTGAGCCATTGAGACATTGGGGGATTGCAGGATTGCGGAACTGGGCTATTGAAACATTGGGCCAATGAGTAAATGCCTCAATGAGATAATAAATCAACGGTTCACAAAAAAAGGAGGAACCAGCGATGCAAGGACTAGAGGGAGTCAAGGTACTGGAGCTGGGACACATGGTATCAGCAGCCTATGCCACGAAGCTCATGGCCGATCTCGGGGCCGAGGTGGTCAAAGTCGAAGAACCTGAAGGTGACCGCGCTCGACAACGTGGTCCATTCCCTGGCGGGAAAGTGGACCTCGAAAAGAGCGGCCTCTTTCTCTATTTGAATACCAACAAGCGAGGACTCACCCTCAACTTCCAGCAAGACCGCGAGACACTCGCTCGTTTGGTCGCCAACGCCGATATTTTGGTTCACAACTATCCATCCGTGCAGATGGCAGCGCTGGGGCTCGACTACCATGCGTTCCAGGAATTGAATCCTCGTTTAGTCATGTGCTCGATTACTCCCTTTGGTTTAACTGGTCCTCATAAGGACTACAAAGCCTGCGAACTGACCGTCGCGCATGGTGGCGGGTGGGCACACATCAGTCCTGGTAGTTCAGACCGTCCCGATCTGCCACCCCTCAAAGCTGCCGGGCACCAGGCGGACTTTCAAGCTGGGGTGGGCGCTGCCACTGCTGCACTCGCAGCCTATTACCGTGCCTTGCGGACCGGAGCAGGTGAGCACATCGATTTCTCCGGTCAAGCGTACATTGCCTCATTCACCGATGTGAGTGCACCAAACTACACGTATCAGGGCCAGATCGCCTCGCGCTTGGGGAAACGCGTCCTGTATCCGTGGGGAATCTGGCCGTGCCAGGATGGACTTATGTACCTCGTCATTGCCGAGGAAGACCAATGGCAACGACTCGTAGATTTGATGGGCAAGCCTGAATGGGCTACCTGGGAGATTTTTCAGGGGGCCGCCAAGCGGAGCGAGAATCAGGACGTCCTAAACATGTACCTGACGGAGTGGTTCCAAGGCTGGAAAGTCGAAGACCTCTTTCGTGCCGGGCAAGAGCAGCGGATTTGTTTTGCGCCGGTGTTCACGATGGCGCAAATGGCCACGCAAGAACAGCTCCATGCCCATCATTTCTTTGTTGACGTCACCCACCCGCGAGCTGGGAAGCTAACCCAGCTTGGGGCACCGTATGTGCTACATGAGCCGTGGTGGAAAATTCGTCGTCCCGCGCCGTTGCTTGGCGAACACAATGAGGAAGTCAGAACAAGTCTCGCGCATGTCTCGAACAAGTCTCAGACCAGTCAAGGGAAGCACCCAGATCCCAAATCCCACATCCTAAATCCCAAATCCCAAACGGACGCACGTTTGCCACTAGCGGGAGTGCGCGTCGTCGACTTTAGTTGGGTGTGGGCGGGTCCTTTCTGCGCCTTAAATCTCGCTCATCTCGGAGCAGAAGTCATCAAGATAGAGTCACAGGTCCACGTCGACGCGGCCCGACGCATCGCCTACTACCCAAAAGATATGGAACCTGGGGTGAACCGCTGTGCGCTGTTTAACCAATGGGGGCAAGGAAAGAAAAGTATCCTTTTGAACCTCACAAGGCCTGAAGGTATCGCCATTGCCAAAGAATTGATCGCCAAGAGCGACGTTGTCCTGCAAAACTTTGCGACCGGGGTCATGGACAAGCTGGGCTTAGGCTATGAGGAGCTGAAACGGATCAAACCAGATATTGTCATGGCCTCGATCTCGGGCTATGGGCAAACAGGACCACAGCGCAAATATATGGCCTATGGCCCGGCTATTCCGCCGCTCACGGGACTTTCTTCTCTCACGGGCTATGATGCGGACGATCTTCCCAAGGAGGTCGGGACCGCATACGGTGACCCAACCTCCGGCATTCATGCCGCAGAAGCGATCTGCGCAGCCTTAGCGGCACGGGAGCGCACTGGTCGTGGCCAGCATATCGACGTGTCATTGTGGGAGGCAGTGGCCGCACTGGTACCTGAGGGTTGGATGGATTACGCGATGAATGGCACCCAACCCAAGCGACAAGGAAACCATGACACCTGGATGTCCCCACATAACTGTTTTCGTTGTGCTGGTGACGATGAATGGGTCACCATTGCGTGCGGCACTGAAGCCGAATGGAACTCGTTGTGTCAGGCCATCGGCCAGCCGCAACTGGCGACCGATGCCAGGTTTTGCACCGCCGCAGCCCGGAAAGCGAATGAGGGGGCATTGGATCGGCTTCTGACAGAATGGACAATGACGCAAGACAAATGGCAAGTGACCCACACGTTGCAAGCTGCAGGTGTCGCGGCCTTCCCTTCGATGAACGGCAAAGGTCTGCTCGAAGACCCACACCTTAATGCCCGCGGCTTTTTCGAGCGACTGCCGCACCCCGAGGTGGGCGTGCGAACGCACATGGGAATGCCGTGGCTCCTGACCCACGGCCAGAACGGCGTACGCTCCGTGGCGCCATTGTTGGGACAAGATACCGACCAAGTCATGTGCGATGTGCTCGGTTATGACTCCGAAAAAATTGCCCGGCTCAAGGAGGAGCGGGTACTATATTGAGGAAGAAACACGGAGGGGCGAAACGGGGAAAAGGGGAAACGGCCAAAGGGGTAAAATGGACGTAATTCCTCTTACTTATTCTCCTGTTTCCCCACTGACCCATTTCTCCTTTTCGCCCCAGTGCACCAACAGATGCAACCTACATGTTTCCTTAAAACGGTAATGGAGGCAAAGCAAGAAACGTGAGGAGAAAAAAACATGGCCAAACAAATTCGCCGTATTGTGACCGGTCATAACGCTGCAGGAAAATCGATCATTGCTCAGGATGCGATTGCTACCAGTATTCTCGAAATGCCGGGAGTGCCAGGGTTGCGGGCTACGGACCTGTGGGAGACGACGACGGCACCTGCCGACCTCTCCAGCGATGCTGACCCCGTCGCGCGGCCCGTACATCTCGAACCTGCACCGACAGGGACAATCTGCCGGATTGTCGAGTTTCCCCCTGATGCCGCCATCAGCAAGGGTGCCGATTCACGTGAGGTTTTTGCTTCGCTGGGTGCGAGTCATACTGTCGACACCACCAGCAAAACCCCAATGATGCACAAGACGGCCTCGGTCGACTACGCGATTGTTCTGTCCGGCGAGATCTGGGCAGTCATGGATGAAGGGGAGACCTGCATGAAGGCGGGCGATGTGCTCATTCAGCGGGCCACCAATCACGCCTGGAGCAATCGCACCAACGAGCCGGCCATGGTCGCGTTCATTCTGGTCGGAGCCAAGCCGCTGTCTTAAAACGTAAGCGATCAGCCGTGAGGAAGTCAGCGGAGAAACGGAGAAATGGAGAAATGGGACCGAGATTGGGTGTTTGTCTGCCTTTCCGCCTTTGACTCCGGTCTCCCTTTCCCATTTGCCACCCTTTATGAAGGAGAAGATATCATGAAATTCGGTATTTTTTACGAACTGCAGTTACCACGCCCGTGGAGCGAAGGGAGTGAATACGAGCTGTTCACCAACGCCCTCGACCAAATCGAGTTGGCCGATCAACTCGGTTACGACTACGCCTGGGAGGTGGAACATCACTTTCTGGAAGAGTACTCCCACTCCTCGGCTCCCGAGGTGTTCCTCGCCGCCGCAAGCCAACGTACGAAACAGATTCGACTAGGTCACGGGATTATTCAACTTACGACTAACCACCCGGCCCGCGTGGCTGAGCGGGTCTCGACGCTCGACCTGGTGTCAGGTGGTCGCGTGGAAATGGGCATCGGTGAAGGCGGCAGCGCCACCGAACTGCATCCTTTCGACTGCACGTTTCGTGACAAACGAGAAGTGTGGGAGGAGGCGGTACGCTGCATCATTCCGATGTTTACCAAAACCTCCTGGGAGTTTCATGGCAAGCGTTTCAATTTCCCCGCCCGCAATGTCCTCCCGAAACCGAAGCAGAAGCCGCATCCACCGCTGTGGGTTGCTTGCAGCCAGATCGACACCATCCAGATGGCCGGGGAGCGCGGCATGGGAGCCTTAGGGTTCCAATTCGTTTCCGGTGAGGCCGCCCACGCATGGGTCAACTGTTACTACAACTCGATCACCCGGCGACTCAACAAGCTGTGCGAGTATCCCACCAATCCCAACATCGCCTTGGTATCAAATTTCATGTGTGCTCCGACCGATGAAGAGGCGCTCGCCCGCGCGGAAGGCGCCACCTTTTTCGCCTTCGCGCTGCAATTCTACGCGCGGCATGGGGACATCGAGCCCGGGAGCATCAACTTATGGAACGAGTTTCAAAAGTTCCGCAAAACTCCACAAGGCGAAAAGATGCACCGAGCACGCGGTCTTATTGGTTCACCAGAGACGATCCGCCGCAGATTACGCAAGTTCGAGGAGAGTCATGTCGATCAAGTCATCCTGCTTAACCAGGCAGGCAAGACTGCTCATACAGACATTATGGACAGCTTGAAACTTTTCGCAGCTGAAGTAATGCCCGAATTCCACGAACGTGAACCCCAGCATCAGTCGTGGAAACAACAAGTCCTGGCAGGTGAAATTCAACTCGCAGAAATCGACACGGCACCGTACATCACCTACAGCGTGCAGACTCCGACCTCTCGTGATCGCTTGGAGGAGGATCTCGCAAAGGTTAATGCATAACTGCATCTTGGCGACGACCCCAGATGTAGCCCGGATCGATTGAGAATCTTGTTTCTGAGCAGCGTCGCGACGCAATCTCGGTTTGAGCAGGGATTGCTTCGCCGCTTCGTTCCTCGCAATGACATTCCGCTGCACCATCATTGAGCTAGGTTCATTCCTCGTTGACGCGATCCGACAAATTCCGCAGTATAGGACCACTTTCACAACCCGAGGTGTGAACTCAGCAGCACTACGGGCATAGGAGGAACAGCGTGGAGATTAGTTTCATCACCTTCTGGAATAACTATCGGGACCATCTCTCCGATCCCGAGTTCTACAAAAAGGAGATCGCCCTCAATAAACTTGTTGAGCCCCTCGGGTTCGACATCCTATTCTCTGTTGAGCATCACTTCTCGAGCTATTCCATGTCGCCCGACAACGTACAGTTCTTGAGCTACATGGCGGGCATCACCAATCGGATTAAGCTGGGAACACTTGGAGTGATTCTTCCCTGGAACGATCCACTCCGAGTGGCGGAAAAAGTCCTGCTCTTGGATCACCTCTCCGACGGCCGGGCGGTGTTCGGCATGGCGAGGGGGCTTGCAAAACGCGAGTACAAAGCCTTTCGGCAGGATATGGAAGAATCGCGCGAGCGCTTCGACGAATCGGCTCGGATGGTGTGTAAGGCGATTGAGACCGGCTTTATCGAAAGCAACGGCAAGTATTACCCGCAACCAAAGACCCCACTCCGACCTGGGCCAGTTAAATCGTTTGTCGGGAGACGGTACATGGTTGCTATGTCACCTGATACGATTCCCGTCTGTGCGGAGACCGGTGCTGTGCAGTGCATGTTTGCCTATAAGCCGTGGCCGGAAGTGCTGCCCACTATCGAGCACTATCGTTCACTCTATCAAGAGTTTCACCACGCACCAGCGCCACCAATTCTGACTGCAGATATTTGCTTTTGCGACGACAGTGCAGACCGGGCTTATGAGTACGCCCATAACTACGTAGCGAAATATTTTGGCAGTTTCGCCGATCATTATGAGATCTTTGGCGAGCACTTGACCGACTCGAAGAGCTACGCGCATTACAGCGGGGCCAAGGAAGCGTTAGATACGATCGGTGTTGATGCGATGGTCAAAGCTTTCGTTGCCAGTAACATTTGGGGTACACCAAAGCAGATTATCGAGAAATACGAAGAGCGTCGCGCGATTATTGGCGATCTGCAAGCCAGCGCGACCTTCAGCTTCTCCGGCATGTCGTTTGAAGAGGTAAAGAACAGCATGACCCTCTACGCGGCTAAAGTGATGCCAGAGCTGCGCCGCTGGCCGAGTGGCGACACCAAGCAAAAGGCGGCGTAAGGATCGCAAGAGACGACTCGACTATAGGGGAAAAAGCAGGAGGCAGGGCTGTCATTGCGAGAAGCTGTAAGCAACGAAGCAATCCCAGTGTTGATGCAAAGATTGCTTCGCTTCGCTCGCAATGACATTTTGATCTCGTGCCATGCAGTAGAAGGAGGGTCAGAGCCTTCAATACCCCAACTGCTTATCAACCACTCCGAGCAAGTGTTCTCCCGTACGGACCCGTCGCAAGTTCTCACAGAAGCGGTCAAGATTGCGAGAGGCACGCAACTGACTCGCACCGGCAGTGTGTGGGGTCATGACCACATTCTCTAACGTCCACAGCGGATGTTCGGCGGGCAACGGCTCCTGCGGAGCGACGTCAAGCCCAGCTCCGGCACAACGTCCATCCTGTAGAGCATGCACGAGCGCATCGCCATCGATTATTTCACCACGAGTGACATTCACCAAGAAGGCTCCTCGTTTCATTTGCGAGAAGGTCGTGTCGTTCAACAAGTTCCGGGTCTCCGCAGTCAACGGACAACAGACAGCAACGACATCAGACGCCGCGAGCAACTCAGGCAGACGATCGCGTTTCCATACTTCGTGCACTCCGTCTGATGGCGGCACTGGCCATTCATCCAGCGCCAAGACGTTCATACCGAAGGCGACAGCCCGGCGGGCCATCGCACGACCGGTGCCACCAAAGCCGATGATGCCGATCGTTAGACCTTCAAGCTCGATTTCTTTCCGACGCATAGCTTCGCGCGCTTGCCAGCTTGCCGGACCAAGACGAATAGACGTCGCTATTTGACGCGTCAACGCCAGGAGGAGGCCAAAGCCGGTATCGGCTAAATGTCCACCGACCAAGCCTTTCTCTCCCGTCAGTACGACCTGCGAGTCTCGCATCGCCGGGTAGAGGAACATATCTACGCCCGAGGCAATGGCGTGCACCCAGCGTAAGCGAGGGGCAGCATGGAAAAGCGCTTCGGGTATGAACCCCAGGATAACTTCAACATCTGCGGCTACGGCAATTGCTTCGCGTGTCTGCGACACAACCCGGATGGCCGAGTCGGGTGCGGCTGCCTCACGTATCTTTGCTAGGTCACTTTCAGAGACTTCGGGCAGAGTGAGCCCGAGGAGCACAAGAATATTCACCGGGCCGTCAATACGTAAATCGGTCATATTAGGGCGCCTCCTTTTTCTCCGTATGTCGTTATCACTAGAGATTACACAAACTGCACCGACACTTCTCCAATGCCAGAGAACACCGCGCGATAGGTGCCAGGTTGACGGACAGCATGATGACAAAACGAGCCAGTAATCACCGGCTGCCCTGGTTCCAGGCCCCGTCCGTATTTATGCAGGAGCATACAGAGGCGCGCGAGTGAAAGGTACGGATCATCCATCGTTGTCCCAGGGGTCTTGGTTTCTAGCAATTGTCCGTCGCTATACAGTTCAACCGTCGTATCAATCAGCCTATCGCGCACCGGAGCCTCGGGGCCGACGACAATCCCCCATTGCGCTAACCCATCGGCCAACAGTAGCGCATCCCCTTTTTCTGGTCGTATGCGTCGTTCATTGATTTCAAAAGCTGGGGCGACCGCGCGTACGGCAGCTTTCGCTTCGGCTACGGACACGGTCTCGCCACGCAGTGGCGCACCAACGATCAGACACAGTTCTGGTTCGACCGAACAACTGAGAATCTTTGCCACTGGCGCGGTCGCGCCAGAAGACAAAACCCGACTGCGTAACAGATAACCGAAGGGTCGGAAATCTTTGCCCATGCGGTCGCGGGCATTGCCCGAGGTCAGTCCCACCTTCCAGCCGCCGAGTTGCTCGCCTGCCTTCATGAAACGATCGAGCACCCCGAGTTGAATAGTCAGCGCTTCGTCGAGTCCAAGTCGCACATCGTCTATGCCGGACGGATGCGTACTGGTGCTACGGCCAGCATATAAAGCGTCAATAATTGCTGCCTGGTTGTTCATTAGTCTTCTCTCCTTTTCATTGGCCTCTTCTTATACAAGATCTCCCCGGATGCGAAGAGGATGCGGGAAAACAGATTGCATCGTGAGGGAGAATGGCTTAGGCTCGCTCACGAGTGAGGATATATTATGGTTCGACCATCGGTATCTTACGATCTCGAGTGGCCGGTGAGACTCAACGTCCACCGGACCAAATTAACCGAGGAGCAGTTTATCTTGCTCTGTCAGGAAAACCCCGAGCTGCGGTTAGAATTGACCGCAGAAAAAGAGTTGGTCATCATGCCTCCAACAGGTTCAGAAGGCGGCTGGCGTAGTGGCGAAGTATTTTACTCTCTCACCGCTTGGGCAAAGCAGGATGGTAAGGGACTCTCATTTGATTCCTCGACCGGCTTTACCCTGCCGAATGGTGCGATTCGCTCACCGGATGCCTCCTGGATACGAGGCGAACGTTGGACAGCCTTGACCAAAGCCCAACGAGAGAAATTCGCACCGATCTGCCCTGATTTTGTCATCGAGGTACGATCACAGACCGACAAACTGCCAGATCTCCTTGACAAGATGCACGAGTATATTGCCAACGGCGCACGCTTGGGTTGGCTTATCGATCCGCTAGAAAAACGTGCCTACATCTACCGCCCAGGTCATGTGGTAGAGACGTTGGAAAACCCGGAGGCACTCAGCGGCGCTCCAGAGTTGCCGGGTTTTGTGTTGTTGGTACAGGCGCTGTGGGCGTAATTAACCAGGAAGCTCCGCTTCACGCAGAGCCCCTTGCCTCTCCAGCGTTACTGCACGTTGGTAATCACAAAATTCTGGCCACTCTCTTGCCACTGAATCTGGGTTTGCTTGCCACTCTGTGGGAAGTCAGGGATCATAAAGGTTCCGCTTAACCCTTGCGGGAATTGCCCTAAGCCCAGCGTCGTGACGGTGAATGTCGAATTTCCAACTTCGACACCATCGGCCAGCACGCGGACGCTGTGGGTGCCATCACCCAACAAGTTCCAGTTCACTAACAGCCCATAGCCATTATTGGTATCGCCACACACACCCAACGTATCGTTCCGTTCGGTACCGTAGGCAGCCTGTAATGTCACGCGCCCGTCTACATCAATGTCCACGCGGTTAGCATTACAAATCCAGCCCGAAATGAGACCAATCCCACTCTGGAACGAACCAGGGGCTGGGTTTTCTAGGAAGGTGCCGGCACTGTTACTGCCCCCACCGCTCCCTGTCCCACTCGCGTTGGTGATGACAAAGTTCTGTGTACTTTCCTGCCATTGAATACGGGTGGTTTTTCCTCCACTCGGAAAGTTCTGCATCTCGAATGATCCGCTCAACCCGCGAGGGAATTCGCCTAGTCCCAATGTTGTCACTGTGAAAGTGGAGTTGCTCACTTCAACGCCATCGGCCAGTACCCGTACCCGATGAGACCCGTTGCCTAACAAGTTCCAATTGACTAATAAGCCAAAGCCATTGTTCGCATCACCGCAAGCACTTTGCGTGTCGAGCCGTTCGGTACCATAGGCAGCTTGCAAGGTCACGCGACCATCGACGTCGATGTCCACCCGGTTGGCGTTGCAGAGCCACCCCGAGATCAGGCCCACTCCGCTTTGAGACGAACCCGGTGCAGGGTTCTCTAATGACACTCCGCCAACCGGAGGTGGTGTCGTTGTCGCTCGACGATAGATGACATTGAAATCGGCATTGCTCAGCCACAGCGAAGGAGAACCGCTCGGAGTTATGCGGTCTCCCGCCAGCGGCTGACGCATGAGCGAGAACCGCGTCGTCGTTGAGGTGTCTACCTGTGAGTAAATAATCGCGTTATCATCACCGCTGTACGATGGCGCCCCAAAGTCGCCATTCACCGTGGCAACCGCCACGCAATCGCCAGTACTGAGTTTACAGGCAAAGACCGTCGATTGTTGCGAATTTTGATCGAGTGAGTCAAAGGTCAGCAAATCGTCACTGGTATGACCAAGAAACGGGAAGGCGATATCAACCCCGCGCGTGGGCGGGACAATGGTCTGGGTCGTGCCGGTTGCCAGATCAAGCGCGTAGATACTCCAGACCCCGAAGGAGGTCCCATCGACCAGCGTTACCTGATTAAATGCGTCATACAGCAAAAACTGTTGATCGGCTGTGAAATCCATACTATCAGCAAACTGCACCGAGTTCGCCGAAACGCCGTCGACTGCTGGCGACGTGAGGAGAAAAGTCGACACCTTGTCCGCCCCGAGGTCGATGATCGACAGACGATTGTCACGGGTCCCAGAGGCATTAAGCAGGACGAGGCCAAACAGTTGACCATCACGAGAAATAGAAGCAGACCCGATCGTTCCAGGAAAGCCGAGGCAAATTTCACCTGAAGTACCGTCCGTACCGAGGAAGCACAGGTCACTCGCGGCATTGACAAACACCGCAATCGTTCCGTCACCAGACACCGCCGGGCGAGTTGCTTTCGCACTGGTTGAAGAAAGGCGTACGCCAGTACTGGGATCACCACGTCCCTCTTCCCGCCGTGCAAGAAAGGCCCCGCCTGCGTCGCGCCGAAGAAACAGCGTGGCATCCGGGCCATTGACTGCCGGAATCGTCGGAGGTTCTGGGGTCGGAGGCGCATCACTAATCCCCACTGTCGAAAAGGCTTCAGTCGTTTTATTCACTTGCGGTGACCCAGCTCCGAACAATTCCGTCGCGGCTTGAATACAGGCCAACCGGGCATCAATGAATTGCGAATTCCGCACCAAATGCGTCGTCAGCGCTCGATAAAAAATCCGCTCGGCATCACGGATACCGAGTGCGCCGTTGAGCCCTTCCGCCAGCAGATAAAACGCCCGACCAATGATCGTGCTGTTGATATGCACCCCACCATTATCCTGGGCGGTCACAATAAATTCACTCATCGTGCTGGGGTACCCACCACAGCCCGGACAAATTTCTATAGCGCCAGGGTTCGTCAGGTTCCGTAACGGTTGCCCGAGTGAGGCTCCAACCAGCCAATCCGGCCCTCCGAAAGTTCGCGCCTCGGTCGCTTCACCAAAAATGTCGGAAAAGGCTTCGTTGAGAGCGCCAGACTGATTAAGGTAGACAAGATTCGCGGAGTATTGCGTAACTCCGTGCGTCAGTTCATGGGCAACCACATCCGTCGCGCCCGTGAACGGCAAAGCATCGCCGAACAGCATCATCTGACCGTTCCAGGCCGCATTATTGAAATTGGTGCCAAGCCGGACAATTGCAATCATAGTGCCGCCTTGTCCGTCGAGTGAATTGCGGCTGTGACGTTCAAGGTAATAATCATACGTTTGTGAGAGGCTAAACGACGCGCTGACCGCATCCGGCAACCAGCCTGAAGTTGCACTATTTGAGGTCACCTGGGACACTGAGATACGTCCTAGCGGGTCAGGCTCTTTGTTCTGTGCATCTAAGACAACAATGCCGCCCCGCGTTTTATCCAGATCGGGCGGGTCTGACGTCGGGTCGAACATCGGTTTGCTCGTATCGACCATAAAAAAGGTGCTTCCCTCTTGGAAGACATTCAGCGGGCGCGTACTGCCAAAGACATCGATCCCGGACCCGGCGACGTTGGCATCCATGACCTGGTTATATGCGGTCAATTTCGTTCCACTCACGGCATCAATGATGACCAACCAGCGCGAGGTCTCTGACACCGACAGCTCCATCTTCCAAGCGAGACGAGAACGGCTCTCCAGGGGCGCATAGATAATCAACTCTGGAGCACTCGCCGTTGCGAGAGCCCCTTGGGGCACAATGGTACGGGCAGTCGCGACAGCAGTGTTTGCGCTAACGACAGGATCGGTCAAAATCTTGCGCGGAGTCGGGACGAAAGCGCCTTCAAAGAGATCAACGTTTCCCTTGGTATCGAGATGAACGAGCACCTCAGCCGGCCAGACCGGGAGATTCCGATATTGCTGGGCGAAACGGAGATGACAGCGCCCCAGGCTGTCGACGTTGTGTTGTGTAAGCGTCAGCTCATGGTCAGGGCTGTCGAGTTGCAGGAGATGGCAATACGTACGCAGGAAAGTACGGGCGGTCTTCTCATCCCGCGTTGGACCCGGAATGCCACCAGGTACCGCGGGATGAAGCATTGCGCCGGATATTTGCATTGGCGTGCCGGTCGTAGGGCGTAGACGCACCTCCACCTCGGCCTGGGCTTGCTGTTCAAGTGCAGCAAAAGCTTGTACCTGCTCAGGCGTCATACTGGCAAGAGTTGCAGTCCGTCGGTTTGCCGTTTGCAAACTCGAGAGCTGCAAGCGCAACTGTTGAGCAACAGCCACTGCGCGCGGGTCGGGCGTGGTGTCGAGCGTACCTGGGATCACCTGTGGCGCAGTCGCACTGCCGAAGGGGTAGACCCGAAGGAAAGATGAAACTTCACTCTCCGCTCCACTGCGTGGACTCGTGCTGAGGATGAATACCACGGAGCACAAGAGTAAGAGAACGATACCATTCCTACGGAATGCCCGTGATCGACGGCGCAGCATGACTTCCTCCTCTCCAGGATAGGACCTCAAGTCGTGGTAAAAACACCGAGCATTACCGCTGCAATTGCAAATTGAGTGTCGTCGGTATTTTTTCCAAGAGGCCTCCCTGTTCGGCATCAACAAACACTTCCCATCCCTCCATTACACTCACCTTTACGTTAACGCGATAGGCAAGCCGAGGGCCCTTATCTCCTAGAGCAAAGATGAGTAATTCGCTGCGACAATTACGACACCCAGACGACGTCCCAACATACTCTGCCGCTTTTTGTTCTGCGGTGTCGCGCGTGAGTTGCGGCGTCGTCGAAAGATGCTGCGGGGTAGGGATATATTTTCCTTGCACAAGGTACACATGATTGTCACGATCTAAATGGACAATGAGATCACCGGTGTAGACAGGCAGTCCGCGAAACGTCTGTTGGAGGTGGATGTGCTTCAGACCTTGATTATCATTTTGTACAGAGGAGATAGTGAATTCGTTACGGGGGTCCTGCAGGCGAAACAAGCTGCGATGAGCCGAGAGAAAAGCCAAGGCGATGTCGGCAAAACGACCCGTTGTCTGGAGTGAGCGAAAGACCGCGTCGCGTTCAAGGCTGGCAGAGAGATTCTGTGCTTGTAAATGGGAAATTGTTCCCAGCTGTGGCTCAAGACGGACCTGAGCATCTGCCGGGAGATCTGGTTGTTGAGCAGCGGAGGAGGAAGATGGCGGTGGCGGGGAAGCAGGGCTCATTGGTTGAACAATCACAGGCCTCGAGGGTTTGGGCGTGCTACACGCCGAGGCAACAGACAAACACACGAGGATTTGCCACACGATGCAGGTACTGACAAAGAACGGCGCACCTCCTGCTGTAGGACGACCATAGGGAAACAAGCAACGACCATACACAGCATCTTCCTCCTCCACAAAAAAAGAGGGTGGACATTGTCCACCCTCTTGCTTCGCTTTACGGTTCGTTCAGGCGAGTGAACAACCGTTATCTTACACCAATAGAGGAGCGATCACCAAGGCAACCACCGACATTAACTTAATAAGAATGTTCATCGATGGTCCAGACGTATCTTTGAAAGGATCGCCGACCGTATCACCAACAACCGCAGCTTTGTGAGCGTCCGAGCCCTTCTTTTCACCTGGGATATCGCCCTTCTCAATAGCTTTTTTCGCATTGTCCCATACACCACCAGCATTCGCCATCAGAAGAGCAAGCAGGACACCGGTGACCGTCGCGCCGGCAAGCATCCCTCCCAACGCCTCAGCTCCCAAGGTATAGCCAACCACCACAGGCGCGAGCACCGCAGTGACGCCAGGGAGAATCATCTCTTTCAGGGCTGCCGCAGTTGAGATATCAACACAGCGTGCAGCATCGGGGCGCGCACCTTCGCGGCCTTCTAACAATCCAGGAATCTCGCGGAACTGTCGGCGGATCTCGTCGACCATTTCCCCAGCCGCACGACCAACCGCGGTCATCGTCAGTGCTCCGATAAAGAAGGGCAAAATACCGCCAATAAACAAGCCAATCACCACGGTCGGCTCGGTGACGACAATTTGCATCGGTGGAAGGTTCAGGGATGACCGATGCAGATCAACAGCTTGGGTATACGCAGAGAAAAGGGCAAGAGCAGTTAACGCCGCAGACCCTACCGCAAAGCCTTTCCCAATGGCGGCGGTTGTGTTGCCCAGGGCATCGAGGCCATCAGTAATCTTCCGGACTTCTGGACCGAGTTCAGCCATTTCGGAAATCCCGCCGGCATTGTCGGCAATCGGTCCGTACGCATCCACTGTCATGGTAATCCCGACGGTCGCCAGCATGCCAATCCCAGCGATACCAATGCCGTAAAGGCCAGCAACCCCGTTAGCAATAAAAATTGCTACACAGATGGCAAGAACCGGCAAAGCACAGCTTTCAAGGCCAATGGCCATGCCATGAATAATGTTGGTGGCAGACCCCGTCTTGCTGGCTTCGGCAACCCGAATCACCGGAGCAGCCGAAGTATAATAATCAGTGATACGGCCAATGGCCAGACCAACGAGACAGCCTGCTGCAACGGCCCAAAAGACATGATTCGTGACGCCGAGGGAGAAAACGACAATAAACGCAAGAACCAAAAACACCCCAGACGCCGCATACGTCGAATAACGTAAAGCTTGCGATGGTCCAACGTTTTTGAGCGCGCGCATCGAGTAAATACCGACAAGCGAAGAGAGGAGACCGACCGCTGCAAAATTCAGAGGAAGCGTCATCAACGCCATGCGCAGCTCTTCGTTACTCACTCCCTCTTGGGCCAGAGAGGTGAATGCCGTCCCCACCAGCGTTGCGCCAATGGCGATCGAAGCAATGATGGCGCCAACGTACGATTCAAACAGGTCGGCTCCCATACCAGCGACATCCCCAACGTTATCGCCCACATTATCAGCGATGACACCAGGATTGCGCGGGTCGTCTTCAGGAATTCCGGCTTCAACTTTGCCAACCAAATCGCTGCCAACATCCGCAGCTTTCGTGTAAATGCCTCCACCAACACGCGCAAACAAGGCAATCGAACTCGCTCCCATGGCAAAGCCGTTGATATAGGCGGCAGTTTCAGAGTCATGGTACAGCCACATAAAGATCCCTACGCCGATCAACCCCAGGCTCGCAACTGAGAGCCCCATGACCGCCCCACCATCGAACGCGGTGAGGAGAGCTTCCCCTTCACCCTGGTCTTTGGCGGCTTGTGAGGTACGGACGTTCGCCTTAGTGGCAGCCATCATGCCGAAGAGCCCTGCTAGAACAGAACACACTGCGCCACTAATGAAGGCGACGCCAGTGCGCCAATTGAGAAAAAGACAGAGGAGCACGAACACAACTAACACAAAGATCCCGAGAATGCGGTATTCCCGGCGTAAGAACGCCATCGCGCCTTCGTAAATATAACCAGCAATTTCCCGCATCCGTTCGTTACCGTCGGGTCGCTTAATCACTGATTGATAAATGAACCAGGCAGCAATCAAGCCACCAATCCCTAGTAGTGGAGAGATGTTCGCAAGGAGACCCATAGTGTACTAATCCCTTCCCTTTCTTGTGGAGTGTTTGTGTCTGCGTGTCAGGAGCCACCTAAAAGAAAACATGCCACCGCTCCTGAGCAACAACGCCGGGAAAATAGACGCTTCCGCACCAAGAGTAAAGAGGAGTCGGACAGAAGCCCTTATTGCGTTGTCAAGACCCGCTGTAGAAAGGACGAAAGCCTGACCTCTTCTCTGACTCTGTTTTTTGCTTTTGGGTCACGAACGAGCACAGAACAATGAATGACCATGATTAGTCGATTTTTCACCGCACAGGGGTTTGTAAACGCCCAAATCGCCACTTAATGAGTGGTGGAGTCACCAGGGTTGTCACTACCACCATAATCACGACAGCTCCGTAGGTCGCAGAATCAATCAGGGGTTTGCCGTGGAGGGTGAGGCTCGCACCAATGCTGGCAAAAATCAGCCCAACCTCACCGCGCGGAATCATTCCCAAACCAACAGCGACTCGGTCGGTACCACGGTCCAACACTCCCAACCCACAGATTTGTTTGCCGAGGATCGCAGCAAGCGTCAGGGTCACGGCGAACCCGAGAATTTCCCCCCGCACAAAGTCTTGCAGATTGACCCGAGCACCCATGATTACGAAGAAGACCGGCACCAAGAGCATCACCAACGGACGGATAAGTTCTTCAACCACCTCATCCTCATTCTTGGCAGAAAGTTCTCGGTAGTGCGTAGGTTCAAGAATCAGGCCCGCGGTAAATGCACCAACAATCGGTGCAAGTCCAACAACACCAGCCACATAGGCAAGACCAAAACAGAGAATAAGACTGGACGCCAGGAGTATTCCCTGGCTCCGGAGAGGAGTCACAAGGCGGAAGTACATAGGCATTAATTGCCGACCCACACCAACAGCAATAACCAGGAATCCCACTGAACGAGCCAACACTCCGGCAACTGCCCCAACATCTAGGGTCGTTCCCGCCTCAGCCGCAGCAATAATACCGCCGACAACCGCGAGCACCATCAATCCCAGCACATCGTCAATCACCGCAGCACCAAGGACGATTTTCGCCTCAGACGTTGCCAGACGTTTCAGGTCACTCAACACACGCGCCGTAATCCCCACACTCGTCGCAGTCAATGTCGCTCCTAAATAAGCATGGACCAAACTTTCTGCCTCAGGGGCAAACATCAAACTGACCCCCCACCCCAGCAAGAAGGGGGTAATTACCCCCAGCACTGCGACAAGAAAGGCTGAAGTTCCTACCCGCATCATATCCGGAATCGTGGTATGGAGGCCGACTTCAAATAACAACAGCACGACCCCGATCTCGCTGAGGATGGGCAGGATCTCATCTTGGCGGATGAATTCAAAGGAGTGGAGACCAAGCAGCGTTAAATTCCCTAAGATAATACCAATCAGGAGTTCGCCTAACACTTCCGGCTGCCCCAGGCGCACCATCAGGTCACCGCCGAGTTTTGCTGCGAACAGAATGATCGCGAGAGCAAGCAGAATTTGAATCGCTTGGCCGCCGTGGCCGCTTGCTTCATGACCGCTCTCTGCCCACGCAGGTAAGACCAGATTCACCAAAAGAAAGCCCCCAACGGCAAGAGCAAGTAGTCCACACCACCACAACCGTTCTTTCCACTTTCTATCCACCAACATGGCCATCTTATTCAAAAGTACACTCCTTTCCCCGGATATCTCTGCAGGATGCTGAGTTTTTCTTTTGCCGCCCTCTTCTTGAATACACTGTCAGGGAGAAGCTCGGCAATGAGCCCCACGTGAGAGAAGCTGCAGAGGAAGGCGTAGAGTCAACTCTTGACGTCGCTACGGGGACAACATAGCCTGCCGATCGCTCTTGCAAACTGTGGGCGTTGCAGAGACACGGTGAAGGCCGACTATCAAAAAAGGAGACTCGCGCAACTATGCTCCCTCGCCGTTGGATGGAGGCGTATCTTCGCTTCCTGCTTCGCTATCGTTGGCTGGTGCTGTCTGTAGCCTTGGCTATCAGTGTTTTTCTTGGCTACTACCTGACCCATGCCCGCATCCAAATGAACTTTCTCGATATGATCCCACCTCACCATCCGTATACACAACTGGCACGACAACATGCACGGATGTTTGGCTCGGCCAATGTCTTGGTCATTGCGATCGAAGTGAAAGAAGGCAGTATTTACACTGTCGAAACCCTCAACAAGATCGACCGCTTAACCATTGCATTGCTAGAAACTCCCGGGGTGAACCCGTGGCAAGTCCGCTCTCTCTCACATCCAGCGGTTCGTAGTATTGAAATCACCAGCGCTGGGATTCGCATCCTCCCCCTATTCTTTCCTCACCCACCCAAGAATGAGAAAGAAGTCAGTCGCGTTAAAAGGCTGGTCTACACGAACGATGGCATCCTCGACTTTTACGCTTCACGCGACGACAAAGTTGCTTTGATCACTGCAGGGTTCTGGGAATCGGGGTTAGATATCGTCCGCATGAAAGAACGCTTATTCCAACTGCGAGACCAAGAACAAGACGCGAGTCATGAGATCCACATGACCGGGTTTCCCATGCTGTTCTGTTGGATCTTCAGTTACAAAAACTGGATCTTAGGGATCACAGCTCTCACCATATCGTCAATCGCCGTTCTCTTATGGTTCTACTTTCGCACTTTTCAGGGGGTATGGATTCCGTTGTTTTCCGGAGGGCTCAGCACCCTCTGGGCATTGGGCTTTGCCGGGTTATGCGGTTTTACGATCGATCTGCTGATGATCGTGGTTTTTCTTTTGATCACCGCGCGTGCCCTTTCCCACTCCGTTCAGTCGATGGAACGGTATCATGAAGAGTACTTCCGCCTGGGAGACAAACAAACCGCGATCTTGCAGTCATACCTGGGACTCTTCTCCCCAGCCCTGGTCTCGATTGCCTCAGATGGACTCGCGATCCTCAGCTTAGCCATCGCTCGTATTCCTCTGGTACAAAAACTAGCCGTGTTGTCAAGTTTCTGGATCTTTACGATCGCAATCAGTGTCGTGACGTTGCACCCGATCCTCTTGTCGTTTCTCCGCCCGCCCCGCCGCGACCCAAAGGCTGGATCCCGATTTTCGGACAAGATCTACACCGGCATCAATCGTGCGCTCGTGAATCTCAATCGTGGAAACGCACGGTATGTGATGGTGGGAAGTTTTGCTGCGCTTATGTTGGTAGGGATCTACTATTCGCAGCAACTCAAGATGGGCGATGTATCGATTGGCAAAGCCCTCTTTTACGAAGCGCACCCATACAATGTTGCGTACGATCGCGTCATTGAAAAAGGCTTTGCGGGTATTTCGGCCCTGACCATTATCGCCGAAGGACGAGAGCATGGAACCTTTCGCAAGGTAACCTCGCTCAATGCGCTTGAACAGTTTCAGCGACACATGGAACACGCGAATGCTTCGGCAGGGGGAAGTTTCACCGCGGTCGATATGATTCGTCGGACATATCAGATGCTGGAAGAAGGGATTCCCAAATGGGCAATTCTTCCCTCTGATGTCAAAGATGTAGGCAACATGTTCGGCTTCTTCTTACAGTCTTCTGGTGCGCAAGCACTTGATCGTCTCGTCGATAAAAACCTGCAAAACGCGACGATCACGGTTTTTTTTCGTGACTACTCGCATGACACCGTCACGACTGCGCTCCAACAGGCGCATGCCTATATCAAGGCGAATCCGCTTGAAGATATTAACTTTCGTCTGGCGGGAGGGTTGTTTGGTATCCTGGCAGCAATTAATGACGAAGTGGAATGGTCGTATCACTGGAATTTACGCCTGGTGTTAGCAACCGTCTTTCTTCTCAGTTACTTGACCTATCGCTCCGTCGCTGCTGCACTCATCGTGATGATTCCGTCGATCGTTGCGCAACCCTTGACGGAAGCTATTATGTACTGGGCCAATATCGACATGAACATTAATTCATTGCCGGTGGCAGCAATAGGGATTGGGATTGGCATCGACTACGGATATTACGTGCTATCACGGATTACTGAAGAATACCCTCGGTTTGCCGATATCGACGCCGCGATTGAGGAAGCCCTGATGACCACCGGTCGCGCCATTCTCTTTACCGGAACAACACTGACTGCTAGTGTGTTCTTCTGGCTCTTTTTCCCGATGAAGTTTCAAGCCGAAATGGCGTTCTTGTTGACCCTTATTCTTTTTCTCCATATAGCTGGAGCGTTGTTGTTCATCCCAGCTATGGTTTCACTCTTCAAACCTCGCTTTGCCATGACCGAAGCGGGAGCAGCGGGGGCTGGAGAGCAGCTCCCGTAGGCCATTGCTCTTTGCCCTAAAGATAGCGTGCCCTGTTTCTACCGAGATGCTGAAGGTATAGTTACGAATTGCGCGCTACCAGGGTTTCTCCTGCCGGTGTCGGTGTCGGTTCGCCGACCAACACCAGTTTTTTGCTCGCATCAATCGCCAGCCACACCAGCCCGGCAACCGCAGCGAGCAGCGCCGCCACGTGCAGCGCGATCTCCCAGCTATACCGCTCGGCAAGCATCGGCGTCAGCGTCGGCGCGAGCATACCGCCAAAGTTCGCGAACATGCCAACGATGCCATACACCGCGCCAGTGTGCACACCTGAGATATCAATGATCGCTCCCCAACTCGCGCCCAGGGAAGCGTAAACTAGCCCATCGCCTAAGGAGAGGAGGAACACCGCCAGATACGGGTCAGCCGCATGTGCGCCTAGATACATACAGACCGCACTACTGAAGAAACAGGTGAGTGCAACTCCACGTCGACCAGTTTTGCTCCCGTAACGAGCGGTGAGCGCATCAGAAACGAAGCCGCCAATAGGACACAGCAACGTCACCGCGAGAAACGGCCCGGCAGCAAAGAGTCCACCCGAAACCACCGCAAAGCCACGCACATTGACGAGATAGAGATAGAACCACGACTGATAAATGTAGGCGACGTAACCGAGAAAAAAACTCGCGACGCTCAGAAGCACCACATTGCGGTCCGTCAACAAGATCCGCCACGGGGGATGACGTACAGCCTGGTCCCCTTGGGTGCTAGACTCTCTGTTACCGTAAATTTTTTTCAACTCTTGCGTATTTACCTGGGGGTGGACGTCTGGTCGATCGCGTACGACTCCGTACCACACCGCCGCAATCACGATGCCAAGCACCGCCAACACAAAGAAGACGGGCCGCCATCCGTACCCCACCATCATCCAGGCGACCAACGGTGGGGCAATCGCATACCCCAGCCCTGCTCCACTCCAGACCAGCCCCGAGGCGAATCCACGCTCGTCCGGTGCCATCCAGTTCGAGACGGTCTTACTAGTCGTAGGATACGCGGCTCCCTCGCCGATCCCAACGCAAAAACGAATCAGGAGAAACGCCCAAAACGGCGAGAGGAAAGTACTCAATCCCGACAACTCGCCGGCAACTGCCGTTAGCCCAGTAAACGCCGACCACCATAGGATAGCAATCGCGAGGATGCGGCGGGGACCAAAGAGATCGGCTAACCACCCACCAGGAAGATGAAACAGCCCATACCCGGCGGTGAAGGCCGTATATAACAGCCCCATCTGGACGGTAGTGAAACCGTACTCCGGCATAATCTGTTTGGCCGCAACGGAAAAATTGAGCGCATCAACGCTACGGACCAAGCTAACAAAGATGAGCAACCACAGAATCCGCCAGCGGATTGCGGTCTGTGTTTCCATGCGGTGGTCCCTCCTTGTCCTGCAGGCTCTGAACCCTCGCACCTTAGCGCAGGCACAGAACACTATGCAAACGCTTGGAGCTATTTTGTGCGACGATAGCGACTACCGCAGTGATCTATTACCAACCGACGTTGCCCTGCGCCGAAGAAATGTTCACGTAACGTCGCGCCTTCGTAGCACGTCCGCATGCGCCCACGTCGCTGCAACTCTGGCACGACAAGGTCGATGAACTCGGTGTGACTACCTGGCTGATAGATTGGGACGAGATTGAAGCCATCCACGCCACCTTCATCAACCCACCGCTCAAGCTCATCCACGATGTGGAGCGGATCACCAATCAAGAGCACTGCGGTTCCTGCGAGTTTCATCGCCTCACCCACTTCTTTTAAGGTCCAGACTCGGGTCGGGTCCATTTTCACAAACCAGCGTGCCACATTCTGGATCCCCTGCGACGGAATATTTTCGAGGACATCAGGCGCATGGAGTTGACCCAGGTCGACCCCCGTCCAGCCCCCATACAAGGCGAATGCGCCTTCGGCATTGGCATAGTCACGTAGGTGTTGTTCCTTTAACCGCGCCTCGTGTTCGGTCTCGGCGACAATAATGGCAACCTCGGCAAGAAGTTTTACATGACGTGGATCACGCCCATTGGCAGCAATCAGGTCACGAATGCGAGCGGTATGAATCTTGGCGGTTTCGACATTCGGGTAACTGACAAACAGCGCCTCTCCGTGCTTGGCACCAAACGCTGTTCCCCGTTTGGATTGTCCGGCTTGCACTAAAAGTGGGGTACGCTGGGGCGAGGGCTCGCACATGTGCGGCCCTTGGATATCGAAATACGACCCGTGATGGTCAATCGGGTGAACCTTCGCCGGGTCGATATAAATATCACGCGTAGAATCGCTCACCACTGCATCTTCTTCCCAGCTCTGCTCCCACAGTTTATACAGCACCTCCAGGTATTCTTCGGCGCGGTCGTACCGCTCATCATGCGGCAAGAGCTGTCCCATCCCATTACGATAGGCACTCGGCAAATACGAGGTCACAATGTTCCAGCCGACCCGTCCAGTGGTAAAATGATCCAATGAAGAGAACAACTTTGCCGTGTGATAGGGTGGATAATAGGTGGTACTGTAGGTGACGATGAAGCCAAGCGAACGCGTCGCTTGCGCCAAGGCCGGCAGCAGTAGTGTCGGATCGTTGCCTGGAAACTGCACTGCATGTTTGATACCGGCATCAGGCTTGCCTTGATAAACATCGTAGACACCGTGTACGTCTGCAAAGAAGAGCGAGTCAAAACACCCCCGCTCCAATAATTGCGCGAGTTCGATCCAGAAACCCACGTCGGTATAGCCACGCGGGGTGCGTTCACGAGGGTTTTTCCATTGACCAAATGACTGCAAAGCGGCTGAACACTGGGTAAAAGCATTGAAATGAATCGGCATAGGGGAATTTCCTTTGGGGTTTCGTCTGCAACGAGTTGACAGAAAAGACTATCTGCCCGTCAGGTTGGCCACGACATTGGTAGGCTCAGCGGGGTTGTTTCTCATGGTCACAGGGCCCTTCTCTCTTCAGCCAATGCACCCACACGCGCCACCACCTCCACCTGGGACAGTTACACGCACTGTCAGTTAAGAAACCGTAAGAACCACGTGAGGATTCCCAAAAACGACAGGAAGCCACAGATGTCGGTACAGGCGGTCACGAACACGTTCGATGCGACAGCAGGGTCGACGCCGAACCAGCGCAACGTAAACGGGATGATACTACTGATGAACGCCGCCACCACGAGGTTGACGACTAAGGCAAGCCCCAGGACAACGCCAAGGATCGCTTCTCCTTTCCAGAAATACGCAATCAGCCCAGCCGTGAGCCCCAGAATGAGCCCGTTTCCCAGGGCAACCATCAACTCCTTCAAGAGAACCCGTTTCGTGTGCGCCAAGCTGACCTCACCAGTAGCGAGACTTCGAACAATCACCGTGAGGGTCTGGATACCAGCATTGCCCCCTTGCGCTGCAACGATGGTCATAAATGCAGCGGCAATCGCGACTGTTTGAATCGTTCCTTCAAACAAAGAGATGACACTGGCACTGAGGGTTGTAGTTAACAGATTAAGTCCAAGCCACGGTAATCGCCGCTGCATCGACTGCCGCGGAGAATCGAAAACAGTATCTTCTGTGCTTAAGCCCGCAAGCTTGTAAATGTCTTCGGTCGCTTCTTCTTCTAACACGTCTACCACATCATCCACTGCGATCCATCCGAGTAGTACCCCTTGTGGATCAACGACCGGTAGTGACACCAAATCGTAGCGCTTGAACAGTTGCGCCACCTGCTCTTGGTCTAGATCGACGCGAGCAGAGAGCACTTGCCGCTCCATGATTTTCTCTACCGGATCATCTGGTCGCGCCAAGATGAGTTTCCGTAGAGGCAGAACTCCGACCAAATGATGGGCCTCGTTCACGACAAATACATGATGAAGATCGGGGGCATCATCGGCGCTGAGACGAATCTGCTCGATCGCCTGGTCGACCCGCATGCCTTCGCGTACCTCAACGTGTTCCGTCTGCATGATGCCGCCGGCGGTATCAGCCGGATAACGCAAGAGTTGCTCCATCTCAGCGGATAACGCTTGCGGCACCTGGTCTAGCACGGCCCGAGCCTGCTCTTCGGGCAACGAGGCGAGGAGATCTACGGCATCATCAGTATATAACCGTTCAACAATGTCCCCGAGGGCAGCGCTCGAAAGCTCGAGCAACAATTCTTCTTGAGTGAGCGGGGAAGCGAAACTGAAGACCTCGGAGGCAAGGTCTGGAGCCAGAGAGGAGAAAATTTTTTGCTTCAGCTCCGGCTCTTCCAGAGCGTTCAATAATTCAGCGATATCCGCCGGGTGGAGAGACGCAATACCTTCTCGTACCAATTTATCCTGTCCGAGCTCAGCTTGGATAACGAGCGTTTCGAGAATCGTTTCCCGCTCAGCCGGTGAAATTGGTGCGACCTGCGGATTCATAGTTCGTCCTCTTCCCCACTCTCCTCGTCTACCGGCGGGCCAGGCTCAGCCGGCACATACGTCCCACGCAGGGCATGGACAAGCACGAGACGATGGCGATCTTTCGGCCCGGTGCCTTCACTGACCACGATAGGTTGCAGATCAGTCCCGTCCTGGGCAGCGATCTCCGTCCATTTTTCTTCCCGCATTAATAAGAAATAGGGGGTACCGGGTGTCACCAAGGCCGCATCGTACTGTGGAATGCGGCGGCGCGAGTAAAATAACGCGCCATTGTCAAACGTTTGATAGAAAAAAAGCGGGGAATCTCCAACCTGCTTCACCACTCGTTCCATAAAGGGTCGATAGGTCCGCGTTGTTGCCACGGTTGGCTGGAATACCTCATGCGTCAAAAAGGCGGAAACCACCGTAAAGGTTGACAATCCAGCGAAGACCCATCCCCAATATCGACGTTGAATCCCTACGACGAGTGACATCATTGCCCCGCTGACAGCGATTCCCCACAACAGAAAAGCATAGGGATAATCGTTTACAATCCCAGTAAAAAGTGGGAGATTACTCTGGTCCCTGGGATGCAAGAACCGACGAATCACCGCTAGCGGATCATACCCCAGGGCTTGGAGACCGATGGCAACCATCACAATCCCGACAAAGATCACACAGACATAACTACATCCCTGGATGAGGCGAAACAGGACAGGGGGAAGGCAGACTTCACCACGCCGGAGCGCCTGCCACCAGGCCCCGAACAGGAGCGCAACCGCCGGATAGAGCGGAAGAATGTATACGGAACGTTTACTGGTAGCGATCGAGTAGAAGACAAAAACAGTCGCGGTCCAGACGATGAAATACAAAAATTGCTTCTCCGCCCAGACCCGACGTTGCTGATACAGATAGACCAAAAACGGTGGGAAAAAGAAACTCCACGGGGCCATACCAAGAAAGATATTCGGCAGAAAGTAGTAGAACGGATGTTCATGCCCTGCGTCACTGGTGAAAAATCGTAGGACATTCTCTTTCATGATCTGCTTAGCAAAGAAGTCATACCCTCCCTGCCACAGGGCTAAGCCGTACCACGACCCCGCAATCACCAGCACTAGCAGGCCCCCGGCAATCACATATAGTTGGCGCAGATATGAGAGGTCACGTTGGAGGGCGAGAAAAATGACGATCGTCAACCCAGGGAGGATCACACCCACAGGACCCTTCGCCAGGGTCGCTAAACCCATGAGGGCATAAAACGCCAGTACGGTGTACCAGCGAACAGTGCGTTGGCGGTAAATAAAATAGAAAAAGACAAAGGCTGCGACCATGCAAACAGTGAGGGTCATGTCAACTCGTGCAATGGTCGCGGCACGCCCCCACTCAAAACTCGTGGCCAACACCACCGCGGCCACTAGGCCGGCTCCAACTCCCCATAACGCAACCCCAGCACAGTAGGTAATGAGCACGCCGATAATGGCAAGCAACGCCGAAGGGAGGCGAATCGTGAACTCCGTCACCTCGCCCCAGGCATAGGAAATCAGCGTTCCGAACCAGTGAAACAACGGCGGTTTCGAGGGAATCATATGACCATTACGGAGCGGGAGGATCCACTCCCCAGTGGTATAAATTTCCCAGACTACCGTAGCCTCGCGCGGCTCCCCTTTGGTATAAAAAGGGATGTCTGCGAGCCCCCACAGATAGAGAAGCGCGCAGAGTACCGTAAGAGCAACACCAGTCTGAACAGCCTGCTGACGCATACCGTAAAACAATCTCATACTCGTAGTAACTCTGTTGATCGGACACAGGAAGCAGTTGACACCCCACGACCACTCAATGCGGCGGGCTGTCAGTACCAAGCGCCTGAGGAGGCGCAGGTGCTTGGGGCGGTATGGGCTCAGAATCTTTCCCCTCTCCAGGAAGGGGAACGTTTTTCTTATACACCCCGTTCGCGGACGCAACGTTATCGTGAGGAAGGGGCGGGAGCACTGCGATCAACGCTAAGCGATGTTTCTTATCCGGCCCTAAGCCCTCACTCTCCACCAAGTGCTCAAAGCGCAGATCGCTTTCCGCAAACCGCGCTGGCCAGTCTTCCTCCCTCACTAGAAGATAGGATGGAGACCCATCACTATCCAATGGAAAGTCAGAGAGATCCCCTTTATACACGGGAATATGGCGAGCCGCGTAAAAGATCGCGCCATAGTCGTACGCTTCGTTATAGAAATACAATGGAAAATTTTTCACCGTAGAACGGACACCGAGCATGAATGGTTTATAGGTCCGCTCTTGCGCTAACAGCGGGTGAAATAAGGCTTTGGTAAAATACAATGACGATGAGGTTGCGACCGTCAGCGCAGCAAACACATACATCCACTGATCGCGTCGCAAACCCCAAAAATACCAGCCCAAAGCCATCGCAATCATTAACAGCCACACACACACCACTGGGAACTGACGCTGAATGCTGTCTGCGACCAAGGGCAAATTCCGGAGGTCACGGGGATGGAGAAAAGGAGAAACAAGATGTTCAAGGTCCGCCCCCATTCCGTGCGCTAACAACACCCCAACCATCACCGTTAATACAAAGCAGAGCAGCAACGCGAGCCCACGAACAATCTGCTTCACAAGCGGAGAAAAGCGAAACGATCCATCACAGAGTTCTTGCCACCACACCCCCAGCAGCAAGGCTATCGCAGGGTAGAGTGGCAACAGATAATTACCCCGTTTGCCGGAGGCCAGGGAGAAGAAGAGAAAGCCTCCCAAAAACCAGATAACGAGGTACACCAGCTTACTCTCTAGCGGCCGTGACTTGTAGAGAAAGTAGCCAACGAGGGGAAAGAATAAACTCCAAGGCAACATGCCAACGAACAATGTCGGAATATAATAGTAAAAAGCATGATCGCGGCTGGGCCCTCCATGTTCACTCTCAAAGAACCGAAAGACATTCTCGTCCAAGATCTGCCGATGGAAAAACTCCCACCCGCCGAGCCACCATGCTGCCAGATACCATGAGATAGCGATCCCAAAGACAATGCCTGCACCCTTCGACAAGTGCATACGTTTAAGAAAATCTAAATCTTTTGCCACATAGAGAAACGTAAGGACGATGATACCTGGAAGGACAAGCCCTAATGGTCCTTTCGCCAGGGTTGCTAAGCCTATGCTCACATAAAAAAGCGTGAGCATATAAGGTTGCGTTGCGCGCTCGCGCCAGAAACAAAAGAAAGAAAAGGCGGCGGCGGTTAAGAAAAACGAGAGAATAAGATCGCTTCGGGCATATACCGACCACCGGAGCCATTCAGGTGAAGTCGCAAGAATCAACGCCGAAAACAATCCGACTCGCCAATGCCATAGACGGCGGGCAAAGAAAAACGTTAATAAGACCGCTGCCGTCGCAGAGATCGCCGACGGGGAACGGACCGCAAATTCGTTTACTTTTCCACTGACGATACCAATCAATGCCCCACACCAATGGAAAAGTGGAGGCTTCAAAGGTAACTCAGTTCCGTTACGTTTAGGCAAAATCCAGCCACCGCCATTCACCATCTCCCAGACGACCAATGCTTCCTTCGATTCCTCATAGTTATAAAATGGGATATTTCCTAACTCCCAAAAGTACAAAAGGAAGCACAGAAGAAAGAGGCCGACAACGGTTTGCTGGGTTCGCTGCCATTCACTCATGCAGCACCTCAATTGACGCCCCAGGCACTATACGCTCAGGTTTCACCTGTCAAACCCCTCATTTCGCATATACCCTACGCCTTTTATAATGGAATAAATACGTATGCGTACTCCAGCTGTCCTTCTCAACGTTGTTTTCGCCTGTGCCGTCGGCGGATTTCTTGGTTACACGATAGCCGTCAAGGTGAAACAAGAAGAGATAAACCATCTCCAAGGCGAACGAGAGAGAATGCAGACCCGCGAGCGTGAACTACGCTCGCAATTAGAAGAATCTCTCAATACCCGTCAGGCGTTGGAACAGGAATCACAGCGGTTACAAGACGACCTCAATGAGCGGCTACGTCGGCTTGAAGAGCTGGCTGCGCAATTACATTCTCACGATGAACACCGTGAACGTAACACGATAGAAGACGATGCAACGCAAGAAGACACTGATGACAATCTCTTACGGCAGGAATAATTCCAAGTCAGGTTACTTTCGACGTAACAGGCGATACTCCGAAAGCACGCGATTCACCCGTTCCTGTTCAGAGGCGTATTTCCGTATGCCGAGAAAGAGTTTGACCAGTTCATCCTCACTTGCTTCTTCCGTCGGTTGCAAGACCTTCAGGAGTTCATCGACGAGACTTGGAAACTTTTCGCTCGGGATGTAGTAATGTGCCCAACCAAACTCGCAATGGCGGTGGAGGATTTTGGCAATGGTTTTCTCCAGGCTTTCTCGCCCAGTCATGAACGTTGACCCTCCTTATTATGCTCTACGCGCCGCCACCTTAGTGAGTCTGTTTCCCAGAGTCAAGGCAAAGGCCCCTTCCCTCTTGTTCTTCCTTCTGACACAACCTCACGTCGATGAAAAGATCATCTGTGAGCGGCTGGCGGTTTGCCCATCCGTCAACTATCCGTGCCTTCCAACACCGCTTGATTACCTGGTACGAAAAACACGGGCGAGACCTTCCGTGGCGTCGCACCCGAGATCCTTACGCTATCCTGGTTTCCGAAGTCATGTTGCAACAGACACAAGTCCAACGTGCGATCCTCTATTACGAGCGATTCTTGCAGCGCTATCCAACGGTCGAAGAACTCGCCCGAGCCGACGAACCCGCGGTTCGTGAGACCTGGGAAGGATTGGGCTATTATGCTCGCGCACGCAATCTGCAACGCACCAGTCAAAAGATTGTCAACGAATACAATGGACAATTTCCCAAAGATCCAGCAGAGCTGGAAACGCTGCCTGGTATCGGCCCCTATACTGCGGGTGCAGTCGCGAGTTTTGCCTTTGGCAAAGATGCCGCAATCCTTGATACCAACGCAGAACGTGTATTGACTCGGTTCTTTGCTCTTCCCGCAGAACGGCAATCCCAGCGTTTCCTCTGGGAGGTTGCGCACCAAGTAACCCCGGCAGGGAAAGCTCATCTGTTCAATCAGGCAATTATGGACATCGGAGCGACGATCTGTGTCGCCCGCACTCCCCGCTGTACCGCGTGTCCTCTTCGACCAATATGTAAGAGCGCTCCGCTGTATAGGAAAAAACACCCCCCCCCAACAATCGTGCAATTCAGGCGAAAAGACGGATTGAGAGCACTCCAGTAAGGGTTACAATAAGGAGATGCACTTCAAAAACCACATCCGACGCCGATAACAGAAAGCAAAGGGGGTACGATATGGAAAAGAAATCGCGGCGGTCGAAAAAAGACGGGTATCGTATGCGCACCCAAATGATTCATGGGGTCCCAGATAGTACGCGTTGGGATTATGATCATCATGTCGTTCCGCCAATTTCTGCCTCCACAACCTTTCGCTTGAACTCCGCGTATCGTGGGGCGCGTGGGTTTGCCAATTTTGCTAATGAGGCCGCAAACCTGACCACACAGGTGCCAATCTATATCTATGATCGGCTTGATGAACCGACCCGTGGCATGCTGGAGGATGCACTTACACATGCCGAAGGTGGAGAGTCGACAGTATGTTTTGCTACGGGGATGGCAGCCATCAGTGCCGCACTGGGAGTCACGGTCAAGAGCGGGGAAGAAATCATCGCGCATCGCGTGGTCTATGGTTGTACGTACAGTCTGTTAACCACGTGGTTTCCACGCAACCAGATTACAACCCATTTCATTGACCTCACCAATGAGCAGGCGTTACGAAACGCAATTACTGAGCGTACACGGGTGGTATACTTTGAGACGCCAGTTAATCCAACTCTCCAATTGATTGATATTACTGCGGTACGACGCATTGTCGATGAGACAAACAAAGGACGACAAAATCCCATTCTCGTAATTGTCGACAATACCTTCGCCACTCCCTATTGCCAGCGTCCACTTGAACAGGGAGCCCATCTCGTTGTGCATAGCTTGACCAAGGACATCGGCGGGTTCGGAACAGATATGGGAGGAGCGGTCATCACTCCACGCGAGTTTTACAGCCCTCTTCTTCTATATCGGAAGGATTTCGGTGGGGTGTTGTCTCCGAAAAGTGCGTGGGCCTTCTTGGTCTATGGTTTACCGACCCTTGCTACCCGTATGGTGAATCAGCAAAAAAGCGCCTTGAAGGTTGCTCAGTTTCTTGAACAACATCCGCTGATCGCCAAGATTGCCTATCCTGGACTCGAACATTTTCCCCAACGCGAATTAGCCACCCGACAAATGACCGACTATCGTGGAAAGTTTGCTCCCGGTTCAATGCTGTCGTTCACCTTGCGAGATCCGAGCAACGATAACCGGGTTGCAGAAGCCTTCATCGATTATATCGCTGAGCATGCCTATTCGATCACCCTCGCGGTGAGTCTCGGCCATACGAAAACATTGATAGAAAACCCGTACTCCATGACTCATGCAACTTTGCCGCCGGCGGAAAAATTGGCACGCGGGGTCGAACCAGGATTGCTCCGGCTCTCCCTTGGTCTCGAAGACTGGCAGGACATCATTGAAGATCTCAGCAATGCGCTCGACGCGGTCTCCGAACTGTGCAAGGCAAAACCCGTAACCCCCCTTGCAGCTACACGTTAACGCCCGTTTCCTACGGCAGCCGTCTTCCATAAAAAAGGGCAGCCACACTGGGCCGCCCTTTCATACAGGCAATCAGCGAAAATTTATCCTTGTCCGCTTGATTTAGAAGCTCATTTCTAAACCAGCGGCAGGAATCACATGGGCGCGCAGGCCATCGTCGTTCAATGGAATAAACACATTAGCGTAGCCAATCAACGATCCATAGATATTAACTTTTCCCCCGAGAACAAGGTCAATAATGTCATTGCGAAACTTGCTGCTAAACGTTCTAGTGGTGGCAATCGTTGCGGGTGTTGCCTCAGAGGTGCCCGGCGCGTTCACAAACTGAGGAACCGTTACTGAAACACGATCCTTTTTCAGATGTGAACTACCAATGAAGTCAGCCGTCAACGCCAATTGTTCAATCACCGCATAGGTAAAACCTGCCCCATAACGAATGCGACTACGGTCTGAATCATCGAAATTAAACTCGATGCCACTGGTCAGGTGCAGGTTCACCGGTCCATAATCGTGAGAGGCCGCAAAGAACGGTGTTAAGGTACGATCGCCAATACCTTGGAAGTCGCGGTCTTCGCCAGTAGGCAAAAGTAACGTTCCACCAAAAGCGAGATTCGATCCATTTCCCTCGTACAAATGATACTTCGTCCGTAACAAGAGATCGCCAAGTCCAACCGGGTCATCGGAGGTCGAACGCACAGCGACGGTCTGTCCTGTGGTGTTGTCAAACGTGTGCGTGCCCGTTCCACTTTCATTGTTCAGCACCGCACGCGCACGCAATTTGAAATGTGTAAAAACAATCGGAAGCAATATGTTGACATCCCAATGATCGGTAATACCGTAGGTCGCCGATAACGATACAACATGCGACTGAAGGGTAAATTTTCGGATAAATAAATCTGCAGTATCTTGTTCAAAGGCGGGAACGTTAGGGCTCGGGGGAGGATTCGGCGTATTACAACAGTCGTTGTGCTGGAGGTCACGAAACGACAACCGGTCCAAGTCTTTCCCATTCAATTCTTCAAAATCGACAAAGAGATACGAAAAACCGAAGTCGATTTTGCCTTGGCCGAGGGTTTGTGGGCGCTCGACGAAGGTTGATCCCAGCGACGTCGAAGAACGTTCAAAGACCTGGAGCTGAGTGTTGTAACGGTACGTAAAGCCTGGAACCGTGGAAATAGCAGGAAAATCCGCGGCTGAAGAGGAAAGCTGTTTCACCAACAACCCGAGCGTGGCCAAACTCGTACTGGTAAAGTGGGCGCGATGGGGAATCGCAGCACTATCAACATCTGCTTCAATACCTCGGTCTCCATACAACAGGCTAATCCGATCCGACAAGGAACGTGCCTCTGCACTACCTGCCAAGAGAGCAATAGCAGTCAGCATCACTGTACTTCTGATAATGGAAATGGTTAGTCTCATTCCGTCGGGTACCCCCTTCTTTGCAATTTCCTTCTCTTCCTCTATCCACCACCCGAGCGAATTGCGCAGGAATACGGTAGAAACAGCAGATAAAAAAGGTACTATTAACGTAGAGGGCGCTACGGAAAAAGTCAAAAGTGCACCCCAAGTGATCGAATCGATATTCCCATGTTTTCTCCTGTTACGAGCGACCCCATTCTATTCTCGCAAAAAAAACCCGCCGCGTTGGAAGACTTTGCTTCTTCTGTGTTACGCTAGATCTGCAAGGGTTATGCGTGCCCTTATGAAAGTCCGACAATCACCAACAACCACTCAAACACCCAAGGCAACTATGTCCAGCACACACTTCCGCTTTTTCTTTCTTCTTCTCATCCTCCTGAGCATCGGTCTGACTCCGCCAAGAACAGTGCTTGCACAGGCAGTCTTAGAAAACCCCCAACCAGGATCGTTTCAGAGTGGGGTTGGTGTCATTTCCGGCTGGGCATGCCAGGCAAACCGGATAGATATAGAAGTAGACGGTACTGCGACATTGCAAGCCGCCTATGGTACTGCGCGTGGAGATACTGCGGCAGCGTGTGGGGATACCAATAACGGCTTTGGTCTCTTGGTCAACTGGAATCTCTTGGGCGACGGTTCGCACACCGTACGGGTTTTACGCGACGGAGTCGAATTCGCGAATGTTACGATTATCGTTGCCACGCTCGGGCTCGGCCAGTTTCCCGTCGGTCTTACCGGCGAGTCCGAACTCCCGAACTTTCCGGAAGCAGGGAAAACTACCCGTATTCGCTGGCAAGAGGGGACGCAAAATTTTTCCATCGCCAGCAGTACAGGGACTGACGGCAGTGGGACCACCTCAAGTCCTGGAACGCAATTAGAGAATCCGCTCTCTAGCTCATTTCAGAGTGGCATTGGCGTCATCTCTGGTTGGGCGTGTGAGGCCAATCGTATCGACATTGAGGTCGATGGCGTCGTCACCGTGCAAGCTGCTTACGGCACCGAACGGAGTGATACCGCCACAGCTTGTGGCGATACGAACAATGGGTTTGGCCTCTTGGTCAACTGGAACGATTTACCAGATGGAACCCATACGCTACGAGCCTTGAAAGATGGTGTTGAATTTGCCCGCTCCTCGTTCGTGGTGACGACGTTAGGTCTTGGCTCATTTGCCCAAGGATTAAGTGGTGGCTTTATCGTCTCGAATTTCCCTGAGCCGGATCGAAACACGCGAGTGCAATGGCAAGAAAGCCTGCAGAACTTTGTCATAACAGGGTCGGTGCTGCCAGAAATCGATGCGGCAGCCTGTACAACCGCCTCACAAACGGCGCAAGATACTACAGGAACAAGTGCAACTTTTTCGGCAACCAATCCGTGTCAATTCCGCGGACAAGTCCAAGTCATCCAAGTCCAACCTCAGATTGGAAACACTTTGCTCTCCGGCCAGGAACGCGATACTCGCGCCCAAACCACCTCTGGGTTTTTTGCCTGTGACACGAATCTGAGTTTTACGCAGGCAGGGAAAACGTTCACTTCCAGTGACTTTGAATGGTTGTCCAACGACGGCACGCGCGTTTGTCAGTCCCTCGCAACAGGCGATGTGCTGAATACGTTTGTGAGAGTCAAAAACGGCTCTACTCTCAATTTCAATGCACCTTTCGATATTGTGTACACCAACAAACGCGTCTTTCAGTGGGAGTCTGCGGTTCTCCCCCGCCCAACGTTTGTTGACAATGAACGCTTCGGCGGAAGTGGCCCTCCTGCCAACTGTAGCCTTTTTGTCTCCCCGAGTAGGATTCAATTCTGCAACGGGGAAAATTACCTTGGCCCACAGTTCTTCACGCTGACGAGTATTTGCCCCTTGTTTTTGCAGGGGTCGGTTTTTATCAGAGCGGATAATGACGATTTTCGTATTACTCGGGGGAGCAGTTTTACCCTCGAGCCCAACGGCGGAACACTCATTATCGTTGATTATAGTGGCCAATGCCCAGCCACCAGTCGCGGAAAAGCCGCGGTTTTTCTGGGCAACTCCGGTGTCGCCGATGTGTTGCTGAATCCAGTGGAATAACGAAACAACAAGAAACCGAGATCGGGAGCGATCGTTAATCTGCTCCCAGTCTCAACCTGTTGAGTTTTTCGTCGACTGGCAGGGGCAGGTTCGTAGCGATTCCGGCAAAACGCGGGGAGCAGGCATTCTCCTACATATCCAAGATGGCAGCGGCCCCCCAATTTGACGACGTAGGGGTTCTTCCGTATAGTCGAGTTCCGTGGGCGGTTTTCTCGTCGAACAATCCAGTCAGGTAAGCGTGAGCTAAGTGTGGCAGCCGAAGTTGTTGCAGTTATTCCTGCTCGCTATGGGTCAACTCGTTTCCCCGGAAAGCCCTTAGCACTTTTACGCGGTAAGCCAATGGTCCAACACGTCTATGAGCAGACGAAGCAAGTCCAGGGTCTGGCTCGCGTTATTGTGGCTACCGACGACGAGCGTATTGCCCAGGTGATTCGGAATATCGGTGGAGAAGTGGCGATGACTCGGGCTGATCATCCAACAGGCACAGACCGCCTCGCTGAGGTAGCACAACGCTTGACCGCCGACGTCATCGTCAATGTGCAAGGGGATTTACCTTTCTTTCCACCGACCATGGTCGAAGATGCAGTGACCGCTCTGACAACTGCCTCCACTGCGGTCATGTCAACAGTCAAAACTCCCATCTATGATAAGGAAGAGTGGCACAACATCAATGTCGTTAAGGTCGTTACCGATCACAACGGACACGCGCTGTATTTTTCGCGGAGTCCGATTCCGTATGACAGGGCACAGGACACAGGAAATCGGGAACAGGGAAGGGTTTTCGGGTACCGCCATATTGGTCTCTATGTGTATCGACGTGAATTTCTCTTTACGTTTACTACGCTCCCACGTACGCCGTTGGAACAATGTGAACAACTAGAACAGCTCCGCGCGTTAGAATGGGGCTACCGAATCACGGTCAGCGAAACCGAACGTCCAGCTATTGAGATCGACACGCCGGATGACCTCCGGCGGGCAGAGGAGGCAATGCCATGAGTATGAATGGACGAGACACTCGGAAAACGAAGTTTATTTTTGTCACAGGTGGCGTAGTCTCATCTCTTGGAAAGGGTATTGCTGCGGCCTCTATTGGCGGGTTACTCGAAAGCCGCGGTCTAAAAGTCACGCTCCTGAAAATGGATCCCTATATCAATGTTGATCCGGGGACGATGAACCCGTTTCAACATGGAGAAGTCTACGTAACCGAGGATGGAGCTGAAACCGATCTCGATCTTGGCCACTACGAACGCTATGTCTCCACCCCAATGGGCCGCAAGAATAGTTTCACCACTGGACAGGTCTACGATGCGGTTATTTCCCGTGAACGGCGTGGCGATTATCTCGGTGGGACAGTGCAAGTGATTCCGCATATTACCGACGAGATCAAGGAACGCATCCTCAACGCCGCGTCCGGTTTCGACGTCGCCATTTGCGAGGTCGGTGGGACAGTAGGCGACATCGAAAGTTTGCCGTTTCTCGAAGCCATTCGCCAGTTTCGTTGGGATTGGGGGCGTGAGCACGTTTTATATATTCACCTCACCTTGGTCCCGTTTATCTCTGCCGCAGGTGAACTCAAAACTAAACCAACCCAACACAGCGTCAAAGAGCTTACCAGTCTTGGAATTCAGCCTGACATCCTGCTTTGCCGGACGGATCGCTACCTCGATAGTAAGGTCAAGGAAAAAATCGCGCTCTTCTGTAACGTTAATGACAATGCGGTGATCACCGCCAAAGATGTGGACTGTATCTATGAAGTCCCATTGGTTTTTCATCAAGAAGGGCTGGACGAGCGCATTGTCGAGAAGCTTAATATGTGGACCGGAGGCCCCAATCTCAGTAAATGGGAACGTATCGTCCACATTTTCAAAAATCCCCGCGACCGGGTGCGCATCGCAATGGTCGGGAAGTATGTCAATCTGATTGATTCATACAAAAGCTTGAATGAAGCGCTCATCCATGCCGGTTTTGCCAACGAATGTCGTGTGGAAATCGAGCATATCGATTCTGAACAACTCGAAGGTGGTGCGCTCCCCGAGGCTGTCCTTCGGGCTGATGCCTTATTAGTCCCAATGGGCTTTGGCCCGCGAGGCACCGAAGGAAAAATCGCTGCTGTCCGCTATGCGCGGGAAGAAGGAGTTCCATTCTTCGGCATTTGTTTCGGCATGCAAATGGCCGCCATTGAATTTGGTCGCAATGTGTGTGGCCTCAAAGGTGCCAATTCGACTGAGGTTGACGAGCATACTCCTCATCCGGTGATCGCCATGATGGATCAGCAACGAACTATCGTCCAAAAAGGTGGCACAATGCGCCTCGGCTCCTATCCTTGTACGTTGCTCGACGGGAGTCTTGCCGCAAAAATGTACGGTAAAAAGAAGATCTCAGAACGTCACCGTCATCGTTATGAGTTCAATAATGAATATCGTGAGTTATATACTGCGAAAGGGATGATTTTCAGCGGACAGTCGCCCGATGGCGGACTCGTGGAAATTGTCGAGATCCGCAATCACCCCTGGTTCGTCGGTGTTCAATTTCACCCCGAACTTAAATCACGCCCGTTTGATTGTCATCCGCTCTTTAAAGGCTTCATGCGCGCGGCCTTGCAACGGCGCATGGGAGAGTACAACGCTCCCCTGCTGCAGGCAACCGGCACCGACCAGGCTATTTGAGTATGATACGTGAGGTCACACCTAGTACGATTCGTATTGGGCCTCTGGTTTGCGGCGGAGGCCACCCGTTTGTCTTGATTGCTGGTCCATGCGTCATTGAAAGCCGCGAATCAGCCTTGCGCCATGCAGCAACACTGCAAGAAGTCACCGATAAACTGCAGATCCCGTTTATTTATAAATCCTCGTATGACAAGGCCAATCGGACCTCAATTAATTCTTTCCGCGGCCTCGGCATGGATGAAGGGTTGACTATTCTCGCTGAAGTGAAACGCCAATGTGGAGTATTAGCACTAACGGACGTACACTCTCCTGAAGAAGCGAGCGCTGCGGCGGAAGTCGTTGACGTTCTACAAATCCCGGCGTTCCTTTGCCGCCAAACCGATCTCTTGGTTGCAGCCGGGAAAAGCGGGAAAGTTGTCAATATCAAGAAAGGCCAATTTCTGGCGCCCTGGGATATCGGCAATGCTGCCGCAAAAGTCGCAGCTACGGGCAATCAGCGCATCATGCTCACTGATCGGGGAACCTCGTTCGGCTATAACAATCTCGTTTCAGACTTTCGCGCTCTCCCAATCATGGCTCAGACAGGGTACCCTGTTGTATTCGACGCCACCCATAGCGTTCAACTCCCAGGAGGGCAGGGAACACTTTCTGGAGGGCAACGGGAGTTTATTGCCCCTCTTGCTCGCGCTGCTGTTGCTGTTGGTGTTGATGGCCTCTTTATGGAGGTTCACCATACTCCTGAGCAAGCCTTGAGCGATAGCGCAACCGCCTTCCCTTTTGACCAACTCCAATCCCTCTTGAGTGTCTTGCGAGATCTTGATGCCCAAATAAAGGAGTACATAAGCGAGAGAGAAGATTCCGCATAGAAACAACCGATCAGGAAATCCCTGATTCCCTTCCTATTTGCTTACGTAACAGCTACTCTTTTGCAGAGCGCTCACTGCATTGCGCATGCCAGTGGTGGTGGTATTGTTACAGGTGTGGGGCAAATCCATGAGTAGACAGCAGATTCGTTTTATAATCGCGATCATTGTCCTGTCTTTATTGACCTTTGTTGGTTATCACTTGACGATCGCGCGTCCAGTTGGTGAAGAGTTGAGTCTTGGAGAAGACCTCCCAACTACAGCACAGCAACGGATGCAAGATTTTCGCCGCTCCAAAACTCGTGCAGATGGGAAGAAAGCCTGGGAAATTGTTGCCCACCAGGCGCGGTATCTTGAGGAAACCCAAACTGTTATTGTCGATGGTCCAGAATTCTCGGTGTACCTGGAGAATGGCGACATCATTTCCCTACGCAGTCGTGAGGCACGCGTTCAGCTTGACGACAAACGTCATGTCGTACAGGTCAAGCTAAAAGGCGATCTCAAGATTCAGCTTGGTGATTTCTCTCTGTCAACTCAAGAAGCCCTCTTTGAAGATGAGCAGAATACTATTACCTCAACGAGCCCTGTACAAATCGACGGACCGGGATTAACCGTTGTTGGCCAGGGCTACACAGTTGATGTCACTAACAAACTCTTCACTCTAAATGCAGATGTACAAACGACGATAAGCAAACGAGAGGGGTAATGAAGAAACGGGAAAGCGTGCGGGCGGCCACCATACTCTCGGTGATACTTTGTTGTGTCCCGATGTTCTCTCTTGCCGCCGGAGAGAAACGTCCGGCTAAAGCACAAAATACCGGGACACAAAATCCCTTCGACATCTCACTGACCTCGGGGAACGGCCCAGTTCATATCCGTTCAGGGAAGCTCGAATTCTTTTATAACGAAAAACGGATCGTGTTTCGCAGCAATGTTGTGGCAAAACGAGAGAATGGAACGATTACAAGTGATCTTCTCACGGTTACCTATGAAGAACTGGGAGCCGATAATAGCGCCGCATCAGGCGCTAATGGGACCTCAACAGCTCGGCGACAGCGCATCAAAGAAGCGATTGCAGAAGGAAATGTTGAGATCACCTCAGAGAACCGGCGTGCCACCTGTAAGAAAGCGGTTTTCGACGAAATCAAGCGCACCGTGATCTTGAGTGGTGATGCGGTCTTACGTGATGGAGAGAATGAAGTGAAGGGACAAACGGTGACCGTCGATCTTGACGAAGGAAAAACCACGGTCGAGGGAAATCCTGAAGTACGGTTTACTCCGAAGCAAGAGGCCAAGCAGAACCAAGAAGGGCCATCGCAGTGAGTACAGTCCCAATTTTGCACGGAGAAAAATTGTATAAACGGTACGGGAAACGACCGGTACTGCGTGATGTCACGATTGAGGTGAGAGGAGGTGAAGTTGTAGGACTACTGGGCCCGAATGGTGCAGGTAAAACGACAACTTTTTCTATCGTTGTCGGCATTTTACGCCCTGATCAAGGAACTGTTTGGTATAATGGCAAAAATATTACAAATCTACCAATGCACCTACGGGCACGCCGAGGGATTACCTACCTACCACAGGAGTCGTCGGTCTTTCGTAAACTGACTGTCGAAGAAAATGTTATGGCAATCCTCGAAACACTACCGCTCACGGCGGCTGAACGCCGCGCGAGACTTACTCAGCTCTTGGGAGAGTTGCACATCGCGCATCTTGCTCACCAACGTGCTGATTCTCTTTCTGGAGGTGAACGTCGCCGCGTTGAAATTACCCGTGCACTCGTCTTGTCTCCGTCTTTCATGCTGCTGGACGAGCCGTTTGCAGGAATTGACCCATTGTCAGTCAACGATATTCAGGAAATTATCGCCCAATTGCGCGACCGAGGAATCGGCGTTTTGATTACCGACCACAACGCACAAGAGACATTACGGATATGCGATCGTGCGTATTTGCTTGCAGACGGCATGGTTATGCAAGAAGGCACTCCAGAAGTCCTCGCAGCAAGCGATCGTGCTCGACAAATGTATCTGGGGAAACGATTTAGTCTGCAGAGTTGAGAGTCACTCGAACATGGCGTTAGATATACGAATTCAGCAGAAACTGTCGCAAAGACTCGTCATGACGCCCCAGTTGCGTCAAGCAATCAAGATTCTCCAACTCCAACGAGAAGAGTTGGATACACTCATCGATGAAGAATTGGCCGATAATCCGATGCTAGAACGTGCAGAGGAGGAGGAGTCAACGTCGGAGCAACCTCAAGCAACCAACGACCAACCTGAGCAAGAACCTCCTTCACCTACACAGGAAGAAATTGATTGGCGCAATTATCTAGAAAATTATAATGAAGACATGCCATCACTGCCCGCTGTTGGAAGCGATGATGACGATGATGAACGCCCCAATGTTTTGGAAAATGTGCTAACCCGGGCAGAATCTCTCACTGATCATTTGTCCGAACAGTTACGTTTCCACGATCTGAGTGCTGAAGAAAAGCATGTCGCCTCGGTTATTATCGGTAATCTCGATGTCGATGGGTACCTCAAAGCGCCACTCGAAGAGTTAGCGTCAAGCGCTGGCGTCTCGGTTGAACTCGTCGCTTATGTTCTGCACATCATTCAGCTGTGCGACCCGCCAGGGATTGGCGCTCGTGACTTACGCGAGTGTCTCCTACTCCAGTTACGGGCACAAGCAGAAGAGGAAGGGGCAGTCGAGGATTCACTCTTAGCGCTTGCAATACGTATTGTCCAAGATCATCTGCCCGCCCTCGAAGGACGAAGATTCGACCGGCTCGCCAAAGATCTCAGAGTGACAGTTGAGGAAGTTACCCAGGCAGTAAAATTGATCACAGCGCTGGAACCGAAACCAGCTCGAAATTTTGGTGACGGAGAAATCCGCTATGTCACCCCAGATGTGTACGTCCATAAAATGGGGGACGAATATGTTGTCACATTGAATGAAGAAGGCTTACCGCGATTACGCGTCAGTCCTGCGTATCGACGCCTCCTTTCTGAAGGCGGAGATGCCAAAGACTATGTACAGGATAAACTGCGCTCAGCAGCGTGGCTCATCAAGAGCATTCACCAACGACAACATACCTTGCTCCAAGTTGCAGAAAGTATCGTCAGGTTTCAGACCGATTTTCTGACGTACGGCGTAACACAAATGCGTCCGTTAGTGTTGCGTGACGTGGCAGAAGACGTCAAGATTCATGAGTCAACCGTCAGCCGGGCAATTGCCAACAAATACATGGCTACCCCGCGCGGCATCTTTTCGATGAAAAGATTTTTTACTACGGCTCTCAAGGGACAATACGGCCAGGATGTCGCCGCAGAGAGTGTCAAAGAACAGATTCGTGAGCTAATTACGAAAGAGAATCCCCTCCGTCCATTGAGTGACGAAGACATTGCCAAACAGCTCTCGAAGGGGAACGTGACCATCGCGCGACGCACCGTGGCGAAATACCGAGAAAGTCTCAATATTCCTCCGTCAGCAAAACGGAAACAGACAAATTAACAAAAAACGACAAAGATCGCAGGAGTCTCTGATTCAGGGGAAAGGGTACCCCGATGCGAGTGGTCGATATTTTAGCAGAAGATTTAGTTATTCCTCACCTGCACAGCACGACGAAGTCTGACGTCTTGCGTGAACTGGCACAACATCTTGCGACGCAACGGTCAGACATTCAAATAGAACAGCTAGTGACAGTTCTGCTTGATCGTGAGCGGTTAGGAACCACAGCCATTGGCGAAGGCATCGCCATCCCGCATGGGAAACTCCCAGGCTTGCCTGGAGTCGTTGCCGTATTTGGTCGTAGTGTCCAAGGAGTCGACTGCCATTCGTTAGACGGTCTCCCGACGAAACTTTTTTTCCTCTTGGTCGCTCCCGAGGAATCGGCGGGCATTCATCTGAAAGCCCTCGCACGGATTTCTCGCCTGCTTAAAGACAAGGCTTTCCGCGAACGTTTGCTGCAGAATGATAGCCAAAAAGCCCTCTATCAAGTGATTTGTGAAGAAGATGCTAAACTCTAATTCACCCCCTGGCTCAGTTTCACCGCATACTATGCAGGTCGTGATTATCACTGGCCTCTCAGGGTCGGGCAAGAGTACGGCCATCCACGTGCTTGAAGATCTCGGCTTTTATTGCATTGATAATTTACCAGTTACTCTCATCCCACGGTTTCTCGAACTCTGTGCCAATAGTGACGAGCCCATCACACGAGTTGCCCTTGGAATCGATCAGCGCGAAGGCATTTTTCTCCGCAGCTATCCGGACGTTCTCGCCGAACTACGTAGACGAGGGCAGCACGTACAGATTCTCTATTTAGAAGCAGCGGATGATGTCCTGCTCCGCCGTTTTAGTGAAACACGCCGCCCCCATCCAGCCGCAGGGAAAAGGGGCGTTACCGAAGGTATTCGTAGTGAACGTGAATTATTAGCGGGTCTACGCGAATTAGCGACACAAATTCTCGATACCTCAACCTATACTGTTCACGAATTTCGCGAGAAACTCCGGCAGACCTTGGCGCACGCAGAAGAGCACACAACGTTGCTCGTGACACTCACCTCCTTCGGTTATAAATATGGCATCCCGGTTGATGCTGATATTATGTTCGATGTGCGTTTCCTCTTGAATCCATTTTTCATCGAAGAGCTGCGCCCCAAAACCGGCTTGGACGCAGACGTCGCTGCCTACGTACTGTATCGGCCAGAGGCTGAGCTGTTTCTCTCTCAAATAGGGGCTCTGCTGGAGTCGACCCTCCCGCTGTATATTCGTGAAGGAAAAAGTTACCTCACCATTGCGGTAGGTTGTACAGGCGGACGACATCGCTCCGTCGCAATCGTCGAAGAGCTGGGACGACGACTGACTGCTTGGGGACATACTATCCACCTCCGACACCGCGACCTCCAGCGGTAAATCACGGAACACACATGGCAGAGGATCCGTGTGTTACAGCCCAATTGACCTTGCTCAACACTCAGGGCCTGCATGCACGTGCAGCAGCTACGTTTGTCCGTTCCATTAGTCCCTTCCGCGCAGAAGTGACAGTGCGTTGGCAGGATCACGCGGTCAATGGACGCAGTATGCTCGAACTCATGACCCTCGGGGCACCACAGGGAAGCACGCTCGAAATCTCCGCCCGTGGCACCGATGCCGAAGCCGCGCTAGCCGCTTTGACTCAGGTGTTTGAGCATCGCTTTTATGAAGAGTAAATCCGGAAAACTCGGCCCCCGCACCCTTGGGGCTCTTCTCCGTGCCGTCGGTGTCCGACCCCGCACGAGGCAAGCCAAGCCGTGCTCGTAGAAGTCCCGAGCATTTACCCCTTGACGCTAGTACGGCTATCCTATTACATGCGCCTGCTTTCTCCGTGGGAGCAGAACCAAACGAAGGAGATTTCAAATTATGCCAGCAAAAGATTTCCTCTTTACCTCAGAGTCGGTGTCTGAAGGTCATCCAGATAAAATGTGTGACCAGATTTCTGACGCTGTATTAGATGCGCTCATCGCCCAAGATCCAGAGAGCCGGGTTGCATGCGAAACTCTCATCAAAACAGGAATGGTTGTCGTTGCTGGCGAAATTACGACGCGGGCTCAAGTGAATTATGTTGATATCACCCGGAAAGTTGTCCAAGACATCGGGTTTACGAGCTCTGAACTCGGTTTTGATGCCACAACTTGTGCGGTCCTGACCGCACTTGGTGAGCAATCACCCGATATCGCTCAAGGAGTGACAGAAGGCCAAGGGCTACACCAGGAACAAGGCGCCGGTGATCAAGGCATGATGTTTGGGTTCGCCTGTGACGAGACCAAAGAGTTCATGCCATTTCCCATTTACACCGCGCATCGCCTGGTCGAAGCCCTGACACAAGCGCGCAAGAGTGGGCAATTGCCGTTTCTGCGGCCTGATGCGAAATCACAAGTGACTGTCCACTATCAAGACGGAAGACCGGCTCGTGCAGACACCGTGCTCATTTCCGCCCAACATCACCCCGAGGTTTCTCATAACATCATCAAAGAAGCCGTCATTGAAGATATCATTAAGAAAGTCGTCCCGAAGGAATTCATCGATAACAAAACCGTTTTCCTGGTGAACCCCACCGGACGCTTTGTGCACGGAGGTCCGTATGCTGACTGTGGACTCACAGGTCGTAAAATTATTGTCGATACGTACGGCGGCTACGGACGGCATGGTGGAGGGGCATTTTCAGGAAAAGACCCTTCCAAAGTTGATCGCTCGGCTGCATACATGGCGCGCTACATTGCCAAGAACGTTGTTGCGGCTGGCCTCGCTACTCGCTGTGAAGTGCAGATCGCCTACGCTATTGGTATGGCGCAGCCAGTTTCGGTATTAATCGATACGTTTGGCACTGGAGTCATTCCCGACGAACGCATTTCGCAAGTCGTGCGGGACCATTTCGATCTGCGGCCTGCCGAGATTATTAAAACCCTGGGTCTCAAACGCCCAATCTATCGCCCAACCGCCGCCTATGGGCACTTCGGTCGCGTACCGCAAGGAGACCTGTTTACCTGGGAGCGGATAGATCGGATTGACACCCTTAAACGTGCGGCCAATCTTGCCGCTTAAAAGTTGTAGAAAGGACAAAAGGAACGCATTGCTATGGCATCTGCTAAAGGAGACGTGAAAGATCTTGGTTTGGCAACAGTAGGAAAAAAACGCATCGATTGGGCAGATCAGAACATGCCGGTCTTGTACCGGATCCGCGAACAGTTTGCGCGCACCAAACCATTCGCTGGACTACGCCTCTCTGCCTGTCTCCATGTGACAACAGAGACCGCAGCTCTCATGCGGACCCTGAAAGCTGGCGGGGCAGAGGTTATGCTATGTGCCTCAAACCCCTTATCTACGCAAGACGATACTGCCGCCTCGCTCGTCAAACACGATGGCATTCCTACCTTCGCTATCCGTGGGGAAGACCGCGACACGTACTATCGCCATTTACACCAAGTCTTGGCCCCCAAGCCTATGGTGACGCTCGATGACGGCGCCGACTTGGTATCTTTGTTACATTCAGATAAAAAGTATGCAGCACAGGTATCACAGATGCGTGCGAGTCTTGAGGAAACCACCACCGGGGTCATTCGGCTACGAGCCATGGCCCAAGATGGAAAACTCAACATCCCGGTCGTTGCAGTCAATGATGCTGACACGAAACATTTATTCGATAATCGCTACGGAACCGGTCAATCGACTCTGGACGGGATTTTACGTGCCACCAATGTCTTGCTTGCCGGAAAAAATATTGTCGTTGCTGGGTATGGGTGGTGTGGCAAAGGCGTCGCGATGCGCGCACATGGAATGGGAGCACAAGTCATCGTTACTGAGGTCAATCCTATCCGTGCCTTAGAGGCAGCAATGGATGGCTTTCGGGTAATGCCAATGAGTGAGGCGGTACGCTTGGGTGAAATCTTTATCACCCTAACTGGAGATACCTCAGTCTTGCGGAAAGAACATTTCATCAAGATGAAAGATGGCGCGATCCTCTGTAACTCTGGGCACTTTGATGTGGAAATCGATCTCAAGGCACTGAAGACTCTGGCAAAGACCGTTGAGAAGGAAGTCCGTCCTAACGTCGATGCCTATCGACTCGCTAATGGTCGTTCGCTGTACGTGCTTGGAGAAGGTCGGCTCGTCAACCTTGCGGCGGCTGAAGGACATCCGGCTGCCGTAATGGATATGAGCTTTGCCACGCAAGCCCTCGCGGTGCATTGGGTGGTTAAGAACAAGCAACCGCTGACCGCAAGTGTTCATGAGGTGCCTAAAGCTGTCGAAGACCAAATTGCGACACTCAAATTGGCAAGCATGGGGATTAAGTTTGATCGCTTGACCGCTGAGCAACAGAAATACCTATCGTCGTGGGAGCACGGGACATAAGCGTTTATTGCACACAGAATTTTCTGTGAGGAGGAAGAAAGCGGGGAGGAGGAACACGAAACGGCATGGCTGAAGTTGGAACCGTGCGCTGCTCAATTCTTCCCTCTTCTCCTGCGACCATTGTTTGTCATGGTCCTGGTATTGTTGCGGTTAGTCTGCTCCTCAGTATCATTACGGCTATTTCTTCGGCCACATGGGTTTCTGCCGCTCCGCCGTTCCCAGTTATTGAAAGCATCAAGGCTATTTCCTCGCGCGACGTGACCCGCGTTGTGCTAACGTTCTCAGCTCCTGTTCCCTATCGGATTGCTGCTGATCCGCCGAATGGCTCGCCTTCACGGCTTCATCTTCGTTTTTCACCCGTTCGTCTGGCACCGGGCCTCCGCTCTTCTTTTACAGTCGATGATCCACGGCTCAAAGCAGTTCGTGTTGGTCAACTCTCTCCATCAACGATTCGTGTCACTCTTGATGTCAAAGGCGTGGATAGATACCAAACAACCACGCTTCGCTATCCTCACCAAGTTGTGGTTCTCCTGAAGAAAAATACGTCCCAACCTCCGCCTTTGCGGCAGTCTGCTCGACGACCGCAGTACCTATCTCGCTCTCAGGTGCAAACCCGGAAAGAAATCCAACAACGAATACCTCCTTCTCCTTCTGTTCTGCAACGACACCAGGAGAACGTACAAAAGAGTTCTCCCCCATCTCCTCCATTGCCACCACCACCAAAAGAGGGGAAGGACTCTCCCCCTCCGTCATTACCATTACCGGAGCCAAGAAAACAACCCACAGCGTCTCGACCACCGGCGCCATTACCAGCCCCTGTACCACAGACATCACCAATAGTGAAAAAAACAGAACCATCTCCCTTCCCCGTGGATCTCTCCGGTAACGAAGAGGAGCAACAGGCACCAGTTCCACCCCCTTCCCCTCTTACATCTCCATCAGCAACTGCGGAACAGCACGCAGCCCTTACCGTACCGCCCCCCCTGCCCGCTCCACTCCCAGGGGAGCCAGAGATCCGCTCCACTGATCCGCAACGGTACCGTATTGTCCTCGATCCGGGGCATGGCGGAACCGATCCTGGGGCCCGTGGAGTCGGCGGTCTTGAAGAAAAAGCCGTTGTCTTAGCAGTGACAAAAAAACTCGCCCAGAAACTCAGATCTCGCCTTGGCGTTGAGGTGATTCTGACCCGCAACCGTGACATCTTTATTCCATTACCAGGGCGAACAGCACGTGCTAACAAAGCCGATGCTGATCTGTTCGTCTCGATTCATGCAAACGCCAGCCCTAACCCCGAGTCCCGTGGCATTGAGACCTACTACCTCAATAATACCAACGACCGCGCTACTATCCGGCTCGCCAAGCTGGAAAACGGTATCCGTGAAAGACAACAACTTCCACAGCGAGAAGCCGAACTCTCCTATATTTTGAGCGATCTGATCCAGACCGGCAAAGAAGAGGAATCCATCGCTCTCGCCGAGGCGTTACAGACATCGCTCATTCACCATGTCAGCCGTAAGTATCCAGACGTGAGAGACTTAGGCGTCAAGAAGGGACCATTTTACGTGCTTGTCGGGGCTCATATGCCGTGCGTGCTCGTGGAGCTGTCTTTTCTGACCCATCCAGTCGAAGGCAAGAACCTCGGGTCTCGCGCCTATCAGGAAGTCCTTGCCGAAGGATTGTTCGCCGGAATCTCCCAGTTTTTCCGGAGTGGGCTAGCGGAAAAGAACCTCTAAAATGGCGATCTTTTCTCAGAATCCGTTGGAGGGACTGACCTCACATCGGATGTCCGATATAAAAGGACGTTGACCGTACTGCTCTACAGGAGCTGAAGCTCTTGAGGTAAGATGAGATAGCATATGACCGATCCGAATGCAGCGGCAACAGTACGAGAAATTCCTCTGCCACCACTCCCGCCGGCAGACCTCGATATCGAGGCCGACCCGGAATTCAATCTGCGATCAATCAGTAAAGAGTACCGCAACAATGTCCTGCGCGAATTGGAGAGCTGCCACGCAGCAGGCATGAGCGGCTCGACTGTCGTGGCGCTGCACACACAATACATGGATTGCTTGATTCGCTACCTCTTCGCGGCCGCAAGCCAGCTATACGCGCGGAGGAACCCCCGTCTCCGCCAGCGCTGCTCTGTCTTTGCGCAAGGAGGGTACGGACGTGGAGAACTGAATCCGTACTCAGATATCGATCTCCTTTTTCTCTACCACTGGAAGATCACTCCCTATGTTGAAACTATATGTGATACACTCTACTACAGCTTGCTCGATGCCGGCTTTGTGGTCGGACACGCAGTACGCAATATCCGAGAATGTGTCCGCCTCGCGAATCAGGACCTGCAGGTCAAAACTTCTCTGCTCGACCATCGCTTTCTCTGTGGTGACGAACAATTGGCACAAGAGTTTACCACAGCGGTTGATAACGAGATTGTCGCGAAAAATTCGGAGCGCTTTTTTCAAGACAAGGCACGAGAAAGCCAGGAGCGTCACGAACGAAATGGCGATTCGATCTACCTGCTTGAGCCCCACCTGAAAAATGGTAAAGGTGGCTTACGCGACCTTCACACGGCTGGCTGGTTAGCCAAAGTCAAATTCAAAGTACGAAACCTGCGCGAGCTGATTCCGAAAGGCGTCGTGTCCGCTACAGCACTAGACGAAGTGTCGAACGCCCAGGATTTCTTTTGGCGCGTACGGAATGCCTTGCATCTCTCTGAACATGCCGAGCAAGATCTATTGACATTTGAACGACAAGAATGGCTTGCTCCAGCCCTCGGTTTTCCCGATGTGGCCACGTTTATGCATGAGTATTATCGTCACGCCACAACGATCTATACCTTTTCCCACTCCCTGCAAGAACGCTGTATTCCAACCTCGCGGTTTCCTTCCCTCCTCGGACGATTCCGAGGGCGAGAAATTCGTGAGGGAGTTCGTATTTTCAACAAAACCCTCGCAATCACCAAATCAGAGATCTTGACGCGCGATCCCCTTAACCTGGTTACTATTTTTCATGATGCACAACGGCATGGCGTTGATCTCACCACTGAGACGTGCCAACTCCTGCGCGATACCTGCGCGCGGTTGTCTGCAGACCAAGAAGAGCTACCCGCATTGCGGAAAGGCTTGTTTACCATTCTTGGCTGGAAGAATCGCGTCTTCTCCACGCTCAACGAAATGCATAAACTCGGCGTTCTTGGTTGGCTCTTGCCAGAGTTTGGTCGTCTCCGTTGGCGTACACAACGAGAACTCTACCATGTGTACACCGTAGACGAGCATTCACTCCGTGGCGTTGCTGAACTTGATCGACTCCGCGAGGGAGAATACAAAACTGCCCACCCTCTGCTCACTCAAGTGATCCACGAAATCGATAAAATCGAGCTGCTATTTTTGTCTATTCTGTATCATGACGTTGGGAAAGGATATGGGCACGACCATGACGAACGTGGCGCCGCGATGGTACAAGAAGCGGCATCACGCTGGCAGATGCCTCCCGATGATGCCCACGAATGGCATTTCTTAGTACAACACCATTTGCGGATGTCGTATATTGCGCAACGGCGTGATCTCGCCGATGAAACCGTCATCGACGAATTTGCTCACCTTGTCGAAACTCCAGCCCTTCTCAAAAAACTCTACTTGCTCACCTTTGCCGACATGAAAGCGGTCGGACCGAAAGTATGGAACCAATGGAAAGGGGAATTACTGGACGAACTGTATCTGCGAACCCTGGAGCAGCTTGAAACCGGTGAGCCACTCGCAGCAAACCATGACGCTCGGGTCCAGCGACGCAAGGAACGACTTGCGCAAACATTACGCCGAACAGATCCCCCTGAAGCAGTCGCACTATTTTTAACCTCAATGCCGGACAATTATCTCTTATCAACCCCAGAAGAATCTATTCCCCGACACTTTCGATTAGTCACACGTTTCCGGCAGCAGAACGGGGCAACAGAGCGGGATCCGTATCGCGCTGACATCACCCACTTCCCGGAACGGGAGTTTAGCGAATTCACCATCGTCACTGATGATCGTCCGGGGCTGTTTGCGATGCTCACTGGGATTTTAGCCACCGCAGGTCTTAATGTCGTCCGTGCGCGCATCGCCACCAGCCAGGATGGCTTAGCGCTTGATGTCTTTCAGTTGTCTCACGTTGATCGAAAAGAAGTGATCATGGATGCTGATACCTGGTCTCACCTTTATGACCGACTGCGCGACATCTTACTCGGGAAACGTACACTTGAGGATCTGTTACGGACGACGAGGGCACCGTCACTGCTCAATAAGCGACATTCACGTTACGCCACTGATATCACTGTCGATAACAATAGCTCGCCCCATTACACCGTTGTCGATATCACTGCCCCGGACCGCATGGGCTTTCTCTTTACTGTTACTTACACGCTCTTTACCCTCGACCTCACGATTCACCTCGCAAAGATCACCACTAACGTCGACCATGTCTTGGATGTGTTTTATGTCACTGACAGAAATGGGACAAAAGTGACCAACCCTGAGCACGTCGCACAATGCATTCGTCAGCAACTCTTGGATGCGAATGGAGGAGCATTATGACAAAGGCTCCTCCCCCATCGGATCCCTTGTCTCTCCCAGATACACAGATTGACGCGTTTCTGGCTTACATCACGGTTGAGGGGGGACTCGCTCGCAACACAGTCGAAGCCTATAGCCGCGACCTCGGAGAGTTGCGTCGGTATTTGGCAACTCAAGATCTAGACGATCTCAGTGCGATCGGTTCACGCCATCTTATCGGCTTCCTTACCGTACTGCGGGATCGGGGCCTCTCGACGCGGAGCCAAGCCCGGATCCTCACTACACTGCGGCGTTTCTATCGCTTTCTTGAACGAGAGGACGCTCTTCCAAATGGTAACCCGACGGCGAATCTCCTCCTGCCGAAAATGGGACGACGACTCCCGCAAGTGCCTTCCCGTCAACAAGTTGAGGCAGTCCTTGACCTCCCTGATGACTCAACCCTCTTGGGTGCACGGAATCACGCAATGTTAGAGCTTTTGTACGCCACCGGCTTACGCGTCACAGAACTCATCCGCCTTGAAGTTAAGCAAGTGAACCTTGAGGCAGGATTTCTGCGAGTTCGCGGCAAAGGCGGTCGTGAACGGATTGTCCCGATCGGTTCAAGTGCAAAAGACCAGATCTTGCACTACCTCAACAGTGTTCGCCCTGGGTTGTTGAAAGAGCGGACGAGCCCTTATCTTTTCGTGACTCGATCAGCAAAACCCATGACGCGACAAGCATTCTGGCATCTTCTGCAAAACTATGCGCGCCAGAGTACCGAGGGTGGTAAGTTCTACCCACATGCTATGCGTCACGCTTTCGCGACACATCTCCTCGAAGGCGGCGCAGATCTACGTGCCGTGCAAGCGATGCTTGGCCATGTCGATATCGCGACAACCCAAGTGTACACCCATCTCACAAGCGAGCGCTTACGCGAGGTGCATAAGAAGTTTCATCCGCGGGGATAGAAACAATGAACTGAAAAAACGGGGATGGAAAGACTCAAAGAAATTCGCAACGCTTCGACTTCCTTACAACTGTGCACGTTAACGTTCGGGCTCAAGTTTCTGTACCCAGCCACCAGGCACTCGCTTTCGTCCAGCTCGTTTCCGTGGATCACGCTCGTCAGACTCCTTGACCTGTGTATGACGTCGCGGACGCTGCGGTTCCACTGCCGGTGTCGAACGAGAAGAACGACGACCAGTCGCCAGAAAAATCTGCGTAAAAAAGAAGGTATTTCCTGAACGGGCAATTCCCACGCCGGTTAAGTCAAACGATCCCTCAATGTTCGTTCGGTGGCCGCTACTCTGGAGCCACCCCTCAACAGCCGAGCGAGCCGTCGTCGCCGGATCATCACTATTCGTAGAGACATTTTCTGCAAATTCACGGAACGGAATCACTCGAGCCAAAGATTCACTCCGCAAATCCGCTCCTTCGTGCGACATACCGACATAACCATTCGCCATGTCGCGACTGTGCTGACGCGCGGTCTCAGCAATTGCTTCGTCGTAGACGAGCGGCAGCAACCCAACCCTGCTGCGATGCTCGTTAACGAGGTCGTGGACTTGTTGTTCGAGCGTACTTAGCGCCACGAGCGGCGAATCAGCATAGACAATCGCCATGGGGTATCCAGTGACGAGCAGCAGAAAGAAAAAAATACGCTGGAAGAGAGTTTGCATATGCCTTTTTCTTCGTTTTGAAAGATCAGGCCTCTCCCATGATACCAGCACCTCTCAGAATGAAAATATAGATGACGCTTACTTCAGGACTCGACAGAACACCACAGCGCGAGCGGCCGCGTATAAGTCCGTCTTGCCGCAACTCTTGGGAAAATAAAAAAAATAAGATAGGCTGCGCAAAGGATAAAGGGGAAGAGCGGTCGCACACAAATTTGCTCAACAAAAAGTGTCCGAGATTCTCAAGCTAAAACGTGGGAGAGTGAAACAGGCTCCCCTCCCCAGCGCTTCGCCGAGCTGGAGTGAGTTTGAAGAGATGACATGGGAGCAAATTGAAGAAGGAGCTATTGCTGGAAAGCCCGGCTTCAAAGTCGTGCGTAAGTTACTTACCGATAATGAGGTTTGATCGATGAGCACTGCAGCCTTTACCAATCTCGTCGCGTTTCTAGAGAAGTTAGAACACGAGCATATCAGCTACACCCTAGCGCATAATCGAGAGGATACACTGACCGTATTCGTAGCCCTCCCTGGCGAACGGTGGGAAATCGAATTTCTGTCTGATGGGTCAATCGAGATCGAAAAGTTTATTAGCACGGGCGAAATTCATAACGCGTCAAGCCTTGAAGAACTGTTCACCCGGTATGAAGATCAACAGGAGCCAGCAGACTTACAGCAAGAGAAAGAGCTGCCAACAGTCACAGATAAGGTCGCCTGACTCCCTTTTCTATTTCTAAAGCACTCAAGTTAAAGCGGGGAACAAGAAAACAACAAAGAAGACGGCTCTTTCCTTCAGAACGACTTGTTCCCCTTTTATCTTTTTCTCCTATTCCTTCTTTCGACTTTGCACTGAGGCTACATCACCACCACACTACGTGCGACCTCACCTTTTTCCAGCGCACTCATAGCCACGTTCACTTCATCGAGCGAGTAGGTTCGTGAGACCAGCTCATCGAGTTTGAGCTTCTTCTTCATATACAGATCAATGAGCTGGGGCATATCGACACGAGGACGCGCCGAACCATACAGCGAGCCACGAATGACTTTCTCAGTCAGCAAACTCGACGCTGGGATAGTCACGGTATCCTCGCGCGAAGGAGCACCGACAACAATCGTCGTCCCACCCTGTCGTGCGCAGGCGTATGCTTGTTCGATTGTTTTCCCCAACCCGATGACTTCAAAACTGTAGTCAGCCCCACGCCCTTCTGTCAGGCTCCGCACGGTTTTAACGAGGTCTTGCTTGCTGGGATTGATTGTGTGCGTTGCGCCAAATTGTGTGGCATATTCCAATTTATTCTCCATCAGATCGACAGCAATGATCGTCGCTGCACCGGAAATCGCGCACCCTTGAATGGTGTTGAGGCCAACACCGCCACAGCCAATGACCACGCAACTTGTTCCCGGTTCGACTTTCGCCGTGTTTATCGCTGCGCCGACACCGGTCATCACGCCGCAGCCTACTAAACAGGCTTTCTCCAAAGGTACGTTCTCAGGAATCTTGATGCACGAGGTTTCAGCAACAACCGCATACTGCGCGAAGCTGGACAGACCCGCCATATGGTGAATCGGCTTGCCATCTTTCTTGAGGCGGCACGTACCATCCAGTAAAGCCCCTTTTCCCATCGTCAAGCGCATATTGTCGCATAAGACCGGTCGGCCAATCGAACAATAGTAGCAATGCCCACAATACGGGGCGAAGGAGAGCACGACATGATCCCCAGGTTTCACCAGACTCACCCCTGGGCCTACTTCTTCCACCACGCCAGCGCCTTCATGTCCCGGCACCACTGGGAGAGGTGAACGTAACACTCCGTGAATCACCGAATAATCGCTGTGGCATACGCCATTGGCAGCAATCTTTACCCGCACCTCGCCCGCTTTCGGGTTATCGAGATCAACATCTTCGACTTTCAAGGGCGTTTTCAATTCGTAGAGTACCGCAGCTTTCATAAATCCTCCTTAAAAAAGTAGTCAGGAGTCAGCATTCGGTAGTCAGTAGAGAACAGACTCCTTTTTCCATGCTGGCTACTGACTCCTGATTACTGGCTACTGATTTTCCACGCAACACGCCTCACGTAACACGCATTACGCATAACGTTTCCGCATTACGTTTTACGTTCCACTCCGCAACATCGAGCTTTCGAGGATCTGCAGCGATGCTGCATGGGGATCAAGTTTTCCTTCACTGACATCATCAATAATCCGCGACAGTTCCAAATCAGAGTGCGATTTCACCGTGAGTCGGCGACGCACTTCATATTCGACTCGCGAGAGCAAATCCTCACGGCGACGGGCTTTACGGCGTCGTTGGAGTTCGCCGCTCTCAAGTAGAAAGTTGTGATGGCTCTCCATCGCCTCAAAAAGTTCATCCATGCCGAGATTATTGACCGCTTGGGTCGGTAACACCGGAATCCGCCAGAATGGTTGACCAGGTTCTGGATGTGGAAGGTTGCTATATTTCAAATCGAGCATCAAGGTCAGCTCAGTCTGCATGCGCGGTGCGCCATCGCGATCGGCTTTGTTGACCACAAAGATGTCGGCGATTTCCATCAGCCCGGCCTTCATCACCTGGACGCCGTCACCAGCTTCAGGAACCACCGCGACCAGGACAGTATCGGTTGCTCCCATCACATCAAGTTCGGTTTGTCCAACCCCAACCGTTTCGACCAGGACATAATCGCAGCAAAAGGCATCCAACAGCTTCGCCACATCTTTGGTCGCACGCGCTAAACCACCGTGACTCCCACGAGTTGCCATACTGCGAATGAACACGCCTTTGTCCAGGTAATGCTGCGTCATCCGGATACGATCACCGAGTAGGGCCCCGCCAGTAAATGGACTGGAAGGGTCAACCGCGATAATGCCAACCGTCTTCCCGGCTTTACGCATCAACGCGGTGAGCCGGTCCACCAGGCTCGATTTTCCCGCACCCGGCGGACCAGTAATGCCAATGGTAAAGGCGTGCCCTAAACGCGGAGAGATCGCCTCCAGAATCGGACCGACCTCTTTGCCTTCGCGTTCTACGAGTGTCATCAGGCGAGCTAAGGCAACGGTGTCACCAGCAAACATTCGATCGAGTAGTTGCGTGAGTGTCGTTGTCATGTAGGTGATTCTAGCTCCTTAAGGGTTGGGGATTGAACGTAGAGAGTAAAACGTAATACGTAAAGCGTAAAGGGGAAAGGGAGGTGACTACGTTTCACGTTTCACGTTTTATTTTTCGGTATCCGAAACCTGGAACTTGGTACTCGAAACCCCAAAATTGGTATTCACAAGCTACTCATGAGGAGGCCGTATGGAATGGGATACGATTCGATGGGAAAAAGAGGAAACCGTGGGCTTTCTGATTCTCGACCGTCCGGCTTCGCTCAATGCTGTCAATGATCAGCTCATCCTTGATCTCGAAGAGGCATGCCAGACTATCCAGTCAGACATTGACGTTCGTGTCGTCGTTATCAAAGGTGAAGGACGCGCGTTTTGTTCAGGTATGGATCTGCGCGCTGCGGCGAATCGACCGGCCACGCGAGAAGCGATTCGCGCAGCCTGGGCACCGTGGGAGCGAGCATTACGTGCGCTCGATAATCTAGACCAGCTCACCATCGCCTCGATTCACGGTCCGTGCTTGGGAGCAGGATTTGAATTGATCCTCACCTGTGATTTCCGTATCGCTGCCAGGAACGCCTTTTTCTCCTCACCACAAGTGCTCTATGGCTCGCCAGCCGATGCGACGGCCACCTATCGTTTGCCGCAGCTCATCGGTTTGGCCAAAGCCAAAGAGATCGTCATTTTAGGTGAGCGGTTTGACGCCGCCAAAGCTGAACAATGGGGCTTACTCACCAGAGTCGTTGCGCCGGAAAATCTTGAAACCGAAACCCGACAGCTTGCCGAACGCTGCTTACAGGTTGGCTGGAAAGCCGCAGCGGCAGTCAAGCATCTACTGGCGCAATCGTGGACCCTTGATCCACAGGAGTTGGAGGAAGCCATTGATCAAGGGCGCGCAGCGTCATTAGAGAGCAGTGAGTTCAGCGAGTCGATGGAACTCTACCGTGAGAAGCGGAAGCCACGAGTGTAGGACGCGGCCAAATGTTACTTGCCAATTTGGTTATCAGGTGCCATTGCTGACTTGTTCCAATAGTGTCCGGAATAAGTGTGCCAAATTACTGTACAAACCTCGGCATCCGGAGCTCAAGCTCCGGGCTGAGTAGAGCAAGGCGGCTGAAGCCGCCTGCGAGCCTGGTTCACCAGGCTTGAGAGACTGAGCGCGACGATTGATCGTCGCGCAAAAGGAGGTCGTGGCTCTGTTCTCTAAAGAGCGGTGATAGCGAACCTGATCGTGGTCCGGAAAAATTCCAGACAGTAATGGGCTTGTCCAGCAGTGCTGTGTAGCTCACGGATATAGAAGATGAATACACTGGTACCGAGCCAAATACCGCGTGTCCGCTATCACTCACTTTCTCCCAACTCCGCAAAACTCTTCAGGGCTTACGGTCAAGATCAGTATCCTTGCGCATACTGGACTTCCACCGACTCCACGACCGCCTGTCGGAAATAACGGCTAAGGTCGGCAGGGGTACGAAGATCGACTTTCCGGCCAAGGATCTCGGAGAGTTCGAATTCCATACCTGCGAAACGAATCAGTCCCACTCTTTGTCCCGACTCGAATTCAACGAGGACATCGATATCACTGTCAGGGCGAAAATCGACCCTGAGTACAGAGCCGAAAAACGCGAGCTTACGGATGTGATGACGCTGACAAAACGCCGCGATTTGCGCATGGTCGACCGGAGTCCTTGTTCCCATATGCCCGATCTTTTTATGCCGATGGCCGTGCAGGTGCAACATAAATAGACGATGTCTGCATCGTTAGATTTTTCTTACTTTAGTCCTGCCTTCGCCCTTTCCCCTTTATCCGTTATCCTTTATCCCTTTCCCCATTCCCCCTTTTCCCTATTTCCCCGTTTCGTCCTTTTTCCCCTACGGCCTCCTTCACCGTTTTCCCCTTTATCCGTTATCCCTTACCCATTTCCCTTTTTTATCTTCCCCTTCAGCCTATAGCCTTCAGCCTTTTTCTTTCTTCATTCGTAATTCGTAATTCTTCATTCTTAATTCTTCATTCATTTCAGCCCTGCCTTCCGCAACGCGGCAATATGTCGCTCTAGCATTGCGGTATCTTTGATCGGCACTCGTTCCTTGTGAACCTCCAGCGAGAACTGAGGATTGATCCGTAAGACTTCGGCTACCTCCGCCCGCGCCTCGGCGATTCGGTCTAACTGACTGTAGGCGCTGGCTAAGGCCAGGCGGGCCCCCGGAATATGCGGATAGCGGCTGAGAAATTGTTTCAACGGTGCGACCGCCTCCGTCGGTTTTCCAGCTAAGAGGTACACAGAGCCTACGCTCATTAAATGATCGTCCACACCAAAGGGTTTGCGGCGTAGCGCTTCCTCCACCGTCGGCAAGGCTTCCCCTGTTTTGCCCATCGACCCTAATACCTCAGCCCGAGACGCATAGCTCAACGCATTCTCCGGGTCGAGCGTCAGGGCTTGCTCCATCTCCGCCAGGGCTTGCTCGTGCTGCTTTTGACATAAGTAGACATAACCCACAAGCCTGTGACCTACCGGATGAGCAGTGCTGAGGACGAGGACTCGTTGGGCCGCCGCCAACGCCCGCGTCAACGCCTGCTCGTCTTCTTCCTGCTGAAAAACCCACTGTTGCAAATAGCTTGCAGACAGGAGAATGTACGCGTCCACATGATTGGGATTACGTGCGAGGAGGCTCTTCAAGGTGGAGATTGCTTCTGTATATCTCCCCAGAAAATAATACGCCGAGCCTAAGCTGATTAACTGCGTCACATTGGCGCGTGGGTTGAGCCGCATCGCGTGCTCTGCGGCCCGCAGGGCTTCCTCTGATCTGCCCAGCGTATACAAGGTCTCGGCTTGTCTTGCATAGCTCTCGGCATTATTGGGATCGAGTGCGATCGCCCGTTCACTCTCAGCCAGAGCTTGTTCATACTGTTTTTGCCGTGCATAGATCAGCCCCAGGAGCGCGTGTGCCATGGGCAGGGAATCATCGAACGCGACCGCACGTTGTCCCACTGCCACCCCCTGCTCCAGAGTGTGGAGATCCGGACTCCAGCGCCAGAGCCATTCGATATAGTAGGTAAATCCCAAGCGCGCATACGCCTCAGCATACTGGGGGTCTAAGGCAATAGCTTTTTCATACAGCTGCCGCGCCTGAAGATTGTCTTCTTTGGTCGTGCGATAATAGTACTCCAGGCCACGCAGGTAGGAATCATACGCTTCCAGGTTGTTCGTGGTTTTACGCGTAATCAGTCCTTGCTCTTGCAAGGAGAGTTGCAATTGCAGTGTGGTCACAATTTTCTGGACGATATCATCTTGCACCGCAAAGATGTCTGTGAGCGGACGGTCATAGCGTTCGGACCAGAGGTGATATCCAGTGGTAGCATCGATCAATTGCGCCGTGACGCGGACCCGTTCCCCGGCGCGGCGGACGCTGCCGGCCAACACATAGCGCACGCCCATCTCCTGGCTCACCTCTTGTACCCTAACCGCCTTACCCTTGTAGGTGAAGGCCGAGTGGCGAGCGATGACAAACAAGCTGGGAATGCGCGAGAGACTACTGGTGAGTTCTTCGGTGATGCCATCACTGAAATACTCTTGCGTCGGGTCCTCGCTCATGTTGGTGAAGGACAAGACAATGAGCGAGGGTTTGTCGGGCAATGGTAACGGAGGCTTCACCTCCTCAGTAACAAGGACTGAGGACTGGGGATTGAGTGACGAACGCGAGAGATACTGTACGAGCAGAATAGTGGCTATCGATAACAACACGGCTGACAGTACGACGCTGCGGGTCAACCGCGACGAGGCAGAAGAAACCAAGGTGTCTGGGGTCTGGAGTCTCAAGTCTTGGGTCTGACCAGAGCAATCGTCTAGCGGCTGAGCACTGTGGGGTTCTGACGCGAGACTCTCGACACTGGACGCTGGATGCTGTCCGTTTGACGCTAAACTTTGGACACTCGACGCTATATTGCTGTTGTCTACCGGTTGCTCTGCTTCTTCCTGACTGCTGGCTACTGAATGCTGACTACTGACTACTTTTTCCTGACTACTGACTACTTTCCCAATGAACCGAAACCCCCGCCGATGCACGGTCTCAATGTAACGCGGAGCCCTCGCATCATCGCGCAAAGCAGAACGAAGTTCCTGAATGCACGACGCCAGCGTCGCCTCGGTGACGACCGTCTGCGGCCATACCGCGGCAAACAAGTCGTCTTTCGTGACCAACTGTCCTGGGTGAGCAATGAAATAGCGCAACGCGGTGAAGGCTTTGGGCGTCACCTTCACTTCTTGTTTGTTCCGCCACAGCTGGCCAGCCCCCACGTCCAGGTGGTAGGGACCAAAGCTAACTACTGAATCGGGTTGGTCTTTTTCTGGTTCGGGCATTCCATAACACTTCCATAGAAATTCCAAAGTTTTTCCATGACTTCGTTCCGCTGATTTCTTATCTTCCTGCCACAACCCGCACGGGATTGCAAACGCAAACCACACGATTGGCACTCAAAGAAAGGAGGACGGCGGCTATGGAAACGAGGCAAACCTAAAAAAGGGGAAAAATCTATGAAGCTCAGGTTTTCTTGTAACTGTCCCTCAACTTCATAAAGGAGAACACTATGGCTCTGCACAGACGAATAATACATATGACCGTTGTAGCTATGTTGCCCTTGGCGATGGCAGGTTGGAGTAACAGAGCTGACGCCGTCGCCTCAGACGAGAGTCCAAATCCTGCTATTGTAACTGAAAGTGGCCCCCTCAAAGGCATCACCTCACCGAGTATCAACAAGTTCCTCGGCATTCCCTACGCTGCTCCGCCGGTGGGAGACCTGCGGTGGACTCCACCGCAACCGTACGGGCGCTGGCACGGATTGCTTAAGGCGACTAACTTCGGCAATTCCTGTCCTCAACTCGATCCGTTCGGTCCTACATTTGGCGACGAGGATTGCTTGTTCCTCAATGTGTATACGCCCGGCTTGAAGAAAAACCAGCACAAACACAACGGCCTCCCAGTGATGGTGTGGATTCATGGCGGAGGTTTGACAAGGCTGAGCGGCGAACTTGAAGATCCTACACCTTTAGTGGAAAAAGGTGAGGTCATTCTCGTGACCATTAACTATCGGCTCGGTGTCTTGGGTTTCTTTGCCCATCCCGCGCTTGATGCCGAAGGTCACCTCAACGCCAACTATGGGCTTATGGATCAGCAATTTGCCCTGCAGTGGGTACAGCGAAACATTGCCGCTTTCGGAGGCGACCCCAATCGCGTGACAATTTTTGGCGAGTCCGCCGGTGGGCTGAGCGTCTATTCTCACCTTGCCTCGCCAACGGCAGCGGGTCTGTTTCATCGCGCCATTGCCCAAAGCGGAGCATATGACAGTTTTCATAGCTTCCTACAGCGGATTGTGCCGCTCGCTACCGCCGAGGTCGGTGGTGCCGCCTTGGCCGCACAGGTAGGCTGCAGTGACGGCACTGTCCAATGCCTGCGTGCCATTCCTGCAGCAACACTGGTCAACGCACAGCCGAACGACGTCTTTCCTATCGTTGATGGAACAGTCTTGACCCAGCCGCCGGGTGCAGCTTTTGCCAGTGGTCAACTCAATCGCGTACCGGTGATAACGGGCTCGACTCGTGACGAATGGCGTTCAACTGTCGCACGGAGCTATGATTATCTTGGTAATCCCTTGACCGATGCAGCTTATCCACAGGCAGTTGCCGATTTCTTTGGACTCCCAGTTGATCACCCGGGCGTGCAGTTTCTGGTAACAGTCCAGTATCCGTTGAGCAAATTTCCGCCGCCCCCAGGAGTCGTCAGTGGCGCCCCCTTGGCACTGGGTGCCTTGGGCACCGATTTCCTTTTCTCGTGCCCAGGGCGAAACGCCGCGCGGTTACTGTCACAACATGTACCGACGTACGCCTATGAGTTCAACGACGAAAACACGCCGATCAGTCTCAGTTTTGGCCTCGCCCCAGCGACCTTTCCGCTTGGCTCGTACCACGGCGCCGAACTTCTATATCTCTTCAATTTTACGGTGACACCCGCGCTCTCGCCTGAGCAGCAACAGCTCTCAGATGCAATGATCAGTTACTGGTCGCAATTCGCACGCACTGGTGACCCAAACGTGGTTGGCACTCCAGCGTGGTTCCCCTACAATGCCGTGACTGATCAATTCCAGTCTCTCGTGCCACCAACACCAACGGTCGAGTTCAACTTTGACGCTGCTCATCAGTGTTCGTCGTTCTGGGCCTTGCTTTAATAAAGATAAAAAAATCAACAACTTCGCGACTTCATTTAAGTTAGTGAATGTCTGTCATTGCGAGGAGCGCCAATGCCGAAGCAATCTCTGCAGAAAACAAGGATTGCTTCGCTGCTCTCGCAATGACATCCCGGCTTCACTTAATGGCATTGCGGGCAAGAGGGGGTTTGACAATAAGGGAACCATCAGCCTTCAATAGGCAAAGAGACGCCGGAACATGACTCACTCACAGAGCCCAACTCCCCAACCTTCGGCCCCTTTCCGCACTGCTGTTCTGCGCTTCATCAACGAACTCCGTACCGCGGGGCTCCGTGTTTCCGTCGCTGAAAGCATGGATGCTATGAACGCGCTCACTGCCGTTGACCTTGAGCGTGAGCAGTTGCGTGAGGCGTTTGCTGCGTGCCTGGTCAAAGAAGAAGACGACCGACCTCTCTTCGATGCAATCTTTACGCGATTTTTTGCTGGCACGAACACACGTCGGAAAAGCAAACGCCACGAAAAGGCTGGCGAAGGCAGCGAACAGTCTACGAAGTCACACGGAGGACAAAGCAGGCCACAAGAGCAGCAACGTGAACAACCGCGTGGGATGACCCCTCAACCATCGGAACAGTCTAAGCGACCAAACGAGCACTCCAAAACTCCTACGTCTCCAACTCCTAGCTCCCAAAGTCTAAATCCCAGAGCCCAGAGCCCAACGCCTAATTCCCAAATCCTAGAGCCTAACTCCCAATTCCCAACCTCGAACTCCGAACTCCGAACTCCGAGCGTTACATTTCGTCTCGCCAAGCACCAGGCGTTACTCGACAAATCCTTTCAGCAGTTTGATGCACGCGATGTTGAGGAAAGCAAAGATCTCGTCGAGGTGCTCGCGCGCCAATTACGAGGGCGGCTCAGCCGTCGCTATAAACGGCGCAAACGTGGACGCATCGATTTTCGCCGCACGATTCGCGCGTCAATTCTTCACGGTGGAGTTCCGATTGAGGTGTTGTTTCATGGTCGACGCCCCGGCAAGCCTGATCTTCTCGCTTTCTGCGATCTCTCCGGCTCAGTCGCTGCGGTCAGCGATTTCCTCCTTGCCCTGATCGCTCCGGCCTCGTCCTATTTTCGCCGGGTTCGCTCCTTTGCCTACGTTGATCGATTGTGTGAAGTCTCTTTCGAGAACGGCCATGTCGTCCCCCACGCCGAACTCGATCTCTACGCCCGTTCTGACTTCGGTCGCGTTCTCCAGCACTTTTGGCAGGATGGAGGGGAACAGCTTCTCAACCAGCAAACGCTGGTGCTGATTCTCGGCGATGCACGCAATAACCGTCGCCCACCCCGACCAGATCTGCTCGCACGTCTCCACAACTCTGCGAAGAAACTGGTCTGGCTGAATCCTGAACCACCCGAACGTTGGAACACTGGCGATAGCGTCATGAGACTATACACCCCGGCGTGTGATAGCGTGTTCGCCTGTGGTAATTTACGAGAATTGTTGGCTGCATTACACAAGACTTTGTAAGGATAACAACGATGAAACACGAACACTCACATTCGCATGCTGAGAGTCAGTCTTCTCCGACAACGATTCCTCCTGTTCCCCTCACCCTCGAAGGCTGGAGTATGTTGCACCAGATGTTTCGGATCCGCTGGGCAGCGTGGAAAACGCTTTCTCCCAGCGATCAACAGCACATCCTCGCCGAGGCGAGTGAGGCGCTTACCGCAATGGAACAGCGCAGCGAGGGGCAGAGTGCGCTATTTTCTCTGCTCGGTCACAAGGGCGACCTTATGCTGCTGCACTTCCGTCACACCTTTGACGATCTCAACGAGGCGGAACTCGGTCTTGCCCAGCTGCGTTTCTGCGAGTTTCTTGAGCCCACCACATCTTATCTCTCAGTCGTCGAGATGGGACTCTATGAAGCGAGTCTGCGACTCTACACCACCTTGCAAGAGAAGGGGGTACAGCCTGGAACGGTGGAATGGCAACAGGCCGTTGAGGCCGAGTTGACTCGCCAACGTCAAGTGATGAGCCAGCGTTTGTGGTCAGACATCCCACCCCGTCGCTATGTCTGCTTCTATCCCATGGACAAGAAGCGCGGGGAACAGAAGAACTGGTACGATGTCCCCATCGCCCAGCGACAACTGATGATGCGCGACCACGGCATGATCGGTCGCAAGTACGCCGGACAAGTGACACAAGTCATTTCTGGCTCTATTGGGTTTGATGATTGGGAATGGGGAGTTGATCTCTTCGCTGATGATCCGCTCGTCTTCAAAAAGCTCGTCTACGAGATGCGCTTCGACGAAGCCAGTGCGCTCTATGGGTTATTTGGTACGTTCTATGTTGGGTTACGAGTCCCAGCACACGAGCTGGGAGCTTTGCTCAGTGGCAAGCTGCCGAAGTTTACGGGGGAAAGGCTGTAGGCTTAAGGCTGTAGGCTTAAGGGGAAATACGAAAAAGGGAACTGGAGAACCGGGAAATCGGAGAACAGAGGTAACGCCTTGTTTCCTTCTCCGATTCTTCTCTGCTCGGCGTGGGTTTCCTGACCCCGCTAAACAGGCAAGGCAAAAAGGTACAAAGGTAAAAACAGGAAGAGAAGACAAGGGAAAAGGGCTATTTCCTTTTCCCCTTTTGCCCTTTTCCCCCTCGTGGCACGGTCAGGAGCCCGGCTAGAGCAGGTCTCCTGAAGATTTCGCTCTCCTTTATAATGCCGCGGCGCGCGCCTCGTTGCCGATAAGCTTCGCGACAATCCCATCAATAACCGCATCGGCGCGCGCCCACACTTCTTCCTTACTGAGCGGCACGATCGGATGAGGTACCGTGATGACTTCGTAGGAGGGAATACCCAGGTTCTTACACTGGACCCGAGCAGCGGCGACAAATTCGGTTGTGGAGATATTGGCAGTGGGAATCCCGTTCTCTTCAAAGTAGGCCACATCGTGCGAACTGCACGAAATGCACGAGCCTCACGAACTGACCGCTTCAATCACGCCGTGGCAGCGCGAGAGAATGTCTTTCCTCACTTCTGGTTTGGCCATGCGCGTCGGTGACGGCTTGGCGTGGCGTACCACTTCGGCGACGCCAAAGCGGTCTTTTAGAACGGTCTCAATCCGGTCCAGAAACACGTTACTGTTGGGAAAGCCAATATCTACCAGGGCGATCGTTTTGCCGCGCACGCTGGACAGTCGCGGTGCCAGGGCTTTTTCTGCTTTGCCACCGTAGCCAATCGGACTCAACATTTCGTCTGCCATAGTATTGCCTCCTTTTGTTCAGCTTCTGTTATTTCTGTTAACGGAGCCTCAGTCAACCTGAATACGTTTCGTCACCGGCGTACTCCCGAGATCGTCAGCCACCCAGCCAGGAATAGCAGCGGAAAAACGCCCAGCGGTTCCACCCGCCACAACCAGCAAAATAGAATCTGGCGAGCGAAACTTGCGCACGCGGTCTCCTACGACAAATCCTTTATCCCCAACTGCGCGCAACAAATTGGCGCCAAATCCTTCGCCTCCCTCTTTGCCAGGAGTCAGGTCTTCTAGTGAAAGGGTCACATTCTCAAAGAGAAACTGCCGCACATCCTTGCGTGAGAAACCATCCGCAGCAATCGTGTGCGCGTGCTCTGGACTGAGGACTAAAATCGTATCGCCAAAAAGCGGATAATTCTTGTAGTTCCACAACCCACCACCCATGGTCCGACCAATGGACCAGAGTAATTGCTCGGCACTGCGACTCTGGAAATCACTGATCTGTTGGGGCGAGCCACCCGCGAACAGCGTGATTGCCGAATCGTCTTCACTCAACCCACGCTCAACATGAAACGGCTCCCAAGGGGACTCCTCTTCATTCTCAGCAATAACTGCACTGTACTGACCAGGCTGACCCATTGTCGCCTTAGTAAGCTCGTGCGGCCGGGCGCCGCCGATGTTCATAATCACTAAGCGCAGGGCTCGCCCAATCGTCGCATTGGCCCGGAAACCATGTCCAAGCGCGTTATGCCCACTGTTCAGTCCGACCATGTGTCGCACCGGACCGTTGATAATCGCCCACGGGGCAGCCGAGAATAGAGTTACATTCATGCCATGCGCGCACAGTCGTTCATCGCACAACGCTTCCACGCCGGCCAGAATTACGGGCAAGTATTCCGGTTTGCACCCTGCCATCACCGCATTAATGGCGACTTTCTCAACCGTCGCTTCGCCGTAACAGGGGCCGAGCGTACCGATCAACTCATCGCGGGCACGCTCTGGTGCTCCGGCAAGCATACGTTCGACCCGTTCACGGGTCGGCGGCACCACCGGGAACCCATCAGTCACTCCTTGTTCGTACAATTGCTCAATCGGGTCAGCGATCGGTTCTGTCGGTATTGCTACATTTGCAGTTGCCATAGATGTCCCCTCCATCGCCGCTCACTCTAGGACGCCCACGCGACGATTGCAAGAATTCGCGTAGGAATATTCCCGCAGTTCAATTTGCCCGTCATTCCTGGTAACAGAGCAAGGAAGCGTCTCCCGGAGAGGAACTTATGCCCATCAATATCCTAGGAATGATCGGAGTAGCGCCACCCGCTGGTGGAGCCACAGTTCATGTGATCGGCGGGGGAATCGATCGCGACTATGTCTGCCGGTTCTCGCAGGTGCATGAACAAGCCGGGTTCGATGCAGTCCTGGTTGGGTACACGTCGTCTTCCGCTGAAGGATTCCAAATTGCCCAGTACGTCGCCGCACACACCAACCATCTCAAATTTCTCGTTGCCCATCGCCCTGGCTTTGTCATGCCAACTCTAACCGCTCGGACCGCTGCGACCTTCGATAACCTGACGGATGGGCGTTTGTGGTTACACATTATTTCCGGTGGGGCTGACAGCGAACAACAACGCGACGGCGACTGGCTTGGACACGATGACCGCTATGCACGTACAGATGAGTATCTGGAGATTGTTCGTCGGGTTTGGACTGCCGAGAAACCCTTTAACTTTGAGGGACGTTTTTACAACGTACGAAAGGCCTTTTCTGAGGTGCGCGCGGCGCAAAAGCCGCATGTGCCAATCTACTTCGGCGGTGCCTCGGATGCCGCCGTTCGTGTTGGTGCCAAACACGCCGACGTCTACGCGCTTTTTGGTGAGCCTCGCGCTGCCATTCGCACTATGATGGACCGCATCCTGACCGAAGCTACCCAGTATGATCGGCAGCCACGCTTTAATATCTCCTTCCGACCCATTCTCGCTGCTACCGAGAGGGCGGCATGGGAGAAAGCGCGAAACATCCTGGCCCAGTTAGAAAGTGCCCCGCAACGGCTCGCCGTGACCAGTGAGGCGGAATTCAGCCGTCGACTTATGCAGTTGGCTGACGCCCAAGACGTGTATGACGAACGGTTGTGGATGGGACTGGTAAAAGTCTCGGGTGCCAGTGGCAATACCACCGCCCTCGTCGGTACGCCCGAACAAGTCGCGGAAGCAATCGTTTCCTATTACGACCTAGGCGTGCGCGGCGTGCTGATTCGTGGCTTCGATCCGTTCGCCGATACGCAAGAGTTCGGCAAAGAGCTGATTCCGCGGATTCGTGCCCTGGTAGCAGAACGTGACATGAAAACAGCCATAAAGGAGGAAACCTATGCAGTACACTAAACTTGGCAATACAGGCGTTACCGTCTCGCGGATTTGTCTCGGCTGTATGAGTTACGGTGACGGCAAATGGCGCGAATGGACTGTGGGGCCCGAGGTCGCGCGGGAACACTTTGCGCTTGCCCTTGAAGCCGGGATCAATTTCTTTGATACGGCAGATGTCTACTCCATCGGCGTCAGCGAAGAGATTACCGGGCGCTGGCTCGGTGAGATGGCCTCGCGCGATGACATTGTCGTTGCCACCAAGGTTAACGGACCAATGGGGCCAGGGCCGAACCGTCGCGGCCTCAGCCGTAAACACATCATCGAAGCCTGCGAGAATTCACTGCGGCGGCTGAAGATGGAGTACGTCGACCTCTACCAGATTCATCGTTGGGACTACACGACGCCAATTGAAGAGACGCTTGAGGCGTTAGATTCGCTCGTCCGCGCTGGCAAGGTCCGCTATCTCGGTGCCAGCAGCATGGCCGCATGGCAATTCTCCAAAGCGCTGTACACTGCCAAAGAGCACGGCTGGCATCGCTTCGTGACCATGCAGAATCACTACAATCTGATCTATCGCGAAGAAGAACGCGAGATGAATCCCCTGTGCATCGACCAGGGGGTGGCGCTGATTCCCTGGAGTCCGTTGGCGCGTGGCCTCCTCGAAGGCGAACGGACACGGAATCCCCAAGACAGTTCGACCAAACGTGCACAGACCGACCAGGTGGCGAGGAACCTCTACTTCAATGAAAACGACTATGAGGTCGCGTTGGTCGTACAGAAGATCGCCAAAGAACGAGGAGTGACACCGACCCAACTCGCTTGCGCGTGGATTCTGCAGGCACCAGGAGTAACAGCACCAATCGTTGGTGCGACGAAAACCCACCATCTCAAAGAGATTTTCGCCACCGTTGACATCAAGCTCACCGCGGAAGAAGTGGAAGCGATGGAATCGCCTTATCGGCCACATCCGATTCGCGGGCATGAACAACCGGTCCCGCGCAAGATGGTCACGTAGAATCCTTCTCTTTACCTCCTTTAGTCCCGCAACCTGATGCCCATTTTCACCCATTGGGTGCCACTGCTGGCTTGTCCAGCAGTGCGATCCTCAGTGTGCAGTCCTCTCGGAAAAAGGTAGCGAGCGAAGCACTCGATTTTTCTACGTCAGGGTAAGGAGAAGAGGGCCTCTCTACAGCTAGCAATATCAGTCACGTAGGTCGGAGTAAACGCAACGTTTCCGGCCACTACGCTGGGACCACCCGAAGACAAACGTATGGCATGTCTAAAGGGCAACATGAAGTATCCGATGGCTAGGGTAGCGGCCTCGGAATGAGAGAGCTCTACGAAAAGAGGCTCCGGCAAGGCGTTTCCTGCCCTATACATTTGCTTTCTATGGACTTCCGTTATGACCAGCATTCACAACAATTGCACTGAACAAGTTCTGCGCATAAACCAAACGTTCCAAGATCAGCCAGCTCGTCTGGCCGGACAGAGCGGTCTGTCGTGGATGTGGTCGGCGATTGTCGAAAACTGTCCGGCGGCCGTGGAGCGTCTGCGTGAACTAGGGGTAGATGTCAATGGGATTGATAAATTCGATAGGAAACCCCTCAATTATGCGGTTGAGCGCGGGAGTTTAGCTTGCTTGCAACGGCTTCTTGCTTTGGGTGCGGACCCCTACGGCGGGAAATACCCCGCCCCAGAACTAGCCTTGAACTTGGGGAACGCGACCATTGCCATGATCCTCCTCGAACTGGCACCACCCCGGACCAACGAAGAGGAAACCAGGTGGCTGATGTCCGCAATCAAAGGCCGGTGCTATGCGGGAGTACGCTATTTTCTTGACATGGGTTACCCAGTGAATTGGCGTGACCAATCATCCGGTGTCACCATGTTGAGCTATGCTGCAACTGTCGGTGACCTAACGATTGTACAGATGTTGGTCGATGCTGGCGTCGACATCAATCAACGAGCCTCTCGGGATCGCACTCCGTTAATGATAGCGATTGAGATGGGCCATAATGACATTGCGCGTTGGCTGATCGAGTGTGGTGCTGATCCCAGCCAACGAGATGTGAACGGACGAACAGCATTGGCCATGTTTTCTGCCTCGCTGGCGAAGGAAGATCCAGCACTTGTTCGTTTACTCGCACCACACGAAGCCAGGAATACCTCAGGTCCAGCCAGGACCGGGTTAATGGCGGCGGCAAACCGGGGGCATATTGAAAGCCTCAGGCTATTGCTGGGACACAGCAAGGCGATTCATTTGACCGATGGCGAGGGAAACACCGCCTTGCATCATGCCTGCCGGGGTGGGCAGCCGGAAAGCGTCCGGTTATTGCTGGTACATGGGGCGCGAACAGACATCCAGAACACGAGCTCGGAGCGACCGTTAACCATGCTGTGGAACTCCTGGATCGCTCCGGCAAGCCGCAAGGCCTGTATTGCACATCTTTTACATTACGGGGCCGATGTCCGCGTACTGAACTGTCAGGGATTTTTTCCTTCCCAACTGGCCGCCGCGCACGGTGAACCGGACATCGTTGAACTGTTATGGCAACATGCCAGATCACGAGCCCTCCTCACCCCAGATCCAGTTGATTGGGAAAGCCACGCAACAGCTGCCGCTATTACGCAGGCGATTCTGACTGGCAAAAAGGACCAGGTAGATGATCTTCTTGAGAAACCAACGATCGACGCGCGGCGGCTGGTTCAGGCCATCGCTTCAAACCAGCAGGTTGTCATGTTCGCCGCGGTGGAACACGACCTGATTGAAGCCGTCCGCATGCTGCTGGATGGTGGGGTGAGCGTGGATATTTGTGATGGCGATTCCAACACACCGCTGAATATCGCCTCACGCTATGGACGCATTCACATCGCCGCCCTCTTGCTGCAACGGGGTGCGGACATCGAAGCCCAGACGGAAAGAGGTTACACCCCGATTCAATTTGCCAAGGATGAGACGATGGTGGCGTTTCTGCGCAGACATGGCGCACAAGCAGGAGCGAACGTCCTCAAGCTCTATCCTCGAATGTAAATCCTATGCGAAGTAATTGGCATTTGCACACAGCATTCTGGAGTTCTCTTGCCCTACTGAGAAGAGAGCCAAAATATAGAAAATGACACCACTGGAGAAAACTTTTCTCACCCAAAAGGTCTCAATTTTTCTCTTCAATAAACAATTTTTTACTCCTCTACTTGCCTTAGGTTGTTCGCTGGACTTTGTCGGCAGCTGCTCCTATGAGTACGATAATGCTTCTCGTGGTGAGATATGTACATATAGATAGCAGCTTCTACTAATAGATGGGACCATCTATTAGTAGAAAGACAAGGAATACTTCAACAGGCGTTAGGTGTTGACTAACAACTTGCCTTGCTAAGAGTTTCCTGCTCTATGGAAACCAAGGAAGTTTGAGATCATTGGCCCGATTCGGGAGGTGGGGATTATCGCGAAGGGTCTTGGAGTCCAGGCGCTCACCTCCCTCCGCAAAGCGTATGGTCGCGGACGGTGGCGGAAGTTGAAAGGCAAAGCCACTGTGCGCTTACTAAACGGGGCCGTACGTGAAGTTGAGTGCATTGGTACGAAGCGCATGGCATTGGAAAGAGAGACATAAAAATCAAATACTACTTGGATGAGCTATGAAACCGCCGACCAAACCGTTTGCTCTCTGCCTTGATAACACTGATTACGAAGCGTCCTTAGTGCGCGGGAAAGTCTACCGGCTGCTGCCTGATGCGAGAGCCGCCAAGGGCGATTTTGTCCGTATCATTGACGAGAGTGGAGAAGATTATCTCTACCACAAAAGCTACTTTGTCTTTGTGGGAAGATTTGTGGGAAGATTTGGGGTCAGGTCTTGAATTAAGACTTTTTGCATATTTGTGAACAATTTTGCTCATTGGCTTCCCCCCGCCTCGCGGGTGAGTTTATTGCCCTGGACTCGTAGTGAGCCTCAAGAGAGACATCACTTTCGCTTTTGCGGAGCAATTCAGCCATGAAAGGGAAAACGGTTCTGATCACCGGGGGGAACGCTGGCATCGGCAAAGCAACGGCTATGGCCTTAGCCCGTCAAGGAGCAAGCATTGTCATTACAGCGCGTGACGAAACAAAAGGGCAGAAGGCACTCGCTGAAATTAACCAGCAGACAGTGGGGGTCCCGGCGCAATTGCTTCTCTTGGATCTGGCAAGTTTTGCGTCTATACAGCAAGCCGCACAGCAGTTTCGGCAACTCCACACTCGACTCGATGTTCTCATCAACAATGCCGGGCTTTTCACCTCACGCATGGAGCATACGTGCGAAGGATTCGAACTACAGTTTGGCGCCAATCACTTGGGACCGTTTCTCCTCTCTCATCTTTTGCTACCAGCCCTGAGGGCAGCCCCGAGTCCACGGGTTATCAACGTTTCTTCAAAAATACACTATGGTGGTCAGATCGATTTCGACAATCTCCGAGGTGAAAAAGGCCGCTACAATGGCGTACGCGCCTACGCCCAGTCGAAACTGGCAAACGTCCTGTTTACCCGAGAGTGGTCGCGGCGCTTCGAGACCATCCCGGCCAATTGCGTGCACCCTGGTGGCGTGCGAACAGGAATCGGGAATAAACACAGCAGCTGGTACGTTGCACTAGCCTGGTCTCTCCTGACGCTTTTCATGAGCCCTCCCCACCGCGGGGCTGCGACTTCAGTCTATTTGGCCAGTTCCCCGGCTGTGGAAGGTGTCTCGGGCCGCTACTTTGACGAAAAGCAACGTGAACGCCATCCTTCCCACCTGGCAATGGATGATGAGTTGGCTCGACGACTATGGGATGTGAGTGAAAAACTCACGGCACAACCGTTTTCCCGTCACGGGTAATCCCCCCTTTTCTTTTTTCTCAACCATGCTCCCATTTCAACAAGCCCAGATGTTCCCACGAATTCTCTGTCTCCTCGTAGGACTCCTTTTGCTGGGTCCACATCAGATTATCCCCAGCCGCTGTAAGCGTATTCCATGCATCTGAATGATCGCCATCGGTGTTTCCGCAATCATCGCTTCGAGGGCATCAGCGGGGGTCTGGCCAGTGATAAAGCTGGAATAATGTTGAATAAGCTGGTCTTGCATCACCAAGAGCCGGTCGCGATACTCCGGTCGTTCGGCGAGAACAGCGGCGATTTTTTGTTCCCCGTACTCAACGTGACTTTCTTCGTCGCGAATAACGCGTCGCAGTCCATGACGAATCGGCTCGTCAGCGATGGCATCGTGATAAAGATACAGCAAGACCAGCGCGAGTCCTTCACCTACTACCATCGACTCGAACAGCATTTCCTCCCACGTGTGACTGCTCACACCGTGTAACTCATCCATGTCACCGAGAACCGCTTGTAACGGTTCAGCATTGTAGCGTTTTAACAAACGACGAAAAATCGCCGCGTGACGAGTCTCGTCGCGAGTTTGTTTCACAATCTCCATCATCCCTTCCAAATCTGGTGCTTTGGTCACCCAGTAGCCGATCTTTACGGCGCCGACTTCACCGTAGAACAGGTGACTCAAGGCGCGAATAATAGTCTCTCGGTCATTCTCTACTGAAAACCGTGGTGCACCTTTGTACAATGTCATCTCCTCTCGCGTTAACAGCATGTTGCCTGTCCTCCTCCTCGTGTGTGGCGACGCAACGCTTCTCGCACTTACAAGATTGCGCATTGTCACTCTCCCTTGATCTTGAATTCGTTTCGTTTTTTGACAAGAGCCTGGACCGGGGGGGCGAGTTCTCCACTACCTTATGACTCGATGACCGACAGAGAGTCACGACACGGCTTATAGCTCAGTAGGAAGCCCCCCGTATGGCGAAGACAAGAGCACCCAGTCAAGACGGATTCTGCGAGTGATCATGCGAGAAGACAAGCGGTCTCTATTCTTTGCCTGACCGCCCAGACGCGACTCCGCCTTTCGCGCTCGAACCATCTGCGATTCGGCTGTTAACGGTGACGGGACCGGAGACTTTTTTCCTCCCATTCGTATCATAACAACCGAGGGCGACCGTATGCTTGCTATGTTGAATCAAGATCAAAACTATGAAGAAACAGAGGTATGGAGGTGGGCTGGCCTGAAAAGGACGACCATGCGCTACTCGCACTCATTCAAGATGGCAGCCATGAGGCCTTTGCGGTGCTCGTGCAGCGGCATAGCGAGCGCTTTTACCGACTTGCGTATCGCTATGTCCACAATAAAGAAACAGCCGAGGACATCGTGCAGGATGCCTTCTTGAAATTGTGGGAAGCTCCGGCCCGATGGCAGCCGGAACGGAACAGTAAGTTCACTACCTGGTTTTATCGCATTGTGGTAAATCTTTGCCTCGACTGGCAAAAGAAGAAACGCCCGCTGACGCTAGACGAAGAAATACCCCTGGTTGATGCGCAAGAAACTCTGGATATTGCCATGATACGGACGCAAGAACAGCGCATACTAGAACAAGAGATTGCGGCTCTCCCTGAACGACAACGCCTGGCACTGAATCTATGTTTCGAGGATGGCTTGAGCAATCAAGAAGCCGCGGAGGTGATAGGAGTACGGCTAAAAGCGCTCCAGTCGCTGATTATGCGTGCAAAAACTACGTTGAAGGAACGCATGAAAGCGTACTTATGAGGCCACTATGAGCAATGCGCAGGATCGAAGAGAGCGAAAACTAGAGATCATGCTCCAGTCCCGTAGGTGCGAACCGGCCAGTCCAGACTTAGTGGAGCGGATTGTTCGCAAGGCGCAGCAAGTCCCGCAGAATCAGACCATCTCTCTGGCCCAGTGGGTAAGGGGACTCTTTGCGGAATTCCGCTTACCGCGCCCTGCTTATGTACTGGTCAGTACTCTGATTTTTGGTTTTGTCGTAGGTTTTACTATCTCTCAGTATTCAACTGCAACGCCTCCGCCTGAGGCCGACTCTCTTGTCGTTCAGAGCTTTCTCTACGCCGACGAGGATCTCTTATGACTGCGAAACCAAAATTCGCTTTCCTTATTTCACTTATTGTTAATGTTTTTCTGGTCGGCGTACTCTTGGGTGAGTTACCACACCATTTCGATGAAAGGCTCTCCCGCGAAGAGAGAATGGAGAAGGCAATCGAGGCCTTGCCGGAGCCGCTGAGAGCGCGGTTTCGTGGGAAAATAGAAGACCTGCGTGAGAGTAGTGATCTCCTGCGTGAGCAGATTCGGAAAGCACGAGAGGAGGCCCTTCGCATACTAACTGCCGAGCCATTCGATGGAGCCGCGTATGACCGTCAGGTGAGTAAGATTCACACACTGTACGGTCAGCGCTCTCAACGCATGGCTAAAGTCATCAAGGAAATTGCAAAAGACTTGCCGCAGGAGCAGCGGCAGGCTCTGGCCGAAGTATTGAAACGTCCGTCGCCAGCTTCGTCCAAGTGAGTCTGAGGACTCACCCGCATAAATAAAGTTGCCACGATGAAAACGCCGGTCCATTTCAGTGTTTTTCTGGCGAAGACAATTGCCATTTCAGTCGTATCAAGCATTGAAAAGGAAAGCATAGGGAGAGTGCTATGCAATGGAATACCGCAACACGCCGAAAAAAAGTCATCAGCCTGATAGCACTAGTGGGCATCATCAGCGGAGGATTTTACTGGTTTGCTGGCGCAGCTCAGAAACCACACGAGGACCGGTTTCGTTCTGTACCCGTCATTCAGGACACGATTGAGGAGGTCATCACCGCCCAGGGGAAGCTAGAGCCGAAGGAATACGTAGACGTTGGCACCCAGGTCTCCGGCCAGCTCAAGCTCATCCATGTCGAAATCGGCGATACGGTGACGAAAGACCAGCTGCTCGCCGAGATTGACCCGCGCGTCTACGAAGCGCGCGTTGAGGCTGACCAAGCCCGTCTCAAGAGTCTCAAGGCGCAACTCAATGAACAAAAAGCCCAAACGATACTCGCGAAACAAAATCTCAAGCGTAACCAGAACTTGATCGCCCTCAATGCGGTCAGCCAGCAAGTGTTGCAAGAAAGTGAAGCTGAAGCAGCAGTGGCGGAGGCACGAGTAGGAGCGACCCGAGCGCAGCTCAGCGAGGTCGAATCTAACTTACAGGGCAACCGCACAAACCTGGAATTCACCAAAATCCATGCACCCATGGCCGGCACCGTGACTACCATGCCTGCCCGTGCAGGACAAACGCTGAATGCCAACCAGACGGCTCCCATCATTCTCCAAATTGCCAATCTCGATACCATGACCGTGCGCGCTCAGGTGGCCGAGGCGGACGTGATGCGCCTGAAGGAAAACATGCCAGCATACTTCACGACTTTGGGTGATGCGGAGCGCCGCTGGGAGGGGACAGTGCGACAGATTCTCCCCTCACCAGAAGTGCTTAATGACGTGGTGCTGTACAACGTCTTGATTGATGTCCAGAACGAGGGTCGTCAACTCATGACTGGCATGAGTACGCAGGTGTTTTTCCTTTTTGGCAAAGCAGAGAAGGTGCCGGTGATTCCAGCGGAATCACTCAGCCAACGCGTACCGGACGCGGATAACGAAAAAGGGAAGGCGTATCGTGTGTGGGTCGTAACCGAATCCGGCCCAGAGGAACGTGTGATCCACACGGGCCTGCAAACACGTACCCAGGCACAAGTGACAGCCGGGCTCGAGAACGGAGAGCGCATCCTTCTCAAGCGTCCGTCTACCGCGAGCACTCAGAGGACTCGCACGGCAGGTGGCGGTATGCGACGCTTCGGAGGGCCACGCCTATGACCACGGCCTTCCTTGAACTGACCGATATTCATAAGCATTATCAGAACGGCGACACTGAGGTGCGCGCTCTGGACGGGGTATCGTTGACTATCCATCGAGGAGAATTCGTCGCCATCATGGGGCAGTCCGGTTCCGGCAAGTCAACCCTCATGAACATCATTGGTTGTCTTGACCGACCGACATCTGGCAGTTACCGGGTGTTAGACAAAGAGGCGGCGCATCTGGCTCCGGATGAACTGGCGGCTCTACGGCGCGAGACCTTTGGCTTTATTTTCCAACGCTATAACCTGTTGGCGAGCGCCACCGCAAGTGAGAACGTCGAGATCCCCTCGGTTTATGCCGGGCTGCCTAAACAACAGCGAACAGCGCGAGCCAGGCAGCTGCTCCAACGGTTAGGATTAGATGAACGCTCCGAGCATCGTCCGGCCGAACTCTCCGGCGGCCAGCAACAGCGCGTGGCGATTGCACGGGCACTGGTCAACGATCCTCCGGTGATCCTCGCCGACGAGCCGACTGGTGCACTCGATAGCAAAAGCGGCGAAGACGTCTTAGCGCTGTTAAAAGAACTGCACGCCGAAGGTCGCACCATTATTCTTATCACCCACGCCGAGAACGTTGCACAGAGTGCGAACCGCATTGTGCGTATTCAGGACGGACAGATCATTGAGGATATCAGGCCAGGAGCGACGCTTTCACCACCACCCTTCTGGCCTGAGGAAAAAGAAGCCACACACAGTGTTCACTTGCTCACCGGCCTGCAGGAAGCGTTGGCAACCGCATGGAGGTCACTTCGTGTTAACCTCTTCCGGACGGCTCTTACCTTGCTTGGCATCATCATCGGCGTGGCCGCGGTTGTGGCGATGCTGGCCGTGGGCGAAGGGAGTCGCCAGAAAGTATTGGACCAGATTAGCGCGATGGGCACCAACCTGATGATCGTGCGGCCTGGCGCGCCCGGCATTCGAGGTGACGGTGATGTCGTAACTTTGGTGCCCGAAGACGCCCTTGCCATCAGAGCATTGCCGAACATTGAAAGTGCTGTGCCCGAGCGTAATGGTCGAATGACCGTGCGCTACAGCAACATCGACTACCAAACTGCGGTCCAGGGAGTCGGGGAGGAGTTTCCTCACGCCAGAGACTGGGAAGTGGCTGAGGGACAATTCTTCAATGCCGAAGACGTGAAACGCTATGCCGCAGTGGCCGTGTTGGGTCGCACGGTCGCGAGCACCCTCTTCCCTCACGGCGATACCCCTATCGGCAAATATGTTCTTCTCAAAAACGTTCCTTTCCTGGTCATCGGGGTGATGGCGGAAAAAGGAGCATCACCCGGTGGGAATGACCAAGATGATGCGATATTTGTGCCGATTAACACGAGTCTGATCCGGCTGTTTGGAAAAACCTATCTGAGCGGTATTACCGTGAAGGTTCTGGACACGACGGATATCGAAGCAACACAAACCCGCGTTGAGGCGTTACTCAAGTCCCGCCATAAGGCGGAAGATTTCAGCGTGCGGAACATGGCCTCTATTCTCGAGATGGCGATGGAAACGCAAAATACATTTACGTTGTTGTTAGGCACGGTAGCGGCGATTTCGCTTCTCGTGGGGGGCATCGGCGTCATGAACATCATGTTGGTGAGCGTGGTGGAACGCACACGCGAGATTGGTATTCGTATGGCTACTGGTGCGCGCATGCGCGACATTTTGCTACAATTCAACATCGAGGCGGCGGTCGTGTGCGCTGCCGGGGGAATCATCGGCATTGTTGTTGGCGGTGCTGCCGGGCTGGGCTTACGCCTCAGCGGGATGACCGTGATCTTCTCCGTGCCTCCAGCGCTCCTCGCATTCATCTGCGCCTCCGCTACAGGACTGCTTTTTGGCTATCTACCGGCACGCAAGGCAGCCCGCCTTGATCCGGTGATTGCTCTCGCTTCGGAGTAATACAACAATGCAGAAACATCTAACTCTGACGATCATCTTCTCCCTGGCCTTGTCCGCTTGTAGTCTAACGCCGAGGTACCTGCGTCCGCAAATGGATATTCCAGAGGGTTGGAGTGCAGTCCCCAACTCCACTGCCTCGTCTCAGTCACAAGAGCCTCCCTTCTGGTTGGCGTTCAAGAATGACGATCTCAACCACGTGATGGAGGTGGCGCTCGCACAGAATCTTGACCTTCAGGCTGCGCTGCACCGCATCGAGCAAGCACGTGCCCAGGCAAAAGTGGCTGGTGCCCCACTATTGCCTGCTCTCGATGCCACAGGTGGGGCAACGCAAAACTATCAGGAATCAGGGAATACTGCGCGATGGCAAGGCCTTGCGACCTTGAGTTATGAACTCGACCTCTGGGGTAAAAACCGGAACCAGGCAGAGGCGGCAAAGTACCGTGCACAGGCTAGTGAATATGACCGCGAGGCGCTCCGCCTCGTTGTTTCCACCGATACCGCTGTGCTCTACGCTCGGGTCCTCGGCTTTGACGATCGCATTGGCGTCGCGGAGACGAATTTGCGGAACGCCGAGGAAGTACTACGCATCATTGAAGCGCGCTACCGTGAAGGAAGCGTGTCAGCACTTGAAGTCTCGCAGCAGAAAGTCGCGGTGAACAATATTCGTGCTGCTCTCATCTCCCTCATTGAACAGCGAACCGCTACCCTGAATGCCCTCGCCATCTTGCTTGCGCAAGCGCCTCAGGATTTCAAGGCACCACAAACCACGCTCTCTGCGTTGCAGATACCGGAAGTGAGTCTGACGTCGCCCGCCTTGCTTCTCACCGAAAGGCCGGACCTCCAGAGCGCCGAAGCCGGACTGCGGGCCGCTAATGCTGACATCGGTGCGGCGCGAGCGGCTTTCTTTCCCTCGCTGCAGTTAGGAACAGACGCCAGTCTCGTAGCTGCCGGATTCAGTAACCCTGCGACCGCAGGGCTTTCCTTGGCGTCAAACGTACTCGCGCCCATCTTTTCTGGCGGCAGGCTGGAAGGCAACCTGGAGAACGTCTCCGCGCGCCAAAAGGAACTGGCGGCGCAGTATCAACAGACGGTGCTGACCGCATTTCGGGAAGTTGAAGATGCACTCGCTGCGCGCAAACGCACTGATCAACAGGCAGTGCTTTCACATCAGTCAGTGCAGGAAGCGCGGAACGCCTATACCATCGCCAAGGCTCGCTTCGATGCGGGCAGTATTGACTACCTCACTGTGTTAGAGACTCAGCGCAGTCTCTCACAAGCAGAAGACGAACAGATCGTTGTTACCGTGGCACAGGTCGAAGCCTTCGTGCAGCTTCGCAAGGCCTTGGGATCATAAGAGAAAAAAGATTGGCCCAGACGTTTATCGAAGAGCAAGTATTCCCGCTGCGGTGACGTTGCAAGATTTTTGGCCTTCGTGAGCGAACGATGCTCCCGCTCTTGATTTGCTCCATATCAAAGGTTTCGCTACGTTTGCGATATGTACCCTCTGCTTCTGTTCCTTGCACTATTGATGGCTTTGGCTCCAATCCCGGTTGCCGCAGCAACACTGTCCGCAGCAGAACAGCGGGCCCTGTGCCAACAACGGCCACGGTGCCAGGTCGAGCAGGTGTACTCGGCTGGGAAGACCACCAGCGGAGCGGCACTCCGCGTGATCAAGCTGGTACTGGGTCTCAGCGAGGAAGAACAGAAGGAAACAGAAGAAGATTTCACCAAAGGATGTCGTACCAGTGAGAGCGACAAGAAAAACGGTGGCAAAGAGTATTGGCTGCTCGAAGAGAAGCAGCCGCCGCACAAAATCGTTGCCCTGTGTAACGACGGCTACGGGGCCTCTGGGGTAGGGGAGGACATCGTCACCATCAGGGACAACCGCTTTACTCACACGCAGGTCGGCGGCTCAGCATCTCGCTGGGAAAGCACAATAATAGTGTCCCTCTCACCACCTCATTTGTTGGCAAGTAGGGGCTGTAACTACCACACTCTCAATAGTACCGAAGGTGAGGTGCATTGGGAGACCTACACCCCTCTGATGACGTATGCTCTCGTCAAAGATCGAACGTTCCCAAAACTTGAAGAAAAAGTCGGGACTGATTGTCCCGAGAAACTTGCTCACTGGCAATGGAAAACCAATCCTGCCCCTGGCTTGCTGGCCGCGACACCAATTCCGCGGCCAATGAATGCCGTTAATAATCAAGGACTCGATATCAAACCCGGAAGTACACTTGGCAGTTGTGGCATCAACATGAGTCTGAACGGGTCACCTGGTTTTCTCGTGTTCGGTAAAGAAGACCCATACCGTACAGGGTACGTACGTGCTCTCGTTCCAAACGACAATACCCTAGTTGTCCAAATTTATGACTCCCAGACCGAGGACCATTCCTCAACAAACTGGGTCCATCGCAATCATCTTGAGATCTGGACGGCAGGGGACCTCGATATCGGTGAAACCGTACGACCACCGGCAAAGAAAGCGATCCAGATCGGGATTACTCTTGATGGGAAGGTGTATCGTGGTGTTGGCGAAGCACCCTTCCCTACCGTCGTGGCATGGTCAGCAACCGATGAACAAAACCATAGTGTCCGGGTCTTGAAGCTGCGCTGGCAACAGGAGTACACCTTGAGCTCTGGTTTCCTGCTGGCGTACTCACAGGCTGAAGCAGGGAAGCAAGTACGCATGGTGGCAAATGCCGGCGTCACCCGTAACCGGCCAGATTACTTACCTACCGACAAACCACTTCCCGCCCGCTGTCAGATTGAAAACGGACGGGTGAACTTGATTGAGGCAGTGGAATTGCCGTTGACAGGACAATAAGGTGAAAAGCCCCCTACAGTTCACGCAGGGGGCTCATTGCTGAGTGCAATACCCGTCGCACGACACGCGATTTATTCTATTCCGTATAATTGCGCTGCATTCTTAGCGACGATTTTTTCACGGTCCGCCGGCGCGAGGTTCGCAAAGGCTTCGGTAATAAACTCCTTCGAGCGTGGCCAGGGGGAATCCGTGTGCGGATAATCTGACGACCACATGATATGGTCGACACCAAAGCTCTCGCCAGTGAACGGGACGTTTGCAACCTCGAACTGGAACGTCGCCCATACATTGCGCTTCATGTACTCACTCGGCAACATCGGCAGCGTCAGTCCTTCGATGTGACGCAGGCGGTCATACGCATGATCGATACGATACAGGAAGTGAGGAATCCAGGAGACATCATTCTCCGCCGAGACAATCTTGAGACGAGGGAAACGCTCGAAGACACCACTCGTGACCATATCAGCAAAGGTGAGCTGGATTGCTTGCGGCAGCGCCATGTAGCCGAACAGCACTTTGCGCCGACTGAAGCGATTACCTGCACGACCGGTGAGGATGTGCAGCGAGAGCGGCATATTGAGATCCTGAGCCGCAGCCCAGAAGGGATCGTATTCCGGTGAACTATACGGTTTATCTTCGGGAGGCGCGCCCCAAATCAACGCACCGCGAAGGCCTTTCTTGGCGATACGTTGCAGTTCAGCAACCCCAGCAGGAATATCTTCCAGGGTGATCGCTCCCAAACCGATCAGTCGTTTGGGGTTGTAACTACAATACTCCGCCGCCCAGTCATTGAAGGCGCGGAAGCACGACGTACGTAGTTCCGCATCATCGAGCCCGAAGAGCAACATTCCCATCGAGGTATAGAGGGCCTCGGCACTCACACCATCACGGTCTTGCTCTTTGAGACGTTCCGCTGGGTCCCAGACACTCTTGGGGGCAACATCAAATCCCCGCTTTAAATGCTCCGGTAACTCTTCAGAGCTTTTTCCTGAGCCGAAAAAACCGGCGACTTGTACAGGTTGCAGATTTTCACACATGAACCACTCGCCAGGTCGTCCTTTATAGCCCTGCTGCACGTGTGGCGCGCGATCGCGAAAACGGCTATCAACACGTTCCGCCCACATGTTGGGTGGCTCAACAAAATGAGAATCCGCCGAGATGATTCGTAACTCTGCCATATACTGCTCCTCCTTTTAGCAAAAACATTACCTCTTGTGGTGCCTCCCCTAGACGCCACCCATCCCCAGGGGTCACAGTAGCGCGCGCAGTTTTCCTGCGCAAGAGAAAGACAGGCGTTCTCGGAGATTCGTAGGTGCAGACTCCATATAAGAAAGAAAACCCCTCGCATCGAAGCTCTGCTGTTCACTCAAAACGGGCAATGGCTGGTTGACATACGAGTCAGGAGTATATTTCCATTAAGGATATCAGCACGACAGACACTCTCTTCCAGAAGAGTAAAGAAAAGCTGCCATGAAACACCTCTCACGCCTACGTTCCCTACTTTTCTTATCCCGTTTATTGCTGCAGCAAGAAGGAACCGTCCTTGCTGCCGTATTCGTCGTAGTAGTAAGTCTTTGGGGCTTTATGGAGTTGGCGGACGAAGTACTGGAAGGCAGCGCGCAGCTCTTCGACCTCTGGGTCATGCGCCAATTGCGTTGCCCCGATGATCCCACGCGCCCTATCGGACCATCCTGGCTTGTGGAAGCGGGACAGGAAATCACCGCCTTAGGAGGGATTCCCGTCTTGGCGCTCATAGTGCTCGCGGTTGTCGGCTATCTCCTACGGCAACGCGCATATGGCGCGTTACAGTTTGTGCTCATTGCCACCATAGGCGGGATACTCCTGAGCTTCGCACTCAAGCAGGTCTTTGGTCGTGAACGACCAGACGTCATCCTCCATTTGGTGACCGTGCACACGCCGAGTTTTCCCAGCGGACACGCCATGCTTTCTGCGGTCGTTTATCTCACACTGGGCGCGTTACTAGCGCAGCTCGTTTCCAGCAGAGTAGACAAAATTTACTTCATTACCGTGGCGATTGCGTTAACGCTGCTCATTGGCGTAAGTCGAGTTTATCTGGGAGTGCACTACCCAACCGACGTGTTGGCGGGGTGGTCAATGGGGCTTGCCTGGGCGTTGCTCTGCTGGATCGTTGCGCGCTTCCTGCGCCGCCGTGGAGCAATGGAGTCGGTTGGAGAAACCATGTAGAGAGACAATCTTCCGCAAAAAGATTTGCTGTCCTTTAATCAGTTCTGATAAACTAACTCGCCTTTGCGAAACTGGTGACGACAACTTCTTTTTTGGCGCGGATGGCTGACACATACAGCAACGATCGTTCTCTGACGTCCAGTTCTCTCTGCACGGCCGGATCGCTGGATTCGTTCCCAGCCCCCTCGTACGGAACCATCCCTGCGTTCACACCAGCAATAATTACACGGTTGAATTCGAGTCCTTTTACTCTATGCATGGTCGCTAATCGTAGCCCAGGGACACTGCGATCTTCGGCCTCACTGCGACGCACGAAGTAGGTCTGCAGCCCGTTGTCCCTCAGCGCACTCTCATACTGTTTCAGTAATTCGTGTGTCCGTGCGACGACACAGACTTCTGACAACGATTCGTGCTCTTTTTCAACCTGATGTAGGTAGTGAGCGATAAAATCGACTTCCTCCTTGAAGGTGGAGAAATGTCGCCACCGTCGGCGTTACACCGTGCAGAAGCGATTTATACCCTTTCTGATCGTCGACACCAGCATCTAAGTCATCAATGCTGAAGCCCTCCAGTAAGTTCGTTGCCCACCGTCGCGTTTCCTCTGTGGTCCGATAATTGATCTTGAGTTTTCTGCTCCGTCCTTGAATATTGATGCCGCATTGTCCGAGGACAACCTTGTGGCGGTAAATTCTTTGGTGTGCGTCACCGACGATGAAGAGATCGTCTTGTCGATCACCACCGGGAATCAATTGTCGCAGCAAGCGAAAGGCTTGCGGCCCCATATCCTGCGCTTCATCAACGATTATAGCCTGGTATGGTGTTTGATTCCCTTTGGATTCTAAAAGGAGTCGCGCGTCGCGCATCGCGTCGTCGCCTTCCCGTAAACGCTGCTCATTCAGGAGCAGACGATACTCTTCAAAGACCGACCATACGGCCTTTCGTCCTGAGCGATTCAATTGTACGCCGCGGCCAATACGAGAGGCCTTCATATACTCCTCGACAGAACTCACTCCCTGCGGCTGAATCACCCGCTCCCATTCTTCACGGTAGAAGGAGACAGGCACCTGTACCTTACTGGGTGCAGAGTTTAGCGCTTGTTCCCATAACCGGCCTGTTCGTTCGCCATAATCAATGTCGTAGGAGTAGCCGTGCCGTTGCAGGAAGTCGGATACCCATTTATCGAGGTTCACGACCTCGATCCTCCGCATCACCTCTTCTGGACAGATGGAAAGCAGGTTCTTGCGGATGTCCGCCGCAAGGTTCCGGGGAAAGGTGGTGAACAAGAGTCGGTCATGCGCACTGGTGAACACCTGTTGCGCTAGCCACTTGGCGCGATGCATTGCTGCCACGGTCTTTCCTGTCCCGGCACCGCCCAAGACCCGCACTGGACCATTCCAGTGCCGCTCCACCAAGCGCCGTTGCGAGGGATGGAGAAATACCTGCCACTTCTCGAGCAGAGCACTCAACATAGCCGCCAACTCCAAATCATCCTCGACCACAAAGAAGCGACGTTGGAAATCTGGATTGTTGAGTGCAGCTACGTAGTCAGTCGTGTCAACCGCAGGCGGAGTCTCTGGCGTCTCCATTTTTCGGAACACGCCTGCTAACGAGTCCCCCGAGGCGAGGAAGCGGTCGAGCATGCCATGAAAGAACGGTGTGGAAATCGGGAAGGTCGTGCGCAGGAAATCTTCGACTCCCTGGCGCGTCTGTTGGGTGAGGATTGCGGGAATCATACCGAAGCAAACCGGAAGATGTTTTCGCGGATCAATTACAGAGGCACGGTAGACGCTAAGATCAACACGTCGTACTGTTCTTGTAGCTGTATCACGAGTTTGTGTACCTGGTCGCGGGCTTGGTACACTTCCTCCATACGTAAGGGAAGCCGTACCTCTACACTAATGTCCTCGTCCTCTAGTGGAGAGACGCGGGGAATGATTTGCGCTTGTGGGTAGAGTGCAAGTACTCGCTTCACAAGTTCCGCAGTCGCGGCTGAGACATTCAGCGTGGGATATTTTACCGCCTGCAGGCTCATACTCCCTCCGTTGCACGTAGGCTTTTATGCTGTTGAACGAGTTGCATCACTTCAGTGACAGTCTCTAATCCGAGTTGGGCTTGTGACGGTGGAATAGGCTGTGCTCGATAGTGCGCATCGAGCCGCAGTTCATACAAGGTTAACAGGCGCGTATGCACAAGAGCAAGACTCGTGGGAAGAAGAGGCGGATCAGTCCATTGGCCGTGACAGAACCGGCGAGTAATCCCGACGTGTCGCCACGCTCCTGCAGGCGGATCACCAAGTGCGACCCACATCACCTGGAAGCAGGCGTAATATGCCAACCCGACACAGGCTCTGTACTGGTGCTGCTGTAGCGCGGCCTTTGCCGCTTCGTACAGTTCTTGGGCGGTTTCCCAGCGTCGGATTTCCTCAGCCTGCTCCATATAGGGGGAATTGTACACGTATTACACTTGATCATGAAACCTCTTGGCGACGAAGAAATATTGAGCTGATACAACAAAACTTGGTCACCCAGGCTCAAATTAGGCGGTTTCAACCGCCTTTGTTGGATAAGCCCGGAGCTTCAGCGTCGGATGGGGTAGTGTCACATCTTCAGTCTCTTTCCTTGGTTAAGGCCGGAGATTATTCCCCAGGTGATATCCCGCGGTTCTCCAAGACCTGATTAATCGTATGTGCAGTATGATGGCGTTGTTGCAAACGAACGTAGCGTGTGACAACAGGCAAAGCCTGCCAGGCAAAGAACGTCTGTTTTTTGCGCCAGCAGTTTGGCCAACCGCGAGCGCAACGACGAACCCGCGCCCCGTTCCGCCACGTTATGCGCCTCATCGATGACGATGATGTCCCAATAGGCGTTCTCCAGATAGGTGCGGTACTCCGCGTCTTGTTTGAGGGTATCAATCGAGATGATGGCTTTATCGTACTAATAAAACGGGTTGTGGGTGGTTGGAATGCGCGAGCGCAGCCGTTGGATACCGACCGAATCCAACCGTGTGAGCGGAATGGTGAAACGACGCCACAATTCCTTCTGAAACTGCGTCAACATACTTTTCACGGTCGCAACTAGAATGCGTTTCCCGCGACCACGGCGAATAAGTTCACTCAGCAAAATGCCCGCTTCCAGCGTTTTTCCCAGTCCCACCGCATCGGCGATATGAGCATCCGTTGTCGTGGTTGCTGGAGCGCCTGCAGTGCGGGATCAAGCTGGTACGGGACCAGATCCATCACCGTGCGATGTCCCAAGTAAAGATTGTCGTCCGTGGGAGGTGTCTGTCGCAGCAGACTTTCCATGTAGAGTAACGAGGCTTGGTACACGCTCGACGTATCCGCTACCAACTGAGTATCGACCGGATCGAGGATTGCAATCGACGTGTCAATTTCCGTGAGGAAAATGGACTCCTTATCGCGCACCAATTCCGAGATGCCACCTACGCTCAGGGCTTGTCCCCCGGTTGAGGTGCGGTCGACCCGGCGCACTAACCATTCCGCGTCACGCACGAGGATCCGAGCACCAGGGGCAAAGGTATTACCGCGTTTTTCCATGTGTCTTCTTTCCAAGGGAACGGATTATGCACCATGCCGTATCTGTTAGCCACCCGTCGTCTGAGCGTTTTCCCCCTTTCCCCGCTACTGTGGCGCAGTGCCGTTCAAAAAATCAAAACGAAGCCGAGGATTGAAACCCAGGCTACCGTCGGCAGCGATACTGTTCGGTACAAATTTTGACGGTGGGCACAAGGTCGGTCAGAATTCCCTCTCTCGGCGGAAGAAGGGATCCACTGTCGCACGCGCATAAAAAGTGCCGAATACTATCGTCGGCAGTCCCTCCAGGGCTGAGTAAGATCCCAGCTCAAGCTGGCGTCATGATGATAGGCCGATGTTTTAACGTATGGCGAACAGCGCCATGAAGTCGCCGGGCTACATACCCACCCCTCGTAAACGGAGCTTTAGAAGCCGGATTTCTCCGGCGCAGTTGCGAAGCGTGGGCAGTGACACCGCGTACAAAAGCACAATTTGTGGCTGACTGTAGGGCAGCTTGTTTCTTCATCAGCTTTTCACTTGTGATAGAAAATGACATTAATATGCTCCGCAGAGACCGGGTGCTCAATTGCTGATCAGCTCTGCCGTATTCTTGGCCTTCATGAGGTCGGCGAGTCTCACATATCGCTGTCCTTGCGTGAACGCGCTGGGGCGACCACTGGCGGAGCAAAGGTTGTTCAGTATCGGCCCGTCCAGGTGGATCGTGTCTGCATCATCAGGAGGCGAGAGCAGGAAAATTTTGCACACCGTGCCTTCTTCTCTCTGCTCCCGCCTGAGTATTTGCTCGATGAGCTGACCTATACGTCCGGTATAGCGGCCATGTTCAAACCGGATATTATCGTTGACCTCCAGGATGCGAGCAACCACAGGATAAATCTGACTCTCGGCGTAAAACGCCAAGTACTGTACAGGTTGAAAAGTGCGCCCCGGCTGACAGATATAAGCATGATATCGTTGATACTCGGGCCAGGCGTTCCGAGCCGCAACTACCACAGTATCCCGTAACGCCCCCACCAGTTTTTCGTCCCACAGCATGGTCTGCAGTTCACGTAGCAGAAACGCTTCGCGCTCGGCGACGACCTCGGTTTTGTCCCCGAGCAGTTCATCGATAGCTTGGTCGAGCGCGGCAAAGGGAGCCCAGAAAAGCCGTGGATCAAAATTTTCACTGATCACGGCAGGCCGCGTAGCATCTGGTGTGATTACCAACAGACCTTGCATCGCTTCCTTGCTGTGGTCAAGCCGCTGGAGATGGCGGGTGAGCTGATCAGCACGGACAGCATCCCGTTCGATCTTCGTTTCTACCAGGAGCCGACAACTACTCACGATTTCCGCATCTGGCACACCCGCAGCGCCGCGCGACGGCTGATTCTGAAATCGCACTAATTCGAAGGTCGACTGCTCCATCAACGCGCCTAACAGTCGCTCGATCCGCCCAAGCGACAGAGACCGTAATACCGCCAGGATCGAGGCAGTGACGCGATTCTCTCCCGTTTTATACGTAGAAAACAAGTTGTTACCCATGCAACCTCCCGACGATTGTCCAGCGAATTGAGCGACCTGAAACTCTATCGGTAGGCGGCGAAGAAACTTTTCTCTCCATTCAGGCGAGCAACGCCACTTCCGATAATTTTCGGCTCATGGCGACTGTGAAGCAGATCACAAATTTATGTACCACGTGAACATGAAACACTGGATGTCCCAGTGGTATGTCCTCAATAGCAATACCATCCTGCGCTGGCGTTATGCGTTCTCCAACGAGCCCTTCGCTGAGGTGTTTACTCGTAACAAACGCCCGAGAACATCATCATGACCGAGGATTACTCTCATCACTATTCCCTGTCACCTTCTTTAGCCGCGCGCCAAAATCATCAAACAGTGAATACGCCACGGGAATGACAATGAGCGTCAGTAATAGCGACAAGGACTGTCCGCCGATGACGACCACGGCGATGGCACGTCGTTCTTCAGCCCCTGGCCCAGTACCCAGGGCTAATGGTAACATACCCGCAACCAGGGTCAGCGTCGTCATCAAAATCGGCCGCAGTCGATCGCGGTTGGCCTGCAGAATCGCGGCCATGCGTTCCATCCCACTTTCTCGCAAAGTATTGGTATGATCGATTTGCAAGATGGCGTTTTTCTTCACTACACCAAAAAGTACCAGCAAGCCTAACGCCGAGTACAAGTTGAGCGTGTTCCCCGTCACCCAGAGCGATAACAGCGCAAACGGTACCGATAATGGCAAGGAGAGCAGAATTGTCAGCGGATGCACGACACTCTCAAACTGTGACGCCAGGATCATATACATGAAGATAATCGACAAAAGAAACGCCCAGAGAAACTCGCGAAACGTACGCTCTAGTTCTCGTCCACGCCCCGAGATTGTCGTCGTATAGGCTGGTGGCAGGTTGAGTTCCGTGGCAGCAGTGCGGAGCGCCTCTATGCGATCGGCCAAGGCATAACCGGGACCGACTGAGGCACGGAGGCTCACCATCCGTTGCCGATCGAGCCGATCAATACGCGAGGCACTGGGGGTGGACTCCAGGTGTACCAGATTGTCGAGACGAATGAGTGTTCCTGTCTGACTGGGGACGTAGAGTTGGGATATGGTGGTCGGCGTGTTGCGATCTCCATCTTTGAGCCGTAATTGCACATCGTAGTCTTCATTTAATGAGAGATCGCGAAAACGCGACACCTCATCATCGCCACCGACCATTAGACGTAACGCCGTAGCAATGTCTGCGGTCTGCACCGCCAGTTGCGCAGCACGATCACGATCAATAGTGACCCGCAACTCTGGTTTGTCGAGCTTCAGTGTCGTATCCATATCAACAATGCCACCGAGCGTCTGCGCCCGTTGCCGCAAGCGCTCAGCATACAGCGCCAGCATGTCCAGGTCTGGTCCGCGAATGACAAAATCTAATTCCCAGCTCCCACCACCAATGTTGAATGATGGCGCATTGCGCACCTGGGTGCGCAGGTCAGGATAGACCTGCAGGCGACGGCGGATCTCGTGCATCACGTCACGCTGGGTGTAGTTACCCCGCAATGCCGCCAACGGATCCAGCTGCCACAGTGCCCACCATAACCGCGTCAACGAGAAGGTGCGCTCTTCATGCGGTGCAATGCGGACATATACGCGCCCTTGATTGACTGCACCGATGAAATTTCCCCCAACTGAGGACAGAATGAGACGTACTCCAGGAGTCGCTTCCAGGTCAGCCTCAATTGCGCGCATCACAGTATCCATCGCGGTCAGACTGGCACGCTCTGGGGCAGTGACAATCACATCAAATTCTGCCTCGTCCACATCGCTCGGGATGTATTCTTGCTTGACCAGGTTATACAGGGGATATGTTGACGCGATAACAGCAAGCGCCACAACAACAACCCCAAAGCGATGGCGTAAAGCACTGGCGAGAACTCCCATGTAGCTACGCTCAACCCAGCCATAAAACCCGCTCCGTGAACGTGCCTGCAGCTGCCCATCGAGGGAGAAGACTCGTAACAGCCGGGCACTCATCATCGGTGTCAATGTAAATGACACCAGTAAACTCACCATTACGGCGACCGCTGCGGTGATACCAAATTGAAATAAGAAACGACCTGACACACTCGACATGAACGAGACTGGAACAAAAATCACTACCAGACTCAGCGTCGTCGCCGTCACAGCCAGACCAATTTCAGCAGTCGCGGCTCGTGCCGCCTCGAATGGTGGCAGGCCCTTTTCTTCAATGAAACGAAAGATGTTCTCCAAAATGACGATCGCGTCGTCGATGACAATGCCAACCATCAGCACCAGGGCAAGCATAGTGACGCTGTTCAAGGTAAAGCCGAGCGCCCACATCATCCCAAAAGTGGAGATGACCGAGGCAGGAATCGCTATGCCTGCAATCACCGTTGTTCGCCAATCGCGCATAAACGCCAGCACGACCAGGCAGGCAAGGATACTGCCCAGCACTAAGTGGAGATTGATCTCGTGCAGCGCAGCGTAAATGTAGCGCGATTGATCGCGAATCACTTCAAGTCGTACATCAGCAGGTAACTGTGCAATGATATGATTGAGATTTGTCTTGACCGCTTCGATGACGGCAATACTATTGGCGCCCGACTGTCGGCGGATTTCGAGCGTAACGGTTGGAACTCCGTTGAGGCGCGCCACCGACCGTTGCTCCTTGGCGGCATCGTCAGCCCAGCCCACATCGCGCACGCGCACCGGTGCACCGTTACGCGAGACGATTACCAGGTCGTTGAACGTCCGCGCATCCGCTAACCGCCCCATCGTGCGCAACGCCTGCTCCTGCTGTCCGGCAGTCACATTGCCCCCTGGTACATCTGCATTCTGACGGACAAGAGCATCACGCACAGCGGTCACCGGCAGCCGATAGGCCGCGAGACGATCGGCCTCAAGCCAAATGTTAATCGCGCGTTCCAGGCCACCGACAATCCGTACTTCGCCCACACCACTGGAACGTTCAATCTGCACTTTGACGATTTTGTCGGCAAGTTCGGTCAGTTCCACCAGCGAGCGGTCACCCGAGAGGGCCAGTGTCAGTACCGGTGTCAGGTCGTTATCGAACTTTGAGATCACTGGTGGGTCGGTATCCTCGGGGAGGTCGCGCAGAACCGTCGCTACTCGATCCCGCACATCTTGTGCCGCTACATCAACATCACGCTCAAGCAAGAACGTGGCAATGACAAACGACGCCCCAGGTCCAGAAACCGAACGCAGCTGATCGATACCTTCTACCGTGTTGACGACTTCCTCAATGCGTTGAGAAACCTCTGTCTCCATTTCTTCTGGCGAGGCTCCCGGTAAACTCGTCCGCACGGCCACGGTTGGCAGATCAACCGAGGGAAAACGATCAACTCCCAGGCGAACATAGCTCGCCACACCGATGACCACGAAGGCAAGAATGAGCATCGAGGCAAAGACAGGCCGGTGGATACAGATCTCAGCAAGTACTTGCATGTATCACAACTACGGTAAAGCGGTGACCGCTTGTCCTGCGCGCAGATTCCCGGGCTCAACAACAATCACATCGCCAGCGTTCACCCCGTCGGAGATCTCGACCCAGGCGTCCGTGCGGGAGCCGGTCACAATCGGTTTTTCGATCGCTTTGCCGTCCTGGACAAGCCAGACTTTCTCCAGACCAGCAAAGGTCACCACTGCGTGCGGAGGGACGGTCAGGGTCGGGTCAGCTTCCTTTGTCACAATAGCTACCCGCGCAAACGAGCCCGGCCGCAAAGTCCCAGGGTTGCGGACATCGGCTTCAACCATAAGCATGCGATTTTGCTCGTTAATCGTGGTGCCCATACGCGTTACGTGTCCGGTATAGATATTTGGATCGCCATCGACTACCACACGGATTTTCTGTCCAGCTTGTACCTCATAGGCAGATCGTTCCGGCACCTCTGCGCGCAAGCGTAACGGATCCATGCGCACGAGGGTGACGACTGGTGCGCTCGCCGCCACATACTCCCCGACACTCGCGTGACGCGTCTGAATGCCACCATCAAACGGTGCGCGAATCACAGTATCGGCCAAACGTTGCTTAGCAATTTCCAGCTCAGCACGCCGTTGCATGAGAACAGCTTGACGGGTGTGGATTTCGTCTTTTGCATCCTGCAACCGACTCAGGGCAACTTTATACGCGGCGTCAGCCGACTCGAACTCTGCTTTGGCGATAAACCCTTTCTCGACTAACGAGGCCAAGCGGTCACGGCTTTGCTGCGCATCTTCCAGCAGAGCTTGCGCCTGCCGCACCGTAGCAGTCTGCTCAGGTTCGATATGATCGCTCGTCCCTTGCGGCGGAAGCCCTAAGCGTACCCGTGCTTGCGCAAGCGCAGCCTCAGCCTGCTGGACTTGCAGTTGGTAGTCACGCTGTTCTATTTGCGCGAGGATCTGCCCTTGCTCTACCACGCTGCCAAAATCCACCGTCAAGCGGGCAACACGTCCCGGCACCTTCGTGCTGAGCGTGGCCTGATCGTAGGCTGCGAGTGAGCCGAGAACGTCGACCGTTCGTTCCACCATTGTCTTGGTAATAGTCACAGTCTGAACCTGCTTCGGTGGCGCAACTTCTGGGTCTTGTCGCGCAGTGGCGGGATAGTCACTTTTGCAGGCCGGCACAACACTCAGTAGTATCCCCAAGAGCCAAACATGTCGGATCTTCAAGAGAAAGTGTCGCAGCTTTGTTAGTGCGAGTTGCCCACAGCGCGCGGCGCTAATCGTTGTAGAAACCAACGGCGTCTTCCCTGCCGTCATTCCGGCCCTTCGATCACACTCAGGATAAACTCCGGCCGGAAGCCAGGTTTGCTGCCTCTGGATTCCAGATCGCGGCCTGCAGCCTTGCCCGGAGCGACGGCCTCGCCTGGAAATCCGACACTCGTTGAAGTGGTGGTTTCTGAGCAGCGCAGCGAAACACTCTCGGTGGCGGGCTCCGGTATTCACAAGCTTGCTTCGTCGCGAAGCCTGTCCTGAGTCGAGTCGAAGGGCTCCTCGCAATACCCTCACAAAATAAACCGAGCAGGACATTATCCTATTGGCTTCCGCCGGACGAAGAAAATGGCGAGTTCGCCCCCGTCGGGAGCGCCGCTTCGGGATTGCGCTGTTCGAGAATCGCCTCCATACGATGCCGCACCATTGCCAGAAATTCGGGATGCGGAAGAATGTAAAATTTCTCGTTCTGAACCGCAGCAAAGACTTTCTCAGCGATCTCCGCCGGTGGAGTCCCAGCGGCAATCCCGGCAAACATCATCGAGGCAAAAGACATTTCCGCTTCGGAGAACTGTTGCTCGCCCTCCTGCTGGAGATGTGCAGGGCGGTTACGCTCCGAGGTTGCAATGTTGGTTTTGACAAAGCCAGGACACAAAACCGAGACTTTCACTTTTGCCTTCTGCATGGCTAACTCAAGATGCAAGGATTCAGAAATCGTCACCACGGCAAACTTGGTCGCGTCATACACCGACATAAACGGTCCAGAGATGAGACCAGCCATTGATGCTGTATTCACGACGTGGCCTTCCGTTCCTTGTTTCAACATGATGGGAACAAAGGTACGGATGCCGTGAATCACCCCCCACAGGTTTACACCAAATCCCCATTCCCAGTTTTTCAACGGTTGCGTCCAGGTCGGACCAAAGCCGCCACCAACACCGGCATTGTTACAAATAATGTGCACCGCCCCAAAGGCGTCAAGGGTTTTCTGGGCGAGATTCTCCACGGCTTCAGCTTTTGACACATCGGTCTGTACCCCAAGAACAGTCGCTCCCTGGGTGCGCATTTCTGCTTCGGCAGCCTGTAAAGCGCCTTGTTCGACATCGGCAAGGACGATTTTCATTCCCGCCGTCGCAAAACGGTCTGCCATCGCCCGACCGATTCCGCTGGCTCCACCGGTGACGACAGCAACACGATCTTGGAATTCTTTCATCGTAGTAGTCCTCCTCTACTGTTTTGAGGCATGGTTCAGCTTATCTGTCTTCCCCTCCTCTAGCTACCGTAGCACAGGAACGTTGTCAGCCATGAGCAATCAGCAAATTGTTCTTCTGACTGAAAACTGATAGCTGAACGCTGAAAGCGAAAGGGGGTCACATGCAACGCTGGGGTATTGGTATTCCACCGTCATTGTCGATGAAAGCGATCGTCGAACTCGCGCAGGACGCTGAGAACGCCGGTGCAGAGTCAGTCTGGGTCGCGGACGTTGGACGGGATATTTTCACGACGCTGACGGCTATCGCGCAAAGCACCAGTCGTATGCGGGTTGGCGCTGCGGTGGCGATCTGCTTTGCTCGTCCACCTGCACTGGTGCAACTGGCCGCGTCCGATATCGATGAAATCTCGCAAGGTCGCATGGTATTGGGCATTGGCACTGCCCCACCCGCGTGGAACGAAAACTGGTACAGCGTCCCCACACACGAGAGACCTGTTGCTCGCATGAAAGAATTTACTGAGGTGTGTCGCCTCATGTGGCGGTCGAGTCTACAACACCCGGTTGAATTCACCGGGCGCGCGTTACAGATTCACGGTTACGCCCGCTTCTTTCCGCCGTATCGTCCGCAGATTCCGATCTACTTCGGAGCGATGAATCCCCAAATGCTACAGGCCACCGGCGAAGTCGCGGATGGCTGGATTGGCGGAGGTATCACTTCACCACGTTTTGTGACTGGGGTTATAAAACAACAGATTTCTATCGGTCTGCGGAAGACAGGGCGACCAGAGACGGCGGTCGAGTTCGTGTGTCCAGTGTCATGCGCGATCAGCCCTGATCGTGAACAAGCTCGCACCTGGGCACGGGCACACCTCGCTTTTTACACCAACGTCGTCTACTACGACATCGTTTTGAATTTGCATGGCTTCCAAAAGGAAGCACAGGCGATTCGGGAGGCATTTGCGCGTGGTGATCGGGCGGCAGCAGTGCACGCCGTCAGCGACGACATGGTGGATACATTCATGCTAGCCGGAACCGAAGCAGACTGTCGTAGTCGTATCTCCGCCTGGTCAGGGTGCGCTGATGTGTTGAGTCTGCGCCATACCTATTTTGATCCGACCATCCCGCGTTACGCTCTACCAGCAGCGTATCAGTCGATGTTTCGGTTGGCGCAAACGCTGTAGCGGCACAGCTTGGCCGTGCCGCAGTGCGCTAATCCACCAGCGCCGCATGCACGAGGTCCGACAGCCGCTGGAACCGTTCCAAACTCTTCGACTCCTCCAAGAGCCCAGCGGTCAGACAGACAAACGTCACATCTCGTTCAGGATCAACCCAAAAGATGGTCGAGCCAGCACCCATCCCACCAAAGGTGCTTGGGGAGGCCATGGTTCCGAAGTAGGTCGGGAATATCCCAGTGCCACGCAGGAAAAAGCTCAACCCTAAGTACGCAGGGAATTCATCCCATCCACGCAGCTCGCGGGCATAGTTCCATAAGCCATTTGGCATCAGGCCCGTATGGTTACTGGTCGCCAGTTCGATCATAGCTGGAGAAAGAACTCGCGCCCCATCCAATTCACCATCTAAGCGCAACATTTCGGCAAAGCGAAAAATGTCGGTGGCGGTACCAACGGCCCCACCTGCGGGGATCTCACAATCTTCTTTCAGCAGCGAGTTAAAAGACTCCAGCGCTTCGGGAGGAAAGAGCCCTTCACTGCGATCACGTACAACGATCGGCACCCGCCGTCTGGCAAGACGATCAGGAAGGCCAAGGGCAGTGTCTTTCATTTGCAAGGGTTTTAGCACCTCGGCAGCAAGAATCTCACGGAATGAGCGTTCACCTCCATCAAGTCGTCGCACGATTTCAGCCAGCATCGCATGCGCGGTAATCGGGCTATAGCACACCTCCGACCCGGGAAGGGCCTCCGGACCTTGTTGACACACCGCCGTAACGACAGCGGCAAGGTTTCCGAGGTCCTGCGGAGCAACGGGAGGAAATCCAGCAGACATGCCGCCCATATGGGAAAGCAACTGAGCAACAGTCACTCGCTGTTTTCCTTTGCAGCCAAATTCCGGAACGAGATCCGCGACGCGATTCGTCAGCGCCAATTCTCCTCGATCAACACGTTGCAGAACCGCAGTCGCCGTCAACGTCTTCGTCACCGAAAATAGACAAAAGACATCATCCAGGTGGGCCGTCCGGTTATTTGCGCGGTCGGCGAAACCGATCGCCTCCTGGAGGATAACCGCACCACTACGGGCAACCACTACGACAGCGCCGTCGTATTTCTGCTGGGCGGTGTCGTTCGTGATTGCCGTGGTGAGCCGTGCGAGTCGTTCTTGGTCAAAACCAACTTCCTCAGCCGCAACAATGTTCATGGTGGGTCCCTCCTTCCGATAGCATGTCGTTATGGGCCATTCGTTACGGTCCAAGTGTTTTTCCGGCCACGTGGACAGGTGAAAGCACTAGCTGATGGTTATTTTCTAAACTTCGAAAAATCCACCGGCCGTCGTTCCATGAAAGCATTCACCCCCTCTAGGGCTTCGTCGGTTTGATAGTACAGTTCAAGCGCACTCATGGCCATGTTGGAAATTCCGCCAATGTGCGCAGAATCGGCGTTAAACGAGTATTTCAGGAATTTCAGCGCGGTGGGACTCTTTTGTAACAGCTCCTTTGCCCACGCCTCAGCCTCGGCCATGAGTTGGTTGGCAGGGACGACTTTATTCACCAGTCCCATCTGTGCCGCTTCTTCCGCCGTGTACTGCCGACAGAAATACCAGATCTCGCGTGCTTTCTTTTCACCGACGATACGCGCGAGGTACGCACTCCCATACCCAGCATCAAAACTTCCCACCCGTGGTCCGGTTTGTCCAAAGCGAGCGGTATCGGCAGCCACCGTAATATCGCAGAGGACATGGAGCACATGACCTCCGCCAATGGCAAAACCGTTTACCGCGGCAATCACCGGCTTGGGAATGTTGCGGATGACATTATGGAGGCTTTCCACATCCATTTCATGGCCAGCCGAACCTGTATCGTAACCTCCACGTCCACGCTCACTCTGATCACCACCGGCGCAGAAAGCCTTATCGCCTGCGCCGGTCAGGATCACTACTCCAATCGCATGATCCCACCAGGCATCCTTAAACGCGGCAATCAATTCATCTACGGTCAGCGTGCGAAAGGCATTGCGGACCTCTTCACGGTTAATCGTAATGGTCGCGATACCGTCTTTCTTCTCGTAAATAATGTCTTGGAATTGCATTGTTCTCTCCAGGAAAAGTAGTCAGTAGTCAGCATTCAGGAGCCAGTAGAAAATGGCGAGGGCCATATGCGTCCCCCTTTCTCTAGAGACTCGAACCTCGGCACTTCTTAGTCCAACATCACTTCTACAACCCCCCGCCCGACGAGGTCAGCAATATCTTCCTCTGAATACTGGAGAATCCCGCCGAGGATCTCTTCATAATGTTCGCCCAACAGCGGAGCTGCGGCGACTGTAGCCGGGGTGTGTACAAAGTGAGCCATGAGGCCGTCATAGGGCGAACGACCCATCATCTTATGTTCGCGCCAGGCAAAAAATTCTCGGTGCCGGAGCTGCGGATCCTCGTGTAAATCCGACTGTTTTGCGACCAACCCCGCAGCCACTCCAGCCTGTTGGAGCTGCTCCTCAAGTTGTTCAGCATCGCGGTCCTTTGTCCATGCTGCAATGTGTGTATCGAGAGCAGTCTCATGTGCGCGGCGGTCTGCCAATGTTGCGAATTCCTTTGCCTGCGCCCATGGCGGGTTGCCCATCACCTGCACCAACGCACGCCATTCGTCGTCAGTAAACACTGCCACCGCCAGCCACCGGTCATCGCCTCGGCAAGGATAGACGGCGTGCGGACACCCGCGGTCATCTTGATTGCCACGACGCGAGGCGATACGGCCGTTCACTGCATAGTCAAGCATGGCAACCGGCAGATAATTCACCCCGGTCTCAAACTGCGACAGATCGATCCACTGGCCTTTGCCCGTGCGCTGGCGATAGTCGAGTGACGCGGCAATAAGTCCAGCCCCCACCGCAGGAGTCAACATGTCGGTGTAGGCACCATACACCATACACGGAGCCCGGTCGGGCCAACCCGTAATCTCATAGTACCCTGCCAGTGAGGCAGCCATATTGCCGTAGCCCGCATACATCGCGTACGGTCCGGTTTGCCCGAGCTGACAGGTCGAGACCATAATGAGGTCTGGGCGCGTAGGAGCAAGATCCTCGTAGTGCAGGCCCCATGCTCGCATCTGTTTGGGCGTGAACCCTTCCACAATGACGTCGGCCCATTCCAGACAGAGGCGTGTGGCAATCGCTCGTGCCTCAGCCTGCGCCATGTTCAGCCCGAGACTCAGCTTGCTCGCATTAAACGTGGCAAAAAACTGGCTGTTATTCAGTCCTGGTTTTGCATTTTTATACGGCGGAGCCATACGGAGGCCGTCAAACCGGCTCAGCGACTCGATTCGAATCACCGTCGCCCCATGATCGGCAAAATAGCGAGCCGTAATTGGTCCAACCCCGATCCAGCCGAAGTCTAACACTTTAATGCCATCAAACACTCGTGCCATACGCGTCGCCTCGCAGAAGAACAGAACACGTGATACGTAAAACGTAATACGTAAGCTAAATGTTCTTTTACGCTTTCCTCGTTAAACCGTTATACGATTCCACTGGCGTGCCATTCTTGTATCTGCCCAGGGGAATACCCCAACCGCTGACAATAGATCTCGCCGTTGTGCTCTCCAATCCGTGGCGCACGGAACCGTGGCCCGGCCTGAGCATTATTCATTAACGCCCAGTGACCAGGATAGGTGATTTCGGCGTTGAGATCTTCATGCCAAAGTTTATGGAAAAAACCGCGCGCATGCGGCTGCGGATGTTCCACTAAGTCCTTCACGTTATTGACCGGCGCAGCGAGAATTTTGTCGTTACAGGCCCGCTCGAAAATTTCCCACTTTGACTTCGTTGCCAAGAACATCGCGATAGTCTCATTCAACTGGTCCATTTCCTGCTGCGCGGCCACGTCCTGAGCGAGCCGTGCCAGATCCCACTCTTCCCATTTTTTCCCGCGCATGACAGCAGGCAGTTTTCCCTCGCTTTCCATCCAGCGCCCCATCGCATAGAGCGTTGGGGCTCCCATGTGTCCACCCATCGTTAGAAAGGTGACGTACCCGTCGGCACAGGGGAGAATGGCCCGGGCATTGCCAAAGCCAGCATTATAGCGATCCCCGGCGCGGCGTTGATCAACCCCATGATGCTTTGGAAACGAGGACGCGTTCATCATCTGCCACACACCAGTAGCCTGGATCGAGACATCAACTTGCTGTCCTTCACCAGTCCGATTACGATGGAACAGCGCAAACAGTGAGGCATTTGCCGCCTCGACCCCAGCTTTCGTAGCCACCATCGGAACACTAATCCGCACCGGAGCACGATCGGGATCGCCCAACAAGTACTGCATCCCACAACGCGCCTGGAGTGTCAGATCTGTCCCTTTCCAATCGCGCCGTGGGCCGGTTTGGCCGAAAGGGGTGATCGAAGTAAAAATCACATCTGGCTTTGTCGCTGCGAGCGCAGCATATCCCAACCCCAGGGAATCCAGGTATCCTGGAGGGAAAGATTCGACGATAATGTCCGTCTGTTTCACCAGCTCCTTCAGGATCGCTTGCCCTGCGGAACGCGCGAGGTCAAGCGTGACACTTTTCTTACTGGTGTTGAAGGCAAACCAAAACAAACTTTTCTCTGGGTCAGGCTGGTCTTTATAGAATGGACCAATCGTACGTGCTGGATGTCCACTTGGCGGTTCAACAAGAATAACTTCTGCCCCGAAGTCTCCGAGCACCTTCCCACACATCAGGCCATGTTCGCCGGTCAGGTCCAACACGCGGTACGGACTTAGTAAGTAGTCTTTTTGGCTCATGGTCACTAGGAGTCTCCCCCCTTGCCCCCGGAAAGACAGGAGAAATGGGGAAATGGAACAACGGAGAAATAACGACGCTAAGAGCAGCAACTAGAGCCCTGCTTCTCCTCTTCTCCCTTTACCCATTTATCCCCTTCCCCTCCTCCCGGTTTATCCTTTTCCGCAATTATCCTGCCATCGTCAGTCCACCACTCACAGAAAGGACTTGTCCGGTGATGAAATCTGCATCGGGCGAGGCAAAAAATGCCACGGCGGCGGCGATTTCCTCGGGCTGTGCGAGACGGCGGAACGGGACCGCTTTGGTCATCGCATCAATAATACGTGACCCTTTGCTGCCGCCAGTAATCTGCTTCAAGAGTGGAGTTTCAGTCGGTCCGGGACACACCACGTTCACGTTAATCTTTGCTCGCGCTAACTCGCGCGCTAAAGTCTTCGAGAAACCGATCACCCCGGCTTTACACGCCGAATAGACCGCCTCACCAGTGGAACCCACACGACCAGCGTCAGAGCTAATAGTGATAATTTTTCCACCACCCTGTTGCATCATTTGCGGAATGACCGTATGGCAGAAGCTCACCGGTCCTTTCAGGTTGATCGCAATGACTTTTTCCCAGGTTTCGGGCAGACTTTCAATAAACGGTTCAACCTTGTCCCATCCAGCGTTGTTGACCAGGATGTCGATCTGCCCCCAGGCGTCAGCAACCGCTTGCACGGCATCTTGCACTTGCTCAAGCTGGGTCACATCACAGTAGACAGCCAGCGCCTGTCCGCCTTTGGTCTGAATTTCTTCGGCTGTTTGTCGTGCTTCCGGTTCAAGGATATCAACAACGGCGACCTTCGCTCCCTCTTCGGCAAGTCTCAGGCAAATCGCATGACCAATGCCTCGGCTGCCGCCAGTAACCAGAACAACTTTATCTTTGATACGCATAACCCCCTCCGTACAGAAAAAGCGGAGGTACTATACCGCAAGCTACACTTGGTCAGCAATGCGCTCGCGGGAGCAGTCACGAACTGGCACGCGCATTGCGCTCGCCTCGCTGACTCCCTTGACAGTAGCGCTGGGATCAGTGGAAATGCACCACAATGCGCGTCATTGCTGATTTGCATATCCATTCACGTTTCAGCGCAGCGTGTAGCCGCGAGATGGAAATCGCTCGGCTTGCCTGGTGGGCCAAGCGGAAAGGCCTCACCCTCCTCGGGACCGGTGATTTTACCCATCCGATCTATCTCACCTCGCTTCGTCAACAGCTCGAACCAGCAGAGGACGGTCTTTTTCGGCTCCACGACGGTGAACGAGAGGTACGCTTCATGCTCACCGTCGAAGTGACCAATATCTTTCGCCACGAAGGGCGACTGCGCAAGACTCACACGCTGATCTTCGCGCCCAGTTTTGCCGTGGTGGATCGCCTCAACGCCCGGCTTGCCGCCTACGGGAACCTTGCGCTTGATGGCCGACCGACATTGAACTGCACCGCACGAGAGTTACTGCGGATCGTGAAAGACACCGCACCTGACTGTGAAGTCATCCCGGCGCATGTGTGGACACCCTGGTTCTCCGTACTCGGTTCGTTATCCGGCTTCAGCTCATTAGCAGAATGCTACGGTGAGGACGTTCACCATATTCGTGCGGTGGAAACTGGCCTTTCCTCAGATCCAGCGATGAACTGGCGGCTGTCATCATTGGACCCTGTAGCATTGATCTCAAACTCCGACGCACATTCACCGCGGAAACTCGCACGCGAAGCCAACGTACTGAATTGTGACTTGAGCTACACCAGTGTCCTCGACGCCCTGACGAGTCACAACCCTGCACGCTTTCTTCATACGATCGAATTCTTTCCCGAGGAAGGGAAGTATCATCTCGACGGCCATCGCCAGTGCAAAGTCTATTTGCCTCCAGCAGAAACCAGACGTATGAACGGTCACTGTCCCGTCTGTCAAAAAAGCGTGACCATCGGTGTTCTACATCGGGTTGACGCACTGGCTGATCGCGACGCTGGATATATTCCACCGACGGCAATTCCTGCGGTACACCTGCTTCCGTTGGAAGAAATCATTGCGGCAGTGGTGGGCGCCAAGCCATCCGCCAAGAAGGTCACTGTCGAGTATGATCGCCTGGTCAATTATTACGGCTCGGAATTACACATCTTACTCGATCTTGACGAAACTGACTTGACGAAACAAACTCCAGCCCGTGTTGTTGAAGGCATTATGAATGTTCGCCGTGGCAAGGTGAGGATCTCGCCAGGGTATGATGGGGTGTATGGAACGGTCACGGTGTTTGCCGACACTCCCTCTTCCCAACAAATCAATTCCTCAACCATCCTTGGCTGAGAAAAATCACTGGTTATAATAAGCAGTCGTAGGAACTGCTATGTTATCAGACATTTACCATCGCCCGTTACGCGACTTGCGCATCTCTGTCACCGACCGGTGCAACTTCCGCTGCACCTATTGTATGCCATTGGATGAGTACGAATGGCTCGAACGTCAAGAGATCTTATCGTTTGAAGAAATTACCCGGCTAGCGCGTTTGTTTGTCTCCATCGGGGTCGAGAAGGTTCGCTTAACCGGAGGCGAGCCCCTCGCACGACGAGATTTGCACAAGCTGATCGCGAAACTTTCAGCTCTCGATCATGCTCCCGATATCTGCCTGACCACGAACGGCTCAGTGCTCGCAGAGCGTGCGGCTGCCCTAAAAGCCGCCGGGCTCAAACGGATCAACGTGAGTATCGATTCGTTACGACCCGAGCGCTTTCGGCAGATCACCCAACGGGGGGACCTCCAGAAAGTCCTCGACGGACTGTTCACTGCGCAACGCCTGGGCTTTCGACCAATCAAGATCAATGCGGTCATCGAGCGTGGCGTGAACGATGATGAAATTCTCGACCTTGTCATGTTCGCGCGTGAACATGGCTTCGCCTTACGATTCATCGAGTTTATGGATGTCGGTAACGCCAATAGTTGGCAGTCGGAAAAACTGGTATCGAAAAAAGAGATCATTGACACCATTCGTGCGCGCTTTGCGCTGCAAGAAGTTGGCCGAGAAAAAGGCAGCGCTCCTTCAGTCGATTATCACTTCGTCGATGGGCGTGGTGATATTGGCGTCATTGCCTCAGTTTCAGAACCCTTTTGTTTTTCCTGCACCCGCGCCCGAGTGACAGCAGATGGAAAGTTTGTCACTTGCCTGTTTGCCACTCAAGGATATGATCTGAAAGCGTTGATGCGCGGTGGTGCAACGGATGACGAGATACTCTCGACCATCACTGATATTTGGACCCAGCGTAAAGATCGATATTCCGAGGAACGACTGGCAGCGTTACGGTCGCCGACGGGTTATGACCCCAAGGAACACCGCAAAATCGAAATGATTAGTCTAGGAGGATAAGTCACGGGTAACGTCACGTCTGCAGAACAGGGACAAGGTCCCGTATGGAGTCGGCTTATGGTAGCAATGCATCGTTTTCTGTTCCTGACCGATTTCTCCACTGAGGCAACCAACGCGTTGCAGTACGCCCATGGTTTGGTTGAAAAATTTGCTGGTCAGTTGTTTTTGCTCCATGTCATTGTCGATCCGACTAGTAAGCTGTACGAAATGACAAGCGGTGATTATCACGCGCTTGATCGCAATGCGCGAGAAAAAGCGCAAGAACGACTCGCGCAAATTCACCGCGAACAGCTAGGGAATATGCCCAACTGTACAACGCTGATTGAACGTGGCGAACTGTTCGAACATGTTCTTCATGCCGTTCGCGAACACCACGTCGACGTGGTTGTTTTAAGTGCGCATACCCACCCAGGCTTTCATCTTCACTTGATCTCCAGCTTGCCAGAAAAACTGGTCCGCAAAGCACCTTGCCACGTCTTTGTCATTCATAATGCAGGATGAGGCAAAGGCTGAGGGGGGTCTTTATACGCCCCGGCAGACTTTTTCAAAACGTCATCGCCAAGTTTGGTAACGCTGCCAGAGTTTTCAGATCATACACCATCACGGTGCCGCCATGATGCTGTTCTAGCGTGAGGACTGCAACTGTCCCCGGCTGGGCGCTGTAATTGTGCGGAAATGTGGGACTGCCGGGGTTAATTACTATCACCTGTCCATGCTGCTTGATGCTTTCCACATGCGTGTGGCCGCAGATAATCAGATCCGTATAGCCGTCAAAGTACTGTTCCATTGTCCGCTCGATTGGCCAGCGTGGAAACTCCCGTGGATCGAGCACGTCGTGGACCATACCGATGCGAAATCCAGCACTTGTTGTGACCACAGCCTCATGCAACCGCGGATCGTCAGGGACAACCTCGCGCCCACCAGATCCTTCATCGCCATTGCCACGGCACGCCAGCACCGGCGCAATCTCTTCCAGCCAATTGAGCACGTCGAGACAGTGGAGATCGCCCGCGTGCAAGATCAGATCAGCACCAGCAAAAACTGTCCGTACCTGGGGGGGCAACTCAGGCATCGCTTCAGGGATATGCGTATCGGAAATGAGACCAATTTTCATAGGATGGCCGTCTCCGTTCGTTTCGTGCAGTCAGTTGACTATATCGGCTAGACAGTACGGCAGCAACATGAAATGTATGCAGGTATCTCACACCTATAGGGGGGGTGAACATATGCCCGAAGAACAAGCCGTACGTGCCCCGGTCACCACGTTGACCGATGAAGAACAACTCTTTCGGGAGATGGTCCGTGACTTTGCCGAGAAGCGTATCAAGTCCTCAGTCATGGACATGGACCGTGCCGGGAGACTCCCACGCGAGTTGATTGACGAACTCTTTACCTTGGGAGTCATGGGGATTGAGATCCCGGAAATCTATAATGGTGCGGGCTCGAATTTCCTCATGTCTATTCTTGCCATTGAGGAACTCGCGCGTGTTGATCCTTCGGTTGCGGTCTGCGTAGACGTGCAGAACACATTGGTCAACAACGCGTTGCTCCGCTGGTTAACTCCAGCTCAGCAGTCGCGATTTTTCCCACGCTTAGCCACAGACACGGTCGGGGCGTATGCCTTGTCTGAACCAGGGTCGGGCAGTGACGCATTCAGCATGACTACTCAGGCCAGGCAGGACGGTGACTCGTTTATTCTCAATGGTCGCAAACAATGGATCACCAATGGTGCAGAGGCCGGTATCTATCTTCTATTTGCCAACGCCGATCCTTCCAAAGGGTATCGAGGAATCACAGGCTTTGTCATCGAACGCGAGTTCCCGGGCTTTAGTGTCGGGAAAAAGGAAGACAAATTGGGGATTCGTGCCAGTTCCACGTGCGAGTTGGTGTTGGAAGATGTCCGTGTCCCGCGCGCCAATGTCGTTGGTGAAGTTGGGCAAGGATACAAAGTTGCCATTGAGACGTTAGATGAAGGCCGAATCGGAATCGGCGCTCAGATGGTTGGATTAGCGCAAGGGGCGTTCGAGGCCGCGCTCGCCTATTCGAAAGAACGCCAGCAGTTCGGACGACCGATTGCCGAGTTTCAAGCGATTCAATTTCAATTGGCCGAAATGGCGACAGATATCGAAGCCGCGCGCCTCATGGTCTATAACACTGCCCGCATGAAAGAAGCGGGGCAATCATTTGTACGCCAAGCCGCCATGACCAAATACTTCTGCTCGCAAGTCGGTGAACGGGTCGCGTCGCACGCCTTAGAGATCTTTGGCGGGGTCGGCTACACGAAAGATTTCCCCGCAGAGAAATTCTATCGTGATGCGAAAATCGGCAAGATCTACGAAGGCACCTCGAACATTCAGCTGCAAACTATCGCCCGGACATTCTTAGGGAGGCTCTAATGGCGCAACCGACTCGCATCGTCACCGATACTATGGCCGGTCTGAAACTGGCGGACTTCGACATCTGGAGCGAGCGGGTGTCGACCGTGCTAGGGAAGAATCCCGGTCCCTTTACTGGCCCCGGCACCAACACCTATCTCATCGGCACCGGTACGCGACCTATTCTCCTTGACACTGGAATCGGACTCGACGTGTACGATCCTTTGCTGAAACAGGGCCTCGCCGAGACTAAAAGAGCAAACGAACTGCAAGAGATCGTTCTGACGCACGTCCACCAGGATCACATCGGTGGCGTACCGCACGTTCACGCTATGTTCGGTGACCTCAAAGTGTCAAAGAAAGCCTGGCCAGGAAAAGACGAGGCCTACCATTTTCCTCTGACATATATCGAAGACGGCACCAAAATCGAGACCGATGGGGCGACGTTGCGAGCCATTCACACACCAGGGCACGCGAAAGATCATCTCTGTTATTATCTTGAGGAAGAGAAAGCCCTGTTCACCGGTGACCTCGTCCTTGGCGCTGGCACGACCGTCGTCCCAGAGGAAGGGGGCGGCCTCATCGAGTACATGGCCTCGTTACGAAAACTACTACCACTGGACCTCGCCGTGATTTATCCAGCTCATGGGCCGGCAATTCGTGAGCCATACAAGAAGCTCAACGAATACATCGCCCATCGTGAACTGCGCGAACAGCAGATTCTCGAAGCAATGAAAACCGGACTCACGGAGATTCCGGCGATGGTCAAACACATTTACACCGATGTCCCGGAGTTCCTGCATGGCGCTGCTGGGAACTCAGTGTTATCTCACCTCAATAAACTCAGGAAAGAAGGAGTGGTGCGACAGGAAGGGGAGCAGTGGAGTCTCTTATAACGATGAACGCAGAACGATGAAGTATGAATGAAAGAATTCGTATCATTTTGTTTTCAGTTCATCGTTCATCGTTCATACTTCGTCATTTCTTAGAGGGACAGTATGAGTCGACATCTTTCTCAACGCCTCTCTCTCCAGACTCGTTTGGATCTGCAGACGCCCCCACCATCGATTGAGCGTCTGCAAAAAAATGCCCGTCGTCATTGTGAGTTAGAAAGGAAAGTTCTTATGCGCCCCTGGCCATCGCGTTTGTCCACTCGTGTGTTTGTCGGAGTAGCGTTTCTACTACTGACATTGATTTCTCCTGTCGCATTTTCACAAGCTGCGGACACCGTACCGCGATCGTTCCACGAACTCTTCGACTACAGTTTGAAAGAAAAGAAAGGACTGACCTTTTTTGTGCACGGGCAAACGATTCCTGGCATTGTCACCAAGATTATTGGCGATGAGGCCGTCGAGGTACGCAACCAGACCTCGGATCGCATCATTATTCGTCTTGATCACATTGATGCCGTAGCAGCAAATTAGTTGTTTGTTCATTTGCCCCTAAGGAGAAAGGGAAAGACAAGCGTCACAGATTCGCCGAGATCGGTAAAAGGAGGAACGTCATGAAGTTTGGCATGATGTATGAAATTCAGATTCCGGAACCGCACTATCCTGGGATTGTCCAGGACACTTACAAACAAGTGATCGCCCAGGTCATGCTGGCCGAGGAAATGGGATTCGATCACTTCTGGACGGTGGAACATCATTTTCTCACGGAGTTTTCCTATTGTCCCGCGCCAGAGGTGCTCTATGGAGCCATTTCACAGCGCACCAGTAAGATTCGTATTGGTCATGCCGTGGCGCTGTTGCCACCACAATATAATCATCCCATTCGTGTCGCCGAACGGGCCGCGGTTCTCGACATCCTCAGCGATGGCCGTTGTGAGCTTGGCACCGGGCGCTCGACGACCCTGATTGAAATGGGGGGGTTCAACATCAATCCGGAAGAGACAAAAGCAATGTGGGAGGAAGCGGTATCGATCATTCCCCGTATGTGGCTTGAAGACCCCTTTTCTCATGAAGGACGTTTCTTCAAGGTCCCCCCACGTTCAGTCATCCCGAAGCCCGTACAGAAGCCGCATCCGCCGCTGTGGGTGGCCTGCGCGCAACCTGACAGTTTTACTGCCGCGGGCAAAAAAGGCCTAGGCGCGTTGTGTTTTAATATTGGGAATCCAGAGGAGTTAACCCGCCGAGTCGATCTGTATCGCGAAGGTATCCGTGAAGCCGAACCAGTGGGGGCGTTTGTCAACAATCAGGTGGCTGCCCTTGGGGTCATCCACTGTGCAGAAACGGATACGCAAGCCCGCGACATTGGTGGCCAGGCTGGCATGTGGTTTCTCAATAAATCCCTCCAGCTCTATCGTCCCTGGCAAGAACAGGGAGTGAAGGTTCCTGATTCCTATAAGTTTGCGATCAATGCGATCAGTGGAGAGCGCACTGGCAAGTCCGTCGAAGACCTCATTGAAGGGGGTATGTTTTGTATGGGGAATCCCGACACCTGCATCCGTATTCTCAAGAAATACCAAGAGGCCGGTGTCGACCAGGTCCTGTGCTTCATGCAGTTTGGTGGGATTCCACATCAGAACATCATGGATTCGATCAAGCTGTTCGGCAAACACGTGATTCCGTATTTCCGGAACGCGTAAGTGTCGGTCTTAGTGCAGTGGCAGTTGTCCCCCTTTTTCCAACTCTGCCATATTCACTGGCGTAAGAGGATGCTGACCGCTCAGGAACGCGGCGATATTTTCCGCCGCCAGTGTCGCCATGCGCGTGCGGGTAGCAATACTCGCACTGCCCACATGGGGAACGACAAGACAGTTCTCCAAAGTCAGGAGAGGGTCATCTGCAAGTATCGGCTCTGGGTCAGTGACATCAAGAGCTGCGCCAGCCACGCCACCGTCACGCAACGCCGCATACAACGCGCGCTGATCGATGACCGGTCCACGTGACACGTTAATCAGAAATGCGCTCGGTTTCATGAGCTTGAACTGCGGTGTCGATAACAGGTGGCGTGTCTCTCCCGACAAGGGAACTAACACCATCACAAAGTCAGACTCCCGCAGCAGTGTCGGCAGCTCGACTTTGACACACTGGTATCGATCTTCAGCCTCAACGTTGCGGCCACGATTCGTATAGAGAATCCGCATACTAAACCCCGAGGCGCGTTTCGCCACTTCCATACCGATTCGTCCTAAACCAACAATCCCTAACGTGGCATGATGCACGTCAGTGCCAAGAAAGGCGAACGGGCTCCAGGTACCCCAGCGCCCGGAACGGACAATGCGCTCCCCTTCTCCGAGACGACGCGCGATACCGAGCAATAATGCGAACGCAAGATCAGCCGTTGTCTCGGTAAGGACTCCTGGCGTATTCGTCAACACAACCCCTCGTTGTGTCAGGGCTGGTACGTCAACGTTGTCATAGCCGACGGCCATATTGGCGACGATTCGTACACGGGGGGCATGAGACAGTAGTTCTGTATCGATCCGCTCTGTCACCATGCACAAAAGTGCGTCGACCTCATGCAGGCGTGATAGAAGCGTTTCCCGTGGTATCACCTCGTCTCGTTCCCATACTGAGACCTGACTGTAAGAGCGAAGCAAAGCCAAGGCAGGTTCTGGAATCTGGCGGGTGACAAAGATTTGTGTGGGCATGTTCCTCCTCCGGGAGAAAAATGGCATAAAGATGAACGCCATCATAAAAAGGGACGGCGAGAAAGCAACCCGCGTGGGAGGAACCTCATGAAAGAACAACCGTCAGAAAAGAGCCAACAACGGATGCGTGTATATGTCCAGAAGTATTTAGAGAAAAGTGGCACCTCACCCCACCCCGACCAAGAAGTGACCGAGGCTGTGATCTTGGGACTTGCGGCCAACATTGACGAGGTGGGACGTCCCCTGTGCCCGTGCAATTTCTACCCTGACAAAAAGGCGGAACTTGACCGTAGTCGCGAATGGGTGTGTGCCTGCGATGAGATGAAACAATGGAAATATTGCCATTGTTTACTGTTTGTGACTCCCGAAGGCCTCCCGATCACCGAGTATCTCCCGGAAGACCACGAGGGGCGGCAGATCTATGGTTTGGTCAAAGACCCCACGCCCGGCAAAGGACGTGAGGCCTTTAAGGCAAACGATAACAGCGACGAGTAAAAGGAAACTCTTAATCACAAAAAAAAGAGGAGGAAAGAACCATGAAAATAGGATTTTTTGCCGTCGGTATTGGTCCAGCGGCTTCTCCAGAAGTCATTGCTCTGACCGCGCAAACAGCTGAACAGTGCGGATTTTATTCGCTCTGGGCCCCAGAACATGTGGTGCTCATTGACCAGTACGTCTCGAAGTATCCCTACTCTGCCGACGGACGTTTACCGATGCCAACGACCAAAGTGGATATTCTTGATCCGTATATCGCCCTGACTTATGCCGCAGCGCTCACCAAAAAGATTCGGCTCGGCACCGGAATTAGCCTGATCCCTGAACGCAGTCCAGTTGTCACGGCGAAAGAAGTGGCCAGCCTCGATTTATTATCCAGTGGCCGATTCGATCTCGGTGTTGGCATCGGTTGGTTGGCCGAGGAGTTCACCGCAGTTGGCGTGCCGTGGGAACGCCGGGCCGAACGAACCAGAGAATACCTCAAGGCAATGAAGTTACTCTGGACTGAAGAAGAGCCGGAATTCAAGGGTGAATTCTTGAGTTTCCCGAAGGTGCGAATGTATCCCAAGCCCGTCCAGAAACCCTACCCACCCATTATCTTCGGTGGAGAAAGCACCCCTGCGCTCAAGCGTGTCGGAGAAGTCGGAGATGGGTGGTTTGGCGTCAATGTGACTCCCGAGGCAGCGCCGGGACTCATCGCTCGCATGAAAAACTATGCGCAGGCAGCCGGCCGCGGGAACATCCAGCTTTCGTTTGCCGTCTCTCCCGGTATCGGCTCTCCTGTCGAACTTGATGCAATTAAACGGTTCCGTGATGCTGGCGTAGATCAAGTCATCGTTGGGGGAATTCCGCAAGATCTGAAGAGCGCCAAAGGTGATATTGAACGATTAGCCGAGAAGCTGGTCGTGCCATCGGCAAAGCTCTAACCACCAGCGGTGAGCTATCAGCGGTCGACGCTCAGCTTTGTTCGGCACCTAGTGCACGATTTGCAGCGGAGAGTTGACCGCTGGCCGCTATTGCGGTTGCAGCTCCACTTCCACCACCTTGCCATGACCAATTTGCGAACCGACGAGCCCCGCAAGGCGGGCTCTGGTATATTTTGCCCGAAACAACCCATGCACGCGTTCCGTTTCCTGGGCATCATCAATAAACTTTGCTTTCCCGTTAAAGATTAACGAACCAATCTTGAGGGTAAATTGTGGGGTTTTTTTGAGATTGAGGTACCAATCTGTTTTCCCTTCTCCTCCTGACTGTATATAGAAATGCCCCTGATCGTAGACAAACCAGATAGGCTTGGTATGTGGGGTTCCACTTTTTCGGCCCGTGGTCGTGATTTCCACGTACGATTCGTTCGCAACTTTCTCAAGATCGGCTTTGGTCACAGACTTCGCTTCTTGCGCAACAAGAAACGCTTGCGAGTTCAGCAGTAACGCCATGCCACATGCGCAAGCAACAACCCATCTCCAATACCTGTTCATCGAAAGCATTGCTCCTCCTTGTCTCCTCACGCTTCTCGCTCGATTCTTTATTCTGCCCTTTTCGTTCTGTACTCCGCATTTTTCATTCTGTATTCTCCTCACGCAATCCCTTCCTTTGCCCCACCGTTCAAGTGTGGTAGATGCTCGCCAACGTCACACCACAGAATAAAGGAAGATGCGTATGTCAACACCTGTCGTCCGTTTTGGCCTGTCATTGACCACTGCTCATCCGCAAACCGCTGACCCACAGCAATGCGTACGCGACTTGCTTGAGCGGGTTCACGTCGCACGGGATCTGGGATTTCACTCGGTGTGGGTGGGCGATCATCATGTCACGCCACATCACTATCTGCAGAACATCCCGATGATCGCTCGTATTGCTGCGGTCTCCGGAGACATGCGGATCGGCGCTCTCTTTATGCTGCCGCTGTTTCCCCCCGTCTTGTTGGCTGAACAGGTCGCGACACTCGATGTAATTTGTGAAGGACGTTTTACGCTAAAAACTGCAGTGGGGGCACAGCAAGAAGCCCACGCAGCCTTTGGTATTCCCTGGAAAGAGCGCGCTGGACGCTTTGAGGAATGTTTGGAGATCATGCGCAAACTCTGGACCAGCGATCATGTTACACACGAAGGAACATATTGGCAATTTGCCGATGTCACTATTAACCCCAAGCCAGTACAACGTCCGCTTCCGGTGTGGATTGGGGCAGATGCTGATGCGCCAATGCGTCGCGCTGCCCGAGTCGCCGATGGCTGGCTCATCGCGCCATGGTTGTCGCTGAGACAATGCGAAGAACGCATTGGGTTTTACCGTACCTCCCTACAAGAGTACAACCGCAGTGTCAGTGAGTTACCGATCCGCCGTGATATTTACGTGGCTCCCGATCTTACCACGGCCAAAAAACATACTGAACCAGTGCTACAGGCGGGGTATCGGGGGTTCACTGGAGAAAAACTCTCAGCTCTTATCATTGGCGGTCCTGAGGAAGTGATCATAGAAATTGAAAAATATCGACGCCTGGGCTGCAACCATTTTCTCTTTCGCCATATTGTTCGCGAACAGAGCCACATGTTGTCCTCAATTCGACTCCTCGGAGAAAAAGTCATTCCCCACTTCTCTTAAACAAGGATCTTTCCCTGTCACTCAAGACTTGGTAGCGTGAAAAAAGTTTATCCGAGAAAGAGGAGGTCATGCCTATGGCAACGCAATTCCATTGCACGATCGCAAACGAGGCGATCGATGTTCAGTCCGGAGCGTGTGAGAATCCTAACATCACGTTGACCATGAAAGAGAGCGATTACCTCGATATGATCAACGGCAAGCTTAACGGACAGATGGCTTTTATGACCGGAAAGTTGAAGATTACCGGTGATATGGGGCTTGCCCTCAAACTACAGAGTCTGTTCAAGCCAAGTGGCGGTGGCGCACCAGCGACGACGGTACAACAAGTGATGGACGGGATGAAAGATACGTTTAATAAAGACGCGGCCAAAGACATGAAGGCGGTGTATCAATTCGACCTGACATAGGTTTTCAGCGTACTTGAGAAGAGGATGGATGGAGATATCCCTCGCTCTTCTCGTTTTCCCGCTATCATTTTCCCCGATTCCTTTTTCTTTTTCTCCGCACTTCATACACGCTGCGGTTTTTGCCTGGATCACGGGACAACAGTGGCACTATTGCTTCCTTCGCTTGACTCGACGGCCCCGAGGCGAGTACTGTTGCAGCGCTCCGCGCTATCGACGGCTGCGGGCAAACGCATTTATTTTCGGCAGAAAGGGAGGGAACAATGCCCAAACGCGTAGTGGTGATTCCAGGTGATGATGCAGCTCCAGAGGCAATGACACCTACTGTTGAGATCCTAAAAAGTTTGCATCTCGATATTACGTGGACGGAATTCCCGAGCGGTGACGTCGGCGTACAACAATACGGATCTCGTGGAGCTTTTGATCAAGCCCTCCGCGAAGCGATTGAACAGTCAGATACAACGCTCTTCGGCTCTACGAATGGGACTACTGGTGGGATTAACCATTTGCGGTGGGGAAAACGGACGTTTGCCAACGTGCGCCCAGCCCGGTGGCGTCCAGGTTTTCGCAGCCCTCTCAAGAACCCCGAAGGCATAGACCTCGTAATTGTCCGGGAGAACCTTGAAGATTTATATATGGGTATCGAAGGCGATTTGCAGCAGTTGTCTTCACTTTCAGTGACAAGTTGGTTAACACGCAAACCCCTCGACACGACACCGACAGGCAAGTTTGCCATCAAGGTGATTACGGAAGAGGGATCACGACGTATTGCCCGTTTTGCTTATGAACTCGCACGCAAACGGAAAGCGCAAGGCGGGAAAGGGAAAGTAACGTGTACCAGTAAATACAATATGTTGCGCGAGAGTGACGGACTCTTCCGGCGCGTCGTTGAAGAAACAGCCAAGGAATATCCCGACATTCAGTATGGACAATATATTGTGGATGACTTTGCTCGTCGTGTTGTCGCAAGTCCACAAGAGTTTGACGTTGTGGTAATGCCAAACTTGTATGGAGATATTCTCTCAGATGCCGCAGCCGGAACAATCGGGGGGCTCGGTCTTGCGCCAAGCGGGTGCTATGGCGCGAACTATGCCTACTTCGAATCAATTCACGGTACTGCCCCAGACATTGCCGGCAAAAACCTCATCAACCCCACAGCGACCTTACTCTCTGCGGTGATGATGCTCGAGTACCTTGGCTACAGTGATGCAGCTTCCCGCCTTGACCAAGCTATTTCACAAGTCTACGCAGAGGGAAAGACACTTACCCACGATCAAGGAGGATCAGCGTCCACCTCCGCCTTTTGCCACGCCGTGCAAGAATATCTCGGGAAAAGCCGTTGAGGAAGAAAAGCTCAACAGCGGGAGCGCAGGCTAGCCCTGCGCTTTGCGAGCTTTAGTAATCACTACCACTTCCTGCCCATTGACACGAACCATCCGGCGATCTGAACCGCTTTGCTGCGGGACTTTGCGGGAACGTACCTCCCGCCATTGTTTCAGCTGTTTGACTAACTCGTTCTCGTCCACAATCTCCTCCGGCTGATCATTGCTAATCAGCATAGTTATGCATCAATAAACGCCTCCAAGCTCTTCGCTCGAGAGGGATTACGAAGCTTTCTCAGGGCTTTCGCTTCGATTTGGCGGATACGTTCTCGTGTGACCGCGAACCGCTGACCAACCTCTTCTAATGTGTAGTCAGTCTTTTCGTCGATGCCAAATCGCATCCGTAATATTTGTTCTTCTCGTGGCGTAAGCGTCGCCAAGACTTTGCGAGTCTGTTCTTCAAGACTCAATGCCATTGCCGCATCAGCAGGCGATAATGTTTGTCGATCTTCAACAAAATCTCCGAGCGAACTCTCTTCATCATCACCGATCGGAGTTTCGAGCGACACCGGCTCTTTAACGATTTTCAAGACCTTGCGAACTTTATCGGCAGGGACTTCCATTTGTGTAGCAATTTCTTCCGGGGTCGGTTCGCGCCCCAATTGCTGCACTAAATAGCGAGAGGTTCGCAGGACTTTGTTGATCGTCTCAATCATATGCACCGGAATCCGAATGGTCCGCGCTTGGTCGGCGATCGCGCGACTCACCGACTGCCGGATCCACCAAGTCGCATAGGTTGAGAATTTATAGCCGCGTTGATACTCGAATTTCTCAACTGCACGCATCAGACCGATGTTACCTTCCTGAATCAAATCAAGGAACCCTAAACCGCGGTTCACATAGCGCTTGGCGATACTTACAACCAAGCGTAGGTTGGCTTCGATCAATCGCCGCTTTCCCTCTTGGGCTTGATACTCGCCCCGTGCAATCACACTTAACGAGCGACGCAAGTTTTCATAACTCGTTCCTAGCTCTGTCTCAATACGAGTCATTTCTTTGCGAACGGCAACAATGTTTCCTCCTGCCTCCGCAAGCCGCTGTGCTTGTGTTTTCCCAAGTTCAGCGGTCAACTTCGCAGCCCGAGCACCGCCAGATTTGAGTACGCGTGTAAGGGTTAAGATGTCAGGGGCTTTACGACGAAACAGTTCCTCCTGCTCCTGAATCAACCGCTGTTGCCGAGCCAGCGCAAAGCCAAATTCTTTCAATTTCTCTGCGATGATTGTGATATGACGTCGCCCTAACGGGAGATTACTCAACGTCATTTCAACTTTCGCCCGAATTTCTAGAAACTTCTTCGCTGCCTTCTCTTTTTCTTTGACCGCAAGCCGCTTGTGCAGTTGTTGCTCGGCAATTTCCCACTCACGTGTGAAGCGTTTGAGTGCTGGAACACGTCCAAGAAGGATTTCTACCCGTGGATCCTCTTTTCCTTCCGTATCAACCGTCTCTTCCTCTTCCTCGCCAAAGATATGCCGTGCTTCAATTTCTCCTTGCTTCAGTTTCTCGCCAAGGGAGATCACGTAGCGTAAGGCAAGGGGGACAGAGAAAACTTCTTGGCGCACTTGCGTCTCTCCAGCTTCAATTTCTTTCGCGATTGCTACTTCCTCTTCTCGACTGAGAAGAGGAATATTGCCCATTTCTTGCAGGTACATCCGCACCGGATCAGAGGTGTCTCCTACCGTGGGCTCTTCTGGCGTCGCAACTTCTTCTTCCCATTCTTCTTCTTCACGTTTGGGAAGATCAATGCCAAGCGAGTTCTCCTCGTCAAGGACATCAACAGGTTCGATGTCGATCTCTTCAAAAATTGAGATGACACTGTCAATCTCCTCTGTCGAAGACACTTCTGATGATAGCGGATGGGAGGAATCCTGAGCGTGCAGCATTCTTTTCTCAGGGGCGCGCGGAACCATTTCGATTTTCCGTTCTTTCCCTTTTTTCATAAAAGGTTATGTCCTCTCGCATACGCAGAGTGTGTAGATAATGCTCTTCCTACTCCCTTTGACTCGGGAGAAGTAAGCAGCGCAACTGTAACCAGAAACTTTCGTACGCAAGTTGTATAGATCTGGGAAGGTTGTCCTTAGCAGTATAGCCAAGGCGATACACATAAGCCGGAAGAATTCTAAGATTCAGGGAAACCACAGTCAAGGGACTTACAGACTTCGTTGATAAATAATTTTTACTTTAACAGATATTCTTGCACACTTTTTAGGCAAATAAACCCTTCTCGACAAATTCGAGCACTGGTTACGTTTCGTATTTTTGAAGAAAGCCCCGAAAGACATTGTGCTTCCCCGCTGGCTATTTCTGTTGCCTATCGGAATTTCACCTTTCTTCTTCACGCCCAACGCGCGTATTTTTATCGAAGAGTTTCGTGTACAGCTCTAGCGGCCCCGATCGCAGTCGCATATTCCGCATGTGGCGGAATAATCAGATTTTCTCCGCGTCGCGGCTGCATTGCCTCCAACCGGTCGCGTAGTGGCTTCACCCGAGTCAATTTTCCCGTCAGAACAATATCTTGATGCTGCCGAGCACGTGCGGCCATAAGACTCACGGTAAATGTGACCTCAGCAACCATGTTCACTAATGCCAGCGCTTTGTCGGCTTGCGTTGGGTCGGCTCTGATTTTCCCAAAATTACTTGCCGTGGCACTTGCTGGCACAATGCCGACAGGTCCACCAGTAATATCACCAACGGTCAAATCTACACGACTTAAATCTCCATGCGCAGCTAACTGCTCCACCGTATCAAGGCGTGTAACGCCAAGCAGATGACGAGCCAACCCCAATAGGGTCCCGCCCCCGATACCTGTCCCACCAACGTGTTCTATTTGTCCATCTCGAACCGATACGAGGGCAGTTCCGGTGCCAAGCGATACCACGAGGGCTTCGCTCTTTTCCGCCAATGTACTTCCGCCAACACCAATGGCCGAGATCTCAGGGATATTCACAACCGGGACACCAAACAGCTGCTCTTGCAAAAAACGTGCACCGCCACCACTGGCAGCAATTGCCCGAATATCGGTTAGTGTCCCTCCAGCAGTGCTAAGGAGTTTCCCGAGTGCCCCCGCCGCTGCGGCCAATGGGTCCCCGGTCTCGATCGTTACGACAACAATCTCCCCACCATTCAGCAACACCGCATCTGTCGTCGAACCGCCGATATCGATACCCACAATCATGCCTTCACCTCTCGTGGAGTTTCAACAGGGAGCAAATCTCGGCGATATACAGCGATCTGTTGTTTGCGTTCTGAATCATACGTTTGCCATTTCGCTGCTGTAACCGCATCGGTAGGCACACGGCGAAAACCATGCCTTTCAAAGAGCCGTTGCGCGCCGTCTTGAGTTGTACAGGCAAAAATATAAGAAAATCCTTCTCTTTCTCCCTCTGTAATCATCTGATCGACCAACCGGCCCCCAATGCCTTCGCCCTGATAGCGGGTGATAGTGGAGAGGCCAACAATTTCTGCGGCGTGATCGTCATAATAAGGCAGCAAGGCACAAAACCCCGCAAGTTCTCCTGGTGCCGGCCCCACGCGCGCACCATATCCGTGGAGAAGCAGTAGTGCGGTCTCTCGCTGGGAGCGTGGTTTGAGATATCCATCGCGCTCTCCACGTTGTAAGAGCTGTTCTACCTCGTGAAAGTCGTCAATGCCAAGTTTTTCCACTTGGCAATAATCGGTTAACGTAAAAAGGGTGCCATGTCCTTCATAGGTAAATAACTCTCGTCCAAGCCCAGAGAGCGGACACAACGTCACCGACGACACTCCTCCTTCAAGCACCGCACAAATCGCCGTAAGTAACGGCAGCCGGGAGTCTAGTCCGGCCCACGCTGCCGCTCCCGGTCGTAATAACTCGCGGAGCACCGGACCGTTCATAAATGCAATTTGTTTTCCCCTAGAGGATAATCCTCCTGCCTTATCAACAAAAACAACTTTGTAGATCCGCAACTTGACGGCCAGCTGTTGCGCGCAGGATACCAATGACAGCGCAGCATCGGCAGGCCACAACCCAACAAACACACGAGCCTCTCGTACCACACTCCAGACCTGCAACAATCGCTCTTCCTCTGTATCATGTGGGGATAAGACAACTGGCAATGAAGGTACGGCTTTCGCAGCTCGCAATAGCTGACGGTGCAATGTTCGCACCCGACGATGCTCGCTTTCCGCTCCTGTCGTTTCGATCAACAACATAACCTCTGTTTCGTTGGCTAAAAGGGTCTCGAAGACCTCGAGCGCAGCATTCACCTCTTCTTCTAACTCGAGATCAGCAGCATGAAGGACGAAGAGCAAACTCTTTTCGTGAAATTCATCAAGGTAAAAATCCTTTTCGGCAAATGACAGTGTAGAGAGGTTTCTTTTTCTCATGAGTCCGTTTTACCCACAGCGCACACGACTGAGAGAACAGCGTGAGCAGCGCGTTGTCGCTCCAGATCCCAAGGAAACACCCGTTCCTGGCCAGCACCAATAGAACACACCACAAGCTCTTTCACCGCCCGACCCGTTAACTGCTCAAGAGCAAGGGCTTGTACAGATACATCATCTTTACCCCCATTCAGATTTTCCTCTTCCTGCTCCCGCTGGAGGTCTTCAATCAGGAAATGCGCAACAACCCAAGATTCACCTTCGACAAACGCTAAATCAATACTACCAGTGAGTACTTGATCCGCGTATGGAAAAGCAAATGGTACCCCAACCACGTAGCTAGTCGCGGCCTGCGCACGAGTCATCACTGCCGATTTACGTACAGCTTCCCGCAAACGGGCAACAACGCTGTCGGTGGTCATCTCTCTTCGTTCTGATTTCCCTCCTTGCGGCCCCGTCATCATTGACGGGCTTAATACGCGTTGCAGGATTCTCTGTAAATAGAAGCGAGGGGTGCGGACAAGAGTAAGTGGGTTCGCGGTTGCCGTCATCGTCGGTGGGGTTCCAGTCGTCACTGACGCACCCCCCTCTAACGCCAAGACCTCACCTCGTCCACTTTTTTGCCCCTTGACGAGCAAAGTATTCCGTTCTGTTCGCCATTGTTCATAAGTATGCAACGCCGACGTATTCGCCCTCACCTCCGTAATGAGCGAGGATTCAGGGTTCTGGGACACGGCCTGTGTAATAGTTTGCAGGTCAACCTGATACGTGTACGTGCGACTCTGCTCTGACTCCTCACTCAAGGAAAAACTCTCACGCAAACGACTGTTCCTGGTTCGCGGGTTGAAGGACCCCGGATCCTCTCGTTCCTCGTTTATTGTCCGAGACACTATCGGGAGAATAAGATGATCACGCGCACGAGCCGCCGCCACATAACGAAGCCGCCATTCTTCAGCCAATTCCTGCGCTTGTTCACGCAGATCTGCCTCTTGCCATCCTTGCGTTGTACAGCTTAATGCACGCGGACCAATACGGACATCTAAGACCCCACCGAGGCGGTCAATGATCCCTATTTGCTGCCCTCGGTCATGCGTGTGCGAGGCCCCAAGATCCGCTAACACAACCACAGGAAACTCTAGTCCTTTTGCTTTATGAACCGTAAGGAGGTGAACGACATTGTCTTCTTCCGTCGAGAGTATCGCTTCCTCCTCCTCCTCTACCAGGGCTTGGCGAGCGAGAAAGCGATTCAAGGCGGCCAGGGTCGGCTTTCCCCGTGCAGCCAAAGCCTGCGCAATATCGAGCAGTTTCAAGAGGTTCGCTACTCGCTGTGCTCCCTGCGGACGCAGGGCAAACACGGGGACCAGGTGAGTACACGAATACACGTCATACAAGAGCGACGCCGGGCTTAACCGCTGCGACGCGAGATGGAGATCTTTCAGTGCAGTAAACGCCGCACGAAAGCGTTCGACCGTAGGGAGAGCAGAAGAAACACAAGGGTGGAGGCTATCAAACCTGCCCCCCATAGCAACAAACTGCGCCAATTCGTCGTCACGAAAACCAAACATGCTCGAACGGAGAACCGCAACCATATCCGTTGCCGCTGACGGATACTCAATAACTCGGAGCAGTCGTCGCATATCCTCTACTTCTGGCCGACTTGCATAGCGCCTCCCTCCGTACACACGGTATGGGATTCCGGCACTACGGAAGGCTTCTTCGTACACCGCCAGCGCCCGATGGGAACGGAAGAGTACAGCGACATCCCGATACTCTCTTGCTTGATCTCCCCACACCATGAGTTTTCCATATACAATCGCTTGCTTGAGCATTGCTGCGATCGTACATGCTTCCGCGTGACGGACCTCGTCTCGCGTAGGACGCTCGGAGAGAAGCTCCTGGGGAATAACCACCCGAAGCACCTCTCTCCCTGTTTCTTCTTCCCGTGTGGCGGACAATGGTCGATAGATGGGCTGATCTCCGGCAGTTTCCGCGAACGCTGGCGCAAAGGTGGTATTCATCCATTGCAGTACCGGTGCGCGGGTGCGGAAATTACTCGCGAGCACGAGAATTTCGCCTTGTCGTGCAATAACCTCACGCGCCTGCGCATAAATCTGCAAATCCGCACGGCGAAAGCGATAAATGGACTGCTGCGGATCGCCAACCACCAACAGTTTTCCGGGCTGAAGGGTCACCTCAGTCCAGGTGTCTGCCTGGGGCTTGTATTCAGCCAAAAAGAACACGATTTCGGCTTGGAGCGGGTCGGTATCTTGAAATTCATCGACCAGGAAACAGGTAAATTTTCGCTGAAAATAGCGACGTACTTCGCGGTTCGTACGCAGCATCTCCCGCGTCAAGAGCAGCAGATCGGTAAAATCGAGTTGACTGTGTTCACGCTTCTTGTCCGTATAGGCTTGGAGATACCCACAAAGCCAATTTACCAAACCAACTGTGAGATTATGCAGCCATTGCGAGCGCAAGTGTGCATGGCGTTCTTGGGCTCGTTGCAGGATCGCTCGCACCTGGTCGAGCGTGGCAGCGGGTTGCCAATTGGCCTTCGTCCCGACTTTCGTACCACCACTTACCTCCCGGGGCTCGCGAATAAAGAAGTACTCCCACAGATTCCTGTCGGCGGTTTTCGGTAGCAGTGTGTACAACCGTTGAATTTGAGTGAAGGCACGATCGACGGGATTCCGGCATGCCTTTTTCAAGCCAGCGAGTTGTTGTACATCCTCAGCAAATGCGGCCTGGATGTCAGTGAACGAAAATGACAGCAGTTCGGGAAGCAACGGCAAACAGTCTCGCTGTTCGATAAGAAAATCGCGGAGCGTCTCCAGATGGGATGGCATCACGCCGACACGGAGCGCCTGCCGTAAAATCTGCGGACCAGTCTGCATTTGTTGCGTAAGCCATTCCTGCCACACATCGGTCTGCAACAGCGTAGCCTCGAACTGGTCAAGAAGAGAGAAACCGGGATCAACGTGGGCTTCAATCGGTCGCTCCCGAAGCAGAGACGCGCAGAACGAGTGGACGGTAGAGATCTGGGCTCGTTCGAGTTGCCAACGCGCAAGAGTCAGATTCTCTCGCTCTTGGGTGCTCAGTGACCCCGCCAAAGCGAGCTCAAGCTCAGCTCGGAGACGAAGCCGCATCTCTGCTGCGGCTTTTTCGCTAAACGTAATTGCCGCAATCCGTTCCACGTTGCCGCGTCCAGTACGTACCCAGGAAAGGAGACGATTAAGCAAGACCGTCGTCTTTCCTGTCCCGGCGCCCGCTTCGAGCAAAAAGGTCGTCCCCAACTCGTTGATCGCACGCGCCCGGGCATCGGCATCCGCAAGAGGCACAATCGTCATGGAATATTTCTCACGTTAGCAAGAAAGGCCACGCGTTCATCTTCGCGCTTCCGTAACGCCAGAGTCTGGGCATGCGACCCGCAAATTGCAGAGAACGGACACGGTCGGCACACGTCCGGAGTCATGGGAAAGTCGCCTGCACGAATACCTCGTGTAAGAGTACTCACAATAGTGCGAAGGGTCAGGAGATCCTCCGCCCACGTCTCAGCCGCAAAGGTTGGCAGCTTCTCTTTGCGCACAGCCTGTGCCACAGACAGGTATATCGCTGAATCCCACTGCACCTCTGGTCGTAAGCAACGAGCAGCAAACAAATACAACGGCAATTGTAGCGCAATCCCACCTGCAAAACGACCACGGATTGGCCTGCCACTTTTATAGTCGACGATGCGAGCTCGCTGCCCATCAGGGGAGAGATCGATGCGATCAATGCGCCCGCGCAGGAAGAGTGTCTCCGTCCCATCGGCAGAAAACTCGACCGGCGTGGCCGGGAAAAACCTGGCAGTAGAAGAAGATTCTTTCATCCCAAAGGAAGCTTCAAAGATCCTCGGGATGAACGCATCACCGTTCTCGTATTCCCACTGGACAAGACTCGACAACTGCCCAGCGAGACGTTCTTGCTCGAATTCCCAGAGTAATGGCAAACCCGTCACATGGGTCTGAGCAAAAATTGCACCCCGTTGCTTGGTGACCGTGGTCAACACCTGGAGTATCGCGTCACGATCATGCGACTGGATAGGTAATCGGTGTTCTCGCTGCAATTGCAAGAAGAACTCGTGCAAAATGTCGTGCACCAGTATTCCGCGGACGCGAGGAGGAAGCGTCACAACCTCTTCTGTCTCATCCTCGGGAACCAGCCCCAATACTGCGGTTAAAAAGTAGCGGAAGGGACAACGGGCGTACGTTTCCAACGCACTCGCCGACAGCGTTAGCTTTCCCGTCACCGAGCGGGCTTCATCGCTCGCTTGATGTGGCAGTGGCAGATGTTCACAGATGCCATCAAACGGCGTCAAACGGGTCACATCCCAGCGCTGGTGGAGTGCCGTCAATGCCCTTGAGAAGAAAGGCGTGACGGTCGGAAGATACCCAAGCGAGGTCAACTCTCCTCGTTCGTGTGTCTGTTCGACACTGGCGTAATGGAATTCGAGTACATCAAGCGCTCGCGTTGGTGGTCCAGCGGGCAATGGAGAAAACGGGAGTTGCTGACACCAATCCCGGAGGTCCGAGAGCGAGGCTGGTCGCTGACTCAACACCTCGACCACACGCAAGAGATACGAAGACGGCATCAGGCTATGACCACCGAAAGAGTCATGACGGGCGTAGGAAACGACGAGCGTTGCGGAAGCCATCTGCGTCGCTAACATCAGCGTCAACCGCTCTTCCTCACGTATCTGGGAGCGCTGAGCAAGATCAACCAACAAGATCTCGCTCAAATATTGTCGCTCGACATCGAGCAAAAGTGGATCTTGCCGCAGGGTTTGCGGGAATTGCCCTTCGTTCATCCCCGGAATAATCACGGCCCGGAACTGCAAACCACGCGCAGAGGAGATGTCACCAATCATGACACCCGCGGTTGCGCCTCTGGGCAACGAGGGAACAAACGTCTCTGCGAACGCTTCTTCTACCACGCGACTCCACTCCGACAATGACACAGGCTCATCAAGTACAGCAAGCTGAGCAAGACGCTGCAATGTTTCTGTCACCCTATCCGTATACGTCGTGGGAGTCACGTATGTCGCGAGCAGTTTTAGAAAATGTCCTGCCCATCCGTACCACGTATCACGTTGTGGCAACCCGGACGTATCGGCAAGAAACTGCTCAAGAAACCTGGCAAACGCCCGGACAATGGCGCAGTCCTCACTATTTGTACTGGTACCAGGCTCTTCCTCCTCAGGCGCAGAGTCACACTGCCGTATGAACTGGGAGAGGCGAGTGCGCCACTCTTCCGCCCCACGGAGGATTCGTGCTTCTCGGGCTATAACCTCCCAGCGGGCAAGCCGGGCATATGCTGTATCGTCACCAAGAAGCTCAGAAAACGGCGGCTGTGCGCTACCCAAGAATTCAAACATCCGGGCACGCGGATACTCCTCTGCGAGCAGTTGACACAACAGCAGGACACTCTGGCCCGCCGGAGTCTGCTGCAAGGACACTCCTTTCGCGAACGAATACGGGATGCCAAGCTGCGCCAGGGTTTCGCCGAACAGAGGCGCAGAAGATGCTGGGGTCGGCAGCAGCACCGCAATTTCATCAAAGTGCAAATGCTGCTCGCGCACAAGCGTCAGGATTGTCCGCCCGACTTCCCGGGCCTCGCGGCTCGTATTCGGTGCCGCAATGACCGATACAGACGCATCGGGCGAAGACGCTTCCTCATCCTGCCAGGCATACACGCTCTCGAACAGTCGTGTTTGTAGCCGCGAGAGATTGGTTCGTGGGGTTGTTTCTCCCTGTACTGTCGTGCGTTGAAACCCCAGACTGATCAGCCAACCGAGAAGCGGAGTCACCCGCTCATAGGCCGGCCCTTCACGCCACGGCAGGAACACCCAGGTGTCTCTGCTTGCACCGGCTGCGGCAACGACCTGTCGCTGCAACGGTGTGAGTGCCGTGTAGCCATAGAGTAGCAACGGCGAGGTATCGCCTCGTTCAGCCGCAGCCTCGACTGCCTGGGCAAGGAGGTCTTCACTGTCATACAGCTGATGCTCGTCTAAGAAACGGACATACTCTCGATACAGCGACCCCAGACTCTCCATTCTATGGCGAGCGGAGTCGTTCAGCTGAGCACGTTCAAGAAAGGTCGCGAACCCTTGCGGCGTGATCCGGGCCTGTTTCAAATCGCGCAGGGTTGTCAGCAGATTGCGAAAAAATCCCGGGTGCGACGCTGCCGTAGCAAAGTAGTTCCGAGGTCCTGCGGCGCTGAGGAGCTTTCTACCAATCAGGCGCGCGCCCACCGCCGACAGTGGACGCTGTCCTTCTTCGGCAAAGCGCTCAGCAACTTCCGCATAGGCGAAATCGCCCATCGTGGAGATCGACACACCGAGATACCCACCACTCACCAGGGCGATCGTTCGCTGCAGATGTTTGGCGAGCAACTCGTGGGGGACAAGAATCGTGAGGGGCAGCAACGGTGCAGCGGTTTTGAGCGTCTGCACTCCAGTGACCAAAGCCTCTTGCAAAATAGGAAATGAATCACCCACAAACAGACGCTGCTGCGGCATATGGTTTGCCTAGTGGTTTCTTTCTATGTTTGCAAGAACCTTGACAATCACCATCAAGAACAGAGAAAAGACAACATGGAAAAAGATGTGGTGGAAATCTACCTGCGGATACGCCGAGAGGATATTGCCCTGATTAAGTTCGTGATTGAATCCTACGAGGGGATAGGGATTGTCCGCACGATCGACCGGAAAAAGGCGACTGTTGCTGTTCTTGCGATGCCAGACTGGGTCACGCACATGCGTACTGTCCTGGAATCGCTCCGTGAAGAGATGGACTGGCACGAAATCCCCCCACCAGAGGAGCAAGACGACTGGCTCATGCGAGAGATACAAGATTAAGGATCGTGGCTTGGTGGTGCACGGAGCGTACCCTACGAGATCTACCCTGAGCCTCTCGGCTCCATCTTGTGACGCACAGGACAGGCTACGTGTAGCGAGGTCGAAAGGCTCAGCATGAACGGTTTTGACGGCCAGGGTGCCAGCGCCGAGAGTTCAATGACCACTCGCATCCGTTCTTCTACCGTTGCAAAGACCCGCGTCGGGTCAGCGAATTTCTCCGTCACCCAGGGGGGCAAGGCTAAGTGAAATTCAGGGAAAGACATCGGTAGATGTTCCTCCGGTAACAAACGGACGAGACAGGATACGCGAATTCAGAGCCTCTTCCCGTGGATTATTCGTCATCCTCGTCTGCCATGTCCCACCCTCCATGCGGAAATGAGCGCATAGAGTACCCTGAGGCAGCACAAGCGAGTCGCGCCCCGCGCCGGTCGATAAGCGTTTTTGTCACTGTCTGTTTTTCTATTAATAACGCCTCGAAGGCGGCGAGCCACTGCTCATAGTAGGTCGGATAGGTCTCTGGCGGAAGTGCCTGTTGATCTGCGGCGACAATCTGGGCAATCAGATGGCGCTGAAATTCGCTCCAGGGATACTGGCCATTCTCACACAACGCCACCGCTAGTGCGAATACTTCTCCTTCCCACGGCGCCTGGAAGACGAGTTCGCCACTTTGGCGCGGCAAGGCGATGTTCCCAGCCATATTGGTGACCTGGCGTTGTGTGGTGGTGGGCGTCGGGGGCGTGGGGGTGTCGAGTTGTATCCGGGCGACACCAATCATGGCATCACGCGTGACTAAAGCGGCTAATTCCTCTTCGCTCATATCTTCAGTGCCGGGCGGACGTTGCGGGAGCACCATGTAGCGGGTCTGCGCGCTGCTATTCCACACATAAATCTCTACGTTCTTGTCCACTTCTAGACCAAACTCACGTAACACCGCACGCGGGTTGCCGCCAATGCGTGAGCGGTAGGATGGACTCTTATACCAAAACGGAGGGAGTCCCAGAACCGGCCAGGGATAACACGAGCATAAAACGCAGGCGACTACATTGTGGACCTCGGGTGTGGTCTCAACCACCCGCAGATGCTCTCCTTGCAGTCCGCCAAAGCCGAGTTCAGCGATAGCTACCGTACCGTCGCTGAGAAGTCGCTCTTTGTACGCCGGATCAACCCAGGCTCGCGCAACCACCTTCGCGCCATTGAGCGGTCCAAGGTCGTTTTCATAGGCATGTAAAATGGTATCAAGCTGTTCTGCAGTGACGAGGTTCTTCTCCATGAGTAACGCTTCAATCGCTTTGGTGCGAATCTCACGCACTCGGTTCTCGGCTGCAGTCAAACGGCGTGGTGGGGAAAGGACTTCCTCGGCATGGTGACTCTGTTCTTCGCTCATGGGAAAGATAGAACTCCATCGCCGACCAACTGTCAACCGAAGGAGAAAGCAGACCTGGTTGTGAGTCAAGCGATAGCATCGCACTGACGAGCCAGGGGAGACAGTGTGGTAAAATTTGTCTCACCATCCAAAAAAATTTGCTCAACGAGTTGTGTATGTCTGAAGCAGCCACCCACAGGTTACGTGAGATATTCGAGGAATACATGGAGGACCGATTCGTGCGGCCACAGACCCCTAAGGCTGACCGCAGACTGGCTGAAGTCAGAAAGCTGTTGGATGAGGGAGCGGATGCGACCCAGTTCCCCCTCTTGATCGAATGTTGCGCGTCGCGATGTTTGCGCGCGGTCCAATGGATGGTCAAGGCTGGTGCGGATGTGAACCAGCAGGGCGAAGGCATGTGGAACCCAACCCCCCTGATGATGACTGCGAATGCCCCGCAGATTACCCGGTTTTTGCTCAAGAAAGGGGCCAATGTCGCAGCTAGAACGAGTCAAGGGGATACGGTTCTGCATAAACAACTGGGGACGCTTTATGGGCATATTGCCAGCCGGGAGTCGATCCAATTGCTCTTGGAGGCTGGGGCGGATCTGACTGCACGTAACAATGACGGGGAAACCCCGTTGCTCCACGCGGCGGATCGGGCACCAATTGAGGTCATCGAGTTACTGTTAGAAGCCGGTGCAGATATTACTGCGGTTGATCGCAAAGGAAGAACTGCCCTCGACATCAACTCCTGGGATAAAAGGGATGAGGTGCTGGCGAGAGCCTGGCTGGAAAGATTGCGTCAGGTTCCGATCAATGACACGGATGAAGCAGGGCGAACACTCTTAATGAAAGCCCCCGGTTCGCTGGTGGTGATTCGGGACTACTTGAAAAGAGGAGCCAACCCCCATGCGGTGGATCTTTCTGGAATGACGGCCTTGATGCACCATGCCCGTTCCTCAAACGACCGCTGTGAGATCCTTGAGATCTTCATCAAGGAATACCAGGTAGATCGAGAAGTCATCGACAACACGGGAATGACTGCGTTGTTGTATGCCATCAAAGAAGGCTATTATCAGCACGGGATCAAATTCCTTACGTGGGGATGTGACCCCCATGTCGTTGATGGGGCGGGAAACGGAGCATTCCATCATGTGGTGGAGAATAGCGGTTGGCGCATTATTTTCCCCAAGTTAGTTGAGGCTGGTGTCGATCCCGATCGTCAAAATCGCCAGGGACACACACCGCTGATGAAGGCTCTCCAGCATGGGGATCTGATCCTGATGGAATGGCTGATAAACGCCGGAGCGAGAAAGGGAGGGTATCGAGATCAGGATGGGCGGTCCCCAGCCGACTACCTGGAAGCCCATATTGAGGAAAAAGGAAAACACTGGACGGCTGAATTTAGAGACAAGATGAGAGGCTCTCTCTATTCGTAACCGTAAATCGTTCCCAAATATACAATATGATGTGGTCGACGGTGGATATCTCGTGCGCTGAGGAGGCCTCTCCTTCCCGAAATTGGCAAAACCCGCTACATCCTCCCGATGCCTGAAGAACATGCGCAACCACCAACCAGCGCTCAGCCACTTTCCGCACCGTTTCTGACCGCTCCGCAACACGTACAGCGAAGAATTCCTCTGCACTGGGTGATGCTCGGGATCGCCCTGCTGGCGCAGATCACGGTGTCGATCGTGACGCAAGGGGTGCCGATTCTCGCGCCGTTTATGCAGGCAGACCTGGGACTTACCCGAGGACAGGTTGGTCTGTTTAACTCCGCGATCATGGCTGGTTCGCTCGTCTCGATGTTTGCTGCCGGGTGGATAGTGGATGTGCACGGAGAGCGAGCTGCCCTGATTTGGGGCAATTTGCTGGTCGGACTTTTTTGTTTAACGGTTGCGGTAACCCAGGGGTTTTTTACCGCTTTACTGGCGATGTTTGCCGCCGGCATGGGGGCCTCATTTCCAACCCCAGCGGGCAGCAAAGCAGTCATGGCGTGGTTCCCAGTAGAAAAACGCGGTATGGCGATGGGGGTGCGACAAACAGGAATTCCGGTTGGTGGGGCAATGGCGGCGGCGACTTTGCCAGCTATTGCTGCACTCATGGGTTGGCGAACCGCGGTGGTAGTGAGTGGGGTTACTTGTTTCATTGCGGTCGGCGTGTGCGGGTTTCTGTACCGCAGTCCCGAGAGTGTACCTGGCAGTCTTACTCGAACGGTGCAAAAAAGGCGGGAACGGCTTCGCGATATTCTGACGAAAGATATCGCCTTGTTAGGCATTGCTGGCGCACTCTTACCGCTCGGACAATTTGCTCTCCTTACCTATCTCGCCTTGTATCTGAAGGAAACGCAAAACATTCCTGTAACTACGACGGCAACCCTCCTGGTTGGCGCGCAAATCGCTGGTGCGGCAGGGCGCATCTTGTGGGGAATATGGAGTGATCGTTTGTTTCGGCAGCACCGGAAACCGGCGCTGGTGTGGGCCAATGCATTCGCTGCGGGCGGGTCGCTCATCTTGGGCTGGTTGCCGCAAGGCGTACCGCTGTGGGTCATCGACATTGTGGTCTTAGGGTATGCGTTTAACACCATTGGTTGGCACGGCAGCTGGATCGCTATGCTCGCAGAGACCGCTGGGCCGGACAAACAAGGACGAACGCTCGGCATGGCGATGACCCTCATGTATCCTGGGATCATTGCGCTGCCGCCACTGTTTGGTTTGCTGGTCGATTATACGCATTCCTGGCGTCTGGCCTGGAGCGCGGCTGCGGCGATTCTCGCAGTGGGCACGGCAATCGTTTTGCCGGTGAGAGAAAAGCGGTCGTATGCCTGAGCTGGGGAAGTCTCTCACATTACTTTCGGGTCAGTGATAAGGAGGAAAACGCGTGGGCTATGGCAAGTTATGGGTCAGTATGATCGCGGTGACGGCAATATCGTTCAGCGTTCTCGGATATGGCGGGTGGGAAATTTATCAGCAGGCCCCGCCGATTCCTCAACGAGTTGTGACGACAGAAGGAACGATGCTGTTTACAGCACAGGATATTCTCGACGGCCAGAATGTGTGGCAGTCCCTTGGTGGGCACGAGGTAGGGAGTATTTGGGGACATGGAGCATACGTTGCCCCCGACTGGTCTGCGGACTGGCTCCATCGCGAAGCCCTCTGGTTGCTCGATCACTGGTCAAGTGAACGTTACGGGAAACCGTATGACCAACTCGATGACGAATCAAAAGCCGCACTGCGGGCGACTCTCCGGCGTGAACTGCGCACGAATACCTACGACCCGACGAGCGGGGATCTTCTCGTTTCGCCAGCGCGGGCTATGGCGATTACGGCGGTCGGTGACCACTATGAAGCGCTTTTTGGCGATCAGGCTGACGCGGCAGCTTTACGAACCGCGTACGCGCTGCCAGAGAACGCTGTTCCCGATCCGCAACGACGGAAAGTGCTCACGGCGTTCTTCTTTTGGACTGCCTGGGTATGTGCGACGAATCGGCCAGGGACAGCGATTACCTATACGAACAACTGGCCCCCCGAACCGCTGATTGGTAATGTACCCACCGGGTCAATTATTGTGTGGTCGGTCCTCAGTTTTGTGATCTTGCTGGCGGGAATTGGCGCACTGACGTGGTATATTGCGGTTCGTTCTCATACCGCGCCAGATGGCCGCCATGACGTTCCGGACGACGATCCGTTGCGGGCCTTGTCTCCAACTCCCTCCATGCAGGCCACACTAAAATATTTTTGGGTGGTTGCGGCCTTGTTCGTTGCGCAGACTGTGCTTGGCGCAGTGACGGCCCACTACGGGGTTGAAGGAACTGGCTTCTATGGGATTCCTCTTGCCCAGTGGCTCCCGTATTCCGTAACCCGTACCTGGCACATTCAATTGGGAATCTTCTGGATCGCGACTGCCTGGCTCGCGACGGGATTTTTTGTTGCCCCAGCAGTGGCAGGAGTGGAGCCGCCCTACCAAAGACTCGGAGTGAACTTTCTCTTTATTTGCTTACTGATTATCGTTGTGGGCTCCATGATTGGGCAGTGGTTGGCCATACAGCAACGGCTGGGGTTTGCGACGAATTTTTGGTTTGGCCATCAAGGCTACGAATACATTGACCTCGGACGCTTCTGGCAAGGGTTTCTGCTGATTGGTCTGGTACTCTGGCTGTTCCTGATGGATCGCCCGATGCGGCAGGCGCTTCGTCAAGCTGAACACGAGAAACCTTTGTTGATCATGTTTTTCATCGCGTCGGTTGCCATCCCGCTCTTTTACAGTGCGGGGTTGTTGTGGGGACGCCACACCAATCTGGCGATTGCGGAATACTGGCGGTGGTGGGTGGTGCACCTCTGGGTCGAAGGCTTCTTTGAGGTCTTTGCTACGGTGGTGCTCGCGTTTCTGTTTACGCGGTTGGGCCTGCTGGCAACGATGACGGCAACCCGGGCGGTGCTCTTCTCTACCGCGATTTATCTTTCAGGTGGGATTATTGGGACCTTTCACCATCTCTACTTTACTGGGACGCCGACCCCCATCCTGGCGCTGGGCGCGACCTTTAGTGCCTTAGAAGTGGTGCCGCTCGTCCTGATTGGCTATGAAGCGTACGGGAATCTCTCCTTAAGTCGTTTGCGTCCTTGGGTGGCGGCGTACACATGGCCGATTTATTTCTTTGTCGCGGTTGGCTTCTGGAACCTCGTTGGGGCTGGCCTCTTTGGGTTCCTGATTAATCCCCCGATCGCGCTCTACTACATGCAGGGATTGAATACGACGCCGGTTCACGGACATACTGCACTCTTTGGCGTGTACGGCATGCTTGGTCTTGGGCTGATGCTTTTCTGTTTGCGCGGGTTAACTGCCCGCCGGGTGTGGAAAACCGGCCTCCTCCGTTTTGCCTTTTGGACACTGAATATCGGGTTGTTACTGATGGTACTGTTGAGTTTATTGCCGATCGGTTTACTTCAGACGTGGGCAAGTGTTGAACACGGAATGTGGTATGCACGGTCGGCGGAGTTTTTGCAAACGGACTTGATGAACACACTTCGCTGGCTACGACTGGTTGGCGATACGATTTTTACGCTGGGGACACTTGCCCTGGGTTGGTTCGTTCTGGGGCTCAAAACGGGATGGTCACTCCAGGCTGAGTCGTTGTAAAGAGTGGTGAGCTTCTCTGGACTGCCTGCAGAGATGTTTCTATAGTCAAAGGGGAATGAATATATCATTGTGTGAGATGAGGGAAAAGATGCGAAAGTTTCGTTTAGGACCGGCTGCTCAGGATGAGCCTATTGTGTTTGGTGCGCAGGGGCCGGCGTATTCCACGCTGCGTATCAACGAATGGATCGCCTATATGAAGGAACAGGGCATCCGGCGGGTTTGTTGTCTCCTGCATCAGGATCAGCTGCAAGCCTATAAGGAAGATCTCTTGGACGCGTATGGCCGAGAGTTCGGCGCAGAGAATGTTTGCTGGGCTCCTATTCCTGACTACCATCTGTGCGATATCGGACTACTGAAAGAGCGGATTCTGCCGTTTCTTCTGGAAGCGAATAGCAGAAGCGAGCCTGTCGTCGTGCACTGCCAGGGGGGGCGCGGTCGCGCTGGCCATGTGCTAGCTGCCTGGTTGGTATTTGGACGTGGACTTTCGGTTGATGATGCGGTGGCCGCGGTTAAGGAAATGGGTCGTAATCCACACGAAGCGGCGGATTGGGGAAATGCAACGGCTGAAGATCTTTATATTTTACTGGCGGCGTGTCAGGAAAGCCCGGTCGTGTAATAACGCGACGATCAGGCTTTTGCTACGTTCGTGCACGTGGTACCATTCACACAGTGGAGGTGGTGGTTGTGCGGTCCGTGGAAGAACTGCTTATCCAAGAGGCGGGAGTCTCTGCCGATACCCTGGCGAAAGCGCGGGAACGGATTAAACCTGATAAAGATCTCGGCGATGCGTTGCGCGAGCTTGGCGCGTTAGATGCAACTGCCTGGGCTCGTATCCAGGCCGCATACTATGGACTCTCCTATCGGGAGACGCTGCCCTTAGAGAGCTTCGATGCTGCTGTCCTCACGCGCATTCCCCTTACGTTTGCCAAAGAACATCAGCTCTTGCCGGTGGCGTTGAATGATGAAGTCTTGACGGTAGCAATCGCCAACCCGCGCACGATGGCGGCCCTCGATGATCTCCGGCTGCTTTTTGGTCGCGCAGTACACCCCATAGTTGTAGCAAAACCGGTGCTTCATGAGGCTTTGAATCGGGCGTACGATCAGGCGTCGCAATCGACACAGGCGTTGCTCGACACGCTCGATGAAAAAGTCCTGGACCTCGATGCCGCTGACTGGCAAGAACCGCGTGATTTGCTTGAAGCCAATGACGAAGCTCCGATTATTCGCCTCGTCAACTCACTCTTCTACCAGGCCGCGAAAGAGCGTGCGAGCGATATTCATATTGAGCCATTTGAACAGGAGTTACTGATTCGCTTCCGCGTTGATGGTCTCTTGTACGACACGATTACTCCACCTAAGGCGATTCAGCCCTTATTGATCTCACGAATCAAGATTATGGCTGGCCTGAACATTGCCGAGAAGCGACTGCCACAAGATGGGCGCATTCGTCTCAAGATTGCTGGTCGCGATATTGATATGCGGGTCTCGGTCATCCCCACGGCATTTGGTGAACGTGTGGTCTTGCGTCTGCTTGACCGTTCTAGCGCATTACTTGGCTTAGAGGAGCTGGGACTGAGTGGCCATAATCTAGAGTTCGTCGAGCGACTGATTCGTCAAAGTCACGGCATTGTGTTGGTGACAGGACCAACCGGCTCTGGCAAAACCACGACCCTCTATGCTGCGCTCAGTAAGATCAATTCGAGTGATAAGAATATCTTGACCATTGAAGACCCGATTGAATATCAGTTGCGTGGGATTGGCCAGATGCAGGTGCACCCAAAGATCGACCTGACATTTGCGACGGGGCTCCGCTCGATCCTGCGGCAAGACCCAGATGTTATTATGATCGGCGAAATTCGTGATGCGGAGACCGCCGAGATTGCCATCCAAGCCGCGCTGACCGGGCATTTGGTCTTCTCAACCCTACATACGAACGATTCATTTGGTGCCGTCTCACGCTTGTTGGACATGGGCATCGAGCCGTTTCTGGTTTCTTCCTCAGTGCTTGGCGTGATGGCGCAGCGCTTGGTGCGACGAGTGTGCCCACATTGTCGTGTTGCTTATACGCCGGACGCTGGTAATCTACATGAGATCGGACTGACTCCCGAACAGGCTGGGGAACGACCTTTTTACCAAGCGGGTTCTGGTTGTGAGGAATGCTTACACAAAGGGTATCGAGGACGGGTCGGCATTCACGAATTATTAATGTTGACGGATGCGGTCCGAGCCCTGGTGATGAACCGTGCTGATGCCGCGGCAATTCGTCGTGTAGCGGCGGAACACGGGATGCCAACCTTGCGCGATGACGGCGCCCAGAAAGTGCTCGCTGGACTAACGACCGTTGATGAAGTCGTACGGGTAACGCAGGAGGAGATGGGGTAAAAAGTCTGGAAAGGGGCGCGGAGCGCACCCACACTCTAACAACTGATAACTCATAACCGTAACATGCCAGTCTATACCTACACAGGCCTATCGTCGCACGGGAGAACTGTCAGCGGAGTGATTGACGCCGAGAGTCCCAAGAGCGCGCGAATTTCCTTACGCCGAACCGGAATTTTTCCGACGGCGATTGCGGAGGAACTCTCGCAACGGTCGTTACGCGAGACTGAGCGGGCACCGAAGGACAGTCGTTTATTCGAGCGCGTATCCGCACAGGATTTGGCTTTGCTCACGCGACAATTTGCCACGCTGGCTCGCGCTGGTCTCCCGTTGGTTGAATGCTTGAGTACCTTGCTCGACCAGGTGGAAAATGTTCGGCTCAAACGGGTCTTAACCCATGTGCGCCAACAGGTGCGTGAAGGGCGGTCGCTTGCCGACGCGTTACAGGTCCATCCACGTATCTTCTCGCGGATCTATGTGAATATGGTGCGCGCCGGAGAAGAGAGCGGAACATTGGAAGCCGTTTTATTGCGACTGGCAGATTACAATGAAAGCCAAGCGCGGCTACTACGTACAGTGCAGTCAGCACTGACCTATCCGATCATTATGATCATGGTGTCGCTCGCGATACTCATGTTCTTGTTGACGTACGTAGTTCCTCAGGTCTCGCGCATCTTTGCCGAAACCGGGCGCCCATTGCCATTGGCGACGCGAATTTTGTTGAACTGTGCAGCATTTCTTGCTGACTATTGGTGGATGCTCTTACTTATACTTGCACTGGGGGGATTAGTCCTCGCACGCGTCGTGCGGACGGCAAAAGGACGGGAGTGGTATGATCGCATTTTATTGCGCTTGCCGTGGAGTGGACGTTTCCTGCAACGGCTCAATGTGGCTCGCTTTGCCCGCACCTTGAGTACTCTCCTGGCTAGCGGAGTGCCAATCCTAACTGGTTTGGGGATCGTGACGCATTTGGTCAACAACTCGGTGTTACGTCGCGCCATAGAGGATGCCCAGACGAGCGTGCAGGAAGGTGAGAGCTTGGCTGCGCCACTGAGGCGCAGTGGCCTCTTTCCGGCGTTGCTGACGCAGATGATCGCAGTTGGCGAACGGAGCGGAGAATTAGAAGGGATGCTGGCCCGTGCCGCAGACGCCTACGATGAGGAGGTCTCGGTTACGCTCTCGCGCATAACCACCCTTCTGGAACCGTTGACGATCCTTGTCATGGGAGGAATTATCCTGTTTATCGTGTTGGCAATTCTCTTGCCAATCTTTGATCTCAATCAACTTGTGCATTGATGCGTACCCAGGGCCTTGCTAAGGTGGGGAACGGATGAGGAGGTGGATGATGCGAATGGATATTAGGAGCCAAGTCCCAAGTCTCGGTTCTCTCTTTTACGTGTTACGTGTTACGCCTCACGCCTCACGTTCTAGATGCCATGTTCCAGGTGTTACGTTCCAAGCCCCGCGCCTAAATTCTCAGCTCTCAAGTTTCCGAGGTTTCACCCTCATCGAAATTATGGTGGTGGTGTTCATCTTGGGACTGTTAGCGACCTTAATTATGCCAAAGGTCATGGGCCGGACGGAGGAGGCCAAACGGACGAAGGCGGCGGCTGATCTACGCGCACTGCAGCAGGCACTCAATCTCTATCGTCTTGATAATAGCTCGTACCCGACGACGGAGCAGGGGCTCCAAGCTTTAGTCAGTCGGCCTCAAACCGGAAGGGTTCCAGTGCGGTGGAATCCGGAGGGCTATCTGGAAAAGGTCCAGCTTGATCCGTGGGGCCATCCCTATGTGTACGTGAGTAATGGGGAGCGCTACGTACTGAGGTCTTTGGGCGCAGATGGTGAGGAAGGCGGGGAGGGGAAGGATGCGGACCTGGATAGTCGAGACCTTTGATCCAGAACGGGCGAAACGGCGGCCATATTTTTCTCTAGTCTTTGATTCTCTCAGTCTCCGATTCTCCCAGTCTAGAGTTGGCTTACGTCGGCGTGCTGGCTTTACCCTCCTGGAACTCGCACTCGTTCTGTTCATTATTGGCTTGTTAATCACGGTACTGTTGCCACGACTTGGTGACCTGGGAGGCGCGCGCCTGGAGACGAGTGCCCGCCGCTTGGCGGCTCTTGTGCGCTACGTGAGTGGTGAGGCCGCTTTCAGTGGGCGTCTCTATCGCATTCGCTACGACTTGGGCGAACAGGCATACGGGGTGCAGATATTAGTGCCTTCTCGTGATACCAACGAATTCGTTGTTGATCCGTCTCCCCTCTCACAGGAAGTGTTTCTTCCCAGTGGCATCACTTTTGCGGACATTCGAGTACCAAGCGTCGGGCGTGTCAATTCTGGACAGGTGTTTACGCATTTCTACCCACAGGGTTATATCGATCCCACGGTTATCCACCTCCGTGACGAGCAGGCACGCGTTATGACCGTGCAAATTCCACCGATTACTGGCGAGGCCCGTGTATACGAGGGGTATGTGGATGTACAACGATAGTCGAAAGGGCGAAAGCCAAGAATTAGCTTTCACGTATGACGGCTTGCGTATTACGTGTTACCTGTTACGTATGGCGTCTAAGGATCTCGTTCCCCGTTCCCCGTTCCCCGTTCCCCGGTTTCCCTTGTCGCCCTTCAGCTTTGAGCCTTCAGCCTTCAGCCAGAGAGGTTTCACCCTGCTCGAAGTCCTGGTTGCCCTGGCGATTCTCTCAGTGGCCTTGATTGGGCTACTTGGTCTGCACAATCGCAACGTGGTCCTTGCGCTCCGAGCCGAGCATCTGAGTACGGCTACGCTTCTTGCGCGTGAGATGCTCACGCGTACACAATTGGAAGGCACGAACGCTGCACGAGTGACAAATGGTGATTTTGCCGAACTGCACCCTGGACAGTACGAAGAATTTCGCTGGCAGCGTACTGTCCGCCCTGCACCGCTGGAGGGGCTGTGGGAGCTTCGCGTGAGCATACTGTGGGGTGAGCGTGAAGACGAGCGCTGTGAACTTACGCTGTTCGCGCCGCTGAGCTAGGGATACTATGCGTCTCAAGTCCAAAGTCCAAAGTCCAAAGTCCACGCACGGCGCCTTGCATGTCCCGTATTCCGTGTTACGTGTTACGTTTAGAAATCCGGTTCCCGGTTCCCGGTTCCCCGTTCCCCGTCTTCCCTTGTCGCCCTTCAGCTTTGAGCCTTCAGCCTTCAGCCAGAGAGGTTTCACCCTCCTCGAGATCTTGGTTGCGAGCGCTATTCTGAGCCTGGTGCTGGCGACTCTCTATGGAGTTTTTTCTCAGACCCTTTCCGTGAAACGACAGGTCGAGCAGCGGACGACACTGTCACGTACCGCCCGTGTTGTCCTCCAGCGTATTGCCGACGATGTGCAGGCCAGTTTTTCTCTTTCGCCCGAGAACGCGCGTTTTCGTGGAGACACACAGCCGACGAGTGTGTTCCCACACTCGTCGTTTTCTTTTCTTTCCTTTGCTTCAACTCACTTAACCGACTCTGGCCGTGAAGGAGGGTGGAGTGAGATCTCTTATGCGTTGGTTCCCGATCCGTCAGATGCTGAACTCTGGCAGCTCGTGCGCTGGGCGCACTTTGATCCCAGTGAGCCCCAGACGCAAGACAGCGAAACTGACAATAGCGAGGCCATTCCGTTACTCACTGGGGTGCAGGGCTTCCGGGTGCGTTTCTTCGATGGACGTACCTGGCGTGAAGAATGGAATCAGGAAAAAACGCCCGGCCGCCTCCCACAAGCGATTGAGATCGAACTTGTTGTCGCAGTAGCGGAGAGACGTGAGAGAACGTATGGTGCGGCGCGCGAGGTCGCCACTTTTTCTACGCTCGTTGACGTTCCGCTTGCGAGTACGGCTGTGAGAAGAACTGCCCCGAGGAGAGAGTCATGAACGCACAGGTCTCTTCCCAAAGTGGTGTCGCGCTGATCACCACCTTGTTGGCCGTTGCGTTGCTTACGGTTGCTATTGTCGAATTCGCCTATTCCAGCCAGGTTGACTATCATCTGGCCCATAATGCACTGAAGGCGATGCAAGCATCCTATCTGGCACGTTCTGGAATAAACCTGTCTCTCCTGGTGTTGAAACGGGACCGTCAGTCCACATCGAGCATCGACACGCTCGGTGAGGACTGGGCGCGGCCACTTCCTCCGCTCCCCGTAGGAAACGGGATGGTTCGAGTTCAGGTGCATGATGCACAGGGAAAAATTAACCTCAATGCACTCCGCAACACCAGTGGAACGATTAACCGCACCTGGCGTGGAGTAATCGAACGACTCTTTGCGTTACGAGGGATTGATCCGGCGTTGCTTGATCCGTTGCTTGACTGGCTCGATGGCGACGATTTCCCGGAACCGCGGGGAGCAGAGCGGGATCACTATGCGCGACTGACACCTCCGTATGCGCCACCAAACGGCTTTCTCCTGACATTCGGAGAGCTAGGGCGCATCGAAGGATTTTCTGCGCTTATCCAAGATCGTCTTGCAGAACTCACGACCGTGTTGCCGAGTAATAGCACGCAAATCAATGTGAATACTGCTCCGGCAGAAGTGTTGACTGTGCTCTTTCCCGACGTGGACCCGCAGACGCTTGCACTCTTTCTGACCTCACGCATTGAGGCACCGGTGCATGGGGTGAACGATCTGCGTGACCGACTTGGTCTTGAGCCACAAGTCATGACGGAGGTGCTGCGTTTGGTAACCGTTCGCAGCGAATTTTTCGCTGTGACGGCACTGGCGACTATTGAGCCAGTGACCCAGGTGCTCTCTGTCATCGTGCAACGGCGCGGCGCGACAGTCATGCCGCTGACCTGGCAGACCGCGATGCCAGTCGCAATGAGAGGGTAGCTCATGGCACGGCGCATTCTTGCTGTTGATCTTGGTTCACATGCGCTCAAAGCTGCCCTGGTTGAGAGCAGTCTGAGCAGTTGCCAGGTGACCGGACTCTTTCAGCAGCGCCGTGAGCCGCAGCGACCGCTTGCCGAGCAACTCGCTGATTTCTGGATGACGCATCAACTGCGTGCGGATACGGTTTTGTCGTGCATACCGGGAGATGCGGTTTCTTGTCGCTTGTTAACATTGCCCTTCACCCAGACGCGAAAACTGAGTCAAGCTGTGCCGTTTGAACTGGAAGCCCACATTCTTTTCAGTCTCGATGAGGTTGTGGTTACCGAACAGGTCGTGAAAAGAACGACAGACGGCACGCTTGTGCTTGCTGTCGCTATTCCCAAGCCGGCGATGGCAGAACATCTCGCGGTATTTACTCAGGCCGGAATTGAGCCTGCCCGAGTGGCCGTGGCTCCTCTCGCGCCTCTGCCTCTGCTCTCGCTTGCGGGCAACCCACTGCCCCCGAGGACGGCTCTTCTTGATGTTGGTGAGAAACGAACGTCGGTTGTGCTTCTACAGGAAGGCCTGTGTTGTGGTTTGCGTACGTTCGGCATTGGTTTGAGCCACGCGGGTGGATTAACCGCGTGGCTCCAGGAGTTGCGCTGGACGTTATTAGCCCTGGGGAATGAGAAAGATCCGCTCCCCTCGCGAATCTTCCTCTGCGGAGGAGGTGCCTTGTTTGCGCAACTGCATAACGAGCTAGCGCATGCACTCGGTGTCGAGGTCGTTCCGTTCCAACAATTGACGATCCCCGGTGTCACCGATCACCAGCGCGAGCAGCAGGCCATTTTTGCCAACTGCTTGGGAATGGGATTCCATGAGGCACTACGCAGCACCACCCCGATAGTCGATTGTCGCCGTGGGGAATTTGCTCTGCGCAAGCACAACGAGATCATTCGTCATGAATGGCGGCGGTTAGGGTGGTTGGCGGCCGGAGTGACAGTCGCGGCGGGAGTAGCTTTTGCGGTGGATTTATATCGTCTTCAGGCGCGCTACGAGTTGATCCAGCAAGAAATTCGCCGGGTGTTTGTCGCAACCCTCCCTGAGGTCCAAACCATCGTTCACGAAAAGATGCAACTCGAAGACGCGCTGGCAGACTTGCAAAAGCGTCAAAGTCTCATCAAGGGGGCCGGAGGAGGATCTCCGCTCGATGTCTTGCGCCAGATCAGTGCGGTCATCCCCGAACAAGTAACTCTGGAATTGGAGGAGTGGACCCTGTCGGACGAAGCGATCTATATGCGCGGAACGACGATGTCGTTCGAAGCAACGGAGGCGATTAAAACGGCGATTCTGAGTCTGGGTATTTTTCGTGAAGCGCAGCTCAAAGATATGAAAACCGTTACGGGGAGTAAGAAAGTGGCGTTTGGTTTGCAACTTTTTTTCAAAGAAGAGAAGAGTCAAGTGGAAAACCTGGAGGAAAACAGTGCTGGTCAGCAAGCTGAGGTCCTGACCCTGGACGCACAGAGGAAACGGAGAGGCACGTGAGCGACGCCCTGTTTGCTACGCTGAGACGTGGGTGGACACGGCTGAGGCACGGCCTCCACATTACTGAGGACCCGCTCTCTGGCGTGAAGCGCCTCCTCGGTAGTCTTTCGCCACGAGAACGACAGTTTGTGATGGCTGCGGGGGTGGTAGTGCTTGGGGTGTGTTTGTCTCTCGTGGTGATCGATCCGTTGTGGAGCATGCACAGCCGCTTACGGAGCCGCCTTGTGGCAAAAGAGCGTGAATTGCGTGACATTATAACGCTGGCAACGGCGTATGACAAACTCCGCCGAACGTTGGAATCAGCGCGACCTTCGAGTCAAGCCAATCTCTCACCGTTTGCCTTCCTCGAAGGATTAGCAACCAGCACGCTAGGGCGAGACAAACTTGCCGCCATTAGTCCTGTTGGGCGCGAGGAACGCAGTGGCGTGACCCAGGAGTCGATTGAACTGAAGTTGAGTAGTGTGTCGCTACAAGAACTCGTCGAATTACTCTATAAGATCGACACAGCTGGAACCGCCTTGCGGTGTAGCCAAATTTCGATCAAAAAACGGTACAAGGACCCATACACTTTCGATGTTACCCTCACGACCATCGCCCTCGACGCCCGATGAGGTGTTGACTGCGCACCCTGTGAATTGGCTATGGGGAAAACGTTCACGGGCCGGGTGGAGCGCGCGGCTGTCCTCTCGTTGGGGCTGGAGCTTGTATACGTTCCTTTGTTTTTGCGTATTCTTGTTTCTAACTTTTCCTGCTGACGTGGTGATCCATCGCGTTGTTCTCTCGGCAACTCGTGGGACGCCGGTTCGCGTGCGCTATGCGCAGGGAGAGCTAACGTGGTTAGGGGCGTGCGTTGTGCGCGATGTGACCGTTGAACAGAGCAATCCACAGGTACCAACGCTCAACATCTCACGCTTGAGTGTCCGACCATCCTGGCTCGGACTGTTTTGGGGGCGGGCTTTCCCCATGTCATTTCACGCGGACTTGTATGGTGGCACGGCCCGTGGAACGGTTGATACAGCAGAAAAAGGACTCACAACGAGAGTTGCGCTGCAGAAAATTGATCTTTCGCAACTTCCGTTAGGAGCCGCGATCCGCACCGGAACCGTGCAGGGAACTATAGAAGGAACTGGTGAAGTGAGCGGCGATTTCTCTGAACTCTTCTCTTTGCAAGGAAAATTGGCACTACGGGTAACGCAAGGAGCACTCCGCGCTGGGGCGATCAGCGGTATGCCGGTGCCACAGCTGCAATCCGTGCACGCGGCACTGCAGACCACGTTGAATAGTGGCCGGCTTGATGTGACTGATTTGACATTGACTGCCGATGGGATCGAAGCCCGGCTACGGGGTACAGTGGTGCTGAGTACCCCTGTGGTACACAGTGGACTTGATCTCCAACTCACGACGAAGACCATTGGGTCTCCTCCACCTTCGCTTGCTGCTTTGGTCTCACTGTTGCCAGCTTTACCGAATGCTCCTGGTGAGCGGAGCGCGACGGTTCGTGGGTCTGTGGCTGCACCGCTTATGCGGTAGGTGCAGTTTTCACTCCCTTACCTCCCCTCTCTACAAGCGATTGCCCGGCGAGGAAACTTTTTGCATTCACTACTTTTGGGATAAGACGACCGCTTTTCCCAGTGATCATCATGACAATCTCGCGTTTTTGCTCTGGTCCATAACTGACGTGAATCGGCCGATCGTCCCCATAAAAGTACAAGCGATCGAACGGCGTATGGTGGACGATCCACTGGGCCACTTCCAGCATACTTTCATCAATCACCAAAAAGTCGGCCGCCGCCCCGAGCCGAGGACACACCGGGTTCCCCTTCGTATTTACTTCATGACTCGTATGTTGATCGAGGTGCGGCGCGATACGGTCAGAGATCTGTTTGGCCAGCTCGCGCGAGCAGAAACCGTAGGTAAGGACGATATCGCCAAAGTAGTCAATAACCGGATCTAGGACACGTGTTGCTAACTGCGTGAGCGCGGTATAGGTCGCAGGTTGTAACGGGAGGTTGGTAATGCCGGTCGTTGCCTGGGTCTCACCACAGTGAATCAGCTCACGGAACGTCAAATACCGACCACAGCAATCATCCAGATCCGGCACGGTACGAGTTGGACGCAAAGTAAAGCCGTCGATTTCCAGTCGAGCGGCACGGAGTCGGTCGTCGAAGACTTGGGGAGCAGGGCCAACCCCATTCGTCACGTCGAACAGCTGCCGCACGTCTAACGCCTGCTCAAAGGCGACCTGTTCGGCATAGTAGGGAAAGTCCTCGGTCAGGAAGCGTGACTTGCGATAGACATAGGGAGGCGCAGAGGCGTCCCCATAGGTGAACCGTTCGACATCTTGGACCCGGAAGCGAATCTGAATGCGTTCGAGCAGCCGTGGCAGGGGTTTCCCCACAAAGTCATCACAGGACAGGAGGGTCAACTTGGCCGAGTCAATGTGGATCTTGAGGATATCCGCACTGGTGACATCCCCTCGCAGCCACCAATTGATGCTCATAAACGGCATAGCCAGCAGACCGCAGACGTGCCTGCCATTGACGCGCAAAGCCAATCTGCCGGGCGTTGCAAAACAGTCCCACTGCTTCCAACTGGGCGGTCAGTGCGGCAAAGAGTGGGACCTGAGGATGATCGTGCGGGAGTAACAGTTCCTTGCGATGCAGAATGGGCGGATTTGCGGACAGATCATAGCGTAGGTGTTTTGTTTGACCTGATAGCAGGTCAACGACATACGAGCGCTGCAGGGCAGGAAATGGGCCCTCGAAGAAGTTCTCATAGTACAGCAGAGAAATGCGCTGACCTTCGTCATCAATTTTTATGACGTTGAACTCTGCTGCGGTCTCAAGACCGGCGTGGCGAGCCGCCTGTTGTACTTGCTCACGGACATGAGAATCAAGCTCCTCAAGCACCGTCACGTGGAAGTACAGATTCCCGTTGACCCTTTTGCCTACCACGGCATCTCCTCGTGTGTTCATGTCGTTCGCTGTGAGAGTTCATCGAGAAAACCGTGCGGTTTGTAAAGGGCACCACGAAATTCTTGCTGATGACGACGGTTAGTTTTACCATCAGTGCATGAATTACCACGACATCATCACAATCGAGCCTGGCAAGCGCGGCGGCAAGCCTTGTGTCCGGGGAATGCGTATTACGGTCTACGATGTATTGGAATATTTGGCTTCTGGCATGTCACACCAGGAAATTCTTGATGACTTCCCCTATCTCACCGAAGAAGATATCCGGGCCTGTCTGGCGTATGCTGCCGACCGTGAGAAACGTCAGCTTATTGTGGCGGCATGAAACTCCTCTTTGACCAGAACTTATCGCTGCGGCTTATTACCTGGCTAGCGGATTTGTACCCGGACTCAAATCATGTCTCCCCACTTGGGCTTGATCACGTACCGGATCATGAAGTGTACGAATTCGCGCGGCGCGAAGGATTTTTGCTTGTAACGAAGGACGCTGATTTCAGTGACTTGGGTGTGTTGCGAGGCTTTCCACCAAAGGTGATTTGGATTCGTCGGGGCAACTGCACGACCCTGACGATTGAGCAAATTCTCCGCCGGCACTACGACGACATCAAAGCACTCGACGCAGATCCACGCATCGGCGTATTGACGTTAATTTGAAAGAAGCTGTCCAATGGCTTCCTCGCTGTAGTACTGTTGCCACACGAACCTCACAGCATACTCTCTCGCGCACTCTGAGGCCGCAAGAGCATCCAATTCTTCGGCTGCTTCTCCATCCGCACGAACACGAAAGCGCCTTTCAGCTTGGTGCCGTGAAGGACGAACTTCACTTCATCCGGTTCCGCCTTCTCCAAGGTGTAAGTGCCAGCATCCCAGATACGTACCGTGCCCGCGCCATACTGGCCTTGTGGAATGGTCCCCTCAAAGTCGATGTACTCTAATGGATGGTCCTCCACCTCAATAGCCAACCGGCGCACCCCAGACCGTTGCGGCAGGCCTTTGGGCACGGCCCAACTCCGGAGCACGCCGTTCATTTCCAAGCGAAAGTCGTAGTGCAAATGGCGAGCGTGATGTTGGTGGACGACGAAACGCGGGAGAGCCATGGGAGAGGATTGTCAGGTTAGTAAGCTCCCGATGCAAGCCTATCGGACGAGTAGAAATTTTCCTCAGAGAATAATTTTGCTATGGTGCGTCTCGTCTATGATTTACTTGGATAACAACGGAACGACCCGAGCGCTCCCAGAAGTGCTAGAAGCCATGATGCCATATTTCACCACCGATTGGGGGAACCCATCCAGCAGTTACAAATTTGGCTCGAAGCTCAAGACGGTCATTGAAACAGCGCGGGAACAGGTGGCGGATCTGATTGAAGCGCATCCGAGGGAAGTGATTTTCACTTCTTGCGCGACGGAGAGCAACAACACTGCAATACACGCTGCCTTGAAGGCGCATCCCAACAGACGACACCTCATTACATCGGCAGTCGAGCATTCCTCGGTGCTCAACTACTGTAGGGCATTGGAGAAAGAAGGTTATCGGGTGACCTATCTTCCTGTTGACCGCGATGGGGTGCTGAAGTTGGCCGACCTCGAAAATGCCATCACGGAGGACACTACCGTTGTTTCGCTGATGTGGGCCAACAATGAAACAGGCGTGCTGTTCCCCGTCAAAGAGATTGCCGACATCTGCCGTTCATGTGGGGTGCTGTCTCACTGCGACGCGGTACAAGCGGCTGGCAAAACCATAATTGATGTTCAGAAAATCCCTATCGATTATCTTTCACTCACAGGTCATAAATTTCATGCCCCGAAAGGCGTTGGCGCACTCTACGTGCGGCGTAAGGCGCCAATCTCGCCGTATTTGTATGGTGGCCATCAAGAACGCGGTCTACGCGGCGGCACGGAAAGCGTGCCGTTGATTGTTGGGATGGGCAAAGCTGCACAACTCGCTCGTAAACATCTGCCTGATTACGACAAAAAAGTCCGCCCGCTGCGGGACAAGCTGGAAGATGGAATCCTCAATTCCCTTTCCAATACAGAACTGAACGGCCACAAAACGCAGCGACTTGTTAACACCAGCAATATCACCTTCCACGGCATTGAGTCTGAAGCCTTACTCATCCTGCTCGACAAGGAGGGTATTTGCGCATCGTCGGGGTCAGCGTGCCTGGCTGATTCCGACGAACCGTCACATGTCATTAAAGCAATGAAACCAGACTCCACGGCCTCACAACAGATGATCCGCTTCTCGCTCGATATCAGCACCAGCTCAAAAGAAATCGAACAGACCATAGTTGCTATTCAGGGCTGCGTTCGCGCGTTGGCCGGTTAGAACTGCATTGGTTGTGATAGGTTGTTATGACGGAAACCGTTCGTTTCACTGCTGCACTGATAATGCTTGACGATGCACGACATCTTTTGAGTGTTGATCGTTGGGCAAGCGCCATCTCTCGCTCATACTACTGTAGCTACCAAGCCATGTGGGCGGCTTTAGGCGCGCCTCCTCAAGCGCAGCAATGGCGTCATGCCGCTATTACTGCCCATTTTGTCCGAGGATATTGGTTCGCCCCTGCCCATCCACGAACAGGGCCAGGTTTACTGGAACCTTTACGACGGCCCCTTCAGTGGCTCTATCAGAAGCGGATTGACGTCGACTATGATATCAAGCCAGTAACGCAGACAATGGCTGCCCGAGCAATTGAGATTGCCGAGCAGGTCTGTCAAGAAATCCAGCAACGGAGCGGAGGATCTGCCTGATGAGTGGAACACCCTACCGAGATGACCAACGGCTCGCTCTGGCAGTGGCGCGATTCATTGAGGATGTGCACCAGCGTTGTCCTCATGCCCGTTTAGAGCCTCTTACTCCCTATGAAGACGAGGACTTTACACTGGCCGTGATCGTTCCTGTTGGAACAGATGAGGAAGCGGTGTTGGACCAATGCTTGGCCGCGAGCGCTGCTATTGAAGACGAAATGGACCTCTATATTCTCCCACGAGTGCGGTTGGAAAGTTCCTCATGACTAATGCGCCGGAGTTGCGTAACGCACGGTCGGAAGAATGATCCGAGCTTTTCGCTCACTTAACGAACCGTCAGTGACGAGGTCTATGGATCGGCCAAAAAGTCCCTGAAGCAGTTCATAGATGGCATAGAAGTTGTCATAGCTCTTCCGGCCTTTAGCAAATTCCAGGTAGATATCGACATCACTTTCTGCCGTGGCTTCCCCTCTGGCAAAAGAGCCAAAGACACCGATGCGCTGCGCGCCAAGGGCACGCAATTCAGCCGCGTGAGCTTCGATGAGCGTCAGGGGGTCCATATAGCGTTAGACTAACTTTCTCTTTCCTCAGGTGCAAGGTGATCCTAGATAGATTCAAACCCGTGATGTCTGCGATGCCAAGCTAAGTGAGCCTTATCTGGCCAATAGTTCGGGTCTGTGGGAAGAAGAACGCGGCTATTCGCTTTGAGAGACAAGAGAAGAGCCTCTCCGCCAGATTCATCGAATCGTTTTGCATTCACAAGGACACGATACTCTTCGTCAAGTGACCAAAGGCCTTCGTCAAACATCCAGTGAGCGTTTTTGCAAAGGGCGATACCGTTGCGAGGATGGTTGTTGCGGCTATCTGCAAACTGATGAATGTGTGCCGCGTCTACAATGCTCCCACTATTCACAGTCACAAGGCGGTACTGAGTAAGTGCGCAGGTGTAGTTATATGCTGGTACGACCGTCAGGCGAAAACGAGCTTCGCGTCCCCGCTCACGGGAGATCTCATAGAGTCGAGCATCTTCTTTAACAACCGGATCAGGCGGTACGGACAAGCCGACCAGTTGATACAACGCTGTGCGTTCGCCGGCATCTACGAAATATTTTGCAATCAAGATACGCCGCATCTGGTTTCGGAAGTCCGCGTCCTTGAGGCAAGCCTGGAATGTTTCGTCCAACCGTACCGCAGCTACTCGACTCCGCTCTAAAGTCGCCTGACCATCCTCGTCAAGCGGCGTCCAACATCCATCACTACGCATATGGAAAAGTGGAAGACGAATATCCAGACGTTGCGAGCGCCGCTCAGCAACAACTGTCCCATAAGCGAGGAAGCGAAAAACGAGTTCTCCAGTCAGTGGGAGCATTCTGTCCGAAAGCTTGCCTTCTTCAGCAAGTTCAGCGAGAACGAGGAGTAATAAAGGCTTGTGGGGAGCGATGCTCCCTTTGCGATCAACGCGGAGGTTTGAGGCGACTTTCAGCCATTTTTCATACAAGACGGCGGCAGACATTGTTCGCTTACGAGCATTCAGTTTAGAGAAGACTCATGCGCTAAGTCATCCTTCAGAATATTCAGTAGATCATCAGGCAAGCCGACGGCACGATGGCTTTCACTATACTCTTCAACTTTGGCTAGGAGGCGACGCAGCGTATCGGCCCGAATTCCCTTTTCGATAGCCACTTCCTCCTGTAGCTCTCGCAGTTGATTGGTTTCTTTCCAATCAGTCATAACGATCCCTTTCTGGCGGGTGACGATACGTCCCACCCCACCACCATCATCGGGATTTCGTGCGGCTTTCCAAAATTGTTGAATTAGGAATAGTTCATCTTCGCTGATGACTTTCAGCCCCGTTTCTTCCTGTAACTTCAGCAGCTGAGTCAGCAATTCGCGACGGGCGGTCATGGTGAGCGGTCCCGGTCCCTCGTTGCCATTCATCCGCTTCATATCGCGTTTCCCGTTGGCTGGGTCACGGTAATCAAGAAGCGTCTTCCTGAAATCGATCAGCTTTTCCATACGTTCGTCACCGCTGGCGAGCAAACCCTCGCTGGCTTTGTCACGATCAACAACTGTGCATGTCCAGCAGCCAAACCGGCTGTTACCACAACTTGGTGTACTGGTATCTATTTGGATCGGACATTCGCCAGTACTTGCGTTGGCGTACAGCTTATAGAGCGAACGATTGTTGCCTCCCCAAGGGTTTGATTTCTGAAGTAAGTACGCCCACACCTCTTCCGTACTGAGAAACTCGATTGGGTTCGACACCCAGACACGGGGGAGGTTGGGATGGCGACGTAACCCGTTGCGTGCCTCACGACCAGCCATAGTCTGAGCACGAGTGGAGCTTTCCGCACGTCGTGCGCCAAGGTGGAGAATTGCCTCACTCCAGTGCCCCAAGCGTTGCTGAACGAAGACATTCACTGGATCAATTTTCATACGCTGGGTGCACCAGCGAAAGGTGCGATTCGGTGGGGGGTACCCACGGCCAATGATGTTGACCCAAAATGATTGCTCCGGTGGTGGTTTGAGCAGACCCACCTCGATGTTCAGGCCTCGTTGTTCAGAGCATCTGCGCATCTTGTCCAAGGTTTCCTCTACCATCTCGACAATAGCAGGAATCTCTACGCGGGTGTCTGTGCACAGGATGGAAATGGGCTTTACGCGTTTGTCTGGAGGTGAAGAAAGAACGGTCTCAAAGACAAGCGAGGCCAGCATTGTGCTGTCTTTACCGCCACTGAATCCCACCAACCACGGACGGTCGTCCTCTATGTAGAGCTGATAAAGCGCGTTTTTAATAGCTTGGTAGAGAGTAGTGCTCATTAGGAAAATTTAACTTTCGTCTACGGCTATGATTTGAAGCGAGGAAATCTTATATCAGTGACCTTGTTTTTGACAAGTCAAAGCGAGAACCTCTCTGGGGAGGGACTTCAGCAGCGTCTCAGGAACTTCTACAGTACTTTCCATGACAAAAGACGCGATCAAAGACCTGTTCAAACGTGTCAAAGTGTGGAAGCGAGGAGCGGAACGGGCTCCGCATAAACCCCTTCTCCTTCTGTACGCATTAGGGCGATGTAGTCGTGAGGAGGAGCGGGAGGTGTCGTTCCGCGAAGCCGATGAGAAACTCTCGGGGCTTTTCATCGAGCTAGGGTTATCTCAGAAGATTCACCATCTAGAGGTTCCATTCTGGCGCCTGCAGAACGACGGCCTTTGGATAGTGAGGGGGAATGACGAGATCGCAACTTGGCCACGCGAAAAAAACCACAAGCGAGGTAAACTGCTACGTGCACATGCCGTTGGCGGATTCCCAGAACCCATTTATGCAGTGCTCGCACAAGATAAGTCACTGCTGATTACTATTGTGAATCAACTTCTGGAGGATCACTTCTCCAGCTCGCTTCATAATCGCATTCTTGAGGTGGTTGGGTTGAAGGCGCGTTAAGAGAATACAAAGAAACGAGTGCGAATAATTTTGTTGAATATCTGCTGGAGAACGCGATGAGAAATCGAGCCGGTTTTCTCCTTAGAGACGCATGGCCGATCTTCCGAATCGAGGGAGTATTGAGCGCAGCTGCGCTGCCCGTCCATGCTTCAGGCAGCTGCAATAATCAATCTTTCTACCTTTGCTAGATTCACGTGACGTCGCACCTGCCATAAATCATAGTTATGTTGCATGGTGAGCCAGCTCTCGGGCGACCGCCCCAAGGTTTTGGACAGTCGGAGGGCCATTTCTGGTGTTACGCTGCTTTCTCCATTTAGCAAACGGTTGAACGTAGACGGTGCCACCTTCAGCTTAGCGGCAACCTGTCGCGCGCTGAGCTTGAACGGTTCCAAATAGACCTCACGAATAAAGTCACCAGGGTGCGGAGGGTTGTGCATTCCCATTAGTGGTAATCCTCGTACTGTACGTCGTATATGTGGCCATCGACAAAGCGAAACACCAACCGCCAGTTCGCGCTGACAGTGATTGCCCAGTGTCCTTTTCGCGTGCCTTTCAGCGGATGCAAACGGAACCCCGGAATATCCATGTCTTCAATGGTCTGTGCAGTATCCAACGCGGTGAGTTGGAACCGTAGGCGTTTTTGGTGTTCACTCCGAATGCCCGCGACATTACCTGTCTCGTAAAAGCGTTTCAGCCCCTTATGTTTGAAGGACCTGATCACTGCGTAAACTGTAGCACGTTGTGTATTACGCAACAACGGAGAGGAGGCAACATGATTAAAGCTCATCTCGTCCTGGTCCATCCGGGCGTCTCTCTCAAAGACCTGTTGGAAGAGTTAACAGATCATAGAACGAATCATCGTCTTCCATTCATCTCAGGTAGCGGACCGCGCCTTATGGAATGCGGCTCTGCACGTCTGAGAATGGCTTCTCCCCTCTATATTTCGTAGGCAACTTTTCTTGAATGGCACGGTAAAGCCATCTTTCCGAATGAAACGTGACGTTGAAACTGGGATTTTCTTTCCCTCCCCTTTTTGCCAGAATACCATCGACACTGAGGAGCATGCAGACTCATGCCGCATATTATTGGTACCGCCGGTCATATTGATCACGGCAAGACGTCACTCATTCGCGCACTCACCGGCCAGGAGACCGACCGCTTACGCGAAGAGCAGGAGCGCGGGATTTCGATTGATCTGGGTTTTGCCCATCTGGAGTTGCCCAATGGCGAGCAAGTCGGAATTGTCGATGTCCCAGGGCATGAACGATTTATTCGTAATATGTTGGCCGGGGCACATGGAATTGACTTGGTTCTGTTTACCATCGCCGCTGATGATGGGGTGATGCCGCAAAGTGAGGAACATCTCGATTTTCTCCACCTGTTAGGAGTCAAGAACGGGATCTTCGTTATCACCAAGGCGGATCTGGTTGATGCCGATCGTCTGGCAACGGTGAAAGAAGACATTGAAATCCTCACCCTTGATACGACCCTTGAAGGGGCACCCATTATTCCAGTGTCTTCTGTGACTGGCATGGGGCTCGATCGTCTCCGTGAGGAAATTGCCACCCGCTTACAATCCTATGAACGTCCCTCGTTACCAGGATATTTTCGTTTGCCGGTGGATCGTGCGTTTGTCATGAAAGGGCATGGCGTGGTGATCACTGGTACGGCGGTTGCCGGAATAGTCAATGAAGGGGACACCGTACGTGTGCTCCCAGGTAGAGAAGAATCTCGAGTGCGATCTATCCAAGTCCATGGACAGGCGGTTGCACAAGCCAAATGGGGTCAACGTGTCGCGCTGAATTTAGCCGGACTGGAAAAAAGCGCACTTTCGCGGGGCCATGTGATCTGCCATCCGAAACTGACGCTGACGACAGACCGCTTTGATGCGTTCGTCGAGATTCGCCCAGGCGCAGGGCGCGAGATTGATAATCATGAACGGGTACGAGTCCATATCGGCACGGCTGAGGTGATTGGCAAAGTCATTATTCTGGATGGACGCGAGGTGTTGGCGCCACGCTCGAGCGGATATTGCCAAGTCGTGCTGGAAGAGCCAGTAGAGGCTTTGCGGGGTGATCGGTTCGTGCTGCGCAATCAAACCGCCCAGGGCACTCTTGGTGGTGGTGAAGTGATTCATCCCTTTGCTCAGCGACATCGTCGTTCAGAGGAGGGTGTGGTTGCGCGACTGACGTTCCTACGCTCAGCTGACGTCCATTCTGCGTGTCGAGCTTATCTCGAAATTCAAAATAATTTTGCCGCACCGCTAGAAGAAATCTATCAAGGTGTGAACGCTCGTGAAGAGGAAGTTGCTGAGGCGCTGGCCCAGGATGCGGAGATTCTGCCGCTGCCCAATAAAGCCAATCCAGAGGTGTACTCCGTCACAGTGAAATGGCAACGCTTGACTGCCGAAGTCGCGAACGCGCTGGCTGACTTTCACCAGGCGATGCCCCTGGCCAAGGGCATGGAAATGGAATCGCTACGCAGTCAGTTGTCGTTTACTTTTTCGCCAAAAATTTTTCGGGCAGTAACCGACAAGCTGATCGCAGAAAACGTCGTCATACGAGAAGAGAGTACCTTGCGCCTCCCGTCCCACAGCGTGAAACTGAGTAGCAACGAACAGGAATCTGCTGCCCGTGTGGAACGGCTGCTGCAGGAGGGAGGGCTGACCCCGCCAGACCTCAAAGAAGTGGAACAAAAACTGAAAATTCCTCGGAAGTCGCTTATTGACCTTTTGAACGTGATGGAGTCGCGTGGTGCAGTCGTGAAAGTCACGCCGGATTTGTATCTGGAGAGCAAGGCCTTAGACAAAGCGAAAACAGCATTGGTCAAGCATCTTACGACCCGTGATGAGGTGACTGCCGCCGAATTTCGTGACCTGTTAGGCGTAAGCCGGAAGACCGCAATTCCATTGTTGGAGTATTTTGACCGTACGGGACTCACCTTGCGGGTTGGGGACGTGCGGAAATTACGAAAAGCCTAGCACCTGAGAGTGCAAAGGGTCGTGCGTGATCGTCGTACTCTCAACGCTCAATGCCTGCAGATTTTTGGAAAGAACACAGTATGAGTCAGCCACCGAAAACCCCACGAGATCAACGCCCACGTATCCGCTTGACCGAAAAAGTTAAAGCTGCTGGGTGAGCAGGAAAACTAGGTCCGGCGGACCTAGCTCTTGTCTTGGGCAGTCTCCCACGTACGCAGCACCCAGACCTCATCGTTGGTGTTGAAACTTCGGACGATGCTGGAGTCTTTCGCCTGCGAGAAGATCTGGCCATTGTCAATACGGTCGATTTTTTCACCCCGGTCGTTGATGATCCATTCACCTATGGACTGATCTCAGCGACCAACTCACTCAGCGATGTCTATGCGATGGGTGGTGAACCGAAAACCGCGATGAATATCGTTTGTTTTCCTCAAAGTGGCATTGAGAAAGAAGTGCTTGCGGAGATTTTGCAAGGTGGTGCAGAGAAAGCAGCTGAGGCAAGCGTTGTGATCGTGGGTGGGCATTCTGTGGCTGATGATGAAATTAAGTATGGTATGGCGGTGACCGGCGTAATTGATCCACGGCAGGTCATTCGGAACGTTGGCGCGCAAGTCGGTGATGTCCTGATACTGACGAAGCCGTTAGGAACGGGAATTCTCACAACCGCCTTGAAGCGACAACACTTAACCGATGCGGAGTATGAGGCTGCAGTTGCTTCGATGTCGATGCTCAATGCGTATGCCGCGCGCGTGGCACAGCGCTATTCTCTCCATGCATGTACCGACATTACTGGATTTAGCCTCATGGGTCATAGCTGCGAAATGGCGATGGGGAGTAATGTAACACTTCGGCTCCGGTCTGCAGACTTCCCAGTATTGCCGGGGGCATTACGGCTCTCTTTGGAAGGGTACATTACCGGTGGGTGCAAACGGAACCGTACGTACCTGGCAGATAAAGTGAGTATTGACTCTGGGGTACCAGCGGATCTCAACGAGGTGGCCTTTGATCCACAAACCTCTGGCGGACTGCTGATGGCAGTGCCTGAACGTGACGCGCAAGCCTTGACTCGCGATCTGCTTCGAGAAGGAGCCCTGGCTGCGGCGGTGGTTGGTGAGGTGGCAACACCTGGCAACTGTTGGGTTGAGTTGCGGTAAAACATTTTTTGTGAGATAGGGCAGATCCATTGCGGTCATCCTTAGGATGTGGAGGCCAGTGAGACGAAACCCGGATCGCCCTGCGGCTTCGAGAGTCTTGTTTTCCTACCGGACGAGGGACTTCTTTTCCCCTCTGTCCTTCCTCTTTTTACCGAGAATATCCGGACGTTTTTTTCAGTAAAGATTTTTGCGGTTGTGCCGAATCTCACCTATACGCAGGTGTTATTCTCACGGGGGTAATCAGAAAAGGGGTAGTGATATGCATTCCTTAAGTTCAAACGCGCTTTTACAAGACCTCACATCGCTAACAGAGCGATTCGGTTCTCTGGCAACGCGACTGTCGCAGACAGCACAGGCATTACGGGACACAGGTGTTCCTCCGAGTGACGATATTGTCGAGGAAATGAAGGCTTCCAGTACAGCTTTTACTGAGTTGCGAACTCGTGGAGTC
>JBFWXH010000003.1:0-188416 GCA_050187625.1 Binatia bacterium
GCACCTGCGTCGCTACCTCCACAGAGGTTGACATCGGGGGAGAAACGAGAGGATCACATTCCTTGCCAGAGGTAAGTATGGAACGCAAGCTCACTGCTATCCTCAGTGCCGATGTCAAAGGCTACAGCCGACTCATGAGTGAAGATGAAGAGGCCACCATCCGCACCCTGACCACCTACCGGGAAGCGATGAGCGCTCTGATCCGGCAACACCACGGCCGCGTGGTAGATTCCCCCGGCGATAACCTCCTAGCGGAGTTTGCCAGTGCGGTGGATGCCATGCAGTGTACAGTGGATATCCAGCAAGACCTTCGAGTCAGAAATACCCAGTTACCCGACCACCGGAAGATGGAATTTCGCATCGGCCTCAACGTAGGGGATGTGGTGGTAGAGGGGGAGAAGATCTATGGCGACGGGGTTAATATTGCTGCACGCCTGGAGAGTCTCGCAGAGCCTGGTGGGATCTGTGTCTCCGGGACTGTGTACGACCAGATCGAGAACAAGTTGACCCTCAGTTATGAGTATCTCGGCGAGCAGACGGTCAAAAACATCGCCAAGCCAGTACGGGTGTGGCGAGTACGCGATGAGCTTGGTGCGGCTACTTCTCTGAGCAGCAGAGTGCAGGCCCCGACGCTGGCGCTCCCTGACAAGCCCTCCATTGCCGTACTGCCCTTTACCAATATGAGTGGCGACCTTGAGCAGGAATATTTCAGTGACGGTATCACGGAAGACCTTATCACCGACCTCTCGAAGATCTCAGGCCTGTTTGTTATTTCCCGCAACTCGGTCTTTCTCTACAAGGGCAAGGCAGTCAAACCCGAACAGGTTAGTCGAGACTTGGGGGTACGGTACATGTTGGAGGGCAGTGTCCGTAAGGCAGGCAACCGGGTGCGTATCACCGCCCAATTGATCGAGGCTACTACGGGGTATCACCTCTGGGCTGACCGGTATGACCGGGAACTGCAAGACATCTTTGCCCTGCAAGATGAGGTGACGCAGAAAATCGTATCAGTCCTAGAGGTAAAGCTGACGGGAGGAGAGCGAGAACGACTGGGACGTACCCCCACGGATAACCTGAAAGCCTATGATTGCTTCTTGCGTGGTGAGGCATCTCTGTGGCACTTCACGAAAGAGATGCATGCTCAGGCACGCCAGCTATTTGAAAGAGCTCTGGAGTTAGACCCGCAGTATGCGGGCGCGTACGCAGCTCTGGGATGGACCTATCTTGTCGAGTGGGCCTTACAGTGGAGTCAGGACCCGCAGACGCTGGAAAGAGCGTTTGCCCTGGCCCAAAAGGCCATCGCCTTGGATGAAGCCCTGTCTCAGGCTCACATGATATTGGGGGTGGTCTATCTGTGGCAAAAGCAGCATGCACAGGCCATTGCTGCAGGAGAAAGAGCGATAGCCCTCGCTCCCAACTCGGCTGAGGGCTGTGCATGGCTGGCAAACATTCTGAACTTCGCGGGGAAGCCGGAGGAGGCCCGGGGGTTGGCAGAGAAAGCGATGAGGCTCAACCCTCAGTATCCGGGGCCCTGGCACTTATTCGAGATAGGACATGCGGCGTACTTGATGGGATGGTATGAGGAGGCGAGTGTTGCCTTGACGCGAGTGCTGACGCGTGATCCTGAGTTTTGGCCTGCTCACCTGCACCTAGCGGTCAACTATAGTGAGTCCGGCCAGGAAGCGGCGGCCCAGGCGGAAGCCGCAGAGGTTCTACGCCTTAGCCCCAAGGTCTCTCTGGAGGTTCTGCGGCAGACGCTCCCCTACAAAGATCAAGACGTCTTAGAGCGTGCCATCACTGCCCTGCGCAAGGCGGGGTTGACGTAAGTGCGTCACAAGGCAAATAGACAGGAGGAGAGTCAATGCTCACCCTAATGAGATTTGACGATCAAAATCGGTAATAGAGAGTCATCTCCCACAGCAGGAGAACGGAGATGGCCAGCCGACGAACATTGAGGCTAAAGACACGGGAGCAACGAGAACTGGAACATTATCGCGATCATGATACCCGGCCTTACGTCCGGGAGCGGTGCGGCGCGATCCTAAAGATTGCCGAGGGCACGGCCCTACATGCCGTGGCACGGCAGGGAGTACTGAAACCCAGGGATCCGGACACGCTCTATGGGTGGTTAGCGGTCTATGAAGAGGAAGGGGGAGCCGGACTCCTGGTGCATCAACAGGGAGGAAACCGCCGGAGGGTACTTCGAGGAGGTCGAAGCCGTGAGAGAAGAATTGCAGGAGATACTGCACGCGGGACCGGGTGACGCTGCACGGCGGGAAGTGGCAGTCGGGGTAGGTGGCCCAGCGTCGAGCCGCTGGACGCTGCGCACGATTCGCGCGTCGGTGGACTGGCTGACGGACTACACGATGAGTGGAGTGTGGCGCGTGTTGCAAACCTGTGGCTTGGGACTTCATACTTCGTGTGCCCGCTTGTTCAGTCCTGATCCCGACTACAAGAAGAAGGTGCGCTGGCTGCACCGCTGTCTGCGCGATGCGGCGCGTCATCCGGACACCGTGGTCGCGCTGTTTCTGGATGAGTTTGGCTATCAGCGTTGGCCGGAGGTGGCGCCAACATGAGGAGCAGCAGCGGGCGGGGAACAATCAACAATGGCGTACCATCGGCGCCCTCAATGCCCTGACCGGGCAAGTGCACTACCTTGATGGCTACATCGTAGGCCAACACCAGGTCAGTCAATTCTATGGGGTTCTCAATCAAGCCTATCCCCCACCGGTGGAACTGATCTATGTGGTCCAAGATAACTGGAATATTCACACGCATCCGGACGTATTGACCGCCTTGGCAAAGTCCCCCCGCCTCAAGCCCGTCTGGTTGCCAACCTATGCCCCGTGGCTCAATCCGATTGAGAAACTGTGGCGCTGGCTGCGCCACGATATTCTCAAGATGCACCGCTGGGTCGAGGACTGGCCCCAGGTCAAACAACGCGTGCGAGCTTTCCTGGAACAATTCGCCCAGGGCTCTACCGCCCTGCTTCGCTATGTCGGGTTGAAGGGGAAAGGCAAACTGGCCCGCGTGCTTAATACGTCGTGAGTCCATGATTACCGAATTTGCTTGTCAAAATTCATCAGAAGATGGCCGCCTGACCTCGTTTCCACACTTATTGACAAGACCTCAATGATATCTCGGTTTAACTTAACAGCATTGCCCGCCGGCCCCCCCGATTCCGCTTTCGGCCTTCTTGTTTTTCCCGGATCAGATTCCGGGCTATATCGACGCGAACTCACAGTACACCCCGTCGTTAGCGAGCAGTACGCATCTACAGGTTGTCAACACGGAGGTGGTCGCCTTCTTCAATAAGCATCTCCAGGGGGACATGCGCTACCATCCGCTACCTCCTGCCGAGCTACGCCCCTGCCAAAAAACTCGCTGCCGAGGTCGAATACTGCAAAGCGACAACAGGAAACGCGGAGGGGTGCTTCAACAAGCACAAGACAGAATGACGTGAAGCGGGGAATGACCATGAAAGAGGGAAAGTCTACACCTTTTCTCGTCCAGGAAAAGATGAAGTGTGAGGCTCGACCCCAAAGAAACTCACCGGGAGCTCGTGGAGGGGTGCGCAGCAGACGAGGAAGACAACGCCCACCGGGGACCCGCGCAACGACAGCAACCAGCACCCCTGAGCCGTGCTACCACAAGGAACGAGGGTACGGAGTGGTGTCCCCAGCAGCACGACGGCGGTCACGAACCCATTGAGGCTCAGCCATAGTACGACCGCGAGGAGAACAGTCAAAACAATTGAAACCAGAAGGTCGAACAGAAATCCCACAACGAGCCCGAGCGGCCCTGCTTCTCCACCTTCAGTAAACGTCCAGCCCGTATCAACAGAAGGCGATGCGTCGAGCCAATCCGTCAGCTTAGCCCGCCACGGCATGAGGTCTGGTGCTCTCTTGTCAAAGCACACGCCGTGATAGAGGAGCGAGAAAAAGTACATGAACATGAAGTAGCGAGAGGATACCGCCGAGAATTTCTCATTCAGCCCAGAGCGATTTTTTGAGGCCGAAGAAAGTCAAGCACTACACAAGCAAGCAGAATGACGATTCCTGCTCCCCAGACACTGGCCGATAAGCTCCACCGTGGTCTCCGTACTTTCACCTGCTGTGATGATTGAGCAGTCTTCATGAAAACTGTGAATTGAGCACAATCCATCTGGAACAGGCTAACTTATGCGTTTACTGCCATCCCGTTGACAGTATATCCCAACATTGAAATTCCCCACTGTCCCAAGAAAAACTGCTGCAATATCCGCTCGTTTCAATCAGTTTGTCACGTCTTGCGTCTTCTACAAACGCTGCCAGTTTAGCGGCAGAGCCCAATACCAGCCCGCACTTCTCGTGGAACCTCTATTGCAACTCTTTTAACCAAATTGAATCAACTCGATCACTGTGCCGTCGGGGTCGGTGAAACAGATGAACGAATCGTGCCCACCTTTGCGGTTAGGAATGAGTTGCGGCTCGGAGAAGAACTCTACGCCTGGAATGTTCGCGGCTTTCACTTCATCGCAGAGCTTTTGCAAGTGATCGGTCACCAAGGCAATGCGGCAAATCCCGACATGCCACAGATGCGGATAGGGTTTGCCCTCGGCCTTGGGACTTTTCCATTCGATCAAATCGATACGTGTCCCGCGTTTGTCATCTCCGGCCTGGAGTAATACCGCACGCCCAATCGGATGCGGCATGCGTAACCCGCGCTCGAAATACTTGTTTCCGCCTTCACCCAAATCACGCGCGACATGAAACCCCAGCAGTTTGTAGAACGCCAACGACCGTTCGAAGTCCGTCACGTTTACATTGACATGATAGATCCCTTTGACCATGAGCGCCTCCTTTTGTGAATGGGGAATGCATCGTTTCAATCACGTAAGACCACAATCCCATCTCGCACGGCGAGTCCGCCTTCGGCGTTACGCACCTCGAAACCGACAATCTCACCAGTGCTCGTCGTTTCCCGTGTCAGCACCCGGACGGTGATTTCCGACGGCATCAGTACCATCGCGTTAAACCGACCCGCGATCCGATGGAGACGGGAGGGATCATTTTCGGCTTCAACATTGACAATCTGTGAAACCGCCAGGGCCAGCGTCGCCGTCCCATGTAAAATGAGGTCTGGTAGTCCTGCCCCCTTCGCAACGGCGACATCCGTATGGACCGGATTCCAAATGCGCGCGCATTCGGTATACACGTGCGCGGCAAGCGCTGAAATCGGCACCCGCACTTCAGCCCGCGGCGCCGACGCACTCGCAGTCACTGACGGTAGCGGGGGAATATCTGCCGCCGGCCGGTCTGCCCCTTCGACCATGACTCCGCGATAGATCCCGCCGTTCCACGAGGTACACACCAGTTCTCCCTGCGCATCTAACGTATCGAGCCGTGTCATCTGGAATGCACCAGGCTTCCGTTGTTCGACCCCCACGATCGTCGCACGTGTCGTCAGACGGTCCCCCGGCCGCACCAGACGATGGATAATGGTATCTTGCGTCGCATGCACCCCGCGTACGCGCTCATCCACCGTCAGCCCCAACCGTTCCCCATACTCACGTAGCGCCAACACCGCCGGCCATTCGACGCACATCGGAAAGAGAGGGTGCCCGACAATCCCCTGTGGTTGTAATGTATCCAGGTAACATGGCAAGGCATCCCCCAATCCTGCCGCATACGCCATCACCCAGCGGGCATCTATGTCATGAACAACCGGTTCGATCGATACGCCAACTGCATTCGCATTGAGTGACATAATCCCTCCTCAAATCAAGTACCAAGTACCAAAAAGTAAGACGTCAAACGTAACGAGTAACCACCCCACCTTCCCTTTACGTTTGACGCTTTACGTTTTTACGTTTTACGCCTTACACTTTAGTGCCCCACGGCCTTCTCCGCGCCTAAACCAGTATTCGCCCGCACTAAGAGTTCGGTAAATTTCGCTTCGGCCTCGGGTTCTCTACCCAGCATCGTGCCGACCCATGCGCCGAGAAACCCAAGTGGAATGCTGAGAATCCCGGGATTCTCTAACGGAAAGATAGCCTCGGCTTTCATAATGCTCGGACTCAGCACAATCAGCACTATTGACACCACCAAACCGCTGCCTAAGCCCATCACCGCGCCCAGCGTGTTAAAGCGTCGCCAAAAGAGCGACAAGACGATTACTGGCAAATTGGCCGACGCGGCGACGGCAAAGGCCAGCGCCACCAAAAATGCCACATTTGCTGTTGGACCCAACGCAATAGCGATGGCAATCGCGACCGCGCCGACCACCAAGGCCGTGACCCGCGCAACTCGCACCTCTTCTCCTGGGTCCTGCTCTTTGCCATGATGCAGGACGTTCGTATAAAAGTCGTGGGCAAAGGAGGTCGAGGCACTAATGGTGAGGCCTGCCACCACCGCCAGGATCGTAGCAAAAGCGATCGCCGCAACAAACGCGAAGAAGATATCCCCCCCGAGCGTCTGGGCCAACAACGGCGCGCTCATGTTGGTCCCACCGTTCGCTGCGATCGTATCGCGCCCCACAATGGTCGCCGCGCCAAATCCCAAGAACGTGGTCATAATATAGAAACAGCCGATCAACGCCATTGCCCAGACTACGCTCACGCGGGCAGTTTGCGCATCCGGCACGGTGTAAAAACGCACGAGAATATGCGGCAACCCTGCCGTCCCAAAAATCAGCGCCAGGCCAAGGGAAATGAGGTCAAGCGCCCCATACGGGGGGGTGAAGCGCAGCCCGGGCTGCAAAAAATCCTTCGTCACCTGGACGCCATTCTCGGTGTAGGTCACCTGCGAAATGGCGGCAAAGAAACGGGAAAAACTGAAATCGAAGTGGGCCAGCACCAGGATACTGAGCAGGATTGTTCCTGCCATCAACAAAATGGCCTTCACAATTTGCACCCATGTCGTTGCCAGCATGCCACCAAACACCACATAGGTGATCATAAGCGCGCCAACACCAATTACTGCGGTTTGGTAGGTGATCCCAGAGTCTTTGAGGAGGAGCGCCACCAAGGCCCCGGCCCCAACCATCTGCGCGATCATATAAAAGGTGCTGACAGTCAGCGTACTCAACGCGGCCATCGCTCGCACCGGGCGGGGACGCAGACGATAAGCCAAGACATCGGCCATGGTGTATTTCCCGGCATTACGGAGTGGCTCTGCCACAATGAGCAGCACCGTAAGGTACGCCACGAGCCATCCTACCGAATACATGAAGCCGTCATACCCTTGGAAGGCGATAATCCCGGCAATACCGAGAAACGAGGCAGCACTCATGTAGTCACCGGCAACAGCAACCCCATTCTGCCAGGCGGTCATCCGTCGTCCAGCGGCAAAGAAACCACTGGCACCGCTCGTCTGTCGAGCCGACCAGTAGGTGATCCCGAGTGTGATAACAATAAACACCACAAACATTAGCAGCGCTGTTGACATGCTCAAATTCCCCCTACCGCTTCCTCAGCCGTGCCATGATACCCTGCGCCATCGTATCGAACCGGCCAGCGGCCCGCAGATACCACGCTGCCAGAATCCACGCCATAAAGAATTGCGACAAGGCAAAAAGATAGGCCAGGTTGATCGCACCCAAAACTTTTTGTTCCATCAGTCGTGGTGCATACCCCACCAGGATGGGAAGAGCAAAGTAATAGATAATAAAGAAAATAGTCGCAGGAACAATAAATTTTCGCTTGGCGACGAGCAGGGTCTTAAATTCATGCATGGCCGCTACGTGTTCCCAGTTGACCACATCGACATCGTCATCTGCGGTTTGTTCGTGCGGTGGTTTCGCGCCACTGTGACCGAGCGGGGCAACATCAGTGGCCGCGCCAACCTCGGGCGTAGGATCTGACATTGGTCGCGTCATCGACTCCTTTCCCCCTTTCACTTTACTCATGCGTGCACCGGTGGTCGACGGTTGGCCCATGGCCGTGCTTGCTCCAACTGCGACGCTACCTGAAGCAGCAGATCTTCCCGGCCGTAGGCTGCCACTAAATGAATGCCAATCGGTAATCCTTGCGCATTCCAGTGGAGCGGCAATGAAATCGCCGGTTGTCCGGTCTGATTAAATGCCGGAGTAAACGGAATGATCGTCTCTGTGCGGCGCGCCGCCGCCAAGGGGTCGGTCGGCGTTGACACAAACTGTCCTAACGGTGGCGGTGGCTCAGCAATAGTCGGGGTCAGCAACAGATCAAACCCTTCCTGCCACCAGCGCACGATCTCGCGCGTATCTGCCTGTAGCCAAGTCACCGCTGCGACGTATTGCGCCGCGGTCTTTGTGCGCCCGATTTCCATGATCGTCCAGTTATGTAGCTCCAGATCATCCTTTCCTACCGGTCGGCCAACTGCCTTTTCCCAATGCGCGACTAATGCGGCAACCGAACTCGCAACGAGCGTCCACACGTGGCCGAAGCGTTCGTGATTATGATCCAGCGTTTTTGGATATGATTCTTCCACGTGATGACCAAGGGATTCGAGCAATCGGGCAGTATCGTTCACTGCGGTTACGCAATCCGGATGCACCGGGATCGCTCCCCCGCCAGCTGTCGTCATCATGCCGATACGCAAGCGCCCAGGATTAGCGCCCACCTCTTGCAGAAACGGACGCGAAGGCGGCGGTGCAAAATACGGATCTCCTGGCATCGCGCCAGCTACCACGTCGAGAATCGCGGCGGAGTCTCGCACTGAACGACTCACCACATGTTCAATTGCTAATCCCGCCCACAATTCCCCATAATCCGGTCCCCACGAGAGCCGCCCCCGTGACGGTTTGAGTCCGACTAACCCACACTCGCTGGCCGGAATACGAATGGACCCACCACCGTCATTGGCGTGGGCAGCAGGCACTATGCCGGAAGCAACTGCGGCAGCCGAACCGCCACTCGATCCTCCTGGAGAACGAGAGATGTCCCAGGGATTGCGTGTCGGCCCATACGCTTGCGGCTCTGTCGTTGGAAGACTGCCAAACTCAGGCGTATTCGTCTTGCCCAGGAACACAAATCCCGCAGCCCGCAGTTTTGCAGCCATATAGGTATCACCGCGCGCAACCCACCCCGCATTCTTCAGAAACCGACACCCCTCATGATACGGATCACCATCAGAGTGGCAACCAAGATCTTTCAACAGGAACGGGACCCCGCGAAACGGTCCATTGGGTAGTGTCGGCGCCGTCACCTGCGCCCGAGCTTTGTCAAAAAGCGGGGTAATCACCGCGTTGAGTTGCGGATTCAGTTTCTCAATCCGGGCAATCGCTCGGTCGACTAGTTCACTGGGCTTGACTTGCCCGTTCCGTACCAGTTCCGCTTGTGCCGTTGCATCAAGAGTAGCCAGTTCATCCGCCATGAGAGTCCCTCCTTTTAAGAACTACTTGCATTATCTGTGGGTTTCGTCGCTTATTTCACGGATTCCCATCCGCGGCGAAACGACGCAACACATTGTCAGTGATCCGCGAGACATTGTTATCGTACTTGTTGTACGACAACGAGCCGCACCAGGCGATGGAGCCGGTCGAAAACACCGCTCCGCCGTTAGGACACTCGAAGTACACCATATCCGCCCGCACCCGTCGATTAACGGTTCCGCCTTGACGTGAGTCGCTGATGAGAACCTCCTCAACCACATGCTGATAGGAATCCGAATGACCGAACGATGACGCCAATACTAGCGCGTGCGTCGGGGTTCCCAGCGCTGGGTCGACGCGGTCCAGCTCAAACCCCGCCGCCCCGTGGTTAAGTACCAGCGACGGAAAATCCCCAATCAATTCCTCTGGGCTGATCCCGGCGAAAATGAAAGCCACCCGCGGATCGAAACTCCCAGGCGCGCGTTTATACGGTCGGCTCTCGTCGAATCCTTGGGCGGTAAAACCGACACCAACCAACCGCTGTGGCGCCTTGCCACGGAATCGCCACAGGCCACCAAGTTCCCCTGTGGTGCTATGATACCGTTCCCCCGGCGCGGCTTCCCAGGCGCGAATCCCACCCCAGCGTCGCACTTCAATCACATGCGGTGCTGCTGGAGCGAGAGAAGTCACCCAGTAAAAGCCGTTGCCACCAAGGTACATCAGACGCCCACCTCGTTGCAGATAGGTTTCGACCGCTGTCAGCATCGGTCCAGTCCAGTACTCGGGGTGACTGCCCGTCAGAACAACGTTGTACGATGCCAGCAGGTCTAATCCCTCATGGTGCAAGTCCTCGTCGGTAATAACATCGTATGCATGACCTTTGGCTTCAAGCCAATCAACGAGGTGTAGATCTGCCGGCAGTTGATGTGGAGAACCAAGAATACGGGTGGAGTAGCGTGGTCGCAACGTCACAATCGGTCGCAGGCGCGAGGAATAACATACACCACTGCCGTCAGTATGGTGATCATACAAACTCACGAGTCCGTTCGCAGCAGTATATTCGTCCTCCGGAGTGTCAGCCCCACGCGTTTGATTCGGAGCCAGGCGATACGGCAGCTTGAGCTGCTCATTGGCATAGGCAAGGTAACTGTTGGTGGGTAGCAAAAAGAGAACCCGTGCGGTTGGCTTGCCCTTCTGTGGACGAATGACAAACGGAATGTGGTCTTCATGCTCACCTGCACGCAGTCGCGCGGCATACACTCCGCTCTGCAACTCTGCCGGAACAGTCAGAGAAAAATCGACCTCCCAACCAGCATCATCAAGATCATCGTCATGAAAGTGAATTGCACCATACTCGTGTGGAGCATGACGAAAGTTGGTTTCCTGACCGCTCCAGTTATGCCCAGTCATCGCCCGGGCCGGCATGTTCACAGTCTGACCGTGCAAGCCGTGCGGTGCCGTGTCAGGAACCGCGGACGAATCGATCTCTCGGGCAAAATCCCAGACGGCAACTGAGGCTACCCCAAACGCCTGCGGCATCGCTCCACGTTTAAGCGAAAGGACTTCGTCTCGATTCAATGCTTGAGAGAAAACACGCGGCCTTTCGAGCTTCCCGTTAAAATGGCCACCAATACCTGCCCGCCCCACCTGATCATATTGATGGCATGCTGCCATCAGAAAAGCGGTGGTATTCGTTCCAACGGCACGAATCGTTGTCGGGTGTTCGACAACACAACGAGAAACATCGTGGGGCCACTCACGCACAGGTTCTTGATAGAGGCAGACGCGTCCGACATGGCCATCATACGATGCTGCCACAAAATACCATTCCCCAGCGTGAAGCGACGCGCCGCTACGAAAACGTTCGACCTGGCCATGCGGTGCGCCGAGCCAGAGGGAAAGCTCACCACCTTCATCGATAAATAATCCATAACCGGAGTTTTCCGCCGCCGACCATTTGGTCAGCACCCCCTGTACGCCTTTGTGTGGGAGCGTCGGCATGATCCACGCCTGTAGAGTAATGCTTGAAGTAAGTTGTAGCGGTGGACTGTCAGGGACCATAATGTACGAGCCTGGGTATAGCTCCTGGCGGTGGCCACGGTATTCTCCGCTTATCGGTGTCGCGACCAGTTCCTCTTTGAAGCCGGGACCACAGGGGTTCGGATCACCGTGAATCAGACGGACAATATCGGCCCGGTACGTCGGCAGTTCACAGCTCACCATGAAGCAGATCGTTTCTCCTGCTGCCACACTCAGACGGTTACTGTACCCAACGAGTTTCATAATGACGAGAGCCTTAATCGGAACTCCTATTTCTTCACAAAGCGTGGAACGAGCATCCCGTTCCCTGCCGTCTCCCACACCAGCGAAACCAGCATACCAATGCGGATCTCTTCAGGCTTCGCGTCGATCACATTGCTAACCAACCGCGCGTGCCCGCATTCGGGAAAATCAACCACGACAACGTTGTACGGAACAATCGGAGCGACGGCAGGATGGGCAGGGTGGTGGACAAGCGTAAAGCTGAACACTACCCCGCTTTCCGGAGCGCGTATCCAGTCAGACTCAAAGGATCGACAATGGGGACACACTGGAGCAGGTGGATGACGAAACACCTGACACGCAGCGCAACGTTGAAACCGTAGTTCACGCTGTTGGCAGTAGTTCCAGAACGTCCGATCATGAACCCGAGGTCGGGGACCAGGAACATCATTCGGTAAATAGGCCATATTTACACTCCTAAGATTGCAGCACTCAGCGGAGATGCACTAAGCCCGGACGTCACCAGGCATATCTCGGCATCTTTTACTTGCGACGTTGACTCACCCCGCAGTTGCCGTACACCTTCGACAGCCAAATTGAGTCCGTGGATGTAGGCTTCGGACAGATGTCCACCCGACGTATTGAGCGGCACGCGACCATATGGCCACCGCACATTTCCCTCCGCCACAAACGGTCCGGCTTCCCCGCGACCACAAAAGCCAAAATTTTCTAGAGTCATCAGCACCAGGCCGGTAAAATGATCGTAAATCTGGACTGTATCGACGTCAGCGGGAGTCACTCCGGCCCGACCAAACAGATGGGCCGCGAGCGTTTTGCCATTACCTGCCCCATATTCTGCAATCGGCATATTATGGGAACCCAGTGCACCATCACCCCAGCCAGGATTACCACCCTGAGCCGCTGCGAGGACACGGACCGGTTTCGTGCGCAGATCACGCGCGCGTTCGCGCGTCGTCACAATCAACGCACATGCACCGTCATTCTCCTGACAACAATCAAACAGGCGCAATGGCGAAGCGATCATCCGCGCATTCAGGTAATCCTCCATCGTCAGCGGTCGTCCACGCATCACCGCCCGCGGGTTGCGCTGTGCATTGTCACGGCACGTTAAGGCGATTTCGCCGAAATGTTCAGGCTGAGCGTTGAACTCGTAGATATAACGCTGCACCAGCGGTGCGATCATCATCGGCGGAGCAAACATACCAAACGGGGCAGTCAAGCTTAAATGCGGCAGTTCGTTATAGCCACCAGCCTGACCGTAGCGGTGCCCAGGCCCCTGACACAGCGAACGAAACACCGCCACATACTGCGCATATCCCGCCTCGACCGCGGCCGCAGCCTGGGCAACTGCTCCGCAGGCGCCCGAGCCACCACCTCCCCAGACCATTGAGGTCCACTTGAGGTCCGGCAAACCCAATCCTTGCTGCATAAGCCACGGGACACTGCTGTCATTCGAGTATGAAGCAACACCATCAATCTGCGCGATAGCAAGACCTGCATCAGCGGTCGCATTGAGCACTGCTTCACAGGCAAGATACCACTCGCCAAGGTCGCCCTGTTGTCCCCACTTGGTGTAACGCGTTTCGCCAATGCCAACGATACATGCTTGTTGTGAACTCCCGGTCATACGCATCCTCTCTTACGCGAGAGGGTATACCACAGTCAGGCAACGTTCTACGAGCCCAGCGGTTCCTCTCTCAAAGAACAAGGAGCTTGCGTGAGACGAAAGAAGATGGCACTACCTAAACGCGAAAGCCCCCGATATGTTACATTTTTAGCGTTCAGGGATCGGCGACCGGCAACCGGTCGCGGGCGAACCTGACGCACGACGTACAAGAAATCCAAGAGAGGAGTTGTCTATGAGAGAAGCTGTTATCGTATCCACTGCCCGGACACCTATTGGCAAGGCGTACCGTGGCGCGTTTAACGACACCACGACCCCGACCATGGTTGCACCGGTGATCAAGGAAGTGGTCAAGCGGGCAGGCTTGGAACTTGGCGAGATCGACGACCTCATCATGGGTGCGGCTCTCCAGGAAGGCACCCAGGGGTACAATGTCGCCCGGCAATGTGCACTGGCTGCCGGCCTGCCGGTTAGTGTTTCTGGCCAAACTATCGATCGTCAGTGCTCCTCAGGACTGATGAGCGTCTCGATGGCAGCCAAGCAGATTATCGTAGATGGGATGCAGACCGTCATCGCCAGCGGGGTAGAATCTATTAGCCTGGTACAGAACGAGCACCAAAACGTCTTCCATAAAGAAGATGCGCTGGCCCTCAAAAATGCTCCTCAGCTCTACATGACCATGATCGACACGGCCGAGGTTGTGTCGAAGCGTTATAAGATCTCACGCGAGGCACAGGACGAATATTCGCTGCAGAGCCAGCAGCGGACCGCCGAGGCGCAGCAGGCGGGGCGGTTCAACGATGAGATTATTCCGTGCACTGTGACGAAAGTGTTCCAAGATAAGGATACCGGCAAGATAACCCGGCAAGAGATCACCATTGATCGTGACGAATGTAACCGCCCCAGCACGACCTTATCGGGCTTAGCCGCACTCCCTCCGGTCATGGGTCCTGGTGGATTCATTACGGCAGGGAACGCGAGTCAATTATCGGACGGCGCGGCGGCGTGCGTCTTGATGGAGCGGAAACAAGCTGAGCAGCGAGGACTCCATCCCTTGGGTATCTATCGTGGCATGGCGGTCGCCGGGTGTGAACCGGATGAAATGGGCATCGGTCCGGTCTTCGCCATTCCGAAACTTCTCCAACGCAATGGTTTACGGATGGACGATATTGACCTGTGGGAATTGAATGAGGCCTTCGCCTGCCAGGTCGTCTACTGTCGTGATCAGCTCGGCATTCCCAATGACAAAATGAACGTCAACGGTGGCGCCATCTCCATTGGGCATCCCTACGGCATGAGCGGGACCCGCATGGTCGGGCATGCGCTGATCGAAGGCAAGCGGCGCGGAGCGCGTTATGTTGTCATCACCATGTGTGTTGGCGGCGGCATGGGCGCGGCAGGGCTGTTTGAAGTGGCGTAGAGGTACCGTCGCTCCTCCCGCCTGCCACGTCTTCAGCGCAACGGTAGGAGCAAAACGTCCCGTCATTCCCGCGCAGGCGGGAATCCGGTGTTATTCCGCGGGATTCCGGGTCGCGCCCGACGGTCGTACCCGGAATGATGAGCCGCTCAAGTATACGGTATGGATTGAAGAGAGAAACGAGTTGAAGCCTGGCTGTCGTTTTATGACAGTCAGGTGGGGCATCCTCTGTATGGCCAACATAAACGAATGCGCGTAGTACCCCGCCGTTCTACAGCGGCCCTCATCCTTACGGTTCTCCTGACCTTCCTGACCGGCCCCCTCCTGGGCTTGTTCCTCGCCTACACCCTTGCCCCAGACTCGAACGTGGCTGAGATCCTCAGCTTCCTTGGTTTTTCGGCCATCCTCATCGTCGGCATGTACGCATGGCTCGGTGTTGCCGTCCTTATTCTGATTCCTCGGCTTCTCCGGCGGCTCGTTTTCCGTGGTTCCACAAGTGCTCCCGATGCGGTTCTCTCTGATCAGAGAGAGTTACCTCCAGGGGCTCTCGCTTTTGTAATTGTTGGATCTCTCGCTGGACTCGCCGTTGGTGTGCCTATTGGATTCTTTTTATCTACCCTCCCTTTTCTGCTGGTCGTAACCATCTACTGGGTCACCGGGACACTCTTTGGTGCCGGTTTGTGGCTTCTTGCTCGGACCGGCCTACTACCATTTCCAGAGGAAGGTTAAAGCCAAACCTATGACCTTGGCACACTTCATGATATTGGCACCCATAGAGTAGCGTGTGCTGTGCGCACGACTTTCTGACCTGCCAACCAGGAGAGTGCATGCGTAAAGGACTTGTCAGGATACTCTTCGAACTCGCGATAATCGCCACGCTCGTGTTCGTCTTCCGTGCCTCGCTTGCTATGTATGTCCTGCAACTCGGAGCAAAGTGCAACATCGCCGCCAATATTGTGTCATCGTTACCTCACGGTTTACATCTCATTCTCTGTGGAGCTGGCTCGCCGATGCCAGACCCGCAACGTTCGGGACCATGTGTTGCCGTGATTGCCGGGACGAAGATATTTGTCGTGGATGCCGGTTCTGGTGGTGGCCGTAACCTGCTGCGTTTGCAGGTACCGACAGGCAGTATTGCGGCTGTTTTCCTCACCCATTTTCACTCCGATCACATTGATGGCTTGGGCGAGCTCGGTATGCTGCGCTGGGTGGGCGCGGCCAACACGACACCGCTACCGGTCTATGGCCCGACTGGCGTGGAGCAGGTCGTTGCTGGGTTCAATCAAGCCTACCAGGCTGATTCTGCCTATCGCACTGCCCATCATGGCGTCGCTGTTGCCCCACCCGAAGGAGCAGGGCTCACCGCCCAGGCGGTTACTGCCCCGACTGATGGAACACCAGTCACCGTGTGGGATGCTGATGGAGTGCAGATTACTGCATTCGCCGTTGGCCACAGCCCGGTATCACCCGCAGTTGGTTATCGATTCGACTATCAGAACCGTTCGCTGGTGATCAGCGGTGATACGAAAAAGTCTGTCAGCGTCGCAAACCAAGCAAAGGGAATTGATTTGCTGGTCCATGAGGCACTGGCAGCAAATCTTGTCGCCATCATGAGTCGCGCTGCTGCAGAAGCGGGCAACAAGAGTATGGAAAAAATCCTGCGCGATATCCCCGACTATCACACCACGCCGGTCGAGGCCGCCGAAATTGCTGCTGCTTCCGGCGCACACGCCTTGCTATATTATCACATTGTGCCACCGCTGCGGATACCAGGCCTGGAGGCAGCATTCCTCCAAGGAGTCAGCAAAGTCTATAAGGGGCAGGTGGTCGTTGGCAGAGACGGAACGATGGTATCGTTGCCCAGCGGGTCAGCGGAAATAACGTTTGCCAATTTGTTATAAATGACATTTTTGAGCAGCTAACGTTTCTCTACAAGGGCATTCGAACGGCTGTTTCGTATCAGTCGTTTGTCATGATAGAGGCGTTGTTACGATGAGTAACAAGTTGGTTTTCTACAAAGAACTTCTGGGTGAGATCAAAAACCGTACTCGGCAGGCGCAGATCAAGGCTGCACTCTCTGTTAATGCAGAAATGATCGAGATGTATTGGAATATAGGCCGGATCAGTCACAAGCGCCAACAACAGGAAGGCTGGGGAACCAAGGTCATTCCTCGGCTGGCACGAGACATTCACAATGAGCTACCGGAAGTAAAAGGGTTTTCCGAGCGGAACATCGGCTATAGGATCCGATTTGCCCGTGAGTATGACGATTCTGTAATTTTGCAACAGCCTGTTGCAAAATTGCCCATGCCTACGAACAAGACTCAGAAGCATGAGCAAATAAGGGTGCCAGCAGTAGTGCGCGAGAGCCTTACCTCAAACCAGCGGTGGCACCGTCGCCGAGATCTCAGGAACAACACCGGTATACTTCTCTACTTCTACCAGCGTCGTCTGGGCGCTGGGGCCTTGCGCTAAGCGGGACGTTCCTTTGTCCAGTGTCAATACGTTGGGATTGCCATGTTTATCAAGACTGCCAATCACTCCCGGTTCCTGCGGGTCGTACCACGCCCCCGTAGCAATCTGCACGACCCCTGGTCGCAAGTCCTTGCTCAGTACTGCCCCAGCTAACAAGGCACCACGGTCGTTGAAGACACGCACGACATCACCATCACGGAGACCACGGCGCGCAGCATCGTGGGGGTTGATCCGCATCGGCTCGCGTCCGGCGATCTTGCTGTCCTGGCTCACCCGCCCCATATCCATCTGCGCATGCAATCGGGTGCTGGGCTGGGTCGTCAGTAGATGTAACGGATAACGTTGCGCCTTGGGGCTCCCCAGCCATTCTGTCGGTTCGAGCCACGCTGGGTGTCCGGGACAATCTTCGTATCCGAACTCTGCAATCGTCTCTGAGAAAATTTCGATGCGACCCGAGGGGGTAACCAACGGATTCCTCACGGGGTCGCGCCGAAACTCGTCAAACAGGACAAACGGCTGTTCGACCTTCGGCATCTCAAAGAATCCCTGTGTCCAGAATTCGTCAAAGTCCGGCCAGAGCATTTCCCACCGCGCCGCCTGAGCACGCGCAGTTTCATACAGATGGCGCAGCCATTGCATTTCTGTTCGCCCTTCCGTGAACGAGGGACGTACACCACAGCGGTCCGCCAACTCCGAGAATATGGCGAAGTCGTTCCGGGCCTGACCTACCGGCGCAATCGCTTGTTGCATCGCCAGCACGAAGCGGTCACGGATACTTGCACCAATATCGTTGCGTTCAAGCGTGGTCGTCGCCGGCAGGACGATATCGGCATGCCGGGCTGTAGCTGTCCACCACGGATCGTTAACAATAATCGTCTCGGGTCGGCGCCACGCCCGCATCAGTCGATTGAGGTCTTGATGATGATGAAACGGATTGCCGCCACTCCAGTAAATCAGGTGGATGTCGGGATAGAGCAAATCAGACCCATTGTACTGAAACAGTTGGCCGGGATTGAGCAACATATCGGCAATCCGCGCAACCGGGATGAAGCTAGAGACCGGGTTCTGGCCAATCGGTAATTCTGGAATCGGCGCGAGCGGTCGGACGTCAGCAACCCCTTCTACGCTGCCGTAGCCGAAACCAAAGCCGCCACCAGGCAGGCCAATTTGTCCAAGAAGCGCGGCTACAGCGATGATCGCCCAAAACGGCTGTTCTCCGTGGTCGCTGCGTTGAAGCGACCAGTTCGCCATAATGAATGTCCGCCCCCGTGCCAGGCGCCGCGCAAGAGTGCGGATCGTCTCCGCCGGAATTTCACTCACAGTCTCCGCCCACTCCGCGTCTTTGACTATTCCATCTATATAGCCCAGCAGATAGTCACGAAAGCGTTCAAAGCCAACACAATAGCGATCCAGAAACTGCTCGTCATGGAGACCTTCCGTCACCAACGTATGAGCCAGAGCCAAGAGTAAGGCGGTATCGCTGTTGGGCCGGGGCGCGAGCCACTTTGCCCCCAGGAATGCCGCGGTGTCGTCACGAATTGGACTGATATTACAGAACGTGACGCCATTGGCCTTTGCTTTTTTCAGCCAGTTCTGCGTGGTGTGTTCACCCATGCCGCCGGTAGTGACCTGCGTGTTACGCAATGGCACTCCACCAAAGAGCACGACCAAATCCGCGTGTTCGGCAATGCTCTGCCAGCTTGTACCACCTACCGCAGCGCCGGCATACCCCACCACCCGTTTCACCAGCACTGTTCCTGCGGCGTTGCTGTAGGTATCCCGTGAACTGGTAAATCCACCGATACGCGCCAGGAAGCGTTGCAGTTGAGTCTTGGCGTGATGAAATCGCCCGGCACTCGCCCAGCCATATGAACCAGCAAAAATCGCCGTATTCCCGTATGCGGCAATGATCCGCTTCAGTTCATCAGCCACTAAGTCAAGCGCCCGATCCCATGACACCGACACAAACTTCTCTCCGCCCCGGCCACTATTGGCTTTCCCTGGACCGTGCTTTAACCATCCCTCGCGTACCGCTGGCTGCGTGACCCGACAGGGGTGATACACTGCATCCGGCAGTGAGCGAAGCAATGGAGACGGGTCGGGATCTTTGGCAAATGGCCGTGTCCCGATAAAACGCCCCTCCTCGAGGATCGGTTCAAATGCTCCCCAATGCGAACTGTTTAATCCCATACGTGACGTATCAGTTTCATTATGCATAGCCTGTTGTCTTACGAGTTTCGTCGAGGTTTTTCCAGCTCGTTGATATCCTGTGTTTGCCTGCTATATCTGTTCACACGTTGGGAGAAGTGCATGACCGCGCGCTGTGGTAAGAAACGCGTTGCGTCCCAGTATTCTTGGGTTTTCTGCGATCCGTAAAAGGGAGACTATGCTCATAACGATGAAAATGTTCCTCGAAGCTGAAGGTGGACTCACGCCGCAAGAGTTTGTTGATCGCGCGGCGGTAGCGTTTGGTCTGCGCCCGCCGAGTCAATTGATCGTGAAACCAGAGGCGTCGGTCTGGCGATTTCTCGATCTCTGTTTGTTTGCGCTGATGAAAACCAACGGGACCGGCTATGTCGAAGGTGCGATGACTCGCGAAACTGGGGTGTGTTGCCAGACCTTTGCCAAAGGAACCATGCAATGTTTTCAATGTCGGTTTTCCTCGAATCAAACGCCGACATTACGGCAGTTCTATCAAGAGGCAAAAGAGAAAGCGCGGGCTTTGGAAAAAGCGCAACAAGAGGCACAGCAATGACTCAGGAGCGAAGAGAGCCGAGATTCAGCTCTCTTCGCCCAGGGCGCGCTTTTACGCGGCACGACGCATTGGCGGCAACGAACCACCACCAATACTTCCTTCAGCTTCCCCGTTTGCTAGGGGATGCGACCCAGTCGCGGAGGGAAAGACCACACCGCCAACCTCGGCCATTTCACCGTCGAGTTCACCATCGCCACCTGTAGCGACGGTAAAGCCTCCCATACCTTCACCGGCATTCATCAGAGTCGCACTGACTTCATGAACGGTTCCGCCGACCTCCGGCTCACTGATCTCCGCAGCTTCAACTGGGGCTGAGGCAGTTTCCAGACCGAAGAGCCCACCGAAAGCCTCTTCTCCTATTTCGTCGAATAGGGAATTCGCATCGCTGTCAAGTGAGAGTGCGGTAGCAGCATCGGCGTCGGCACTGCCACTGTCCGGCATGGCGATCTCAAAATCGACCAAACGATAGTTCCGCTCAGCCAGTTCTTCCCACTTCGCGCGAAAACTCTCCCAGGTCACATTCGCCCATAAGGCATAGCCACCTCTTCCAGGTAACCAGGCGCCAGAGTAGCGGGTTTGGCCGCCAGATTGATGGAGATTGATGTCCACCAGCCGCAACCCTTGCCCTGCCCACTCTTCCCATTTCGCCTTAAAACTCCCCCACGACGCATTCGCCCATAGCCCATATCCTCCCTTGCCCGGCAACCACACGCCAGAATAGCGGGTGTTGTTCCCAACCCGGTGCACATGGATGTCGACCAGTCGCAACCCTTGTCCTGCCCATTCTTCCCACTTCGCCTTGAAACTGTCCCACGACGCATTCACCCACAGCCCGTAGCTCCCACTCCCTGGTAACCAGACACCGGAGTACCGATTGGTATTGCCCACGCGATGCACGTGGATATCGACCAGCCTGAGACCTTTTTGATTGAGTTCCTCCCATTTGGCCTTAAAGCTATTCCAACTCACATTGGCCCACAGAGCATAGCCCCCTTGTCCCGGTCGCCACACACCAGAGTACAGGGTCTTACTCCCAACCCGGCGCACGTGAATATCCTGCAGACGTAACCCCTGTTGTGCCCATTCTTCCCACTTACTTTTGAAGCTCGACCACGATGCGTTGACCCAGAGTCCGTAGGCACCCCGCTCTGCGCGCCAGACACCGGTGTATCCGTTCGCGAAAAATCGCTCATAGAGCTTGGCTATGGTCTGCCGATCGCCGTAGCTCAGCCCCGAGCGTTGACCGATAGTCACCCCGTTCTGTCGAGCGACAATGGTCGCCTGGCCGTTTTTTGAGAATGCCGTACGAGGGTAATGCATAATCGAGCCGTAGTCGTAGTCATAATAGTCGACCGACCCCGGCTTCTTCTGGAAGTTCGAAGTAAACTGCTCGTTAACGTTCTCCCATTTGATCTCAACAAAATTATCGCGATCGGAACGAGATTGCTCATGATAAATCCCAAGCGCATGCAGACACTCGTGCACTGTCGTGCCAACGGTTGCCCCATCCGCTAAGCGGATAACCTGTCGTCCGCCACGCATACCAAGCGCGGACGAACTCCACCCTGCATCCGGATTACGAATAAACTCGATGTAGTGCGGCAGGGTCGCAGCGTTCGCCGCGGTCCGACGAACAAAGCGAATCGCAGAACGTGCCTGAATATGGGCAAGAGCATCATCGACACGACCCGCGTTCGGCAAGTCGCTGGCAATCGTGTACGCGACCCTGCCATTGGTCCACAGAAACTGCGAACTCGTTGGCAGGCCGATGCCCATTGCGACCTCGCCATCTGCCTTGTCGTCTCCGCCAGAGGCGGGCTGATCACTCGGCTTCTGATGTGACGCACGAATTCTGGCGGCTTCGGCCTCCACTTCCTCGACCAGTCCTAGCTCAATACAGCCGGCATGAATGGCAAGGCCGTCAACAACAGCGTACTCTACTGGGAGTTGTACAATACCTGGACCGGTCAGGTATCCCTGGCGAATATCTGAGCTTGTCACCATTTGTTCATCAGTGATAATTGTGGGCGACGCGTTCTTTTGCGAAGACGTAGTCATACGATCCTCCATTAAATAAAAAGAGAGACAGTATCTCTCTGCACTCAAAGTTATCCAACCCGAACAAGCTCGATCCGAAGAGTCGAGACACTGGGATCAGGAACGGCGACAGTCGTTGGGTTGAGAAAATGACCCGGACGAATTTCACCGGCGTTATCCGTGTCGATATGAATACGGAGTACCGGCATGGCAGCATCCACGAGATCGGGGAGCGAGAGCACCAGTGTTACCGTCGCTTGTTGCTGCCAGACGGTCAGCCCCGGAAACCGTTGAGTCATAAGTATCCGCGCCGGGGCATCGGCTTCCTCACTATCCTCGACGTGGACCACGGCTGTTGCATTTAGCAGATCGTGGCCGAGCTCACGAAAAACGAGTTCGAGGCGGAGACAACGCCTAGCCTCGAGTGTTCCGTCCGGCGATTTCTGTACTACCATTATGCCAGTCTCTCGTTTCAATTACCGCGTCGTCCGTGTCGGCCGCGGACCGACGCTTTCCTCCGACAACAATACCCAGTGGACGTCCACCACTACTCGCCTATCGAGCAAGAGTAGTGCCAGAACCTCTCAGGCAACAAATCTACACGAGCGCGCGCGGTTACCAGCGAACAGAAGTCGGGCGTTTATACGGGAACGGAAAGTTTGCTTGACCGTCGAACCCTATCGATCAGGATATAGTTAAGTAAAGAAAGAGGGTTAGAAAAAAATGGTAACTTTGATTGACAGGTAGGGATATTTGACAGGGGCAATCACTGATAAGGCACCGGTAGGGGCACGACATACAGTGCCCCTATTTTTCAACGAATTTGTGAAAACGCAGGGTGCCGCTATTCAGGTAGAAACGACGGACTGCCGGTTTTGGCGGTTTGTCCACCATCAGCCACAAACGCGGAACCGGTGACGAACGACGCTAAATCCGAGGCGAGAAACAAAACGACATTGGCAATTTCTTCCGGTTTCCCTAACCGTCCGACTGGGATTATGGTCTTAAACCCCTCGGCAAACCCAGGCTGCTCTAGCGCTGGGGCCAACAGCGGCGTATCAATCGCTCCTGGACACACACAGTTTGCCCGGATGCCGTAGGGTGCATACTCTACCGCCACAACCCGAGTCAGGTTAATGACTCCCGCCTTCGCCGCATTATAGGCCGCGATGCCATAGTCAGCGCGGAGACCCGAGATCGACGCTGTGTTGACAATCGCACCGCTGCCTTGCGAGCGCATGATCGGAATTGCCTTTTTCATGGCTCGGTAGACAGCCGTCAAACCCAGGGCGATCATCTTATTCCATACATCATCTTCGAGATCTGCCACTCGCGCCGCTACCTGGGCGTTCCCTGGTGCCGCAGGCAGGCCAAACGCGTTATTATGCAGAAAATCGAGCCGTCCGAATTCACTCTTTGTACGCGAGATCATCATGTCGATATCTGCCGGGCGTGTCACGTCAGCCACGATGGCAATTGCTTTGCCACCGGCAGCAGTGATTTCTGCCACAACCTTGTTCGCAGTGTCACCGTTAATGTCAGCAACCGCAATCGCGCCACCCCGCTGAGCGAAGCCGAGGGCCGTTGCCCGTCCAATTCCTGACCCTGCACCGGTTACCAGACCGGCTTTCCCATCAAACCGCATGGTTTTCTCCTTTTGTCTGCATTCAGAAACCCTTAACGCCTTTATCGAGCTGTACCCCAAAGGTGTTCAATGCCATCGACACCAGATTGTATTGACCCACGGCAAACACTACGTCCATGAGCTGCTGGGTATTATAACGCTCGCTCAACGCAGCCCAGGTTTTATCGCTAATAAATGCCTCAGCGTGTAACTCGTCGGCAGCTCGCAACAGGGTCGCATCAAACGGGTCCCACCCCGGTGCATCGGGACCTTCCTTAATCCGGGCAATCTCTTCATCCGTCAGTCCGGCCTGTTTGCCAAAATAGACATGCTGTCCCCATTCATACTCTGCCTGGCATAACCAGCCGATGCGGAGAATCAAGATTTCCCGTTCACGAGGAGCCAGAGTCGAGGTATCTCCCATGACGTGGTAGGCCCATATGCCAAATTTCTTCGATGCCGGCCAATGCCGCGCCAGGGTACCCAGGACATTATAGACACGTCCTTCTTTGTAGACGGGCTCAAGGACCGGGCGTTGCTCCTCAGTCCATTCAGCTTCGGTCAATGGTTCAATACGTGGTTTTGCTAACTTCATTACGTGTCCTCCTTGTCAAAATTTCTCAGAGGGTGTCTAGCGATCCCAGAAAACGAGTCATTGCGAGCGCAGCGAAGCAATCTTTGCCCGAAAAAGAGATTGCATCGTCGCTACACGCTCCTCGCAATGACAGATTCTGCTACCTCATTAGACACGCTCTCATGGAGAGTCTCCGCTGGAAACGCTTCGCTTATTCCGGCCTACTTCCTGTTCCTCTTCATGCAACTGCACCCTGCTTTAATACAGCACTCGCGCTTCCTTGAGTCTGGCTATTTCCTCATCGTTATACCCCAGTACATCACGCATCACCTGGTCGGTATCTTGTCCTAACAGTGGTGCCGGGGCACGCACGCCATCAGGTGACTGGCTGAGTAGCCAGGGAATACCGGTATGCGTTTGCGTGCCGAGTTCCGGGTGTGGCAGTCGAGTAAAAAAGCCGCGCTCGCTGAGGTGTCGGTCCTCAGCCAGATCTTTACTAGTCATAGTTGGAAACGCAGCCACACCGGCGGCCTGTAATGTCTGGGTGACTTCCCATTTGCTGCGTTGTGTAGTCCATGCCGTCAGCAGTTGTTCAAGCACATCTTCGTGCGCTTTCCGATCCTGCGCCGTGCGAAAACGTGGGTCATGAGCAAGGGAGGTCTGGCCAATGGCCTGACACAAAGCGTGCCATTCTTCGTTAGTGCCACAGGCAATCGTCACCCATTCATCTTCACCTGCACAGCGGAAGCAATTATGCGGGGACATCCGCAAATCACGATTCCCTTGCCGTGCCGGTTGTGTACCGTTCATCACATAGTCCATCCAACCCTCAGGAACCAACGTTGCCACGGCTTCCCACAACGAGACATCAATGTATTGCCCCTGACCGGTTCGTTGCCGCGCAGCCAAGGCCGCACAGATCGCCACTGCCGCGTTGATACCAGCATTGGGGTCACCATACGAGATGCCAACTTCTTGTGGAGGGCCACCGACATAGCCAGTTAGCGACGAAAGGCCGGTGAGAGGCGCAATGGCCGGACCATACGCCATATAGTTTTTCTGGGGACCCGTGTGTCCGTAGCCAGAAATCGACGCCATAATGATATCGGGCTTAATCGTCTTGAGATCCGTGTAACCCAGACCAAACCGTTCCATGACGCCAGTCGCAAAGTTATCGACCGCCACATCACTCTTGGCAATCAACTCTTTGACGACAGCAATGCCTTCCGGCGTGGTCAGGTTGATCGACACACTTTTCTTGCCCTGGCTCCATTGGTTGAACAAGCCGGAACGATTCACATTTGGTTTTATTCCTGGCGGACAAATCGGCAGGCGGCGAGTTAAGTCAAAGTGACTCTGGGACTCGATCTTGATCACTTCTGCGCCCAGGTAAGCCAGATGCATCGTGCAGAACGGACCGGCCCAGACCCAGGTGAAGTCAGCAACGCGGATACCTTCGAGGGGCAAACGAGGTGCTCGGGGCTGAGTACTAAGGGCTGAGCGTACGGACTGAGGACTGAGGACTGACTGAGCTTGCCTGTTACGTGATGTGTGATGCGTATCATGTCCGTTGGGGAGCGAGTCGAGCACCTCCCGTGTATGCTCGCCAAGCAGTGGTGCGGGTCGACGGATTTGCCACCATGGTTCACGCAATTGATACGGGGGACCAAGATGAGTCAGCGTTCCCGCAGTGGGATGGGCCACATCAACGAAGAAGTGACGTGAACGCAGTTGTTCCTGCTCAGCCATTTGCGCCATATCAAACACCGGAGCAAAGCACAGGCGCTGCGCTTGTCCAGCATGAAACAGCTCCAACACCCGCCAGGTCTTAATCCACTCCCGTAAGTGCGGGCGCAGTTGGCGATGGTTCTTGGTGCGCTGTGCGGCATTACGAAATAATTCTGAAGTGCCCCACTCCGGGTTTCCCATTAAATTGAGCAGCCGCTGCCATTGGTCCTCTTCCGCCACCGCAACGAAGATACTCCCGTCCTGACACGGGTAGATGCCCCACGGATCTTGGATCCGGGTGCCCAGGCGTGAGTTAATACGCCCCAAGAACGAATAGAAGAGGAAGTGATGCTCCAGAAACGATGCCACAAAAGATTGCACGGATAAATCGATATGCTCCCCGTCACCGGTTTGCAGTGCGCGATAGTATGCCGCCAGAGTCACCGTCGCCGCGGCCAGCCCGCCCTGGAAATCGGCCTGCTGACCGGCAGCTTTCAGGGGAGGCAGGTCAGGCCGATCCGAACCGCCGGGGCTTACCCATGCCCAGCCTCCTCCATGCGCCATCGTCAATTCATAGGCACGATAGTCTTTGTGCGGACCAGTCAAGCCGAAGGGCGTCAGCGAACACATCACCAGTCGCGGATTGAACGCACGAAACGTAGCGTAGTCAAGGCCGCTGATAGCCATCTGCGTGGGAGAGTAGTTGTGCACTAACACGTCAGCCCAGGCCACAAGGCGCGCAAGAGACTCCTGATCATGGGGAAGGTCCAACGTTACGCCACGCTTGTTGGTATTCAAGTACAGGAAGAGGCCACTTTTCTCCGGGTCAACTATACCGCCCGGGAAAGGTCCCCGCAGTCGCGCGTGGTCACCGTCGGGCTCCTCGACCTTAACCACGTCGGCACCAAGATCGGCCATGAGCTTGGTCGCATACGCCGCCGATACCATATGCCCCAGCTCCAGTACCTTTACCCCGTCAAGTCCTTGCATGTAGGTTCCCTCCTTGCCCAATTCCCACGCCGCAGAAGACATTGGAGCTTTTCCTTTACTCTCTCACTTGCATGTCGGCAAGGCGATACGCGACACGCAAAACGTAATACGTGACACGTAATGCGTAACACGTAAAACGTAATGCGTAAGGTTTGCGGTTTTCGCCTTCCGGCTATTGCGAGTAGAAGATACTACTCTACTGTATTTGCTTTCGTAATTTCGTGTGGCCTTCTAACACCGGCCACTGCTTATCCGCCGGGGCAGGGTCAAGAAACAGCAACACCCGGTTGAACCCAGTCTGGGTGAGTTTGTGGATATGTTGCGCATCAACTGTGCGGCCAAGGCCGGAAATCACCGTCATATCGAACTCACTCATCGCTCGACCAGCACGAGAGGCTTCGCTGCGAATTGTTTCCACGCCGGCCGCGAGGTCGTACCCGCCATCGACCGGAAACCAACCGTTACAGTAGGAGACAACACGCTTCGGAGCCCATTTCGACATCGCCCCCAGCAACACCGGCGGTCCCCCAGCCTGGATCGGTTTCGGCCAACACCAGAGCGGATCAAAGTTGACAAACTGTCCGTGAAACTCGGCCACTTCTTTTGACCAGATTTCACGCATGGCCAGAACCCGTTCACGGGTGACCTTCCAGCGGTCCTTAAACTCTACACCATGATCGGCCATCTCTTCGGCATTCCAGCCCGCTCCGATGCCGAAGATGAACCGTCCATTTGCTACCCGGTCAAGACAGGAAATCGTCTTTGCCAAGGTAATAGGGTGATGTTCGGGCACTAAACACACGGAGGTGCCAAGTTTGAGCTTCTGTGTCGCCGCTGCCGCCGCAGCGAGCCCAATAAAGGGATCGAAGAACTGCTTGTAGAAATCGGGCAGATCGCCACCCATCGGATAAGGCGTCTTGCGGCTGGTGGGAATATGGGTGTGCTCACCAATGAAGAGCGACTCAAAACCATTTTCTTCTGCCCAACGGGCCAGCTCTACGGGTTGGATCGTGTAATGTGTTGGTACAGTACAAATGCCAATATCAACCATGTGCAGTCCTCCTTCTTTTCTCCCCCGCCATAGACCACTGCGGCTGTGCCGTCAAGAAAGAGCACCTGAACGTCTTTACTTTCCGTCCCGTCCTGCCGTACTGTGTACGGCAAAGGAGGATACTTATGGGATATGATGTACTCATTAAGAACGGGACGGTCGTTGATGGCACCGGTGCACCACGGTATCATGCCGATATCGCCATTGTTGGCGGACAGATTGCCGCCATTGGGAAGCTCACCGACGGGGCCACGAGGGTCATTGATGCCAGCGACCTGATTGTCACTCCTGGATTCATCGACCCCCATACCCACTACGACGCGCAGATTTGCTGGGACCCTCTGATTACCAGCTCAAGTTGGCATGGGGTTACCAGCGTGGTAATGGGCAACTGTGGGGTGGGCCTTGCTCCCTGTAAACCTAACGTCCGTGAGATCGCGGCGTGGGATTTGGTTAATGTTGAAGCGATTCCGTTCGACGTGCTCAGTCGTGGCATCAACTGGGACTGGGTCAGTTTCCCAGAATACATGCAGTCAGCTCAGAAGCGTGGCTCGGGCATCAATCTCGGCTTCTTGGCCCCACTGACCCCCTTCCGTCATTACGTCATGGGCGAGGAGTCGATGGACCGTGCCGCAACGGCGGAGGAAATTGTCCAGATTAAAGCACTGCTGAAGGAAGCTGTCGCGGCTGGGGCGTTTGGCTTCACCACCACGGCGATTCCGCAGCATATTGGCTACCAAGGACGTCCGCTGGCCTGTCGGCAAGCCAGTCGCGAAGAACTGAAAGCCTACGCTAATGCACTCAAGGAGTTAGGTACTGGGACTATTGAATTGGCGCTGACTGCCTCGGCTGGGGAAATTTCCGATGAAGAGTATGCGCTGCTTGATTTTCTCTTGACCGAAAGTAACCGACCGGTAACGTGGCTAGGCGTTATCAGTCGCGATGACAAACCCGAAGCTGGACCGGAAATGCTACGCAAGGCCGAACCGTTGATTCGGCGCGGCGGCATCCCCCAGGTCACGTGTCGTCCGTTCGTGATTCAAATCGATCTACGCAATCCGTTTATCTTCGCTAACCATCCGTCCTGGAATCCGGTCTTCAATCGCTCGCCGGAAGAACAGGCCAAGGTGTATCGAGATCCCGAGTTTCGCCGCGCGTTTCGCCAAGAGTTGGAAAAGCCGCGCATCTTTTCAGGTCGCTGGGAACGGCTGGAGGTCAAAGAAGTCAGCAATCCAGCCATGAAGTCCCTCGAAGGAAAGAACGTCGCTGAGATTGCGCGTGAACGAGGGAAAGACGGACTCGACACCTTCCTCGACCTCGCGCTCGAAGATGATCTCAAGATTCAGTACACCATCGTCTTGTTCAATGCCAATGAAGACTTGATTCCCGAACTCATTACTGATTCTCGGACGCTGATCGGGCTCTCTGACGGTGGTGCGCATGTCGACATGCTGTGCGATGCCGGGTACTGTACCTACTTGCTCGGCACCTGGGTGCGCGACAAACAGGCAATGACGCTGGAGCGCGCAGTGGAGCGGCTCACGACCGAGCCTGCACGGTTCTTCGGTATTCGCGATCGCGGGCAAATCAAAGTCGGCATGGCGGCAGATCTCGCTATTTTTGACTATCACACGGTCGGTTCCGGCAAACGCCCTGAAATGCGTTATGACTTGCCTGGTGGTGGGCGGCGCTTGGTCATGCCAGCTCACGGCGTGCAGCATACTATCGTCAACGGCGTCGTGTTGTACGAAAACGCGCAACACACCGGAGCACTTCCAGGGCAGGTGTTACGCAGCAGTGCCAGGGCGGAGTAACTGCGGCGGCCTGTGAAGTACCAACGTTGAACAAAACAATAGTGGGCGAAATGGGGAAACGGGTAAAAGGGAAAAAAATAGAGGAAAATTGTATGTTTTCCTTTTCGCCTTTTTTCCTTTTTTCCCTTTCGCCCTTTTGTCGTCAGCCATAGAGCGACCGTAGGGAGCGGGCCAGAGAGCCGCGGGCCATCCGCCCTTTACCCATTTATCCATTTATCCCTTTCCCCTTTTCGCCCACCATGCTCTTCTGGCTCATGGTCGAAGACGGACGGAGGGCTTAACCCAGCGCCCCAATCCCCCAACGGATGCCACGCCGCAGCAATTCATAATAGACGGGCAACTCCCACGCACAGCGCTCGACCGAACACACCGGCATGATAGGCTGCATGTCGTACTTGCCTCGACAATGGCCAAGAGTCAGGTAGAGCACTTCTCCAGCTTCATACGGATGAAGATAGAATTGTGGTCGGGGTTCGTCTTTATCCCAATCTTCCCGCACATAGCCCGTGGCTTTAGTCGTGTACCGTGACTCCAATAACGTGTGCACGTTGCCGAAATACTCACAGTAGTACGGCTCGTCGTAGACCTCGAACGCATCGATCCCGCGCACCAGCGGATGGGTTGGGTCAGACACTGTCACCTGAAAGTTTTGTTGCGGTGGGTGGGCAACAAAGCGACTACCGAGCAATTCCATCAACTTTGGAGCCTTATTCGGCGTGTCGGCGGCACCGGGGATGGTAATATCCCCTACTTTGCGTTCCTCACCGACAAACTCAACCAACGCATTGGTGGCATGCAACGCGAACCAACGCTTGCCACTGGTGAGGAACTGCTTCAGTCCTTCCTGCTGCTCCGGGGTGGGACAGACATTGCAGGTGTAGGTGAGTAAGAGCTGGGCTTGGTTAATCGCCTCCGGGTCGCGATAATCTTCCGCGACCCGGACCATTACATCCTCGTGTTCAGCCAAGAGCTTCAACAGCTCCAGCCGCGCAAAGTTCGTGTCGTGAAATCGTGCGTTACAAATCAGATAGACATCGATACGTGAGTTTTCTGCCATGATTTATTCTCCACCAGGGTCTGTACGGTGCGCAAAGCGCACTTCTTCTCCCCCCTCACCGAGCAGCACTCTTCCTCGTGCGCCGACGAGCTTTTTTTTGGTCACGCGCCCATTTACGCACCCGACGCAGCCAGGTAGTGCTCGGTAATTGGGTACTTTGTTCAAGAAAATCCGAGGCGACGGTGCCGCTCAGCCGTGGAAAGACAACGCTCTGTTCAACGGACACGTACTGTTCCTTTGTTAAAGCAAACATTTGCACCTGACGACCGTCATAGCGCCAGACCTCGGGCACGCCAATCGGTGCGTAAATAGGCAACTTGTTCAGCGACGGACTCGTGATGTCAATTTCAATGACCAAGTCCGGAGGCAGATCAACCGCCAGATCGATTGCTTCTTTCCCACGAGCGCGTGATTCGTTCTGAATATAGAAGCAGGAATCTGGTTCAAAGCCTTTCGCAAGATCCTCGCGAGTAAAAGTAGTCGAGCCCAGTCTCTGAACGTCCATATTCAACTCTTCCGCCAGGACTTCAACGAGCAGAGCGAGGGTACGGTTTGGTCTTTCACGTTTTGTGGACAGCACCATAATTTCCAACACCCCTCGATCATAAGCAAAGTGAGCGGCATGACTCTCCTTGAAATCATCGAGCAGTTGCTGGTACGTTGCCCAGCTAACCCCACGCAGGATGAGACGTTGGGTTGGTTCAGACAATGGCGCCCTGTGCCCTGCCGGCGGAACCATCTCAGTAGCTGTGTGCATAGGCTCTCTTCATATCATATAAACACAAGAGCTTAGAGTTGAGTGGTGCACGAGTCACTCTACAGTTCTATCTCTTCCTTGACTTAGAAATCCGGATTCTTCCACCCCGAACAGTAATGATTGCCGCAGCTTCAAGTTCCCGCGAATACCGTTCTAACACTTGCTTCATCAACGCGATACGTTCCTTGACGGATACATCAGGAAGCCGCACTAAGCCATGGTGAACTGCGTTCTCGACAAAAAGCAATTCCCCAAAGTCCGTGTCGATAGTAACGAGAATCCGCCCTTCCGCTGCGGCCCACGCAAGCAGTGTGGCGTCATCAGGATCAGGCCCACGTTCGCGCGATTCACTGACCTCGTGTCCTTGTTACCTCAGCCACTCAGCCACTCGACGACCGGCGCAACGATCAACAAGAAACTTCACTTTTCTGTCACCTGCACCTCATCCAGAGAATCGTGGGCAATAACCGCATGGGCGTAGGCAAGGCAGGCGCGAATGGCCTCGGGTTCCAGGTCCGGATAGTCATCCAAAATCGTTTCTTGGGTTTCCCCCTGCGCCAGCAGACTGAGGATGAGCTCGACCGAGATCCGCATGCCACGAACGATTGGCTTCCCGCCGAAGATTTCAGGGTTGACAGTAATGCGCTTCAGTAGAGATTCATCTCTCATACTTTTTCTCCAATGGATCTATTTCTTATCATGGAAATCTTGAGACTCCGACTTCTGCGTTGAAAGCCGAGGCAGGGTGCGCTTCGCGCAGCAACCAAGTCGGTGCACGAGTGCTCCCCCCCACAACTGCTGAATCTCCATCGCACAGCGCACGGCATCGACCACGCTGATAAACTCAGCCAAGAGATTATCGCCCGGCGAATCGACCACCCGACCACGATAGGGTACATTGCAATAAAAGGGGAAGCCCTGTTCCCTTTATCTCATGCAGCGAGGATATGGGAGAAATCTGACAAAGGGATCTTGTAATGAAATACACCGTTATTCTCACGACCAAGCCGAATGGAGGAATTCACGTTTCTGTTCCGGCCTTGCCTGATTGCACTGTTGAAGCCGACAGCCGCGACGAAGCGCTCCACCTCGCCCGTGAGGCGATTACGCAGTTCGTCAAGCACAGCGAAATCACACAGGTGGAGGTTCCACAGCCCCTCTCCCCCGTGCCCGGCAATGACGTTCCTTGGCAATGGTTCGGCGCGTTTGAAAAGGACGCCAGCTGGGATACCCTCTTTGATGCTATTGAGCAGCGTCGCGAAGCAACACGAAAGAATCGCTAACCAGAATGTATCTTTGGGATACCAATATCGTCCGTCATTTTGGTCAAGGACATCCCACGCTGCGGTTACATCTCTTACGAGTCCCGTGGGCGGAAATTGCTCTCCCTTCGGTGGTCGTTGCTGAAGTGCTGCGCGGGCGTTGCGATTTTGCCCTGAAGGCGTCTCCGGCAGAAGCTCCACTAGCCCACCAACGCCTACTGGAAACTCAGCAGATGCTTAGGCAATTTCGGGTTGTGCCTTTCGACGAATCCTGCGCCACGGTCCTGAAACGATTACGGCAGAAACATAGGAGGCGGAAACGCTACGCAGATCTGATGATCGCAGCGATGGCTGAAACCGGCGGGCATGTTGTAGTGACCCGCAACACAGACGATTTTGGTGATCTGCTCCCGCAAGCTCAGTTGGTCAATTGGATTGATGATCCGCCGAGGTCGTAGAGTTGGGCGCGCTCCGCGCACCAATCAGGTCGGTGCACAAATGCACCCTACGAGTGCCTTCCCCTTCAGTCTTTAGCCTTCGGCCTCTTCCCCCATTTTTCACACTTCATTTCCTCCCCCTTCAGCCTGTAGCCTACGACCTGTGGCCTAATTCTTCATTCATCATGTCTTCCCCCTTCAGCCTTCAGCCTCTTCCCCCATTCTTCATTTTTCATTCTTCATTCATTTGAGCCCCGCCTTGCGTAGGGGGCGGTCAGATACCGCTCGATTTCTGCCGGGTTTTTGAAAGGGATCCGCTGCCCATACACCTTCAGAGAGAACTGTGGACTGATTCTCAAAATCTCTGCCACTTCAGCCCGGGCCTCGTCCTCTCGCCCTAACTCACTATACAGAACGGCCAGCACCGTATGGCCAGACAAGAAATCAGGGTTATAGCGAAGAGCCCGCTGCTGGGCTGCGACCGCTTCCTCGTATCGCCCGAGCAAGCGATAGGCATAGCCTAAGATCGAGGGGTAATATTCAGGATAATGGGGATTGAGGCGCATCGCCTTTTCCATCAACCCCACGGTTTCCGCCGGCCTCCCTGAGTAATTGAGAATTTGCCCTAACCACGCGTAGCTTTCCGCATCATTCGGGTCAAGGCGGATTGCCAGTTCTGCCCAAGTTTCCGCTCCATCCCGATTGCGGGCGTCCGGTCCGCCATTCTTGCTCCTTCGGAGGCGATTATTTCGCGCCGCCCTTGTACTTGTCAATTGTTGCGGTAGGTTTGTCGTCGAGGATATGCTGAAGTCTTGTTGGTAGTCTTTTGCAGGAATAAATATATGCGTGCTCGTATTCCTCTCGACCAGAAAAAGATTGCAGAGTTCTGCCAAAGGTGGAAAATCACTGAGTTCGCTCTATTCGGGTCAGTGCTGCGCAATGATTTCCGTTCAGACAGTGACGTGGATGTGCTGGTCACCTTCGCATCAGATTCTCATTGGACGCTTTTTGACCTGGTCCATATGCAGAACGAACTGCAGAAGATCGTAGGTCGCAAAGTAGATCTCGTCAGCCGTCGCGGCATTGAAGCGAGTCGGAATTACCTTCGCCGCAAGGCCATTTTATCTTCAGCCGAGGTTGTGCATGTCGCGTGACCCGCAATATTTCCTCGATATCGTGGAGGCGGCGAAACTTGCCCAAAGCTACCTCGCTGGGAAAACCCAAGAGGAGTTTCTTCAGGACACTCTTTGTCAGGATGCCGTCATTCGCCGCTTGGAAATCATTGGAGAAGCCGCCCGCCGACTTTCGCCTGAGGCGAGAGCATCCCTTCCCGAGCTGACGTGGCATGCGATGATTGGCATGCGTAATCTCCTCATTCATGAATATGATGACGTGGATCTCAGTATCGTATGGGACACTGTCAAGACTGCTCTTCCCGCATTGGTCAACGCTATTGCGCCTCTCGTACCAGTGAACGAGTAACTCTCTTTGGCACATGCAACTTCCAAAACACCCCATTACTCAGGCGGATACGAATAACTCAGAGTTGTAGGGTGCGCTTCTCACATTAATCAATTCGGTCCACACATGCACCCTACCGGTGCTCCTCATCATTTCTCATTCATCACTTTTAATTCTTCATCCTTCATTTCTTCCCCCTTCAGCCTTTAGCCTACAGCCTTCAGCCTATTCTCCGATTCTTCACTCTTCATTCTTCATTCTCAATTCTTCATTATTTGAGCCCCGCTTTGCGTAGGGCAGCAAGATAACGCTCGATTTCTGCCGGGTTTTTGAAAGGGATTCGCTGCCCATACACCTTCAGAGAGAACTGTGGACTGATTCTCAAAATCTCTGCCACTTCAGCGCGGGCCTCGTCCTCTCGCCCTAACTCACTATAGAGAGCGGCCAGCACCGTGTGGCCAGACAAGAAATCAGGGTTGCGGCGAAGAGCGCGCTGCTGGGCTGCGACAGCTTCTTCGTACCGCCCAAGCAAGCGATAGGCATAGCCTAAGATCGAGGGGTAATACTCAGGATAATGAGGATCAAGGCGCATCGCCGTTTCTATCAACCCAATCGTTTCTTCCGGTCTCCCTGAATAATTGAGAATTTGTCCTAACCACGCGTAGCTTTCCGCATCATTCGGGTCAAGGCGGATTGCCAGTTCTGCCTCGGTAATGGCCTGGTCGTGCTGTCTCTTAAACAAATAGAAATGCCCCAACAGAGCATGCGCTCTGGCCAGGGAATCATTCAGGGCGACAGCCTTTTGCGCTGCGTCAAAAGCCCAATCCAGACCCCCAGGGTCCTGATTCCACTGCCAGATCCAATCTACCCAGTAGACAAAAGCCAGGGAAGCGTACGCGTCCGCATATTTTGGGTCGATTGTGATAGCCTTCTCAAACAGTTGTCTCGCCTGGGCGTTAGCCTCTTTTGTGTAACGCAAACGTTGCTTCATCCCACGCAAATAATAATCATAGGCTTCCAAATCGCGTGTGGAAGTCTGCCGAAAGCGGGCTTGTTCTTCTGGTGTGAGCGTGACTTTGAGCGCGAACATGATCTTTTGCGCCACTTCATCCTGCACGGCAAAAATGTCCTGCAGCTCTCGATCATAGGTCTGTGCCCACATATGGCCTCCCGTAGCGGCATCGATTAACTGCGCTGTGACGCGCACGCGGTTAGCTGCTTTGCGGACACTTCCTTCCACGGCATAGCGTACACCCAGCTCACGCCCCACGTCCTGCACCTTCACCGCTTTGCCTTTGTAGGTGAAGGCCGAGTTGCGGGCGATGACAAACAGGCTTGAGAGTTGAGCAAGCGTCGAGGTCAGCTCCTCCGTCATCCCGTCGCTGAAATACTCTTGCTCAGGGTCTTTACTCATGTTGACGAAAGGGAGGACAACAATGGAAGGTTTGTCAGGCAAGGGCAGCGCCGCTGGCGCAGCTTGGGTGCTGGGGACTGGGGGTTGGGTGCTGGGGAGACGTGGGGAGACGTAACGAACGGCGGCGATGGTTATCGCGGTCAGCAACAATCCTGCCACTACCCATCGGTGCGCAGGGCGCACCCTACGAATCCATCGATCTGCAACTTTTGCCTTTTGCTCTTTGCTCTTTGACTTTTGCCTTTCCAACTCCTGACTTGACGACGCTTGGACTTGGACCCGATACACTCGCACCGGCTTGGCGATATTCTTCACGCTCCGTTCGCCCAGGTCCTCGTAGCTCAGCGCGAGCTTAGTCTCGATCTGGTCGTAGACCGACCCGGAAATACAGATGCCACCTGGAATAGCGAGACTTTCCAGCCGTGCGGCAATGTTGACCCCGTCGCCATAGAGTCGCTCCCCTTCGACAATCACATCCCCCAGGTTAATACCAATGCGAAACCGCATCTGCCGAGGCTCCGGCAGCTCGGCGTTCTTCACTCTGAGTTCGTGCTGAATCTCCACCGCACAGCGCACGGCATCGACCACACTGGCGAACTCGGCTAGCAAATTATCGCCGGGTGAATCGACCACCCGGCCCCGGTACTGGTGGATCAGGGAGGAGATCAGGGCACGATACACCGTAAGCGTATGAATCGTCGCTTCTTCATCATCGCCCATGAGACGGCTATAGCCCGCGACATCGGTGCTGAAGATGGCGGCAAGTTTCCGCTCCATCCCCACGGCATTCGTCTGGGTCGGCATCGCGTATCCCCTCTGAGCAATGATTATCCAGCGTTCATCTCGCGGCTGTCAACGGTTACAGCGGGCTTTATACCCACTGGCCATTTTATCAGGCAACTATTCTAGTTTGCCAAAGCGTCGCTGGTACTCCGCAAGTAATTGCTCGGCGTGTTCAGCGCGTTGACGTTCTTGCTCGGCCCGTAGGTGTTGTTGCTCAGCCCGCTGGCGCTCTTGTTCGGCCCGCTGGCGCTCTTGTTCGGCCCGCCGACGTTCCTGTGACGCCAACTCCATCGGCGTCGGCAGCAGCATCCCTTCAGGTGTCATCCATCGCAACCAATCGTTTTGCACGATGAGATACAATTTTGTCGTCGGCGAGTAGATTTTACCGGTCGCGTCCGGTTTCACTTCTTCATAATGAGGGTGTGGACCTTGTAAATGATAGCCAACAAATTCCTGCGAGACGGGATCGTACAGATAATACTCTCCGGTGTGAAACACGCGTTCGTAGAGTGTCTTTTTTTCACCTTTGTCTACTTCTCGCGTACTGTCTGAGAGCAGCTCGATAATCACATCAGGAAAGCGCATTCCTTCTTGCCAGACGACCCAGCTCTTGCGCTCTCGTTGCTTCACGTCAAGCACTAAGAAGAAATCCGGTCCCCGGAACTTCTTGCGACTGTGGGGGTCGTAGTGCAGAAACATGTTGCCGCCCACATAGTAGTTGCGTCGTTCAGACCAGTACGTCTGCAACGAATTAATAAGCACCTCCATCTGTTCGCGGTGGCGCGCGGTCTCCATGGGTTCTCCGTCGTCATACGGTAAATCATCTTCGGTGGGCAAGGAGTCAATGTCCGCCAGGATGTCGGGTTCGGTGATGGGTTCCGTACAGGACAACACTTCGTCTGGAAGGCTCATCGTATGCTCCTTAATGGCCAGTCTCTCTGGAGTGCAGAGTACACCCGATCTCTCCGGTGGAAAACGCTGAAGACTGTTGTTCCCTCATCTCATTTCTTTCACCCGCGTGAGGATCGAAAAGCCAAATTGGTCTTCTATCTGCATAGCGTGACGAATGCAGGCATCCATCACCTCTTCTCGATTCAGACTTGCCGGAATCCTCACCTCCAAGGTAAAGTCTTCGTCCTCATAAGAAGGGATGGGGTGAGTAGAAACCGCGGGGAAGGAACGGTGAATTTCTTCAACGAGAATCGCAACAGCTTCAGCGAGATTTCTCTCTCGTTGCTCTACAACACTCATGGGCTTTCCTTTCGCATCCGTTGGTCAATTTCAGCAAGAGTGCGTTCAACCGTCCTCACACATTCCTCAGCACTGTGACTCCCAATATGGGTAAGATCATAATCTGCGTCAATGCGAAATTGATAGAGTCGATGTAAAGGAAACCTGAGATACTCGACAAGACCGGGACCGGTCTCAGGATACGTAGGGTCAACCCAATAACCTCGAACGAAATGACGAATGATCCCGATGTGTCGCCACTGCCCGCCTCGTGGCGGATCACCTAAAGCCGCCCACATTGCTTGGTACACAGAGTAATAGGCACGAGAAACCGCGCTCGCGAACCGTCCCGCTGTCAACAGAAATCGTGCATCGTCAAGGTACTGCTTCGCAGATGTCAGTCGTTCGGGCAACACTTCTGCTTCCATCTTCGTCTACCTACTCACCATAATCGTACTACTGCGGCTCCCACGTCGGACTTCGATACGCATAGGCATAGCAGCAGCGACTGCAAGTTATCTCTCTAGGTCTTTAAGACTCACTCCAAAGCTGGCATGATAAGAGAGTTATTTCTAGAATAAGTGGGGGTCTGCACTATATCCACGGGGAGTTCTGACAAGCACGCAAATGGTAGAGAATACAGCAAAAAGCACCTTGCGGTCGATTGCACAGACTTATCAAATCAAAGCGGTCCTTGATGCATCCTTTGGAACGGTTCCTTTTACGCATCACTCCTCGCCTGAGGATGAGGAAGACCCGAAAGTACGAGCACGCCAACTTTCCTATGAAACAACGGCAAGTGAATGGCGAGCCATTCCATGTCAAGGAACTCCAGTGTATCCTCCGCAGCGCTTCATTGATGGAAGTCTTTTCGCCAGGACCGCCGCTACCCTTTATGTAGGGGGCAGACGTCAGCCTGCCGTTCTCGCCTGTGTAGGCGCTCTTGCCCTTCACCTCGAAGGCCGTCGCCTCGTACGTTCACCCCATAGTCTTCACGTTGAAACTGTTCTTTGCCTGCTGAATAACGGCATGAGGCAAGAAGATTTATCACACATGGGAGAAGCCCTCGATTCATTAAACATTCGCCTCATCACGTCAGAAACGACAGAGGTCACCGCCGACTTTGAAGTCTTGCGTAAGCGCTGCTGGGACTCCGCCAAGCAGCAGATGGAAGACGCGGAACGAAGAATTCTTTTTTCTCAGCCCCGTGTCCCTGCCCTAGTAGATGGCTTGCTGGAACGCAGACTGACTACGGTGGAAGCACATGGCATTCCTGCTATCGGTATGGTGAAGACTCAGATGCGACAATACTTACCTTCTACTCATGTGGACTTCGTTTACAATTTGCAGCCGGGAGAAAGAACTCCTGCTTTCACTATTGAAACGAAGCAAGCGTCGATTGTGAGTTGGTATTTGCGGCTTTCTAGCGCAGAGACTCAATCGCCAAGTTATGGGCTAGTGCGTTTGTCCGCCACGCAGGAATATCTTGAGCAACGGTTTCCACGGAAGTCAGATCGTTGGGCAGAGATCTCTGCGGTTTCCCATTGGCTCCACACTCTCCGTCATCGTGAAAGCAGCTATGCTCGTGTCGGGATATCTCTGGAGCCGATCGTACGGGTAGAAGACGAGTTACACGCCCTGCTACCGAATATCAATCAACAAGTTGTTCGTGTACACCGAGCGTTAGGACTCTAGGAGGCTATACATGGCAGAAGGAAGAGAGGAGAGTCAGAATGAGAATGGCATCGAACGAAGCGGCGTGGCCCCCCTTGGCCGCGTAGGCGCCCCCCAGGGTGCTGAGGCAACGAGTGAGGAGTTTCATTTCTGGGTCCCAGATGACCAACTCGTCGAGAAAACACAACTTGTCTACTTGGAAAGCCCAACCGCTCGTCGGACGGTGACCTTCTATGGACTCGTCACTGAAGTGTTTCGTCGCTCACGCCGGGCTAACATGCTGGAAGAAACGGACCGTTTCGATGGCAGACCGGAAGAGGAGGTCCCAATCGAGAGCCGTGGTGTAACGTATGCGCAAGTCCGGGTTTTGGCCTCTCACCCGAACATTCTTTCTCCCCCCCGCGAGGAAGGGTTAGTCTACCCGGCATTCGAACCTGAGGCGCGTATTGCCTATGGGGTAGAGGAGATGAGTCAGCCTATGATCCTCGGCTTGATTCGTAACGGGGGTGAGGCTGTTGCTGGTCCAGCCTACATTGATCTCGATTATCTGCTCGGCGCTATGGGTGGACATATGAACGTGACCGGCATCGCTGGTGCAGGCACGAAGTCAAGTTTCTTAATGGTGGTTCTTCATCAGCTTCTCTATATCTGCCGTCGCTACGCAGAAGAACACCCCGAAGATCCAGAAAAGCCGCAGATACGGCCAATTATCCTCAATGTCAAAGGATTCGATCTCTTCTGGCTCGACCATTGGTCTTCCGCTTTCAAAGAGGGCGACTGGGAAATCTGGCAACAAATGAAACAAGACACACCGGCCCCGTTCTCTGCCAGCTTCTTCGCGCCTCAACAACCAGGGAGTAGTGACTTGCCCGTCCCAGTCGGTCGCAGCGACGTCCAGCCCTATAGTTGGTCACTCGAAGATGCTCTTCGTGACAATCTGTTTATGTATCTTTTCAGCGATAGCGATCGCGAGGATGATAATTTTGCATTGTTGGTCGCGGATATTGAACGTCTTTTGATACGAGAGTCACGCCAGCCCGATGGCGCTCCCAGACGAGAGCTGAGGCAAGATGCGTCAGCAAAGACATTTCAGGACTTGTTCGATTGGTTTGAACGAGGGTTATCGAGTGAAACAGGACAAGAAGAAGACTTTACTGAGCTTCCGGATCCAGCATTCGAGCGGCTCGCCAAGGTCCATCACTCGGGAACTTTGCGACGCTTTTATCGGAGACTTCGCCGTATCGTATATGAAAGCGCTGGGATCTTTCGACTGGATGGCTTGGGTAGTCACCCTCTGAACATCCGAGACATCGAGGCCGGTAAGCCAATTGTCGTAGATATTAACGGGCTCCCAGACCGCCATTTACAGCGTTTTGTCGTCGCCGCCCTGGTGCAACAAGCGGTTGACCAACAGACGGGATCTCATGCGCTTACGGGCATGCATTACGTTTTTATCCTTGACGAGTTAAACAGGTTTGCGCCGCGTGGACACAGTGATCCGATCACTCAGCTCATCGAAACGGTTGCGGCAGAGATGCGCTCCCGAGGAGTGATTCTCCTCGGAGCGCAGCAACAAGCTTCCCTGGTGTCTGCGCGGGTTGTGGAAAACGCGGCAATCCGCGTGCTCGGACGCACGGGGGGTCATGAGTTACAACAGGATGTTTTCAGCTTTCTTCCTGAGAGTCTGCGCAAATACGTTGAGCAGATGGGCAATGGAGAAAAGGTCGTACACCAACCGAGCTTTCGGGAACCAATGCACGTTCGAGTTCCTCGTCCTCCCTGGGCTATGCGCAAACAAGAAGCCTCCCGGAATCCACCAGAATTCCTGGCTCAACAAAGAGTGCAGCCTTTAACGACTGGACCTCGGCGGCTCCCGCCTCGTGCCTATGAGGATTTACCGTAAATGCGCATTCTTCATACAAGCGACTGGCACCTTGGTGCCCGGTTAGGCAATCAAGACCGTTGGCAAGACCACGCGAGACGACTTGAAGAGCTGTGTACATACATCGACCAAGAGGAAGTAGATCTCTTGCTCGTGGCGGGAGATGTTTTCGACGAGCACAGAGCAGAACCTCTGGCGGTCATCATCAATCGGCTTGCGCGACTCCTCACTCCTCGTATTGAAGCGGGATTATCGTGTGTGTTTATTGCGGGTAACCATGATCGTGAACACGTGTTTCCGTTTCTCCGTGGCCTGCAGGACTTAGTGTCTCCTAAAAGCCAGCGACGAGTAATCTTCACAGAACGCCCACAACTTGTTCCCATCAGCAGCCGAAACAATGAGACAATTAATCTCATGCTTCTCCCCTACCCAACTCCTGTCCGTTACGATCTCGTTGATCAGCAATGGCCAAGTCCAGACAAAAAACGTTCCGATCTTGCCGAGGCAGTCCGCTCCCGCATACAGGAGTTGGGAGAAGAAACCCGCCGCACAAGCCGGGGCTTGCAAACCGTAGTATGTGGTCACTTCTTGGTACGTGGTGTAAAGGAGGGCCTCTATCAACTGAGTGAACAAGATGACGTTCCTTTAGAATCAGGGGACTTGCCGAATTACGCGTACATTGCCCTAGGTCATATCCATAAGGCTCAAACTCTCGGCGCACCCCACATCCGTTACTGCGGCAGTCTTGATCGTATGGATCGTGCAGAGATGGGCTATGACAAACAAGCGCTGCTCATAGATGTGAGCCGCAGTGGACTACAAGACATCCGCGAATTATCCCTCAAGGCAACCCCCTTTGCCCATATTCAGGTGTCATCAGAGTCTGAATTAGAGGCTGCAGCGACCGAGCTTCCCGAGCCGCAGCGTACACTGGTTTCGCTCACGTTAACGCTTCAGCAGGATCAGAGCTTCGCAGCCTTGCAAGCTCGTGCTCGTCAACTCTTTCCCCGGTTGTACGGTGCGCCAGTGGTTCAGTGGGCGAATGCGCCGACACAATCGCATCGTCCCACCGCTCCGGTGGTCAACCAGCGGGATGTCGCAGGTACTGTCCGCTCTTACCTGCAGAGTGCTCTGAAAGATGATCCAGACGCCGCGGCCCTCCTCCAAGAAGCCGAAACCTTACTAACCGAGATTGAGAGTACCTCTGTATGATTCCCGTACGCGTCCTGCTGAAGAATTTTCTCTGTTATGGCGAAGCTCCAGAGGGCAAACCGATTGAGTTTGATTTTGACGGGTCACCGCTGTGGAGCATCTCTGGCGATAATGGCGCGGGCAAAAGTGCCGTCTTCGACGCCATCACCTACGCCCTTTTCGGTCAACATCGAGGCGGCACCCAAGAAGACTCCCGTCTTATTCGCAAAGGGACCGACCGTTGTGAAGTTGAGTTCCACTTTCTTTTGGGTACGCACCTGTACCGAGTACGCCGCACGGTAGGTCGTCCCAGAGGGAAATCTCGCCAAGAACCAAAGACCTGGCAAGCCGCCTTGTTTGATCCAGCGAACGACGCTTGGGTTCCGATCAAAGAAACCGAGCGTGCCACGCAACTCGACAAATGGGTGCAACAAAAACTGGGCTTTGGCTATGAGACCTTCGTCACGTCAGTGATGCTTCGACAAGGAGAAAGCGACCAATTAATTACGGCACAGGCTAAACGACGATTCGAGTTGTTGAGCGGCCTCCTTGATCTCGAACCATATAAACAACTAGAAGCGAAAGCCAACAACAAGCGTCGAGACGCACAAACTCAAGCCGAAACATTAGAAAAGCGTCTCGTGGCACTTCCCGGAGTGTCTGCAGAAGACCTCAAAAAAGCGGAACAGGAGTTGCAAGAAAGTGCACAAGCCCTAACGCAAATCCAACAAGCAGTGAACCAAGCTGGAGTGCTTATCACTGAAGCGCGTCGCTACGCCGGATTGCAACGAGAACTCGCCGAAACGCTGAGCAGATTGGCAAGCACCAAGCTCCTGCTTCAAGAGGCAGACTGCATTCGGGGCGAGTATCAAGAATGGCAGCAACTTACCAATGCGATTCCCAAATTACGCGAGGCTGTCAAAGAATTACAACAAGCGGACCAACAAATTACCCAGGCCCGACACAAAGAGGCAGAAGCAGCCGTTGTCGATCTACCAAAGCTCGAGCAAGCTGCGGAAGAAGCTGCATCAGCTGAACGTCAGAGTGAAGACCACCTTACAACAGTCCGAAACCGTCACGAAGAGTTCGATAGAGAACTACCTCTTCTCAACGAGCTTTTCCGTAGCCGTCGTGAGCTGGAGACACGGGAACGCACGCGTGAAGAAAATGGCAGTGTAGACACATGGAAAACCAAGCTCGCGCAACTTGAAGATACGCTGCAGACTCAACAAGAACATAAGAAGACTGTCGAAGAGAGCCTCCGTCAAGCGACGGAGAAAGTTGCCCACGTGAAAGCCGCACTTGACCAAGCGCAGAAACAACTCACCATTCGGCAGGAGGCACAAAATGAAGCCATTTGCTCTCGCTGTGGTCAACCCGTCGATGCGGAACATATGCGCCAAGAAATAGAGGAAGCGGAACAGGCTATGCAGGTAACACGGCAAGAGCTAGAAATCACAACTCAACATCGGCAAGAGGTCGAGCGCCAAGCGCGGAACGCCACAACTCTTGTTGACACTACCAGCCGCCAACGTCTACAGCTCCATCAGTCTTTAGCTTTGGCAGACTCGGCGGAAAAAGAATGGCAAAAAGCGCACAAGCAGTTCCAACTTGCAGTCCAAGCTGCGGAGTCAATTTCTACCACCCGGGTATCTACTGTCACAGGGAAATCGATAGAAGAGGCAGAAGTGTCCCTTCGCTCCCTTAACGCAGAATTGAAGGACCTCAAAAGCCAACTCAAACAAGCAGAAGACGCCTGGAAGAAAGCGGGATCTCGCAGCCGTGGTGCGCAAGAGATGTGTAACAAAGCCGTGCACGATCAAGAACGCCTTCAGCACGAAGCAACCCAACTCACAGGAAATGCCAAAGAATTGCAAACTCGAGCTGAAGTCCGCCTCGTTGATATTGACTCAATGTGGCGAGAACGTGCGCTCGCTCAAGATATACCGTTCCTCAAGACCTTGGCGCAGCGCCATGAGAGTTTACAAGGTATCGACCAGCAATATGCTGAGTTGGAAAAAGCGGGAGAAGAATATAACTGGTTAGAAGGACGGTTGGCAGGGATTCAGAAGACCATCGATTCTGTCCAACCTGAACACCGCTTGCCAGAGAACGAAGCTCTTCAGCAATCTGAGCAAGTGAAACATCAGCAGAAAGAATGTCAGAAGCAACGAGACGAAAGTTTCCAACACCTGCGTGAATTGCAAGAGCGGCAAGAAGAGCGGAAACAGATCGCGGATAAAGCCTCCTATGTACGTCGACGACATGGGCTGTACAAACGGCTAGCAGAACTTTTCGGACGCAATGGACTGCAGTCGTTCCTCTTGAATGAAGCGGTGCAAGGCATAGCGCAACTAGCCAACGAAACTCTCGCCCGTATCTCTGGTGGGCAACTCCGTCTCTCCATTGAGCGCAACGAAGATGAGATCGCTATCCGCGCGACGGATTTGGCATTTACTGAAGAAACACTGGATGTTCGGTTTCTATCTGGCAGCCAAAAATTCCGTGTTTCCGTCGCTTTAGCAGCGGGGATTGGGCAATATGCAGGACGCGGTGTCGGCAGTGTGCGTTCGCTCATTATCGATGAAGGCTTCGGCAGCCTCGACACGCAAGGTCGCCAAGAAATGATTGATGAGCTACGCAATCTTGCCCAATTAATGGACCGCATTATTATCGTCAGCCACCAGGAGGATTTTCAAGATCGAACGCTTTTTCCCACCGGCTATGTCCTACGTAAGGTCAATCAACAAACGCGAGTAGAACGTTTCGTTTAGCACAGGAGAAGTGAGTGGACGCACTAAAAAAAGCCGCAGCCTTGACCGCCGTGGATCTCATTGTTGACAACACCGTGGTGGGCTTAGGTTCAGGATCAACTCTGGTCTATTTTATTGAGGAACTCGGGGCGCGCATTCAGCAGGGCAAGTTGCACATTACCGGTGTTCCCACGTCGTATCAGGCACGGATGATCGCCAAAGCCAGCGGCATTCCCCTGCTTGATCCGATGGATGTCGAGAGCCTCGATATTACGGTCGATGGTGCCGACGAAGTTGATCCAGTCGGCAATTTGATCAAAGGCGCGGGGGGCGCGCACGTCATCGAGAAGCTGGTTGCCGCATTAGCCAAGCGGTTTGTCGTCGTTGTCGACGAGAGCAAACAAGTCCAACGGTTAGGAGAGCACGTGGCAATTCCGGTCGAGGTCATTGCCCCAGCCCTCTCCTTTGCGCAACGCCGTCTGCGCGAACTCGGTGGTACTCCGGTTGTGCGTAATGGCAACGGCAAGGTCGGCCCGGTGATCTCCGATATCGGTCACCCGATTATCGATGTGCGCTTTGCAATGATTGCCGATCCAGTGTGGCTGGATCAGCAAATCAATGGGATTCCTGGCGTGCTGGGACACGGGCTCTTTGTCGGCATGGCAGATCAGGTCATTATTGCACGGCCACCGCTTGAACACCCGCGCATAGAAATACAAGAATTTTAGCACCCGCCCCGATGCTCGACGCTACGAACGTTGGCCGCGTGCCCCTAAGATCGCGGTCCCGACAATCACCCGATCGCCATTTTGGTTCTCGGCGATGACATCACAATGAATCAGGGCGCTGCCGTCCTCTGCGTTGCCGCTTTTTTCCGTCACGTTGCCCCAACAATTGAGCGTGTCTCCGTGCCGGACAGGGGTACGAAAACTCACCTGGAAGTTCTGGAGCCGCCAGCCCGGAAAATGGTCAGTCACCATCTGGGCAAGAAATGTCGCACTCAGCGGCCCTGGGACAATCGGATTGGCAAAGCCTTTTTCTTTTGCCACCTCCGGGTCAATGAAGCGGCGGTCGGTAATACGGGCGACCGTGGCATAGCGTTGCACCACCTCGCGGGTCGGCGTTGTCGCGACCGGGCCGATTTCATCGCCGATGTCGATTTCGGAAAAGGGTTTGGGAATTATTTTGCGCATGGGTTACTCAAATTAAGTGAAACGTAATGCGTAAAGAAAATAAAACGTAAGGGGAACGTGGGGTGGTTACGCATTACGTCTTACGTTTTACGTCCTAGATCTTCTTCTCCGGTGATCGTATCATTTGTCGCTCACGCAGGGTAACCACGGTTTTGCCGGTCGCATCCCGCACTACCATCTCCCGTACGATCACCCCCAGCGGACCGCTGCGACCAGTTTTCTCGTACACTTCCACTAACTTTCCCACCGCCGTGTACGTCTGGCCTGCATAAATCTCGTCAGCATACTCGAACTCTTGTCCGGCATGCAAACTGGTCAATCCGGGGTCGAGCGGGATCTCGGGTAACACGCGCTGTCCCCGGATATGCATGCAAAACGTGGGCGGGGCAATGACTGCTGGATACCCGGCTTGCTGCGCAGCTTCGGAATCAAGATACAACGGGTTGCGGTCACCAACGGCTTCAGCAAAATCACGAATATCCTCGGTAGTGACGTGAAACTCACCGAGTGGAAATTCTTTGCCGATCAATCCTGGCTCAACTTTGATCACAACGTACTCCTTATTATCCCTGCTCCCCGAACGACATCAGCCCAGCACTCAATGCCATGCCGAGAAGGATTAAGGCAATGCCCGTCGCTTTGCCCATCTCTACTCCACGCGGCACGATCTTCTCGACGAAAATCACAATAGAGAGAATACCCATCCATACCAGATTCATGGTCCCGACCACAAACAGCACGACCATCAAACTCCAGCAACAGCCAAAACAATACGCGCCGTGGTGCACACCCATGCGAAAGGCTCCCCAGTACCCATCGCGCCAACTCGTCATCAGAAACCCAAGCGGCGACCGACATTGCGACAAACAGAGATATTTCAGTGGCGTGAGTTGATAGACACCGGCGCCAACCAGTGTCAAGCCGCCAATCACCATTCCGTACGTGCGCAGAGTCGGAAGCTGCTGCGGTAAAGACTGAATGGCCAAGTCGATGCCATAGCCGATGGCACCCGTCAGGGTCCACAGGACAAAGTAGCCGGCGACAAAGATCCACACCGGTGTAAACGGTAGCCCCTGCTCTTTTTTACGAATGGCAATGGTACGAAAGAGTTCGACAATCGGCGACATCGCAGGGAGCATCATCGCCACCATCATCACACCCCAGAGGATGACATACAGTAGCGCATTACCGACCGAGAACGGCGTGCCCATAGTCATGCTACACGCAAACATCCCCCAGCCCATCCCGTCGGCTTGATAGACGGTCATCGCCCAGGCTAGAGCGGAGAGCAGAATGAGCGCAGCAAGAATGAAAAGGTTTTCACGAGCAAGCATGCAAAGACAGAGGTCAGGGTCCGGGGAACAGAGGGCAGTAGAAAAGACTCTGGAACTCTTTTGGTCTTTCCTGTACCCCGTACCCCTTACCCTTAGGAAGCGATCTTCTCGTAGAATTCCAACACCGGCGCACCATCGAGTAACGCCCCAAGATTGACGCCGAGCTCTCCAAGATGTTTGCGATGAGCAGCGAACGCAGCATCATCGACGTACTCTTCATAGAACATGAAGACACGGGGATTGTCTTTAGCTTTGCACATCGTGTAGGCGCGATTGCCCGCTTCTTGGCGAACTTTCGGCACTACTCCTTTCATCGTCTCTTCAAACTCTTTTTCTTTCCCTTCTTTCACTGTAAGCTTCGCTGTAAGCGTAACCATAGGAATCCTCCTCCTTTAGCAACAAGATAGTGTTGTTGTGCCTGACCAAGGATGCTTTGGCAACCGTACATCAGCTGTCACCTGCGTTTGCTATGTCAATTGAACTTGACATTCCGTCGCAAATTTTCTCTACCACCGCCTTGCAAATAGATGCAGAATGACGGCAAAAAGATAGGAAATTTTCTCATCCTTTTAGGGTAGAATTTAACTATACGGAAACCGCATACAACATGCAGCAGGTAGGTGAGGATGGCATAGCTCTTGCCAATGGTCTGTGAGGATTGTGAGCAGCTGCAATACTGAAATGGGGGCAGTATGGCTGATGCATTTATCTCCTATGCCCGGAAAGACAAAGACTTCATTTATAAACTGCAGGATGCCTTCACGACTCGCAACCGTACCGCGTGGGTCGATCTTGAGGACCTTTATGCCGGCGAGGAGTTTTGGCAGCGGATTTGTACTGCCATCGAAGAAGCCCATGCCTTTCTGTTTGTCATGAGTCCAGACTCGATTGCGTCTCCCTATTGTCGCCGAGAGATTGAGCACGCCGTTACCCACAACAAACGTATTATTCCCATCCTCTACCGTGAGAGTGACGAAAAGTCACTACCGCCAGCAATCGCTATTCGCCAATGGCATTTCTTCCGTGCGAACGACGATTTCTCTACTGGTTTTTCGTTGCTCTTGGAAGCGTTAGATGTTGATCCGCTCTGGGTCCACACCCATACACGGTTATTAGTCCGTGCCATAGACTGGGAAACCCATGAACACGACTCCAGTTTCCTCCTCCGCGGGAAAGACCTGAACAACGCCGAACAGTGGCTTTCGCACGCCGTCCAGAAAGATCCGCAGCCGACCCCACTCCATACGCAGTACATTATTGAGAGTCGTCACGAAACCGCAAAGCGGCGAGGAAAAGTCCTCGTCGGAGTCGCGCTCAGCCTCGCAGTGTCAATTGTCCTCGGAGTGATGACCTGGTATCAGCGGGACAATGCACGAGCCCAAGCAACCATCGCGTTGGCGCGGCAACTCGTGCTGCAAGCCGCGCCAATGAAAGATCGCCCGGACCTCTCGGCTGTCCGCAACCTCCTGGCGGTCGAAGCCGTACGGCGATTCTCCTCGTTGCAGCTTCCCTCTTTGGAAGCGGAAGAATTACTCCGTCCCCCGACCCCGGTTCTTGCCTGCGCGACTCCAAAGGTTGGGACAACCGCGGTCGCCTTCAGCCCCGACGGTCAGTTTGCGGCTACTGCTGGATACGCTTGTACTGTCCGCATATGGGATCTGACTACGGGTCAACAAAGGCTGCAGATCCCCCATGACACCGGGATTGCCATGATGACCTTTAGCCCCGACGGCAGATACCTGGCCACGCTTGACTGGAACTCCATCCCGCACGTATGGACACTGGAAGCTGACAAGCCACCACAAGACATATATCCCACACCGTACGACACCGGGGTCACAACCATTCGCTTCAGCCCCACGGGGTACTACTTCGCCACCGCTAATGTCGATGGCACTATTAGCGTCCGCGAGTTCAGGGATAACCGACAGATTCTTCGGCAGGTCCATGCTGGAGGAGCCACGACGGTTGCATTCAGCCCTGACGGCCAATACCTCGCAACTGGTGGGTGGGACATGACCGCACGGATTTGGGAGATTACCACGAACCACGAGGTTGCCCGGTTCTCCCATCCAGAAACGACCAAAGGCGTCACTCGGGTAGAGTTTAGTCCTGATGGGCAGATCCTGGCGACAACCTCCTATGATCCAGTCGTGCGGTTGTGGGACGTCGCCACTGGACAGCAAACAGCCGCAATCAGGCATCGCAGCGCAGTCACAGCGGTCGCTTTTAGTGATGATGGTCAATATATCGCCACTGCCGGGTGGGACAAAGTCGTGCGGCTGTGGCAACGAACCAAGGCACACGAAATTGTCCATCTGCCTCATACCGATGGCGTGACCACGCTTCAGTTCACGAAAGATAGTCATCATCTGATCACCGGCAGCTATGATCGTGAAGCCCGCGTGTGGAGCATCCCAGAAGGGAAAGAAGTCGCTCACCTATTGCACGACAGCGGAGTGACCTCTCTTGCCGTTAGTCCAGACGACCAAGCTGTTCTCTCGGCAAGTTATGGGCCAAACGTTCATCTCTGGAACCTCGACACCGGATCTCCCCTCAGAGCGCCCCTTACCCATACCCCATATCGCGGTGCGATTGCTCTGAGCACCGATGAACGGCACCTGGCGACCGCCGACAATGCGGGGAATATCCAGGTATGGAGTCGGACTCAGAACCAACCTCTTGTTACTTTTCCCTACACTCGCGACATTGCTTTGCTCGCAGTCAACCCGGATGGCACGTTGGTCGCGGCCACGGACTGGGATGGGTCGATTGTGGTGTGGAAGGTGAGCCCCTGCCTGTCTTTCAACTGTCGTCCTGTCGCACACATGGTACACGAAGGTGGGGTCGCCGTGATGACCTTTGATCCGAGCGGGAAGTATCTCCTCACTGCAGGTTGGGACAAAACAACCCGGGCGTGGGAAGCCCGCAACCCCCAGCACTACACGCTCATCCCTCATAAGGACGGGGTCGCGGCTATAACCTTCAGCGCCGATGGCACCCAACTGGCAACCGCAGGATGGGATGAAACCATCCGCATTTGGGATACGTCAACAGTGAAAGAGCGCGCCTTTCTCTTGCATGAGGAAGGGGCCGCGGCCATTGCCTTTAGTCCGGATGGCAAGTATCTCGCTTCGGCAGGCTGGGATAACACACTGCGCATTTGGGACATCGCGAAGCGACAGATCGTGACCAGTCTCCTCCATGAAGAAACCGTCATTGCGCTTGCCTTCAGTCCGGATGGCAAACATCTTGCGACCGCCGGCTCCGACAAGACTGCTCGCGAGTGGGAATTGCCGGAGTTTCGCGAAGTGATTCGACTCCCGCATGACGCAGGGGTCATGACTATTGGCTTTAGCCCGAATGGCGAACATCTCACCACCGTCAACTGGCAGTACGTGGCCTTGCAGTGGATACGCCAACAAGGAAAAGATCTTGTGCACACGACCTGCCTCAATCTCAAGAACCGCCGGTTAACACCAGAGGAATGGGAAAAGTACGTGGGGATAGAAGAACCATATCGAGAGACGTGTCAGGATGTCGCAGCACCAGAAGGGAGAAATACGTAAATGCACCTGGGACGGTGTCGAGAAAACCAAGGAAGCGAGTCATTGCGAGCGGGGCGAAGCAATCTTTGCCCGAAAAAGAGAGTGCTTCGTCACTCCACGCTCCTCGCAATGACAGGGCCCCCTACTTCTTAGACACGCTCTGAACCGTTCGCCAAAACGTGGACCTTGCAGAACGTTACAGAACCAGTCAGGGTTTCCTCCGTAGGAGATTATTATGGGGCTACACGCTTTTATTGCGATGCCGTTTGGCACCAAAGAAGGAATCGACTTTAATCGCGTATATGACGAGTACATCAAGCCCGCACTAGAAAGTGCGGGCTTCGACGTCTTTCGTGCGGATAAAGAGCAGCGCGCCGGGAACATCCGCACCGACATGTTCCAGGAACTCCTCTTAGCAGATTTAGTCGTTGTCGATCTCTCAGTTGATAATCCTAACGTCTGGTACGAACTTGGGGTGCGGCATGGCTTACGCTCTCGGGGCGTGATCCAGATTCAATGTAAGCGCGATTACTTGCCGTTCGATATCTATGTCGATCGGACATTGCGCTATCACATCGAGAATGGTGTGCCCGCCCCTGGGACTCTCGAAGACGACAAACACGCACTTGCCACCTTTGCCAAAGAAACCATGCAGTCCTGGCACGGTCGCAAAATCAGCCCCGTGTACCATTTGCTTCGCTATCTCCAAGAACCGGATTGGAAAGCTCTCCGTGTGGAAGAGGCAAAAGAGTTTTGGGACGCCTACGACGAATGGGCCCTGCGTATTGAAATTGCTCGCAAAGGCAATCGACCTGGAGATATCTTAGTCTTTGCCGACGAGGCACCAACTCAAGTACTGCGTATGGAAGCCCATCGTACAGCGGGGAACGCCCTCCGTTCGCTGGGACAATTTTCTTTTGCACTGGCCCAATACGAGGAAGCACTCGCGATTGACCCAACTGACCTGGAGAGTCGCCAACAGAAAGGGGTCGTGCTCAGTCGCCTCAAAAAATACGACGAGGCAAAGGAGTGGCTAGAAAAGGGCATCGAGGACGACCCTACCAATGCCGAAAGTCTGGCGCTCCTTGGACGTGTCGAGAAAGACACCTGGGTGAATGCCTGGCGTTTCCGAGAACGCTCAGCGGCCAAGCGCCGCGAAGAGGCTGCCTATGCCGATGGCATCTTACGCGAGGCGATTACCGCCTACGCGCAGGGCTTCCGCCTCGATCCTCGCCATTATTATTCAGGCATTAACGCGGTGACGCTTTCTCACCTGCTCGGTCATCTCACCGGAAATACTGACTACAGAGACGAGCTTCAGGCAATGGAAGGGGGAGTGCGTTGGGCAGCGCAGAGTGCACTAGCGAGAAATCCCAAAAATTACTGGGCGCGGGTGACCCTCGGGGACCTTGAAGTCGTGATCGGCAACAAAGAGACAGTCGAACGGGCCTATAAAGATGCCGTGGCGGTCGCTGACAAAGACTGGTTTGCGCTTGACTCCTCACGTCAGCAATTGCTGCTGTTGCAAGACCTCGAATTTCGCTCAGAGATGGTTGCGACTAGCCTGAAGATTTTTGATCGGGCGCTGGGAAAGCTCGCTCCTCCAGAAGAAAGCTGGGAGCCGCGCCATGTGTTTCTCTTTAGTGGTCACATGATTGATGCACCGGATCGCAAAGAACCACGCTTTCCTGCCACCAAAGAAGATATTGCCACCTGGGCTCTCCTGGCCAAACTCGACGAACTCGGCGCTGGTCCACAAGATCTGGCGCTGTGTGGCGGTGCCTGTGGCGGAGACCTGATTTTTGCCGAGGCCTGTTTGTCGCGCGGGATGCGTGTGGAGTTACGCATCCCTTTTGCCGAGCCCCAGTTTCTGCAAGCGTCCGTTACCTTTCCCGCCGACGGCGACCGCTGGCGCGAGCGCTTTTATACGGTCAAAAGCAACCCGAACACAAAACTTCTCGTGATGAACGACGAACTCGGGCCACTTCCTAAAGGTGGCAACCCCTTCGCCCGCGACAACCTGTGGCAGCTCTATACCGCCTTAGCCTGGGGACCGGAGAAAGTCCGCTTTCTATGCCTGTGGAACCGTAAAGGCGGGGATGGTCCCGGTGGGACCCAACACATGTATGACACGGTCACGAAACATGCGGGTCAAGTGCATGTCCTCGATACCACAACTCTCTGGTAAGCAACATTGGAGGAAAATATGACGACATTACAACAGCGCATACAAGCTCCCGGTCCCAAAAAAATTCTTGCCCTTGATGGTGGAGGAATTCGTGGCATGCTCACCGTCGAAGTGCTCGCGGCCATCGAGGCGATGCTGCGCCGTGCGTTACATCGTGATGAGAATTTTGTCCTTGCCGACTACTTCGATTACATCGCTGGCACCAGCACGGGAGCGATTATCGCCACCTGCCTGTCCTGGGGGATGTCGGTGAACCAAATTCGCGACTTTTATTTGCAAAATGGACGGCAGATGTTCGACAAAGCCAGCCTCCTGCGGCGACATCGCTACAAATACGAGGATGCCAATCTGTCGAACCGCCTGCAACAGGAATTCGGTCCAGCGACGACCTTAGGGACTGATAAGTTAAGAACCCTTCTCATGATGATGATGCGCAACGCCACAACCGATTCCCCGTGGCCTATCTCCAACAATCCGCACGCCAAATACAATGACCGCAGCCGAGCAGATTGCAATCTCGACCTTCCGCTCTGGCAGCTCGTACGCGCCAGCACCGCTGCTCCGGTCTACTTCCCTCCGGAAGTCGTGAGGATAGGAAACAAAGAGTTTATTTTTGTCGATGGCGGCATTACTCCGTATAATAACCCGGCTTTTCAAGTGTTTCTTATGGCAACGCTTGAACCCTATAATCTGAATTGGCCGACCGGAGAAGAGAATCTCCTCATTGTCTCGATCGGCACCGGTACCAATCCTGAAGCGGAGGACACTCTCTCCTCCTCAGACATGCACCTTTTCTACAACGCAACGACTCTACCCTCCGCTTTGATGTACGCGGCCCTCAATGAACAAGACCTGCTCTGTCGTACGTTCGGCAAGTGTCTGGTTGGAGATCAGTTGGACTCTGAAATTGGTGACCTGATCGGGACAAAGGGACCGGTCTCGCCAAAGTTGTTCACCTATCTCCGTTACAATGCAGAGCTGACAAAGGACGGACTCCAATCTCTCGGTATTACTGACATCAACCCGAAAGATGTCCAACAACTCGATTCCTTTGCGCACGTCGAGAAACTCCAACGCATAGGCAAAGCAGTCGCGCACCAAAAAGTCCACGTACGTGACTTTGCGTCCTTCCTTTCACATGTATAGTCTGGCGGGCGTGTGGGGGGTGGAGACCCCCCCCCCATGCTGTACGTAATTATCCTTTTCTCCACAAAACTCAGAGCTTGTAGGATGCGCCAGCGCACCTTACACCCGTTGAATCTCAATGACAAAATTTCCATAGCCATCAAGCTGTCCGGCACTGCCGGGGTGCAGGACGATAGTCGTTTCTGGCATTTCGACGATTGCTGGTCCGGGGATCGACTGTTGAACCGCCAGCGTTGCGCCTTGGTAGATCGGAGTTGAGACAAATTGTTTCAACTCTTGCCAGTACACTTCACGCTGCCCGGTCACGGCATCCCTGCCAGTCTGGACGTGTTGCGCAAGCGTCGGACGAGTGATCGTCCCAATCGCTGACACGCGCAAGATACCGATCTCCATCCCTGCCTCCTTAAACGCCGAGCCTTTACCGTAGAGAGATTCATACTTATCGGCAAAGGCCTGCATGAGCTGCTCGGCGTGGTGCGGCTGCAGGGTTCCGCCTGGTACTGACACTTCGACACGATGAATCTGGAGGCGAAACTTCATATCGACCGTGCGCTGAAAGCGGATATGCGCGTCGTCAATACCGTCCTCATGTAGCTGCGCCCGTCCCTTCTCTTCCAGCTCAGCAAAGATGGCGTTGAGGCGCTCAGCCGCAAAAGGCGCGATGAGCAACTCGGCTTTCTCGTAGACATGCAGCACATCGGCAGATTGAATACCAAGCGCGGACCAGGTGGACGCAACCGAACCGAGCGGAATAACAATCGTCTTGCAGCCCAACTCGCGCGAGTACGCCACCGCATGCACCGGACCCCCTCCACCATAGGCGTAGACCACAAAATCCCGGGGGTCGAGTCCACGCTGCACGGTCATCTGCCGCATCAGGTCAGCCATATGAAACTCGACAATCTGTACCGCCCCGCTGGCCGCTTCGACCACCTCCATCCCAAGGCGATCGGCCACTTTCTGCATCGCCCGGAGCGAGCTATTACGGTCGAGCGAGTATTTCCCGCCCAGAAAATTCTCTGGATTGAGGTAGCCCAAGAGGACATTGGCGTCAGTAATGGTCGGTTCTTCACCGCCGCGGTTGTAGCAGGCTGGACCAGGGTCCGCCCCAGCCGAGTGGGGTCCCACCTTCATGGTATGACTGAGATCGTCGATCCAGATAATGCTACCACCGCCACTGCCAATCGACCGAATATCGAGTTGCGGCATGAAGAACGTGTACTGGTGAATCGTTGTTTCCGCTGAGGTCAATGGCACTCCATCGCTGATAATGCCGACATCAAAACTCGTCCCGCCAACGTCAGAAGCAATAACGCTCTTGTGGCCCAAGGTATCGGCCAGGAACTTCGAGCCGATCACGCCACCGACAGGGCCAGAACCGATGGTGAACAACGGGGTATGTGCAGCTTCAGACGCTGTTGCAACGCCACCAGACGCTTGCATAATCAACAGCGGATATTGATAGCCGAGCTGTTTCGCACGTTCTTGTACGCGCCGAATATATCCCGACGAGCCGGGACCGATGAAACAATTGATCGCCGTCGCCGCCGTACGTTCATACTCTCCGGGTTTCGCGATCAACTCATGCGCACAGGTGACAAACATCTCCGGTGCCATCTCATTGACCATCGCTTTCACTGCCAGTTCATGGGTCGGATTCACGAATCCCCATAGGAACGAAATAGCGATGGCTTCGACATTCTGGGTCAGCAGGTTGTTGATCGCGGTCCGCGCCTCACTGACATTGAGAGGCAGAAACACCTCGCCTTTCCAGTCCAGGCGTTCACTGACTTCTTGGATGAGCATCCGCGGAATAATCGGCGTAGGTTTCTGGTGGCGGGAGACATGCAGTAACTTCTCGATCGGCAAGCCGGCCGAACGTCCAACCGAACGCATCATGATCAACGCGTCCCCATGCCCGCGCGTCGTGATCAGGCCAGTCTTGGCTCCTTTTAGTTGGACGATCGCATTGGTCCCGACGGTCGTCCCGTGCAGTAGCAGTCGAGTGTTCTGCAGGAGCTGGGAAAGAGTGTGTCCTAATTTTTCCGCAGCCACGTCCAGTGCGTTGAAAAACCCCTCAGCAAAGTCTTTGGGGGTCGACGGACTCTTGGCAATCGTAATCCGTCCCTGCTCGTCCATGACCACACAATCGGTGAACGTTCCGCCAGTGTCGATCCCACAGAAATACGGCATGCTCGCCCTTTCCTCGTTGAGCTAAAGGGCTATTAACTACGGGAATTTCGCAGGGGAGGCAAATAGGACAGGGCGAACAAAAGCCGGCAGGAAAAATGAAAAGGGGCGGTCGGAAACCGCCCCTTGGTGAGGATTCACTTAGCGAGCGATACCATTACGGAGCAGTGCACCAGGTGTTGCACCAGTGCAATTGCCATCCTGGAAGGTCTCAACACCGTTCACCATGATATGGCGATAGCCTTCGGCCTTCTGGATACGCCGCCATTCGTTGGCTGGGAGATCGTACGCAATCTCACTCGGCAACGATTTGACGGTATTGGGATCATAGATCACGATGTCGGCAGCCATTCCTTCGCGGAGGGTACCACGATCCTTGAAGCCCGCTGCCCATGCCATCAGACCGCTGAGACGGAAATGCGCTTCTTCGAGGGTCAGGATACCGGTCTCACGGACTAGCCAGGAGAGCACTTCAGTCGGGTAGATCGCTGGGGTGATGAACTTCACGTGAGCACCACCGTCAGACACGCCCGGCATGATGTATGGGGAACTCATCAGATCTTTGTACCCCTCGACGTTCGCGTTCTCGACTGGGCCGGCCCATTCTGTACGCAGATCGTCAGCAACCGAGAGATCGAGCATCGCGTCAATAACGTGTTTGCCTTCCTTCTCGGCAATCTGCTGCACCGACATGCCTTCGTATTTCAGCTTGAGATCAGGATTCTTCACTTTGCGGGCGATGAATTTGTCGAACTCACCAAACACGATATTGAGGGTTTCCATGCCGCCGGCATCATAGTCGGCACGCATCGCCGCCCGCAGTTCGGGCTTGGACATCTTGGCTTTCCGCTCTTCAACAGTACCGAGAGTGGCATCTTTCCACGCCGGGATGCTGTCGAACAGGTTCCAGTCTTCCAAGGTCATCCGCACAGGAGCGCGAGCAGTCACCGCTTGTCCGAAGACACGCACGCCGCGCGCATTGGCCGCTTCGACCCAGTTCATCTGCGCCTTGTGTGATTCCGGATGACGATCGCTAATGAGGATCGCGTTGTACAACAACGGACGACCACTAGTCTCCGCCATCTTTTCCAGGAAGCGGAAATCATCTTCGATGCCAAACGTGCTTTCACTGGCGCCGGACTGCGTAAACTGGATACAGCCGTCACCTTCGTCGGCCATAGCTTTCGCCATTGCCATGTAGAACTCGTCAGGGAGAATGTCGGTGATCATCGGCGTACCGTCATAGTCACGTTGGACGGACACGCGGCCTTCTGGCACCAAGCGTTGAGCTGACCAGCCTGCGGCACCGGACTTCACGGCTTCGTGGTAATGACGGATAATGGTGGCCATTTCTTGTTCGTTGGGGAAGCGTTTCTTCGCATCATCAAAGCCACCCATCACATATGCAACTGCCGGCGCAATCGGGAAGAGGTGAGAAATGTTGATTCCCAGCGGCATACGGGACAAGCGATCCATGTATTGCGGGAAGGTTTCCCAGTCCACCTTCATCGACTGCCGCATTGGCTCAAGAGGAATCGCCTCAGTCCGTGACAAAGCGAGCATAGCGCGGTCCGCATCTTGCGGACGGAGCGGAGCAAAACCGAACCCGCAGTTCCCGATCGTTACTGACGTCACTCCGTGCCAGCCACCAATCGTGCAATACGGATCCCAGTGTAGCTGTGCATCGTAGTGGGTATGCAGATCAATAAACCCAGGCGCAACAACGAGCCCGCTCGCGTCAACGACTTTCGACGCGTCGCTGGCATTGAGGCGACCAATCTGGGCAATTTTGCCGTTCTTAATGCCGATATCGGCCTTGTACCGCGGTACGCGCGTTCCATCAACGATCGTACCGTTCTTAATAATAGTATCGAACTGTGGCATGGATCCCTCCTTAAATAGATTTCAGAGCCTTTTCCTACCCTCTCGCATAGGACGTTATGCGCTAGTTGTCAACAGTTCCACTTGTTCGATGTCAAGTGTCGTTACCCGACGCAATTCACGACGATGCGTGGTGTCTGCGAATGGCCGCGCGCGATGCATCGTCGCCCGGTTGTCCCAAATCACCAGATCTCCCGCTCGCCACGCATGACGATAGACAAATTCTGGCTGGGTAGCGTGTTCCATCAGTTCACGGAGGAGGAGCCGCCCCTCAGGGACCGGCCAATCGATAATCCGCGAGGCATGCGCCGCGACATAGAGGGATTTCCGCTGCGAGCGCGGCAGCGTGCGGACAAGCGGATGAATCGCCCCTTTAAGTTTCTTTTCTTCTTCTTTCGAGAACTCGAACCCGAGGACTTGTCGTGAATACGCAATTGAATGGTGGACCCGCAGCCCGTTCAGTTGTGCTTTCATCTCCGGCGGTAGGGCATCGTAGGCCGCACGCATATCAGCGAATTCGGTATCCGCGCCGACTGGCGGGACCACTTTCGCCGAGAGCAACGAATAGCGTCCCGGCGGGTCTTGGAAGGATGCATCCGTATGCCACAAGCGATTGCCCAAGCCGTACATGCGGCGGCGATCGCCAGGCTTGAGAATATCGCCATTCTCGTCAATGTTGGAGACATCAGCAAGGGCTTCGTTTCCCAGCCGACTCTTTTGCAGGGCACTGATACCCGTCTTGGTGTGCAACTGGCCGTCGAAGCGTTGGGCAAACGCCAGATGCTCCTCGTCTGAGAACAACTGGTCGCGGAACACCAGGACAGCGTATTGATCCATCCCGGCACGGAGCTGTTCCAGCGTCGCACGGTCGTGAGCCCAACGCAGATCCATTGGGCTCACTTCGGCCACAAAATGCGGATGCAATTGACGAAATGTGAGTGCCATACGAAGATGCTCCTCTCTTCCTGCGACAATTATTGGCGCGGATGGGCCGCATTGTAGTCACGGATCGCTTTCAGGACCGCGCCACTCGATTTCTCCATCAGTTCTTTCTTGTTGGCCTCTACGCGCTCGGCCGAGGCTTGCAGTGGGCGAATAAGCCCTTGCGTGTGCGGCATTACGTAGCGCGCCAACAGTTCATAACTCTGTAATGACAACTCTCGCGGCACCCAATCATGGGCAAAACAGAGCAAGGTGCCAAATCCACCCGACAGCTCTTGCAAGCGGGCAATTTTCTCCAGCGCGTCCTCAGGCGTACCAAAAATGCCCCCACCATGCTCATCGAGAATCTGGGCCGCCTTGTAGCCATCCGCAAATGGCTGACGCTTGGGCGTACCAAGAATGCCGACAATGTAGTCGTTCTGCCACCGTTTGAGACCGTCGGCCACCTCGCGCCACGCCTGTTCTTTCGATGTCGACAAATGCATAGGCATGACGATGCGCCAGTCTGCCCGATCGAGCTTTTGCCCATGCTCGCGCGCCGAGGTTTCACCAAACCCCCACTGCGTCGGCAAGGCGGTCAGGCCTTCCTCTAAATACGACGCCAGCGACAACACCCCGACCCCATATTTCCCGGCAGTTTTCATACCCGACGGAGAGATGGTCGAGGCCACGGCCACCGGCAGTTTCTCCTGGAGCGGGCGCAACTGCAGCGCCGCCTCACGCAGAGTGAACCAGTCGCTTTCGATGGTGATGGGTTCGTCTTCATTGAGCAGGCGCAGAATGGCACCGAGTCCTTCGTCCATCCGATCGCGCTGGGTCATTGGATCGATGCCTAACATGACGGCGTCAGACGGCAACGCTCCGGGGCCGACCCCGAGGATCGCGCGACCATGACTGAGGTGATCGAGGTGCACCATACGTTGCGCAACATTGAAGGGGTGATGATAGGGAATCGACACCACGCCAGTGCCAAGACGAATGCGCTGGGTGCGTTCCGCCGCAGCGACGAGGAACATCTCGGGTGAACCGATAGTCTCCCATCCCGCAGAATGATGCTCGCCCACCCAGAATTCATCGAAGTGGAGGCGATCGGCCCAGGTGGCCAGGTCGAGGTCACGTTGGAATTGCAAAGTGGGATGTTCACCAAGGGGATGGTGCGGGGCGAGAAAAACACCGAAGCGCAGTCGTTGACGCATGCAGATCTCCATTTCTGTGTAGTGACCGAACCCTAGCAAAATGCGGAAAAGACAGCCAGAGGCGTCATCAATGTCGCCACAAAAATGGAGTCTTCCCTATGCACCCTGGGCCGAGCAGGCGAACAACATCGAGGCGCGAGTTTTACCGACAGGTTGCACACGCAGGACGATCGGGTTACAGATAAATTCTATCCAAAGTTAGATGGTAGAGGGGTGTTCATGAGGATGAATAAGACTGCTGTTTTTGTCTTAGTTGGGTTGTACGGGGTAGTGTTTTTCCCTTCTTTGGCTGAAGCGTATCTTGATCCAGGCAACGGCAGCATGCTGTTGCAACTGCTTCTTGGCGGATTCGCCGGACTCTCGGTCCTTCTCAAACTCTACTGGCACCAACTCCTCACAACGCTGGGGCTTGCCAAGAAGGAAGAGAAGACCGTGGCTGACTCGCAGTCGCAAATGGAGACGCCTGCAGCCCCACAGACCAATCAACTGTAGCGAGCTACACGCGATAACAGTTCCCGTAACTCGTCACCCGCGCTGAGGCATTCTTCGCCGTTATCCAACGAGAGCCGCTCTCTTCCGGCACTCGCGTTCTCTACTATGGGCGAACAAAGCCAACGGGCTCGAGGCGACAAGGAGCGTAACTCCGACATGGAGCGAAAACAGAGCGTTTGGGTCACCATCGCCCATCTGTGCACGATATCTAGCTTCACGATTGCGCAACCTCTCTTTGACCTCTTCTCCCGGAACGCGGAATTTTTCGTCATTCGCAACTCACAACCAATCGATATCTTTTTACTTGTCTTCACCGTAAGCGTTCTGATTCCAGGAATAGCTATCGCTCTCCTGCTCGCAAGTCGGCCAATTAGTCTCCGCGTCAGCGCCGGGGTGCAATATCTTGCCTTAGCATCCTTTGGTGCCCTCTTCGCATTGTTGCTCCTGAAATCAGGGCTGCACATTCCCGGCGCATGGCTCGTGAGCGGCGCCTGTGGCCTCGGAGTTCTAGCCGCATTCCTCTACAGTCGCTTTCCGGCAATACGCATGGTCATGACCGTCCTTACTCCGGCGGTTGTCCTCTTTCCTGGGCTTTTCCTGTTTCATTCTCCCGTGTACCGAGTCATCTTTCCTCATGCCGACTTTGCCTCAAAACCACAACTTCCCTCTACCTCTCCTCTCATCGTTATGGTGCTCTTCGACGAATTCCCGTTGAACTCACTCCTCGATGAGACGCGGCACATCGATGACGTGCGGTATCCTCATTTCGCCGCTTTAGCGCGGGACGCGACGTGGTTTCAGAACGCGACCACCGTGAGTCCCACTACTGGCCACGCGATACCCGCCATCCTCACTGGCAAATACCCCACCCCCGGTCTGCTCCCCACCGTCATCGATCATCCGCATAACCTTTTCACGTGGCTCGGTGGGAGCTACGATCTCAAGGCGTTCGGGACCTTTACCCAGCTCTGCCCGGAGAGACTGTGCAACCGGCCCGAGCAACCACTCATGACACGCATTCACGCGTTGTTTTCGGATGTCTGGATTATCTATCTCCACCTCCTGTTCCCACCAGACCTTGAAACGGGGCTCCCCTCGATTGCACACAATTGGATGGACTTCGCTGCCGATGAAGCAAGGTCGCCCGAAGTAAACAAAAAGACGTTGTCCCAGCATGTCCACGACTCCCTCGAGAGCGATTTACGCGGGAATCGACAGCAACAATTTTTGGAATTCGTGCGCGCCATCAAACCCTCGCCACGCCCAACCCTGTTTTTCTTACATATCCTGCTTCCTCACAGCCCGTACACCTACTTTCCTTCGGGCAAAATGTACACCAACGATAACACCTTACCGGGCCTGAACATGGACCAATACCTTGACGATGAATGGGCTGTCACCCAACTATATCAACGTCATCTCTTGCAAGTCGGGTTTGTCGACACTCTGTTAGGGCAACTGACCGCACACTTAAAAGCGGAACAGCTTTATGACCAGACTTTGCTGGTTATCGCCGCTGATCACGGTGTCAGTTTCCATGCCGGCAACACGCGACGAGAGATTACCGATTCCAACTTTCAAGATATTTTGCCGGTTCCGCTTTTCATAAAAGCGCCCCAACAAGTCAGGGGCGTCATCAGCGATGCCCCGGTCGAAACTATCGATGTCCTGCCCACGCTCGCGTCGCTTCTCGGTCGAGACTTACCCTGGCCAGTTGATGGTCAAGCCGCCTGGCCTCCTCAGCAACCGCAACGAAAGGTCAAAACCGCCTTTGGGACGTTAGGCAAGCGCTTTGAATTCTCCTCCTCGCTCACCACGAAGACATACGAAGCGCTCCAACGACAGATACACCTGTTTGGCGCACGGACGGCGATGACCGAACTCTATAAAATCGGCCCTTACACCCAACTCCTGGGAGTGCCAGTCAACGACGCGAACTCAATCGCCAATGACACAATGAAGGTTCAGGTTGACTCTGCTCTTGCCAGCGTGACCGAAGACCCCCAAGCTGCCGTTCTTCCCGCCTATCTCACCGGTCATATTGATCCACCTCCAACCGACAACCGTCCACTCGGGGTTGCCATCGCTGTGAATGGAACAATTCAGGCGGTCACCCGTACCTGGTCGTTCCCGTTCAAAGATCAACCTGGAGGCTGGTCGGTCGTCATCGATGAACACGCCTTCCACCCCGGACAGAACGGACTCGAAGCCTTCGTTGTCACCACAACCAACGGGAACCCCGTCTTAGTCAAATCTCGTCAAGAAAGATTTTTCTTCTCGAAGACAGCAGTGGATACCCCCTTAACGATCACGTCTACCCAAGGGCAATCGTTCTCAGTTGTCGCCGGAGCGGTGGAGGGCTGGGTTGACGAAGCGTCACGGGACGCCGACTTTGTCTCGGTTGCAGGGTGGGCAGCAAATATAAAACACGGGCAACCAGCGGATCAGATTGTCGCGTTTCTCAACGGGACGTTTTTGTTTACCGTTACACCTTCGCTGGCGAGACCAGATGTTGCCCAGTGGTCCGGGAATCCAGCGGTAGAACACTCAGGATTCTCTTTTCGTTTCTCGGCTTTGAGTTTCCCACAATCCCCACCAATTGACTTACGGCTTTTCGCTCTCTCTCGTAATGGCGTAGCCTCTGAATTGTCTTATAGAGAAGATTATCCGTGGCGAGAGGCACCCCCTTCACCCAATGCGGTCCACGCGGCGATAAACCACCGGACTCCATAACACGCCTCATAAATGGGACGTAGAGCGTGTCTAAGAAGGAGCGGAACCTGTCATTGCGAGGAGCGTAGCGCGACGAAGCAATCTCTTTTTCGGGCAAGGATTGCTTCGCGGAGTTTATCCTGAGCGGAACGGAGTGAAGTCGAAGGGCTCGCAATGACTCGCTTCTTTGGCTTTCTAAATACCCTCTAAAAGCCAGCTTCAGCCAGCCCTTCGCCAACGGTATCCTCAAAGCCCCCTCTCTTGACTCTTCCCCCTGGCGAAACCTACGGTGAGAGAAAAGCGTCAAACTCCTACCGACAACGCAACAGAAAGGAGTCCTATGCAACGTCGACATTTTCTACAACGTTTGGGCATGATGGTTCTCGCATGGTTAGGGCTTTCATCTGTTTCCCGCGGCGAACGAACCACCACGGAAACTCACGGGACCCCCATCGCCAAGCTCGACAAGCCCCTGGAAGAGTGGCGGAAACTCTTGCCTGCCCCCGCCTTTGCTGTGCTTTTCGAGGAAGATACCGAACGGCCTTTTTCCAGTCCGTTGAACGACGAAAAACGGGCGGGCACCTTCGTCTGTGCCGCGTGCTATCTGCCACTCTTTGAGTCGAGCAGCAAATACGACAGTGGCACTGGCTGGCCCAGTTTCTTTCAGCCGATCGCCGGTCATATTGGGACCAAGACCGATTACAAACTGGTCTGGCCCCGCACCGAGTATCACTGCATCCGTTGCGGTGGTCACCAAGGTCATGTCTTTAACGACGGTCCGCCTCCGACCGGCCAACGCTGGTGTAACAACGGGCTGGCACTGAAGTTTATTCCGAAAGAGGAAGAACTCCCATCCTTGCGCACGTAAGCTTTATGACTATTGCTGCCATGATACTTGTGGCGACGCAAACGAGTGCAATGAGAGGTAAGCTTGAGAGTTGTGTAGGAGGTCAATGATTTACCGATTGTCCACTGCGGTTCGGCGGCCTCTACGTGAAGCTGAGGCCAATTCTTAAAGGAGATAACGTGGCGAGCGTATGGCTACCTTTGCTCGTGTCAATATTCGTGGCTACGTCGGTAGTAGCGCAAGGGACTGTCTCCGCCCGAGACGCCCTTATTGCCCGCGCTAAATCGCTTGAACTCGATACGCCGTATGTACCACCGCCTGGCGATGCACTGGTGCACCATGCGGCGGGCTTTGCCAAAGTGATGTGTTCGGCAGTATTCATCACTGGTCTGGACCCAGACTTCGCTGCCGAGAATGTGGGCTATTTTACCGCCCCCTATGCGGCGCGCGCGCAGATGAGAAAACCGGTCGTTAACCACGCCGACAAAACCGTCCAGATTACGCTTCCCAGCGGCGTGACCCGTACCGCGAAGTCTCTCGGTAGCCAGGGATGTATCACACTTCCAATCGGCCAAAGCTCTGTCAATTTCACACCGGTGTCCGTGCACAGTCAGCTACCCGCACCCGCAACCCAGCCGTGGCCGATGGGAGAAGCGTTGCCCAAGGAGCTTCTGCCAAAGGAGATCGACGCGGTAAAACTGCAACAGGCGATAGCTGCAGCCTTTACACCAGCGGCAGCGATGACGGCTGCGCTCGTGGTGACTTGGAAAGGACAGTTGATCGCTGAACGGTACGGTGCGGGCATCACCATGCAGACCCCGCTGGAAAGTTGGTCGATGGGCAAAAGTCTCACCGCGACGTTGATGGGAATCCTCATCAAGCAAGGCGTGTATGATCTGTGGCAAGCAGCACCCATTCCGGAGTGGCGGGCAGCCGACGATCCACGGGCGAAGATCCGCATTGCCGATCTCCTGCGTATGTCGAGTGGGTTACGTATCCGGGCACCCCAAGATCCTGACTACGACCCGTCGGGACCTTATCCCGATCACCTGTATCTCTACACCGGCGGTGTGAATTCCTTTCACTATGCTGCGACACGACCGCTGCAATGGCCGCCAAACACAGTTGGACGTTACCGCAATACCGATCCCGTGCTCGTCAACTATCTCATCCGCCTTGGCGTCGAGAAGCGTGGAGAAGCGTATCTCTCGTTCCCCCAGCGCGCACTCTTTGACAGGCTTGGCATTCGTACGATGGTGATGGAGACAGACCCGTTTGGGAATTTTCTCACCCAAGGGTACGAACTCGCCTCAGCCCGCGATTGGGCACGCCTGGGCAACCTCTACCTCCAGGATGGCGTATGGAACGGAGAGCGTATTCTCCCAGAGGGATATGTGGAATTCGTCAGCACGCTAGCACCTGCCTGGAAAGCCGATAACCATCCCATCTACGGGGGCTTCTTCTGGCTCAACGGGGACGGCAGATATCCGGTGCCCCCAGACGCGTACTATATGGCAGGGGCTGGTGGGCAGTTCACGTTCATTATTCCCTCGCACGACCTCGTTGTCGTGCGCCTGGGCCACTACAAAGGAGAACCGGTTGGGGAACGGAGCCTGCGCACTGCGCTGGCGCTCTTGATGGAGGCGGCACCCAAGAGGAAGTGAGGCGTAGGGCACGCGGGGACTCGGACACTCGACTAAGCACGGTCACGCAGATATTGTCGGATAGCACGAAGGAAGATTCATCATGATAGGGCGCGTTTCATGCGCCAGGTATCGGTGCGCAGAGTGCGTCCTACGATTTCTGAGAGCGATCAACCGCGTCCAGGCAAGAGTAGCTACTCATCGAGTATCCCCCTCAAGAGTCTCGTGTCCGCTACATTCACGGGCCAACTGCTCACGCAAGCGGCAGATACGAGAATAGACAGCGCTGGGCGTCGAGTTCAGTAGCCGGGCAATAGCTTTATACGGAGTCGTCAATTTGTACTTCTGCAGCTCCTCGACCAGTCGTTCGCGCTGGCGAAGGCGTTTGGCTAACGCCTGCTCTCGAGCTTGCTTCTGCGCCATGAGCTTTTCAGTGTCAAACCTATTTTCCACAGTGGAAAGCAAACAAAGCTTCTTGCTGAGGTCTTGCAACTCTTTTTGTCGCATGATGATCCAGCCCCACACGGAATCCAACTCGTCACACAGGCGAGCAACTTTCTCATCTTTTCGTTTGAGATCCTCATAAATCTCCGCCAGTAACGTCAGGGTATCGTGGATAGTGCGCCCGGAGAGCTGGACGAGCAAACGCACGTCGTCAGGACTCAGGTGAAACTCAAGTAGTGACAAGAGTTTGAGGTGCAACCAGTCCTCTGGAGCAAGAGCATTGAAGATAGTGGTGGGTCCGTTCATCAGTGTCGGGTCATGACTCACACTGTCACTCATAACGGAATCAGAGAGAAGATCTTCTAAGGTCCGGCTTTCGTGGTCTGCGTCCGCGATCGGCGTCTGTAGAGATATCGTGTCGATTTCTTTACGATTTCTTCGCCACTCCAGGAACAGATGTTTCAACACATAGTAGGACAGAAACGTCCGGAACTGAATATTGTTACGCCCTTCGAAGGTTCGCAAACGGAGGAATATACGGTCTCGGTCGAAGACGTACAGGTAATAGTCACCAGCGTCTTCGGGGGGTGTTCCGTAGATTTTGACCGGGAAGTTGTAGATATCTTCGCCGTATTCTTCTTGAAAGCGCTGCCGCGCGTCCATATCACCAGCGGCACACGCTTGGAGAAAATCACCGGTCACTACACTATCTTGGTGTAAGGAATAGTCCCTCGCTCCGAGATTATCCTGATTCATAATTATTACTCCCGAGATTGTGAGGGGCCGCTGAGTGGGCGCCCAGGTCTTAGCCTGAGCAATTTTTGCGCCAGTGGCTCCGCAGACTCAGATGCTCCGTCGCTCTGTAAAAGTAACATTCCCCCTTGGGGGTTACCCGCTTCATACGACGAGTTGTGCAAAGCGGAGCGAGAGAGGTCCTTACCTTCTTCTTCAATTTCTCTTTAATTTTTCTTTCGCGGACGTTTTCTCCATTGAGCGCTCCGCGTTCAGCATTTCATCCCGTCAATATTCCACACTAATCCCACAACTTTCCCACAACTTCCCACGCCTTTCTTCCGTCTTCTGTCCACATGACCACAACACAGAAAGGAGCACAGGTTATGAGCAGCACCCTTCGCGCCCCGCCTCCAGCGAGAAGCATCGCTGGGACGGAGCAACAAAGACACGCACCCCACCTAACAACAAGACACCGTCAACACAATACGACTCATTGAAAAGGAGAAAAGGATCATGAAATACCTATCATCTACTAACTTTCGGCAGTGGCTACTCGCGAGTGCGTTTACACTGAGCACTATCGTTACGGTGAACACCCCAGGGTTCGCCCAGATCATTCCGGGCGAACCCGACCATCTCAAGTGTTACGAGGTGCTCAAGGACCAAAACCAACTGGATTCGAAAGAAGTCGACCTCGTCAATAAATTCGGTTTAGAACCGGACTGTGATGTCACCACCAAGGCGCGGCTTTTCTGCACACCGGTGAGAAAGTTCATCGAAGGCGGGAATGGGAATGACCCGCGGGGTGCTGCATTGAGCACGGATTTCACTTGCTACAACGTCCAGTGCCCACCAAATCCCTCGCGAAGACTAGAAATCGACGATCAGTTCGGTCATCGCGACATCGGCATCAAAAATGCGCGGATGCTGTGCACCCCGACGCTGTCAGCCCCACTGCCAGATTAACGTCTCGCCCAGGGTCGCCTTTTTGGTTGACCCTGGTTCCTCGACCAATTTCAGCAACTCTCAATTTCGCTTCTCGGATAAGAGGAACACAGAAAGGAAACTCACGATGCTACGAACAGTGGAAACACAAACGTCACCTTCGCCTCGGAGCAAAACACTCTTGGTGAAGCTTCTCCGTTCTATTATCACCACGATATCCGCCCTCCTCGTCGTCGTGGCAACAACCTCAGTGCATGCGTACACTACACGGACGCAGAACGGTTGCAATCCCATTACCTGGGCGTCGCAGCCGAAGGTCGTTCTCCATACCACTGAATTCGCCGGTCCGGACTTTTTTCAGAACCTCATCAACCTCGCGCAGCTTACGGATGCGATGAATGACATTCACGAGCAATTCAATCTCGCTGGAGGTACAGCGGCGCAGGTAACAGGCTTTGACCTCTCGACCGATCCGTTTGTCTACAAAACCTGGTTCAACGATCCCACACCGACGATTCATGTCGGTTTTACAAACAATGCTGCGGCTAACCCTGGCGGGACATTTTGGAATGTTGACTCCGCCTGTAACATCGTTGAGGCTCATATCCAGTTTCAAGATCTCAGTGCTTTTGGCTGGACCTTCAGTCATCCGCAGGCACACGGCGAGCCGTATTATGATGTCACACTGAGCAACGCGGCTGGAGATCGCTACTTCCGTATCAGCTACGTCCATGAGTTGTTGCATGCGTTCGGTCTCTCCCACAGCAACGATTCATACTCGATGTTGAACTATGGCGATCGACCCTGGGCCAATCGCCTCCAGGACGACGCGGTGCGCCCATTGCCTGATGACATCGAAGGTTTGCGAGCACTGTACCCACTGGCCGGCAGCCGCTATGACATTGCGGTCCTCAACACCTGGTATGATCCTGTGGCACCAGTTGGCAGTTATCCGGCTGCCGACCAGAAACAACTGTGTAAACCCAGTCGTGGCAGTGCCTGGAACAGCGACCTCTTTGCCGATGTGTGTGGCGTCACCCAGAGTGGCGCTGCCGGTTCAACGACGGTCGCTAGTGGGAACACGCTGCGAACACGTTTCGCGGTTGCCAATTACTCGACCGAGCGCGTCGACGTGGTCGCGAGTCTCTATTTTTCGACGGACGATATCTGGGACGCGGCAGACGTTGCGTCAGCCACCACTCGGTCGTTCAGTGTGAGCGCTAATGGCTCGTCGCAACAAGGACGAACCTGGACCGTTCCGTCAGGGCTCACTGCTGGAGACTATTATGTCATTGCGCGCGTGGTCGCCACGACACCATCAGGAGTAATCATCACTGATTGGATTCCGTTGCGTGGCATCGTGCATGTTAACTAATACTGCGTCTCGCAGGTTCATTAGCTTCGCCACGAAGCTGGCATTGTCCGCTATGCAGCGCGCCGCCGTTGGCGGCGCTGTCACTGACAACCATAAGAAAAATAGGCCGCTATGTAACGTGAGAGTACTAAGCGGGTGGCTCGGCGAACTTAAGAACAGGGGAAAGGAAAGCTAGGCAATAAGGAAACATCCAGAAAACACATTCACCTCGTTCTAAATCCCACAACTTTCCCACAGTTCTCCCACAACTTCCTGACCGCTTTTGGCGTCTTTTACGTACACGTTGGCAATCGGCACACAGTCAAACTTTAACCCACAAGATCGAAGGAGCAAAAGGTATGAAACGCGTTAAGTTGAGTGTTCTCGGTTTCTTAGTCAGTTTTTCATTGGCTTTCACATCTCCAACTGGTGCCCAGCTCAGCAATGTGAGCAACGCTACTTTGGATAACAATACTTCCTCAACCTTCTCAGGGGAAGAAATCGGTCATGCGGTAATAAACGTCGTGTTCGATGGCTGGAACTTGTCCTGGCAACACGTGATGAACATTGCCAAGGATCCGGTTCTCTCTTGGGGGGCTGTTCAAGATGAGCGTGGAGATTGGATTCAAGGCGAAGTCTGGATGATTGTCGTTAAGGGAGGCAAGTTTATCTATTTCCATCTTACGGATACACCGAATTCCGCTAAGGATACGACCTCCTATAATGGCTACACGGTCAAGATCAAAGCGCCTATGACCATCAACTTTTATGGGTTTGGCTATGGCGGCGCAGTTCCGCTTATTGGCAATGACACTGACGCTTTTGTAGTCACCACCACAGAAATGCTGGTCAATTCCGCCTTCACTGAGGGAGAGACGCAAAGGCTTGATGCTCGCACGGGCGCCGAGATTGACTACTTAGTCCACCTCTATGACACTGTCCAATCCTACGGGCTCTCGTCTTCGGGGTCACGGGGATCAGTCGCCATACAGTATTTTGCCCCGGACGGCCCAGAACTCGTCGAGCCGTTCTCACAATCGTGGCACGAGTCCGCTTCCTCGGACGCCTCGTATTCAGCCTACTGCGATGAGGTCGGAGACAATACAGAGGACGCTATTCACTTTCTCACCGAGGTGGGAGAGGTCGTCCAGGACTTCACGACAATCGCCAGGGCCTGGGTCACAGGTTTTATAGGTGGTGGGACTGTACAGGCGGTTATCTTGCATGGAACGGGGCTCGCTTCCGCTATTGGAGCTAAAGCGATGCGTCGGCTCGTTAACAACGTCGGTGCTCCGGCAGCCGCTGCTTTGGCAAAAGGCGTATGCGAATCCGTGACGACCCGTGACGTCCTCCCTCCGATAGAGTTCGAGGCTAACAACAGTCCCGACATCGATGAAGAGACGCAGTGGGTGTATGTGTGTGTTGACTTAGCTCACGCTGGAGAAACCCGAACCATTTGGGACAACAACGGTGAAGGAACCGTACATCACTTTACTGAAGACACCTGCCTCGAATGGGACGTTCAACTACAGATCGCTTAAAAGAGAGTAATGAGAGCAGTTCCTCCTCGCTCTCACTCGATGGGGCGACCAAGCGGTCGCCCTTACTTTTCACCGGTTCAGCAAAACCACAACAAAAAACCACCAAAGGAGAATCCTTATGCCGTCTTCTACACTACGCGTAGTCCTCGCCAATCAGGACTACACAGGTTTTCGTCGAGGCAGTAACTTACTCGACATCAGCCATAGTATTATCCAAGCCGTATCACCAAAGAGCGTTCAGACCATCGTTATCAGGCAATCGCAGCAACCAGGCTGGCGACCGATCAGGGGCACCTCAAACAACATCATCGCCATTCTGATTGGCCTACTGGTTCCTGCCGTGCAAAAGGTCCGCGAGGCCGCAGCACAAGGCGACCGTACTGAGATTTCCTGGTTGCTACCTGCTCTCGCTCCCAACGGCACCATTGGCACCTTCACCGCGGATGGCAAGTGGGAAGACTGGCTCCGTGGTTACTCTACCAGGAACCCGGCGTTATCGTTCCACCTGCTGCCGTATATTGAGCAGGATAATCTGTATTCATAACCGAGCAGGTACGAGCCTGTACATGGAACACGCCGCCGTTGGCGGCGTTGTGGCTCAGGCCCTCTATTCGTCATTCGTCATTTCTCATCCATCCCTTCGTCGTCCCCACATTCCACACAAATCCCACAACTTTCCCACAATTTCTCGACGCGTTTCCTCGTCTTCTCCGAGCAAGCCAGCAGCAACACCACACAATGCAAAACTTGAGGAGGAGTCTTATGCATCCATTTTCCAGGAAACGTTCTGTTCGTGATCTCGTGGTCAGTAGCTTGTTCAGTATGCTTTTGTTGCCATTGACCGCCCAGGCAACGATCCGCTACGTGGCCTATTCTCCAGTGGGCAACAACACAGCGAAAGGAGGGGTCAATGATTGCAGTAAGGCAAAAAACCCATGCCTGACAATTAAACATGCCGTCTCACAGGCCAAGCCCAACGATAGTATCTTCATAGCCCCCAATCCCTACGGGTGGTACTCCGAAATAGACGTTTATGTGGACAAGGATCTGAGTTTCGTCGGTAGCGGAACTACGCGTACGCATATTCACGCCTGGGAACCAGGCAGCAACGGAAGACATTTTATTATCGACACCAATGTATTTGTTCGGATATCCAACTTGGAGCTGACTGGCGGCATTGCCCCAGACGGAGGATCAATCGTGAACCACGGCCGCTTAACCTTGCTCAACTGCCGTGTAACGGACAACTTCGCGATCACTCGTGGCGGCGCTATTTACAATGACGGAGGGACTCTCGTCATCAGTGCCAGCGAAATCGAAAATAATGGTACGGACTACGGCGGCGCTGTCTATAACGGCGAAGGTGGTGACCTCATCATCACCAATACCAGCACTATAACCAACAACTCTGCAAACTCAGGCGGGGCAATTTATGTCGAAGCTGGTACCATCGCCGCCATTCAGGGAAAATCGACCTTGTATAACAATCGGGCAAACACGAACGGTGGTGGGATCTATGTTGAAGAGAATGGTAGCCTCTCCATCTTCTCCGAGTCTCTCTTGCACGATCACTACGCTCACTTCGACGGCGGAGTCATCTTCAATAACGGAGGAAGGGTCACTATCTCCGGGTCTTTGTTCCTGAATAATTCGGCGCGCCTCAATGGTGGAGTCGTCTTTAATAATGGCGGGACGGTTTCCCTACTTTCCAGCGTGTTCTTATCTAATTCGGTAGAGGAGAATGGCGGCGTGATCAGCAACGTCGGCAATGGCAGGCTCACCGTCGAGAAGATATCAGCCGATTATAATAGTGCGGACCAGGGTGGGGTCATCTTTAATGATACGGCAGACGCCAACATCACAACGATTCGCGAAAATACGTTCGTCGGCAATTCGGCGACCCAAAATGGAGGGGCTCTTGCCAATGTAAGCGGAACTATCCGTGCGGAACTCACTACCTTTGCCACTAATTCTGCGGACAGCAGCGGCGGAGCCATCGCCAACGTCAACGATGGACGTTTTTCTGTCTCCCAAAGTACCTTTGATGCCAACGCAGCAAACCGTGGCGGAGCGATTTTCGATGTGACCACCGCATCATCAACTATCGCGACAGGCATTTCCGTCAGCACCTTTGTTGCCAACAGCGCCGGAGACGCCGGTGGAGCCATCTACTATAACCCCACGGACGGATATCTTTCCATTAGCAACAGCACCTTTTCTGAAAATGCAGCAACGAACCGCGGTGGGGCTATTATGAACGGTGCCGCAGGAATTGGCACGATTGCCATTGCCAACGCGACTTTCTATGGCAACGCGGCAGCCGATGGCGCGAGTATTTACAATCGCCAGGGCTTTAATCTCGATAACTCAATCATCACCCACAGTATCGACAGCGTCACCGGAGCATTCGCGGACGCCTGCTCGCTCACTGGCATTCCTTTGGGGGGAACCAACAATATGATTGGGACATTTCCGTCGACCGACAGCGCGTGTAATCCGACTGCGTCCTTTAACAAAGGAGCAGTGTTTGGTCTTGCGGTGACCTTACAAAACAATGGCGGACCAACCGCAACACATGCGCTTGACCTGACCAGCACCGCTATCGATGCCGGGTTCGGGAACTGTCCAGGTCCAATCCTCGGAACACTGCTGATGACCGATCAACGAGGCATTCCTCGCCCACAAGGGGCAACTTGTGACATCGGCGCGGTTGAGCAGCAGTAGACAGCAGGAAAGCGCCAGTTAATCTTCCCGCCCAAACTCTAACAACAGAGATTTGGCATCGCGCAGATCCGCGGTGTCAAATCCCTCGGTGAACCAACCATACATCGTCGACAACCTCTCATACGCATCACGTCGTCTTCCCTGCTGTTGCCAAAGGCGGCTAAGACTGACAGTAGCGCGCAGTTCCAAGGATTTTGCTTGTTGCCGTTGGGCAATGTCGATGGCTTTGCAAAAATACGCTTCGGCTTCTTCGGAACGATGAATGATGAACGATGAATGATGAATAGGGGCAGAATCTGGGCCTTCTTGTTTTGTCTTGTGTTCATCATTCTGCATTCTGCGTTCTGCATTTAATAGGAGTTCTCCGTACAGCCGATACAGCTCTGCCTCGAACGTCCTTTCTCCGGTGCGGTCAAGAGCGGTGACTGCGTCACCAAGGGCTTGTAAGGCAAGAGCAATCTGTCCGGTCTCCCTGTAGGCATCAACTAATAACATTCGATAGGAGACCTCACCAATACCGATCCCGGCAGCATGTTGTCGTTGTAATCCCGTCTGTATGAGTCTAATCCCTTCCTCACGTTTGCCTTGCCAGACCAAGGCCCACCCTTGTAACACCATACCCATGATCACCAAGTGTACAAACCCACATTCCTGGGCAAACCGGCGTGCAGCTTCGGCATATTCCACCACAGCTGGGACGTCATGACAACACACGTGCAAGGTCGCCGCCAGATTCGACGCGAGCGCCTGACCATACAAGAACCCACTCTCCTGTGCCATCGTTAACGCCTGACGGCTACGCTCTCGTGCCTGGTCAGGATATCCCGTAATCCACAGGAGTACTGCGAGATGAGCAAGCGTACTCGCACGCGGGTCCTGCCCGGTGAGAAACACTTTCGGCTGCGGGAGTTGTGGATTATAGAGCGATAGACTCTGTTCGAGGTGCGGACGCGCAGTGGCAAATTCACCAAGATGAAAGAGCGGAGTCCCCAGCCCCAGATGGGCCTCAGCCGCGAGAGTAGACACTTCTGATCTCCGCACAAGCTCAAGAAATTCTTGGGCCGCTACTCGCCCAGACTCTAGCTCGCCACGCAAAAGATGAAAATTCCGCAATCCCCACAGGGCCGCAAAGCGTTGGGGAGAATCACCAACGGTACGGCTCAAAGCACGAACCCGTCCATATGCCTGCTCGACCTCTGGAGCGGCAAAACCCTGGGTGTGCATCAGCGATAGGCTCCGGCCAACCTGTAAGGCTAACTCTTGTTGCGTGCGTTCGGGTGACTCCGGGAAATGCGACAACAACACTATCCCTTTGTCTAACTGGTCGATCGCTTCTTGATAGGCATAGGTCCACATGGCACGCTGCGCGGCATGTCCGAGATACTGTACAGCCCGGTGAAAATCTCGTCCCCGCTCAAAATGCACGCCGAGTTCCACCGCGATCTCACCCAGGCAACCGTGATAAGCCTGTTCGAGGCGCTCACCAACGCGACGATGTAAATTGACACGTCGGCCCGCCGGAATCTGTTCATATAGCGCGTTCTGGTATAGAACATGGGTGAAGCGATAGCCAGAAACGAATGTGCCGTCCGGCCATTCGACGACGCCAACCGACTGGAGAAACTGTTTCCTCTGCGCCAGATCGGCACAGGTCAGTTCAATCGTTCCGTCGTCTCGTCCTAACCCAGCAGCAACCGTCGCCGCAGAAAACTCCATCCCGGCTACGCTTGCTGCCATAAGCACCTCTTTTTCTTCGTCGCCCATTTGCTCGAAGTGACAGTTGATCAGTTGCCGTAGATTCTCCGGTACCCCGATCGCTGCCCCATTGAGTAATTGTCGTACCCGTTCGTCATCGTCCCCGTCCAACACTCCCTGCTGTTCCAAGTAATCAACAACGTTCACCATGAACAACGGATTTCCTTCAGCATGATGCTGGACGAGTTGTTCTACACCGGAAGGGAGTACTCTGTCGACGAATCGTTGACGGAGATATTGTTGAACTGCTTCTGCCGAGAGAAAACTCGGGGTGAGTGTGTGACATCGGTCCGGGCGGTGGGTTTGAGTGCGGAGCTTTTTCAGCGGATGATCGCCCCCAAGCGTTTCCAGCGGTCGACAGGTCCCTAGTATCAACAACTTGGCGGGCTCCGGACGAGACACTAACACGGAAAGCAGCTCCGACGTCGAATAATCACTCCACTGCAGGTCTTCGAGACACAGGATAAAGGGAGTTTCCGCCGCCAGTGCTTCAAACGCCTCAGCCATTTCTCGCAACATGCGATCACGGGTGGCCCCCCCAACCTGACGCTGCAGCGCGTCACGTTCGGCATCGCTGAGAAGCGCTGGCATGTGCACAAGCCAGGTTGGTGCATAACGATGAAGCAACGCTAACATTACTTCTTTTTCATCCCCGCGACACAACCGTCCGAAAGCCTCCAGCACTGGCATATAAGGCTCGCCGGCACCGTATTGTTCGATGCATTGACCTCGGGCGATGCAGGAGACTGGATTGGGGATTGGAGATTGGGGAGAGAGAGAAGCAGTGCCTAATTCCCAATTCCTCAGTCTTTCGAGGAAAACTTCAACCAGTGTCGTTTTCCCGATCCCGGCTTCACCCGTTACGAAGACAATTTGTCGTTCGCCATCACAGACGCGCGCGAACCACTGGTGCAGTTGGGCGAGTTCGGTCTCGCGACCAACGAATTTCGAGGCTGAAGGCTGAAGGCCAAGGGCTAAAGGGGAAGAGGAACCAGTCTCTCGTCTCAAGTTTCTAGTCTCGCTGCCCTTACTGACTACTGACTGCTGACTACTGACTACGTCTCCGATAAACCGATACCCTCGCCGATGTACGGTCTCGATGTATTGCGGCGTCTTTGCATCATCTGCCAACGCTTTCCGCAACTCTTTGATACACGAGGTCAACGTCGCCTGGCTCACTATCGTTTCAGGCCACACCGCCTTAAACAGCTCTCGCTTCGATACCAACTCCTGAGGACGCGACGCTAAATGGCGGAGCACCGCAAAAGCTTTCCCGGTTAGCCGTACTGCCTGCGTGTCACGCCAGAGTTGTTCATTTTTTGTGTCGAGGCGATACGCGCCAAAATGTACGAGGGCGGGCTCTTCGTGCGATACTCGTTCGGCTTCAGGGGAGTCGGTGCGCGGTTTTGTCATGCAGCCCCTTTTCTCCTCTCCTCACTTAAGGTTTCTGAGCGACGAAGAATAACCGGCGAAATGGCAGCAGTGTCCCATAGGCGTGTTGTGGATACGCCGCACGTAAGAGGTCCCGGTACTCAGAAAGGAAGTCTTCGTGCTTCTCAACGGGAAGACGAGAGAACACTGGACGCAAGGCTGTGCCCTTCATCCATTCCAACACGGCGTCATTCCCAGGAAGGATATGGAGATAAATCGTTTCCCACACGTCGATATTTCGAAGCCCCGCCGCATGCAAAGCCTCGGCATACCACGCCGCGGTTTGGACGAAATAGCGCTCGCGCCAAGAACTCACTGCCTCTGCCCAGGGAGGCTTCCGCACCAACTCGCCAAGCAACCGATGTGCGGGTTCGGCAAAGTTGTTGGGCATTTGTACGGCAATGATCCCGCCGGGAGCCAGGAGGCTAACCAAACGAGGCAAAACCTGTGCGTGATCCGGAACCCACTGTACCGCCGCATTCGAGACAAGCCGGTCGAGGGGTTGCTCAGGTTGCCACGTCGCAATATCTCCGGCAACAAACTGCAAGTGAGGATGCACGGGCAGCTGCGTCGCAGCCGCTAACATATCGGGGGAGTTATCCACTCCCCAAATCATCGCCTCAGGCCATCGGGCTGTCAGTGTCGCGGTCAGGTTTCCCGGACCACAGCCGAGATCAGCAACCGTGCGAACTCCTTCGTTTGCCACTCGGTTTACCAGGTCAAAAAATGGACGAGAACGTTGGTCGCTGAAGCGTTGGTATTGTTGGGGGTCCCATGAAGCCATAAAACGTAAATATGTAAAACGTAAATATGTAAAACGTAACTACTCCATCACCGCCTTATAGCTTACGTCCTTACATTCTACGTTTTCACCTTCTCCTCATACTCAGCATTATCTTCTCGAACTGTGTAGCTGCGCTGCTGTGGAATCATCGTCAAAAGCAGTCGAATAATTTCGGTAAACAGTTGCAAACGATGCTGAAAGGCAGCATCACCGAGTACATGGCGACCCTTAAAATACCAGTCACGACTCTCTCGAGCTGAACCCAAGGCGTATTCATAGAAACGGGCACGGTCTCTCCCGGTACCGCGAGAGTACCCCTCAGCTATATTCGCGCCAATAGACCCCACAGCTCGGTACAACTGGTCAGACAAGCTGCTAGTACGTCGATCATGCATCAGATGAGAAACATCTTGCCAGCTCAGATCAGCCAGGAATAGAGCCAAACGATAAGCAGATACCTGCCAAAGAGCGTCCGTTTTGATTGTATCTGGAACGGTTATTTCCCATTCGTTATACAGCATTGCCTCCGCATTGCCTCCAACTTTCCTGGCTTGCTTTCCTCTGCACGTCTTACGCCTTAGGTGTTACTTTTCACGCATCACGTCTCACGCTTTACGTTTTACGGATCACGTTTTACGGATCACGTTCCACGCCTTACACCGCCGGCTTCGCGACAACCTCATTCGCCACGTGCCGTTTGACCCAGCGACCATCAGAGGAACTCCCCACGAGCTTGCCATCCTCGACGATCACTTTACCCCGCAGGATAGTCATCACCGGGTAGGCATGGCACTGGAACCCCTCCCAAATGCTGTAATCCGAATCGGCATGCAGGTCACTCACAGAGATCACTTTCTTCAAATTTGGGTCGAGCAGGCACAGGTCCGCATCACTGCCCGGCTGGATCGCCCCTTTTTGTGGATACAAACCGAGGATTTTGGCCGCGTTCGCCGAGGTAATATCAACAAAGCGTTGCAGTGACACGCCACGTTCAGCCACAAACTTCGCGTACGCCACCGGCATCCGGGTCTCGATCCCGTTATGTCCACCGCACACAGTCTCAATCGTGTCGCCCCACAACTTCGGCTTACGGTAGGTCGTGTATTCGTCGGTTGCCGTGGTTGCCAAACGTCCATCCATGAGCCCCCTGGTCAACGCCTCGCGGTCGTCTGCGAACTTGATCGCTGGATAGGTGTGAATCGCCGTCCCGCCAGGTTTCTTGTAATCCTCACAGGTGAACTGCAGGTAGTTATGCAGCGCTTCACCGTAGACGGCCTGTCCTTCGCTGCGTGCCTCCTCAATTGCAGCCACCCCCTCTTTCGCCGTCACATGAACAAAGTACACCCCAGCCCCAGTATGCTTGGCCAACCGAATAATATGACGAAAAGCCAAGTCTTCAGAAATGTTATTATGCACCAGATGCAAGTTGTAGCCTTGTGCACGTCCCTCGCGTTTGAGTTTTTCCGTCATGTAGCGAACGATTTCATCTTCTTCGGCATGCACCGCCATGATGCCACCATGCTTGGCCACTTCTTCAAAAATAGGCCACAGGTGGCCATAGGGAACCCGGATCGGGTGAAATGTCGTGAAGATTTTGAAGCTCCCCACTCCTTCCTGAAGCGCCTCGCCGATCTCACCAACGGTTTTCGATGTCACCTCACCGGCGAGGATGTAATGAAAGGCGTAATCAGTGTAACTGTGGGTGTGAAAAGCAGCGCGTCGCTGTTCGATGTCGTGCAGGATCGTCGTAGAGAGAATGGTGCCATCCGGATTAAAACTCAGGTCACCGGCGAAATCGATAATCGTTGTCACTCCACCAAACGCTGCCGCGCGGCTCGCCGCCTCGGGTGGCTGGGTCATCACATCAGGAATCCCTACCCACTGTTCCGGCACGGGGATACCGATATGGGCGTGCGGTTCTATACCGCCAGGAATGACGATTTTTCCCTTCGCATCAATGACGCGTCCTGCCTGTGCCGTGAGCGTCCCAGGCCCACCCACAGCCGCGATCTTCTCACCTTGAATACCGACATCCATTTCCCCCACAGCGTGGGGTGTCACAACCTGACCACCTTTAATAATGAGATCAAACATGGGGTACCTCCTTCTCACTGAGTGCTGTTGAAAACCTCAATGCAACGAATTGCATTGTCAAAAGGATGCTGGGGAAAAGGGGAAAAGGATAAAAGGCGAAAGAGAAAACCGACGACTTGTGTTCGTTGCTTTTTCATCCATTTCGCCGTTTCCCCTTTTTCCCGTTTCGCCCTCTTTTAGACCGCTGGCTTTGAGACCACCTCATTGCTCACGTGCCGCTTGAGCCAACGCCCATCCGTCGAACTACCGACAAGTTTTCCATTTTCAACGATCACCTTTCCGCGTAAAATTGTCATAATCGGATAGCCCTGACATTGGAATCCCTCCCAAATACTGTAGTCGGAGTCAGCGTGCAGGTCACTGACGGTCAGGGTCTTCTTGAGATTGGGGTCGATCACACAGAGATCAGCATCACTCCCGAGTTGGATGACACCCTTTTGGGGATAGAGCCCAAGGATTTTGGCCGCATTGGTGGAGGTGACCTCAGCAAACCGCTGCAACGACATGCCACGCTCAGCCACAAGTTTGGTGAACGCGACAGGGATACGCGTCTCAATGCCATTGTGCCCACCACAGACAGTGGCAATGCGATCTCCCCACAACTTTGGTCCCTTGTAGGTCGTGTATTCATCCGTCGCCGTTGTTGCCAGGCGACCATCCAACATCCCCGCAATCAACGCGTCGCGATCATCAGCGAACTTAATCGCTGGATAGGTATGAATCGCCGTGCCACCTGGTTTTTTGTAATCCTCGCAGGTGAACTGCAAATAGTGGTGCAGCGCTTCCCCATACACCGGCAGTCCAGCGTTGCGCGCTTCGGCAATCGCCTGCACTCCCTCCTTGGCAGTGACGTGGACAAAGTAGATACCGACGCCGGTATGCTGTGCCAGGCGAATGATGTTACGGAACGCCAAGTCCTCGGAGAGGTTGTTGTGCACGAGATGAATGTTATGACCCTGGTCCTGTCCTTCGCGTTGCAGCTTGTCGGTCATGTACGAAACAACGTCATCGTCTTCGGCATGCACCGCCATCATACCGCCATGCTTGGCCACTTCGGTAAACAGCCCCCATAGGTGACCGTTAGGAATGCGGACAGAAGGCTGATCCGGCGCCGTCCGCACGGGATTGTCGACGGTAAAAATCTTGAAACTTCCTACTCCTTCTTCAATCGCTTCACGGACTTCGCCGATCACTTCGGGTCGTACCCGCCCGGCGACGATATAATGGAAGGCATAGTCAACGTAACTATGAGTGCGAAAAACTTCACGTCGTCGTTCAATAGTTTCCAGCATCGGACGTCGACTCTGACCCAGGAGCGCTCTACGGCTCAGATCACCAGTGAAATCAATAAATGTTGTCACGCCCCCAAATGCAGCCGCACGACTGGCGGCTTCCGGTGGCTGGGTCATGACATCGGCCTGGCCAGTCCATGCCGGAGGCACCGGAACCCCAATGTGGGCATGTGGCTCGATTCCGCCGGGAATGACAATTTTTCCCTGGACATCAATCATCCGGTTTGCATCAGCCGCGAGTGTCCCCGGCTGACCAAGCGCAACAATCTTCTCTCCCTGAATCCCCACATCCATTTCCCCAATGCCATACGGAGTAACGACTGTTCCTCCACGAATCACAAGATCGAGCATGGCCTCCTCCTTTCTGGTTTATGGCTTATAGCCCGTTCGCCGCCCTCACTCTATAGCGTATCGCTCTTCGCTTCGCTCACTTTGTAGCTGATGGCACAGTCATTTCACTCGCTCTATGGCTGTCGAAGGGAACAGGATGAGGGGATAAACAGGCGGATTATCGATTTTGATCAGCACATTTCATCAGGTGCTCTACGACTGCTCCTCTTAGCGCCAAATGCCATAGAGCGAACGCAGTGAGCACGCTATATGCTATAGGCAAAGGATTGGAGGGATTCATGCGTGCATTAGACGACATCCGTATTCTTGACCTTACCCATGTCTACAACGGCCCCTATGCCACCTTGCTCCTCGGATTTCTTGGCGCGGAGATTGTTAAGATCGAACCGCCATCGAAAGGCGAGATGGCACGAACCATCTTCAAAGTCCCCAACAGTGAGGAAAGTTACCCTTTCATCATGCTGAACTCAAACAAGAAGGGGATTACCCTTAATCTCAAGACCCAACGGGGTCGTGAGCTCTTCAAAGAATTAGCCTCACACTCGGATGTCGTTGTCGAGAACTTTGCCGCGGGCGTAATGGATAAGCTCGGCCTCGGCTATGAAGAATTACGCAAACTGCACCGCGGTTTAATTTACGCCAGCAGTAGTGGCTTTGGTCGCTCGGGACCATATAGCGACTATCCTGCATTCGATCCGATCGTCCAGGCCATGTCCGGCCTGATGAGTGCCACCGGCTATCCTGACAACCCTCCGGTGAAGGCCGGACCACCAATCTTCGATATTATGGCTGGAACGCATCTCTGTGCCGGGATTCTGGCGGCGATTCATCAACGTGACCGCACCGGCGACGGCACGCTCGTCGAGACCAATATTTTTGAAGCCGCACTTGGTCCATTGATCACCCAGATGTCTGGCTATCTTTCTCGTGGCATCCGCGGACGCTTTGGTAATAGTGCGCCCGGTCGGGCGTTCTCACCCTACAATTGTTACCAAACCAAGGACGGCTATGTGCTGTTACTCGTTGCCAACGACGACAAATGGCGTGCCCTCTGCAAAGTCATGGGGCGTGAGGAGTTAGTCGATGATCCTCGTTATGCCACCAATAGTGCACGATCCACATGCTTTGACGAAATCGATACCATCGTTGGGACCTGGACTGCACAACGGACAAAACGAGAAGTGATGGAAAAGCTTACTGCCGCCGATGTCACCTGCGGGATGGTGAACGAGATCCCAGAAGTGTTGAGTGATCCGCACCTCCGTGAACGCGGGACACTGCAAGACATCACACATCCAGTCGCTGGAAAAGTGACTGTCCTCGCTTCACCAATTCGTCTGAACGGTGACGAACCAACAATCGATACGCCCGCTCCCACGCTTGGAGAACACAATGACCTAATTTACGGCAAGCTGCTGGGCCTCCCTGCCAAAGAGATTGCATCATTGAAGGAGCAGGGGATAATTTGACCGGAGACACACGAGGAACTGTAATGCCAGTAAAGGACGGCAGCATGCGCCGACAAAAGAAGAGCACAGAGCGGGTAAAAGCCTGGATTTACTCTGTCATGAATCCCCTTATGGAAGACTTGTTGGCAGAGAATACGCTTCTCTCCAAGAAGAATATTACGTGGCGTTATCAAACCATGGAGATGGAGTTTATTCAAAGGGCGCGTGAGCATATCTCCCCCTCACTGCGGCCCAATTATGATGATCTGCTGCGAGGGATGCCAATCCTCAAACCGCAGATGGAAGAGCGAGACGAGAAGGTAGAGATGCTTTTTCAAATTGCTCAGGAGTGCTGGCAACAACTTGTCTCGCAGTTACACTTCCAGGTCGAACAGTCGTTACTGCAATGGGAAAAAGAAGGAAATCCATATCCTGGAGGTGGAACTCCAGAAGGAGGGTTTTTCCAACTCGTTGCCGAATACGTCATGAACAACATTGAAGAACTTCCCGCCCATTATACGAGTCGGACGTTCTGGTCTCGTTTTCGGGCCGATTTTCTCGTTTTCCGCTCTGGTCATAATTTTTCTCGACTCGAACAAACTCTCGCTGAACTAAAACAAGCAAACGAGGCACTTATCGAAACACTCGACCAGACGAGATCCGAGCTTTGCGAAGAGTACGATATTCCCGCTGCACCGATTAACTGACAGCAATGCCTCGGCTTATTCTCGACACCGGGCCGCTGCTTGACCTTCTCCTGCATCGTTTCTGGAGCGAACAAGGACGATCCATTGATGAGAACCAGTTGCAGTGCCGCAAGCAGTTCAACGTCAGTCCAGAGCAAATATCGAAGTTTTTAGGAAGGCATCAAAGTATTATTGTTGTTCCCGGTGTGTTTGTTGAAGTCGGCCATCATGCGCAAGTTCAATTAGGGAAAGCAACAAAGCAGTCAGGGGAACTCCCGTTGGCCCCCTTCTGGAGAATGGTGGTCAGAGAGCTTCGACAGATGAATGTCGAGGAGCGATGGATAAGCTTCGTATCTCTGGAGCAAACGCTACTCGAAGATTTTGGCCCAACTGACGCTACTCTGATTCGTTGCGCGCAAGAGACCGGGGAAGAACGTATGCCGATTTTGACACACGATAGATCTCTCCATGGACGATGTCGAAGGCTTCAGATTTCTTGTAAGCTAACGAGTGAACTATTGGGCGAACTTTATTAACCCTGCAGAAATAAAGGAGGTACGTTATGGGGATCGCAGAAAACAAAAAGGTCGTCTTAGGATTTATCGACGCATTAGCCAAAGGCAATCTGGACACGTTCAACGCTTTGTTGGCCGACGATGCAACCTGGTGGTTACCAGGCTCACTACCAGTATCCGGCACGCATCAAGGCAAGAAAGGCATACTTGAAGGATTTGTCATGAAAGCCGCGCCCCATTTTGAGCCTGGCTCGCTCTCTATCGAGGTACGCAACACTGTCGCCGAAGGAGATTTCGTCACCGTGGAATGGATTGCCCGTGGCAAAAGCGCCAAAGGTAAGCCATACGAGAACTATTACAATGTCATGTTCGAGGTGCAGAACGACAAGATTCAAACCGTGCGCGAGTACGTTGACACCTTATACGCCAAAGAAGTGTTGTTTAGCTGAGTTGAAAGGGCGGGGATAACCCGCCCGACAGGAGAGAGGTTTCCTATGGGTCAAATGAACAAACTACCCCCGGTGCTTACCATAGACGAAGTTGCTGCGTATCTCCGCCTGCCAAAAGAAACAGTGGAGCGCCAAGCAGCAGACGGCCAAATTCCGGGACGTTGCATCGAGGCTACCTGGCGTTTCCTCAAAACCGCCATCGATGAATGGCTCCAAAGCCAGGACAGCCGTACCGTGCTACTCCAACAAGCAGGGGCATTTGCCGACGATGAGAGCTTGCCGGACCTGCGGAAGGCAATCTACAGAAAACGCGGGCGATCCGAAACTGAAAGAAAAACGGCAGCGTAGTGCATATCTTGGATACTGACACTCTCACGCATCTTCACGAAGGGCATCCCCGAGTAGTGCAACATCTGCAGAAACTCAACGACCCTGATGTCTGTATCACAGTCATCACCAGAATCGAATTGCTACGCGGACGCCATGACTACCTTCTCAAGGCTGCCACTGGGCCTGAACTGGTGAAGGCTCAGCAATTACTCGTTCGAACTGAATCTCTCCTTGGCCTTCTGCGAATTCTTCCCTTCGATCAAGGTGCATCGATTCGTTTTGACCAGTTGCGGCTTACTAAAGGATTGCGAAAAATCGGACGAGCGGATTTACTAATCGCCAGTATCACACTGGCTCATCGAGCAACGTTGGTTACACGCAACGTTCGCCATTTTCGGGTGATACCTGAATTGAGAGTTGCGAATTGGGTAGATAGCTAATTCGCTACGGTCGCTCGATTCGATTCCATCCATTCTTTAAAGCCTTGACTCTTGCGATTCACAAGATGTAGCCTCCATGTACAAGGTGGAGGCTATGCGAGATCAAGTCTTTATTAGCTATAGTCACAAAAATAGCTCTTGGTTAGAACGTCTGCAAACGATGTTGAAGCCATTGATACGAAAGAATGCGATCACCGTATGGGACGATACGAAGATCAAAGCTGGTGCGCAGTGGCGAGATGAAATCAACAAAGCGCTTGCATCTGCCAAAGTAGCAGTACTACTCGTGAGTCCTGATTTTCTCGGCTCTGATTTTATCGCCGAACATGAACTGCCGCCTCTATTGGACGCTGCCAAGAAAGATGGATTGACAGTCTTGTGGGTCTATCTCAGTGCCTGCATGTACAAGGAAACAGAGATCGAAGCGTACCAAGCAGCGCATAATATTGCTCACCCTCTGGACAGTTTGCCCCCATCACAACAGAACCAAGTCCTCCTTCAGATATGTGAAGAGATTAAAAGGGCCGTCGCAAACCCTTAGATGCCTCTCCGAACTCCGCCGGTACACCCTCGGAGAGGCTCTGGAACGTACCACACCCGCGCAACCCGTTTTTCACCGGGCGCGAGCAGGTTCTCGAAAAGCTGCACGAAACCATCGCGACGGGGAAAACCACAGCGCTCGCCCAACCACAGACGATTAGCGGCCTCGGGGGAATCGGCAAAACCCAGACTGCGGTCGAATATGCCTACCGCTACCGGGACGAATACACAGCTGTCTTGTGGATACGGGCTGACTCCCGTGAGGTCTTGGTCTCTGACTTCACTACTTGCGCCAACCTGTTGAATCTCCCGGGAAAGGATTCACAAGATCAGAACCTGGTCGTGACTGCGGTGAAGCACTGGTTGGAAGATAACACCGGGTGGTTGTTAATTTTCGACAACGCAGACGACCCTACGCTGATCGAAGATTTTCTCCCACTTAATCACCACGGACATATTCTCCTCACTTCTCGCGCGCAGGTGTTCGATAGTCTCGGTATCAGTAACCCGATCGAACTTGACAAACTCCCTCCGCACGACGCACAGGAGTTTCTGCGTAAGCGTACCAGACGTGAGCAGCTCACTACCGACGAACAGGCGGCCGTCACGCAAATCGCGCATAAGCTGGACTATCTGCCACTTGCGCTGGAACAGGCCGGAGCCTACATCGCTAAAACCCAAGCCCAGTTTAAGAATTACCTCGTGAGCTATGAGACCCGGGGCCTCAAGTTACTTGAACAGGCGAAGTTTATAACAGGGAAATATCCTCAATCCGTCGCTACGACATGGTTGCTCAATTTCGAGCAGGTAGAGCAAGCGAGCGCGGCAGCCGCTGACTTACTCCGGGCAAGCGCTTTTCTGCATCCCGAGGCAATACCGTTAGAACTCATCACGCGCGGAGCACCGGAACTCGGACTGACTTTCTCCGCTGCTCTTGCCAACGTCGACAGTGATCCACTGGTCCTTGACGAGACTCTCGAACCTCTCACTCGGTATTCGCTTATTCGTCGCAACCGTGAAGCACAGACTTATGATATTCATCGTCTTGTCCAGGAGGTCATCAAAGACAGAATGGATGAAGCAGCGCAACGGTTGTGGGCAGAGCGTGTCGTTCGCGCGGTCAACATGGCTTTTCCCAGAGTTGAAGTGTCGTCTTGGCCGCAGTGCGAGCGGTTGCTACCGCACGCGCAGGCATGTGCCACACTAATTGGCACGTGGCATCTCAAGTTAGATGCCTCTGCACACCTACTCAATCAAGCTGGATTTTATCTCCAAGAACGAGCTCAGTATGCCCTAGCGTTGTCCTTGACCCAGCAGGTATTGGCAATTGATCGAAATGTGTTCGGGGAGCACCATCTCAATACTGCCACCACTCTCAATAACCTTGCGGAGTTGTATCGGTCACTAGGTGACCATACCCAAGCACTACCCTTACACGAGCAGGCGCTAGCGATCCGACGCGCGGCACTCGGGGAGCGTCATCCCGACGTCACCATCTCTCTCAATAATCTTGCCTCGCTTTATAAGTCGATGGGTAACTACGCTCAGGCATTACCCTTGTTCCAACAGGCGTTAACGATCTCTCGCGAGATACTCGGGAAACGTCACCCCATCACCGCGATAACTCTCAATAACCTAGCAGAGTTATATCAGTCGATGGGCGACTATGCTCAGGCTCTGCCCTTGTTCCAACAGGCATTAACAATCCGGCAAGAGGTGCTCGGGGAGTACCATCCTGCCACCGCTATCACTCTCAATAATCTAGCGGAGCAGCATCGGTCGCTAGGTGACTGTACCCAAGCTTCTCTCCTATACGAGCAAGCGTTGGCGATTTGGCAGCAGATTGCACCCAACCATCCAAACACAGCCACTATCTTGGAGAACTATGCTCTCCTGCTACGAGCAACAAACCGCGAAGCCAAAGCGGAAAAACTCGAAGCCCGTGCCAAAGCGATCCGTGAGGAGCATGTACAAGAAAATCGTAAAAAGTAAAACATAAAGAGGAGGTACGTTATGGGGATCGCAGAAAACAAAAAGGTCGTCTTAGGATTTATCGACGCATTAGCCAAAGGCAATCTGGACACGTTCAACGCTTTGTTGGCCGACGATGCAACCTGGTGGTTACCAGGCTCACTACCAGTATCCGGCACGCATCAAGGCAAGAAAGGCATACTTGAAGGATTTGTCATGAAAGCCGCGCCCCATTTTGAGCCTGGCTCGCTCTCTATCGAGGTACGCAACACTGTCGCCGAAGGAGATTTCGTCACCGTGGAATGGATTGCCCGTGGCAAAAGCGCCAAAGGTAAGCCATACGAGAACTATTACAATGTCATGTTCGAGGTGCAGAACGACAAGATTCAAACCGTGCGCGAGTACGTTGACACCTTATACGCCAAAGAAGTGTTGTTTAGTTGAGTGCCGTAGCCTGAAGTGCGGGGAGTGAAATCCGAGACTCGCACTCTCCGGATTGCATCCGGGCTACAAGACTGGATGCCCGCCTGCGCGGGCATGACGAGTGAATAGAATCCGGTGGCCGGAAAATCCGGGCCTTTGGAGCGTCAACAACAAGCCTACCCTTGTTCACCCCTTCTCTCCTGCTTTGGCATCGTTTGACAGTTCCTCTCTTTACAATGTAACAATTTTTGTAGGGGACAACTGATGACGACGCCACGGCCGGATCCGGTTGATCTGTTCTACAGCTACTCTCTGACACCGCAGGATCAGAGTTTGTATCTTCAGCTAGAGGCGCACCTCTCTCTTTTAAGGCGCAAAGGGGTGATCCGTGAGTGGCGCAGACAGGATGTTCGCCATCATCAAGCTGCAAGCGCCCCTGCTCAGGACTATTTGACGTTGGCCGACATCATTCTTCTGTTGATTAGCGCAGACTATCTTCAATCTGAATACTGTTACAACCAAGAAATGACCCGCGCACTTGAACGACACGAAGCGGGAGAAGCGCGGGTCATTCCTATTATTCTCAGAGCTTGTGATTTAACCGACGCACCTTTTCAGAAACTCCAGGCTCTTCCTACGGACGGAAGACCGGTCACTAGCTGGCCCAATCCAGACGAAGCCTGGACAACGGTTGCCATCGGAATCCGCAAAGCGATTGAGAATTTGCCAGAGTACATTCGTGAGCGTCCTCGTTTTTCGGCTCCCCCGCCGATGGTCGCTCGCGGGAGAGAATCTCTGCAAGAGAAAGCAGTCACTACCCTTATGCGGGGAGTTGAATACCTGCTCCGCAAGCTTCCTCCCTGGCGTGGAGGAACTCTGGGATTTCCACCTGAAGAACCTTCACCCGCGGCACCGACTCCCCCTGCCCGTGACACAGAGTTGTTGCGCCTTCTCATTCATCGCTTCCAAGAGCAGATGGAACTGGCCTATAAGAAGCAGATGCAAACTTCTCCCTCTCAACCGGAAAAGGACCAACTCTATGAGCGAGCCATGGATTTGACTGCCATGACCGATCAAAAGAGCATTCTCTGGGTTGATGATCTACCAGACAACAATATACAGGAACGTGCTGCGCTCGCGGCCCTGCAGATCTACGTCAGAACGGCTCAGACTACAGAAGAAGCAATGCAAGTGCTCAAAGAACGAGAAGAACGATACGATCTGGTAATCACCGACTGGACTCGCCATCCACAAAAATACCCCGACATACCAGAAGGAGTGCGACTCTTGATGGATCTGCGCGCAGAAGGATCGAATATGCCAATCATCTTTTACCATGGAGCGATTGGGCGAGAGGAGCAAGAACTGAGAACACAGGCATTGGCGCAAGCTGCCCAAGTTGGTGTCGTTGGCGCGACGTCAAATCCCAACGAGTTGTTACAGTATATTGTGACTGAGTTACAAAAAAGTGAAAACGTGCGCTAGCATTCGTCTGTCTACACGCCGGTCTTCAAGGGAGAGCAAGAGCAATGACGGAAACGACAACGGGTAAACCAGCGCGTCTCTTTTACAGCTATTCTCACAAAGATGAGGACTTGCGGAACGAGTTAGAAGAGCAACTTGCCCTGCTGAAACGGCAAGGGTTGATTAGTGGCTGGCACGATCGTCGGATCGTGCCCGGCCAAGAATGGGCAGCGGCAATCGACGAGAATCTGGAGGCTGCCGACGTGATTCTGCTCCTGGTCAGCGGCATTTCTCAACTCCGACTACTGCTACGACAAAGAGATGAAACGCGCACTCGAACGCAATGAAACCAGGCAAGCGAGGGTTATCCCGATTCTCATCCGTGCAGTTGATTGGAGTGGGGCTCCCTTTAGCAAGCTGCAAATTCTTCCCAAAGATGCCAGGCCGGTGACAAGCTGGCCCAATCGCGATGAAGCCTGGACTGACGTGGCCAAAGGTATCCGCAAAGCTATTGAGGATCTGCGTACAAACCCTCGTTAGCCTCTCCGAACTCTGCTGGTACACCCTCGGAGAGGCCGTGGAACGTACCACCCATGTTTGCACCGACTTAATTTGGACATGAGCTGTAGAATTGGTAGACCTCTTACGACAAACAAACCACGAAACCGAAGCGGAAAAGCTGGAAGCACGGGCGCGGGAGATACGGAGGAAAAATAAAACGTAAAGCGTAATACATAAAAGGAGGAACGGGGTGGTTACGAATTACGTTTCACGTTTTACGTCTCTCAATTGTACAACAACAAGTGACAACTCCCCGGCAACCGTCGGGTCAGGCCGTTGACAACGTGGCCGCGTAGCAAATGATAAATCGCGCTACGGCGGCTGACCCCCATGACTACGGTGTCAACCTCCAGCACTTCTGCTGCCCGGGCGATCGCTTCAGCAGCGTTGTACGACACGGTCCACACCGGAATCAGCTCAAAACCTTGCCTCTGCGCAGCTTTGACGGCGAACCGTAAGGTTTCAATGCCTTCGTTGTCTGGTTCCCGCGCCTCTGCACCGGCAAACAGTCCTGCTCGCTCTTCAACATAGAGCGCATATACTGAGTTGCCTCCCCACCCTTTCTCTCGAGCGATGGCTTCATCAATGAGGCGCAGGTTCCGTCCGCGTACAGCAATCAGGGTGCGCGAAGGATAGAGAGGTACGATCGCCGAGGCTTCGCTAAGACTAATGAGGTTGGGAATAGCTTCAAGTTCCCGCTCTGCAGCAGAGATCCGTCGTTGGGTCAGTCGCGCAATAAAAGGGACTTGGTAGAAAATATCGGCAAACCGCCCTTGTTGGGCAGCCACGGAAACAGTCATCCCTACGGCAATGAGACCTGCACCAAAGAGTGTGGCATGTTGTTTCTCAAAGATATTGACAATCCATGCCACCAGCACCATCGCTGTCGTGAGAAGGCCAATCCAAAATCCAATACCACGCTGATCCTGTCGCCAGCGAATCACATCGAGTCCGATCGAACTCATCACAAAGGCACCTAACAAGCCAAATACGTACATATCACCAAGGATGCCGAGCTGGGCATCGGTCGCGAATACCACCCCGATGGGAATGAGGATGGTAATAATAATCGCCAAATGCGGTGTTCCGAAGCGGCTATTGCGCCAAGTCACCAGTTGCGGAAGAAATCCACCGCTCGCCAATGCAAGAAACACATGGTACGCACCGATGATACCGGTGTTCGCAGCAAACAGGAGCAGCACAGAGGCGGTTGCGACCACCGCCAGTTCGACCGGCACCCCACCCCACATATTGCCAAGCTCTGAGATGAACCGTTCGCTCTCGTGCAGTTTAATCGCATCCGGCAGCAATGCCACCGAGAACAAGGAGAGCAAGGGCGAGGTCAGCAGAATCGAGAGAACAACTAAACCCATCCCTTTTGGCGCGGTTGAGCGGATCGGAGTCCGCATGGCCGGACTGAGCTGACTGATGCTCTCCAAACCAGAAAAGGCCAACCACGCTCCAGCAAAACCAACCAAAAATGCGTAAGGTGGAACCTCTTTACCTTGCTCGACCAAGTTAAATACTTTGTCCCATTCCGGCGGACCGATAAAGAACATGGTCACACTGATCACAATGAGATCAACCACCAGTGCCGCAAGCGCCATATTGAGTGAGAGAATCGCACTCTCACGGATACCTATGATATTGACGGTCGCGAGAAACACGAGCGCAACGACCGTGCACCACACGATGTACTTATCAATGAATGGCAAGATAGTGGCCAAATAGTGCAAACCGGAGACGGCAGAAATCGCAATAGTAAAGAAGTAACTAATGAGGATGAGGAAGCCGCCAAACACACCCCAACGCGGCGAGAAGGCCTTGGTGGCAACCGAGACCACACCTCCACCTTCGGGATTGCGCCAACAGATCTCCTGGTATTTCAACGCCAGCGGGATAAAGCCCACGATCGTGGCCATAATGAAAAGCGGAGTCAGGGCCCCAACTTGCGAGTAGAGAATCCCGGGGACGTAGTAGACTGACGTGCCAATATCACAGAACACTACGGCCCAGACAAGCAACGGCGAGAGATGCTGAGAAGGAGCCTCGGTGTGCCTCCGTTCTCGGTTAGCCGCGGGTTTGGATTCTCCCCCTGGAGGTTGCTGCTCTCCCTCTCGCGCTCCACCCTCTCCCGAACCACGCGCCTCGTTCTCTGCCATGCTGTATCCTTCTGGACATTGTCTTCAGTGATAACAGAAACGTAGAGAAGAGGCCTACTGGTCGTCAAGGGGAAGGAGTACATCCCCTTTCTCGTGTTAATGGCCTACAGCCTGCGGCACAGCGGCAGGTGTTGCTTCAGGCAAGAAGTAGAAAGCAATGCCCAGGATAATGTACACCGCCAACAACTGCACGCCTTCCATCCAGTTCGATTCCCCATCCATCGACACCAACGCCACGACGCCGACGGTCAGGGCAATAGAGACTACCTCAAACGTTGTAAAGATCAGGTCCATCGGCTGACCAAACAGGTAACTGACAAACACCAAGACAGGAGCAACAAAGAGTGCGATCTGAATACTGGAGCCGATGGCAATGTTCAACGCCAGGTCCATTTGATTCTTGGCAGCCATAAGAATCGCCGTGCTATGCTCCGCCGCATTACCGATGATGGCAACTAGAATCACGCCAACAAAGACATCAGTCAGGCCAAGGGTGTGTGCAGTATGCTCGACCGCACCAACCAAAAACTCACTCATCAAGGCAACGAAGGCTGTCGCTGCCAGGAGTACTCCTAACGACTTACCTTTACTCCAGCTCGTCGTACCTAACGCCTCCCCGCTTTCCGCCCCATGATGTCCGTGGGCATCACCAGCGTACAAATGTTTATGGGTACGTAAAGCAAAGAGTAAGCTAAAGATATAGGTGACAAACAGGACAACAGCGATTTCGAGGCTCAACTCCTGCTCGTGCGCGTTGGGATGGCCACGCACGAGGAAATGAAAAATCGCCGGCACCACTAAGCCTATCGCACTCAAGGTGAGGAGTGTTGCCCCGACACCCGCGGCGGTACGGTTGAAAGTCTGGGTTTGATGTTTCACCCCGCCAACCACGATACTTAAACCCAAAACGAGGAGAACGTTGCCGATGATCGAACCAGTGATCGACGCCTTCACCACATCGTACAAGCCGGCTCGGAGTGCGATGAGCGCAATGATCAGCTCCGCCGCATTGCCGAAGGTTGCATTGAGGAGCCCACCGATCCCAGCCCCTAACTTTTCCGCGAGATGTTCCGTCGCCTTCCCCATGAGTCCGGCCAAGGGGATAATCGCTGCTGACGATGCGACAAAAATCCACACTGGGTCGGCATGCAGCATCTCCAGTATGATCGCGATCGGCACGAAAACTAACAACACGAGTAATGGCTCGATCTCGAAACCCCCTATCCGCATGTGTCCTCCTCCGAATTGACGAACGCCTTCTTTTTGTACTTAATGCACCATACCACAAAAGGGGGATAGGGTGGCAAATAGTGAACCGACTGCTACAGATATCGTCGTCATTGGTGCTGGGAATGCCGCGCTTACCGCGGCGTTAGCCGCCCACGCAGAAGGCGCTCACGTGGTCGTGCTCGAAAAGGCTCCGCAGAAGTTGCGTGGTGGCAATACCCGTTTCACCGGGGGGTTGTTTCGCTGTACCTACAACAGCCTTGCTGATCTGGTGCCACTCGTGCGCGACAACGATAATCCTGACACCGTGGTCGCCGATCCGTACACCCGTACTGATTATCTGAAGGACTTGGAGAAAGTGAGCGGTGGCCGCACCGACCGAGAGCTGAGTACCACCTTAGTTGATCGCTCGTATGATACCGTACGCTGGATGGCAGACCTCGGGGTGCCGTGGGAATTTAATCGTGCCGTCGGTGCAGTCACAATCCCTGGAGCAGCTACGGTCAAGCTTCCATTCGGCGGTGCACTGCGAGTGAAGGGCGAAGGGGTAGTTCTTTCGACCACTCTCTTTCGCTTGGCTGAGGAAGCGCAAATCCCGATTCGCTACGAAACCCAAGCGCTCCGTATTCTCACTGCTCCGGATGGTCGGGTGACGGGGGTTGAAGTGCGTAGTCCCGAAGGCGTGGAGGTGATCCACTGTCGCGCACTGATTCTCGCCAGCGGCGGCTTTCAAGCCAATCCCGAAATGCGTACAGCTTATCTTGGTCCGGCCTGGAGTCTGGTCAAGGTCCGTGGTACCCGCTTCAATACTGGCGAGATGTTACGTGAGGCCTTAACCAAAGGGGCACAGAGCTATGGGGAATGGGCAGGGTGCCACGCGACCCCGATTGATGCCGATGCACCGATCTACGGAGAGTTACGGCTCACGGATAAAACCAACCGCTTGTCGTATCCGTTCTCTGTCATGGTCAATCTCGATGGCGAACGCTTCGTCGATGAGGGCGCAGATTTCAACCTGTATACCTACGCGAGGATGGGCCGGGTGATCTTGCAACAGCGGAGTGCAACGATCTTCCAGATTTTTGACCAAAAGACCGTGCCGTTATTGGAAACCCGCTACACTACGGGAACGCCAGTCGTTGCCAACACGTTGGTCGAGTTGGTCGATCAGATCGATGGGCGGTATGGATCACTCAACATTCGCAAAGCGACCATGCTTAAAACGTTAGAAGAGTATAATGCTGCGGTACAGGAGGGGAGGTTCAACCCCGATATCCTCGACGGCAAGCACACCGCTGATTTACGTCCTGAGAAAACCAACTGGGCCACTCGCCTTGATGAGCCGCCGTTTCAGGCGTATGCCGTTTCGCTTGGCATCACTTTCACCTTCGGCGGTCTGCGCATTAATAGTGCAGCAGAGGTGGTTGATTACCTAGAGCGACCGATTCCCGGCCTTTTTGCAACGGGGGAAATTACTGGAGGATTCTTTTATTCGAACTATCCCGGAGGGGCTGGACTGATGCGTGGTGCGGTGTTTGGACGGATTGCTGGGATAAACGCCGCGCGGATGGCAAGAAATTTGTAATGCCCAGTATGCTCTCCATATATTACCCTCATCCTCCCCCTTTCTCTTGCAGGGCGAGGAAAAAGAAAAAATGAGAAAATGTTACAACCAACCCAAGGACCTGCCCATTTACGCACGCTTCTGACCAAAGACGAATTGGTCATTGCCCCCGGGGTGTATGATGGTCTCTCGGCACGCATTGCCGAAGCTGTAGGATTCACAGCTTTGTATGTCAGTGGCGGGGCGATTGCTCGTAGTATGGGATATCCTGATGTCGGCTTGGTCACCCAGACGGAAATGCTTAAGCGGCTCGAAGAGATTCGTGCAGTGACATCTCTACCCTTGATCGTTGATGCCGACACTGGTTATGGCAACGCAGTGAATGTCGTTCGCACTGTCCGCGCGTACGAACGGGCTGGTGCAGCAGCACTTCATATTGAAGATCAAGTCGAACCCAAACGTTGCGGACATTATGAAGGGAAGGAAATCGTTCCGACCAGTGAGATGACACAAAAGATTCGCGCAGCGGTCGCCGCTCGCTCCAAAGATGGGGTCTTAATTATCGCACGCACCGACGCCCGTGCCGTGCTCGGACTCGACGAAGCCATTGTCCGCGGGAACGCCTATGCAGAAGCAGGGGCAGACATTCTTTTTATTGAAGCACCGCAGTCTGAAGCAGAAATCGAGCGCATTGCTCACGAGGTCCAGGCCCCTTTACTGATCAACATGTTTTGGGGTGGGAAGACGCCGTTGCTCCCACCAGTGCGTCTCACTGAACTTGGCTATCGTCTGATGATCATTCCATCCGATCTCCAACGTGCGGCCATTCGCGCCATGCAACGTGCGGCGCGGGTCCTTCACGAACACGGTCACACCGCCTCCATTGCCGAGGAAATGGTGTCATTCGCTGAACGAGAGAATGTGATCGGTCTGGCACTGGTTGAAGAGATGCAGAAGAAATTTCTCAGAGAATGAGACGGCTGAGAGGAACAAGATCTCATGGGCATCACCGACGAACTGTGCCACGCAATCACCCAGATCACCTTCGATACCCTACCTCTTCAGGTCGTCGCTGTCGCCAAGCGTATTATTCTTGATGGTATCGCGGTCGCGGTTGCCGGCTCCACCGAAGCAGGTCCCCGCATTGTGGCTGAACACGTGCAGAGTCAGGGCGCAAAAGAGATCGCCACCGTCCTGGGCCTTGGCTTCAAAACCTCCCCAGTCTCGGCGGCTTACGTGAACGGCATCGCTATGCACGTTCTTGATTATGAACCGATGTGGAGCCCACCGACGCACGCAACCTCGCCCACCTTACCCGCCATTTTAGCTCTCGCAGAGAGCCATGACATAGCGGGGCACGAGGTTATTACTGCATTCGTCAAAGGTTGTGAAATCCAAGGACGGCTTCGTCTCGCCTCGCAGCAACACGCTCCAGCGCAACTACGGTACCACCCCCCTGGTGTGGTTGGTGTCATGGGTTCTGCGGTCGCCTCCGCTCACCTTCTTAAACTTGACCCCGAACAGCTCCAGCATGCTCTCGGGATTGCGGCCTCACGCGCTGGTGGAATCATGGCTAATGTCGGCACCATGACCAAAGCGACCCATTGTGGCTGGGCCGCTTCGGCAGGACTCGATGCTGCACTACTTGCCAAGCGTGGGTTCACTGGCAACACGAAGATTTTGCAAGCACCGAACGGTTACGTAGAAGTCTTTTTCGGTGAAGGATTTGATTTCTCCGCACTTCTCGCCTTTGGTCAACCGTATCGTTTGGTCGATCCGGGGTTTGCCATCAAGATGTTTCCTAGCCAATATGCAACGCACTTTGGGATTACCGCGGCACTTGCTGTGCGGCGACAAATTGCGGACCTCACGGAGATTCGCACTATTCGTATCACTACGCCAGTAATGCCGTACGTTGATCGAGCAGCACCGCGTACCGGGCTTGAAGGCAAGTTCAGCTTTCAGTATACCGCGGCAGCAGCCTTACTTGACGGAGCTGTCACAGTCCAGACGTTTACTGACGAGCGTCGTTTTCGCGCGGATATACGTGCGCTTCTTTCCACCATCACACTCGTACAGTCACCGAAGATTCCTGGTGAATTAGAAAAGATGTGGGTAGACGTCACTGTTGAACTCGCCAACGGTCGCCATGTGGCAGTGACCTGCCGTGGGCCCAAAGGTTTTTGGGGATTACCCCCACTCACCCGTGATGAACATTTACGCAAGGTTCGTGACTGCCTGAGTTCACGTCTAGGACCCGATGAGATTGAACGATGTATACAACTCGCTGAGGACTTGGACAGACTCGATGCTGGAGACGTGCGGGAATTGGTGGAGATTGTTGGCAGAGATAACAGTCACCAGTAGTGGCATGACAAAGCCAATGAAGAATCAAGAATGAAGAATGCAAAATGAAACACAAAAAGAGCGTACCTGTGTTTTCAATTCTTAATTCTTAATTTTTAATTCTTCATTGATTCCCCTACTGACTACTGAATGCTGGCTATTGACGACGTTAAAACCTGGAACGTATAGAAAAGGAGATCATCATGGCTCGTTTACCGTATGTGGACCGTGACCACTTGCCCGAAATGGAACGCGACATCTTTGACAACTTGCTCGCGCAGCGCGGGAGTATTGGCAACATTTTTCGCACCGTCGCCCATAGTCCATTACTCCTCCGCCGTATGTTGTATTTCAGTGATGGGCTGCGAAACCGGACTCGTCTTGATCGACGGTTGCGTGAGTTAGCTATTTTGACCGTAGGTAGACTCACCAATGCAGAGTACGAATATGTCCATCACCAGCGATTGGCAAAAGGGGTTGGGGTCCGGCAAGAACAGCTTGACCGGCTGGCCTCCTGGGAGACCGACCCGGCGTTCAACGAACAGGAACGGGCGGTGATCCGCTATGCAACAGAAGTGACGGAGAATGTGAAAGTATCAGACGCAACCTTCGACGCATTACACACGTTTCTGGATAACGAGCAAATCGTGGAACTCACGCTCAACATCGGTTTCTACAATATGGTCGTGCGGTTTCTGGTACCGATGCAGGTTGATTTGGAGCCGGGAGCGCGGGAGCATTAAGAAGGGGGAAGTAGCCAGTCGTCAGCATTCAGTAGGCAGTAGTTTGAGGACGAAACGGAGAGGCGGAGAAGGAACGTTTTTCTTGGCCGTTTCCCTCTTCCCTTTATCCCTTTTCCTTTATCCCTTTATCCGTTTCGCCAGTTCGCCGTTTCGCCCCTTCCCCTTTCTCCTGTGTCGCGTTTTCCCCTTCACCGATTAGCCTTCACACAGGGGATGACTTCTTTGGCAAACAGGCGCATCGAGTGCTCGGTGAGGCGTGGGTCCATGCCACCAATCTGCATCCACATTACGAGATGGGTCGTGCCGGTCTCGGCATGTGAACGTTCAATTTCCTTGATCGCATCTTCGGGCGAGCCGATGATAAACGGAGCACCAAAGAAATGGAGTCCGGGAGCAGTGGCAAGTTGTTCGGGGGGAGGGAGCGGAGCAACGCCGAAATACCCACCCTGCCATTGAAAGTCGCCCGCTTCATCCAGTTTTTTCGTATACACCGCCAACTGATGACGCACGTGCGGAGCCGCTTCTTCCCAGGCTCGTTCGCGCGTTTCGGCGATATGCACCATACGCAGTGCACCTTTATGAAAGTCTTTCGGGTCGTGACCATGTTTACGTAAACTGGCATCGTACATCTGCATCCCCACAGCAGCTCCAGCACCAGCGAAGTGGCAGCCATAGCGTGCGGCTCGATCGATCGACTTTTCCGTCAATCCTGCAACCCAGATCGGGAGACGTTTTTGTACTGGCTTGGGTCGGAGAGAAAACGGCGCAACAGTAAAATGTTTGCCGTCATAGGAAAAAGAGTCATTCTCCCATACGCCGCGGAGGATCGCCAAGCCTTCCTCCATGCGCCGTGGTCGCTCTCGCCGAGAAACTCCATAGGCGGCATACTCATCGACCACGTATCCCTGCCCGACGCCAAGATCAAAGCGCCCATCGGAGATCACATCAAGTGTAGCTGCTTCTTCGGCTACCTGAAGCGGATGATACAGCGGCAGAATAACAATGTAGGTCCCGATGCGAATACGCTTGGTGCGCGCAGCCATTGCCGCCAAAATAGGGAATTGGGCGGAAAAATATTCGTCGGTGCCGTGATGCTCCGCGGTCCAGACATTATCATACCCCAGCTCTTCCGCGAGCACAGCTTGCCGGAGCAAGCTTTCATAATGGCGCGCAGGTGCGGTATGCCAGGGATGTGGATTACCGCCAGTGAGAATCAAACCAAAATTCATGCTCCCCTCCATTTCTCCTTTTATCCCTTATCCTTCTTGTAATGCCAACTAGAACCGATACGTATACCGCACTTTAATCTGACCTTCACGGCGGATGGGATGCAAGCGTCCACCGCTACCTTGCCAGTTATGGTTGTACACGAGGAACACGTCATTCCCTGGTTCGATGATCCAGCGCAGCCGCGAGTTGAGTCCTAACACCGCGGAGACGGTGTCGTATTGAACAAAATTGAACCACGATAGATCAGGGTTGAGCGCGAAACTGAGTCGCAACCGCAACAGTCGAACAACAAAGTTTCCCTCCGGAATACGGACATCGCTTTGCAGGTACTCACCGCTCAAGAACAGCAGCGGACCAGGACGAAAATCGACCCGGGTAATCCACTCGTCCTGTTTGCCGCTGTAGAAATCCCCCCATTCATAGCTCAAACGAACTGCGAGCGGACGCTTATCAGCACTGTTGAACTGCACCCGTTGACGGCGGAAAACATACGCGCCTGGTGGGATCACGACTCCATCACTTATAGTGAAACCTTCCAGAAGACGCTCAAACGTTTCCTGGGTACGGAAGGTGATCTCCTCACCACTATCGAACCGCCACTCACAAGGAAAATTGACGTTCCGAGTCAAGAGTAGATTACTGTCCGGCACAGCAAAGTAATTGCCATCAAAGGCACAGGAAACTTGCCGTGTACCCCACCGTTGGGGCCGTGGGGCAGCTTGCAGAAACCACCCAAAACGACGAATACCTTTCCGCGGGACAAATCCCAGCGTCGCATCAAAGTCGTTTTGCACTTCACGATACGTCCCAAAAATCCGCCACGTATCATTGGGCAGACTGACCTGGCTCCCCCAGGCGAGATCCTTATGTGCACCAGGGATAAAACTCTTGAGAAAAAAGCCTGACCACGACAAATTTTTATTTTCCCATAACTCCGAGGTACTGTAACGAAAGTCCGTGCCCACCAGGCCTGTCGCGGGACCGCCGGCCGGGTCACGACGGGTGGCAATCATGCCAATAGACGATTTCTGCAAGAGGTCCCGCTTAACCCGTACCACAGTGAAATTTTCTTCGGGGATCGGTTGACGTTCCTGGGTTTGGACGTTGAGCAGCCCTAATTGATACCGTCCGATACGTCCGCTGAGTTTCACGCCCCCCAGGAGATCGACTTGCTTGCCATCATTCGCGATGCCAATCCGCCGACTAAAAAAGGGAATGATCACTAACGGTCCAGAAGTCGGGGTGAGATCGTTGGTAGCGAAATTACCCGCATCTTCGAGAAAGAATTGACGTTTCTCAGGGAAAAAGAGCGGAAACCGCGTGAGATTGACCTGGGCTTCATCGACTTCGGTCTCGGCAAAATCAGTATTCACGGTCATACTGAGCGTCAATCCAGGAGTGATATTATAGAAGGTATCGATCCCAGGCTTAACACGAGTTGCGTTCCGCTTAGCTGCAGTCGACAGAAACGGAGCAATATCGAGGCCAAACCCTTGGTCGATCTGCTCCAGTCCGCGCAAAAGCCCAGCTTCGGAGACACGAAAAAAATCGAGATTCTGTCGATAGCCGGACCATACCACTTCCTCAGTGCGGCGTTTAATGACCCGCTGCACGTTAAACCCCCAGGTCGTCTGACCAGCGATAAAACTCAGCGTGTGGAAAGGAATGGCGAATTCTGCCGTCCAGCCGTGGTCGGAGATATGAGTACGGGCATACCAGATGCCGTTCCAGTCCGGGTTTTGATCTTGCCCTTCATCGGTAATGATTTGATCGAAGCGGGCTCCGGCTGCGTTGACGCGAAAAATAAAAGCATTGCGTCGATCAAGAAAGGTATCAAACAAGAGGGTCACCCGGTCATCCGCAGCAAGGTCAGCATCGCGATCAAAGCGGGTCGCCACGATTGCCTCGGGTTGCGAGTCGTAACAAATAACACCGACGTAGAGGCGAGAACGCGAATAGAGGACCCGCACCTCCGTACGCTCAGAAGCCGGGGCGCCCTCGTTGGGTTCTCGTTGCTGAAAGTCATCTGCGATTCCGGCTTGTTGCCAGGCAGGTTCATCAAGGGTGCCGTCAACCGTGATCAGTTCACCGGTGAAGGTCGCGCGCAGTTCGCGTTGCGCGGCACTCACCGGGATAGCAAAAGAGCAGAGTACCAAGATCAGAAGGATACCGTTGAAGACGAGATTCTTGCTGGAGTTCATCCTGAGCCTGGTCGAAGGGCCGGAGTGACAACACGAGAATCGTTCTTGGTCTCTGCTGCTACACTTAGCGTTTTGTGCTGTGGACAACTCGCGATGATACCATCCAGCGGCTTGTTTCTCTTTTATCAGACAAATGGCATGAGTTACGGTTGACAGGGTTCTGCTCCACATAGATATCACTCAGCGTCACGACTGCACCGGAACAAGACACGCCGCCGTGTCGTTTTTCGGTGAGTTAACTGCCGACGAGACCTCATATGCTTCCATTGCTTCCGCGGAGTACGGTTGTAATAACGGCACCAGTTGTTGCGGTTCAGTGATCGTCCGCTCAAGCCACAGGTCCTCAGCCTCGCGAGTGAGAATAACTGGCATCCGAGTGTGGATCGATTCCATCAGGGCATTGGGCGTGGTCGTAATAATCGTACAGGAATGAATCGTCGCACCGCTTGGCGAGTTCCAGCTTTCCCATAGCCCAGCAAAGCTAAACAGCGCCCGCGCCTTCAGCGCGATGAACATCGGCGTTTTTTTCTTGCCTGTCGCTTTCCACTCGTAAAACCCGTCAGCCACGATCAAACACCGACGCTGTTGTAGTGCCCGACGAAAACTGGGCTTTTCTGCCACAGTTTCCGCCCGCGCATTGATCATACGATTGCCTATGGTTTCCTCCTTCGCCCATGAGGGAATGAGTCCCCAACGAAGAAATTCTCCTCGTTTTCCTTCATGGTCGACAATTACTGCTAATACAGGTTGCGATGGGGCGATGTTATAACGTGGCTTGCACGACAGATTCGTCGAGTGAAAAGAAAACCGTTCTTCGATCTGATCGAGATCAGCTGTTAGCGTAAAACGTCCGCACACGAGAGTATCCTCCCACTCTTCAGTCTTTCCTTGTTCTTGCCGATGTCGTATCTATAACGAAAAAAAAGACGGGGAACGAGTTACAGGCATGAGGAAATGGAGGGCCACTGGCAACTCCGTCATGTGGACCTCATGCCACTTGCAACTCGAATCTCATGAGTGGGGAGAATAATGCAATACCGTATCCTTGGTCGCACTGGTCTGAAAGTGAGCACGGTCAGTATGGGTACCTGGAAGTCGTTTGATGTTCGCGACGCACGAGAGGTTGAATACGTGCATCGGCTTCTTACCGCTGCCTTGCAGTGCGGGGTTAATCTCATCGACACTGCTCCGATGTACGGTGAGGCAGAGCGGGTGCTCGGGCAGGTGCTGAACGGACGACGCGAGAACGTTATCCTCGCTACCAAGGTTCTTGGCTATGATAAACAATCTGCCAAAGTGCAGATTGAAGATTCGTTTCGCAAGCTGCGCGTTGAAACTATCGATCTCATGCAGATTCATAACATGTCAGCGTGGCAAGAGGTTGCTCCGATTCTCCAGGAGTACCAGGCGCAAGGACGGATTCGTTTCTTGGGCATCACCGATTATCGGACGAACATGTTTCCAGAAATGATGCAGGCGATGCAGAGCGGAGTTTTTGATACAATCCAGATTCCATACAATCTGGGCAATCGTATCGCCGAACAAGAGATCTTGCCGTTAGCGAAAAAACTCAATATGGGGGTACTCGTGATGACTCCCATCTGTCCTATTTTTGATCGCAATAGCCTTCTTCAACCATTACAGGCGCATGATCTATCGTTCCTGCAACCCTATGGCATCACCACGCCGGGGCAAACGCTGCTGAAATATCTCCTGGCGAATCCAGACGTAGGAACGTTACTACCTGCGACCTCACGACTCGACCGAGTCAAAGAAAACACCGATGTTGCCGACGGACCAGCCTTACCACCAGAGATCCTCCGTCGGTTAGAAGGGATACTGTCATGATTGAGCTATATGACCTCGCCGGAGCGAACGATCTCCGTTTTAGTCCATTTTGTTGGCGTACCAAGGCAGTGTTGGCTTATAAAAATATCCCGTACACGACTGTCCCTATCCGTTTTTGCGACAAGGCCAAACTCGCATTTTCGGGGCAAGGCCGGGTCCCTGTCATCAAAGATGATGAACAGGTGGTCTCAGACTCATGGCTCATTGCTGAATATCTCGAGCAAAAAGAGTCGGAGCCACGTGTGTTTCCCGGGCTCGGGCTCAAGGAAGCCTGTCGTTTCTTTAATCTCTATGTGGACCGCACAGTACATACAGCGCTGTTTCCAGTCGTTGTGACCGATATTTTTGAAAACATTGACCCGCTTGATCGGGAGTATTTCCGTAAGTCACGCGAAGAACGCATGGGCATGAAGTTAGAAACTGCGGCAGCTAAACGTTCAGAATTTCGCGCCCGTATGCGCGCCGTATTGGGAGATCTGAACCTGGCAGTTGACGGGAAAGAGTATTTTTTCGGGACGCTAACGTACGCCGACCTGTGCTTATTCGGGACGTTCAAGTGGATTACGGCAGTCAGCCTTGAACCATTTCTCGATGCCACTCCAGCTCTGAAAGACTGGTGGCGACGAATGGGCCAACAGCTCGGCATTGAAAGTCCCGTGCAACGGTCAGTTTCGCGGGTGTAACGAAAGAAGCGTGCCGGGGAGTGCATTCCCCGGCTGTCCTCACACGAAAGCTATAAGCAATCGTGGACGGTTACGACAGGACGGCCTTCGCTAACTGCTCGATTTCTTTCACCGCGTCGCTGGTCTCACTCTGAGTTAACCATATAGTGACATGGTCAACCCCCGCCTTGGCGATGTCGTTGATCTCGTCACGGGTACGGAATGCCCCCGGCCACCCGAAGGCCAGCACCTCGATCGACTTCGGATCGCGTCCGGCCCGTTCAGCAAGCTGGGTCAGCGTAGCGCGGCCTTCTTTGATGTAATCCGGCTTTGCCCGCACCGGCATCCAGCCATTGCCCCATTCGACTACCCGCTTAAAGACATTCTTCGAGGAGCCTCCCATAAAGATCGGCGGATGCGGCTTTTGCACCGGCTTCGGAAAAGAGCGAACCGCGGGGAAATTGTAGAACCGTCCTTCGTAGGAAGCCTCATCCTTGGTCCACAGTTCTTTCATCGCCATGATGGCGTCTTTCGTCTGCGTCCAACGCTGAGCGAAGTTACCGCCCATGATCTCCGTTTCTTCCTTCAGCCAGCCCGCCCCGATACCAAAGAGAAAACGTCCACCGGACAAACAGTCCAACGTAGCAACTTCTTTTGCCAGTAACAGCGGGTTGCGTTCAGGAATCAGACAGATGCCCGTACCGAGTTGAATGGTCTTGGTCACCCCAGAAACACGGGCCAACGCCACAAACGGATCAAGAATCCGCCCATACGCATCAGGGATAACGCCATCCTCCGAACCAGGATACGGCACTGATGTCGTGAGGGGAATAATCGGATGCTCCGGCACCCAAAACGAGGCAAAGCCCAGTTCCTCAGCCCGTTTCGCCAGCACCGCCGGATCTGTCGATTGATCGATCGCAAACTCAAATACGCCGACTTTCATGGGAACCTCCTTTGGGGGACACAATACGTAATGAGTAAAACGTAATACGTAACCACCCCCTCCCTCCCCCTTTACGTTTTACATATTTACGTTTTACGGGTCACGTTTTACGCATTACTCTTCCTCAATCTTCACTTCATCTTCACCGCACCAAACTTTTCGTAATATTCCATCCACGCGCGTCGCACCTGCGGATCGAGCGAATCTTTCACCAGGGCAAAAATGTCTTGCATAGTCAGAATGGCGACCGTGCGAATGCCGAGTTGTTGTTCGAGGGCTTGGACTGCACTCTGGGCACTAGAGGTGTTCGCATCCCCCAGCAACTCTTGACGATCAACGGCAATGACCATCCCGGCCAGTGTGTGATTCCCCAGCAAGCGGATCTTTTCTACGGCCTCATACTTCGCTTGCCCCGTGGTGATCACATCATCGACCAGCAGAATACTTCCACCCAAGACGAATTTCTCAGCACCGACGATGACCTTGCTGGCATCACTGCCTTGCGTCACTTCGCCATGGGTTTTCTCTTCCTTGCGGTCATACAGATAGCAAGTGTTCTCGCCAAACTGCTCGTACAACCCTTCACAGGTCAGAGCGCACAGGTTAATGCCTTTGTAAGCTGGACCGAAAACATACTGAAACTCTTTCAGAACTCCGCTCCTCACTCCCTCATGCGCCGCCGCGCTATAGCCCTTCTTCAGCATCGCCAGACTCTCACCATCGGTGAGCGAACCGATCGACGCAAAGGTTGGACTCAGGCGACCGCTTTTGAGCCTGAAGAACGAGTGCGAGTCTTTGGCGATCTTTAGCGCGTCTTTTTTTAGTAACAGATCAAGAAATTCACGTTTATAATTCATGGTTCCGAGTTTCTAGTCCAAAGGAGAGTTTCTCGTTTCGGGTTCCAAGTTTCACGCAACACGTTTTTCGTATTTGCCGTTTCTCCCTTTCCCCTTTTCCGGTTAAGAGTTAAAAGCTGGCATGACTTTAGCCGCAAACAACTCCATACTGCGTATCACTTTATCGTGCGGCACCATACCACCAGGGTTGAACCAGCAGATCACCCGCCCCATCTTAAACTCTTGTTGGAATTCTTTCAGTCGTTTGACACACACTTCCGGCGTTTCAAAGACGGCCATAACATGGCGCATCTGGTCGTAGGTCATAGTGCGGACGCGTTCCATGACCTCCTTAAGCCGGCCTTCAGGCAGCGGCCCAGCCAAGGCATAGATTGACGCTACTTGTCCAAGGAAGTGCCGTATACTGGGCTCCAACTCTTGCCGCATCTGTTCTTGGCTTTCACCGACGTACAGCGGCATCAACAACGTCACATCCTCGCCATCGTTGTCTGGATGTCCAGCCGCTTGGCGCTGTTGACGGTAAATGGGTAAGAACTCGCGAATCTTGCGAAACGGATTGACCTGCGCCGCAACAAAAATCGGCTCACCCATGCGTCCGAACAGTTCAAAAGACTCAAGACTATTTGCCGCCAGCCGTATAGGTGGATAAGGCTGTTGCACAGGTTTCGGGATTACCGAGATATTTTCCACCTGCCAGAATTTTCCCTGATACGAGCAGTGCTCATTCGTCCAAATGTGACGGATCAGCTCCAGCCCCTCCAGCATGCGCTCACGACTTTCGGCCTGCTTGAGCCCAAAGCCCGAGAAGTGGGTCGGAATCGAGCCGCGACCGATACCGAACTCGACCCGGCCATTGCTAATGACATCTAAGGTGGCAATCTCCTCAGCTACTCGCACAGGGTGTGAGAGCGATAACAAGATGACGGCAATGCCTAAGCGCAGATTCGTGGTTCGTTCAGCCACGGCAGACAAAAGCAACAGTGGTGCAGGGATACTCGAAAGGTTAGGATTGAAGTGCTGCTCCACCGGCCAGACTGACTCGAATCCGAGCGCTTCGGCATAGACGCACTGTTCGATGGTATCGCGGTAACGCTGCACCGGCGACTGCGATGGCGAGCATGGGAGTTGATAGTGTAGTCCAAATTTCATTGGCGATCCTTCCTCCTTTACTCCTGACGGTCGCTATGTATTCATGCGCTCATCTTCGGCTTCCCTCTCCCTCGAAAGGAGAGAGCTAGGGTGAGGGTGAACAACCTCGTCTACAAAGGAAACTAACGGCAACCCATCTCAGAGTAAGGTACGAGGTCTTTTCGCTGATTCAGGGGAGGTTTGCAAGAGGAATAAACAAAGGAAATGTAGGCTGGGAGAAGGCCCAAAGCCGTTCCCGGCGTTTTGGCTACATTCTCCTTTGGCCTTTGCCCTGCTATCAAAAATAGCTATCATTCCTAAGTGAACGCTAAGCACCGTAAGACTCTTGCCGCAATCTTTGCAAGACCTACTTCTGCCTCCATCGTGTTTGCTGACATTGAGTCCCTGGTCAAAGCGCTGGGCGGCACAGTCGAAGAACGCGAAGGCTCGCGCGTTCGGATCGAACTGCGTGGCGAGATCTGGCGGTGTCACCGTCCACATCCCGGCAAAGACGCGAAACGCTATCAAGTTGAGGAGATTCGGGAACTCCTCGTACGAGTAGGAGTAACTCCATGAACACGATGACATACAAAGGCTACACGGCCCGCGTCGAGTACGACGACCGGGACAATATTCTCGTTGGTCGCATTCTGGGTATCCGCAGCATCATTAGCTTCCACAGCGAAACGGTGGCGGGACTGCGAAAGCAGTTCGTAAGCGCCGTGAACGACTACTTGGCGGAGTGTCAAAGTAAGGGCATCGCGCCCGAGAAGTCAGTCTCCGGCAAGCTCTTACTTCGTGTTCCACCTGAGGTACATAGCAAAGCGCTAGTTGCCGCCCAGGCTGCGGGCAAGAGTTTGAACCAGTGGGCAACAGAACTGCTTGAACGTGCGGTACAGGCCGGTAGCTAACTTGATCCCACGGCGCTTCGTATCGTAGACCCTATTGCCTGTATTCTCTATCTCTATCTCGCCTCTCTATCTCTATTCATAAATGTGTTTGCATTTTTCTCTCCCAATACGCTATGTCTATGAGCACAAGGAGCATGTGGGGGTTCATGCAGAATATCCAGCAGATGTTGCGTCAGCTCGCAGTAATCATCGCCGTTTGTCTTCTTCCGGCCTGCACCTCCTCCGACCACACCGCCGAACTTGTGCTCCAACTTGGCCATAGCAGCTGGGTCTCTGCCATCGTCCTCAGTTCCAACCGAAATAGCTACGGTCATAGTAGGACACTTACAGGAATAAAAGTATGGTTGTCATCATCATCGTCCTCGTCCTCTTCTTCATTTTCTTCGTGATTTCCGCGGGGACCTCCGAGAAACGCAGGTCTGACCCGCTGGAGATTGCCAGAGCGTTCTTCGAGAAAGTGGGGAAGCCGGTCAAAGAATCACTACAGGGGAACGGGCACCGCTTGTCATCACCAGAGAATGGGACCACAGACCTTGTCGTATTATGGCAAGAAGAGCAGGACAATCCTCACAGGCTCGTCAGTGAAATCGTCAGAAATACCAAGAGGAACTGCGCGACCCTGCTAAACTGTACGTCGTCTACAAAAAGCGCGGCCCCGATAATAGGGCGTGACAAGCGCTCCGTGGGCAAACAAGATGTAACATCATCCCGTTGTTTTCTCCTCTACTCGACCAGGCGCTGTTGACTGGCGACAGTAGAGTGATCTTGCGTGAACTGGAGGAGCCGTACCTCGTTCGCACCGATCCCTATGCCGAGTCCAAGCCAGTGCTCGATCCGCAGTGGTTCTATGGGCGCGGAGAATTGTTACAGCGTTTGCCGGGAGTCCTGACGCAAGGGCAGCATGTCGGCATCTTCGGCCTGCGCAAGATCGGAAAGACGTCGTTGATCAACCAATTGCGTCAACGCTTTATCGCGACGCCGACGGTGTTCATCGACTGCCAGGCGTTGACCAACAAAGCCGAGAGTTATTTCGCCGAGATTCTACAGCAACTGCATAAGCAACTGACTATGCAAGGCACGAAAAAGCTTCCGTCGCCACCATCACCATCGACAGCCGATGCCGAGCAGTTCCGTCAGCAGGTCTTGGCCTATTTCGAGGCATGGCAAGACGCTGGACGACGCGAGCTATTTGTCCTAATTTTTGATGAAATTGACAAATTTTTTCCGCGTCGTGAAGCCAAAGACAGCGAAGAGATTCTCACTGAATATATGCGCTGCTTCCGTATTCTACGTGGCCTGGCGCAAACGCGCCAATGTGTAGTGTTGCTGGTTATTGCCTCTCGACCAGATGTGAACCGTCACAATCAACTCACCGATCGTATCGGTGAAAATCCCATGTTTCGCTCATTTCAAGAGGAATATTTGGGATTCCTCAACGCCGACGACAGCACCAGGATGATCGAGGAGATCGGTACCTGGCAAGACATCGTCTGGGAACACGACGCAGCGCAGCGAGTGTTTACCTATTGCGGCGGACATCCGTTGGTCACCCGTTTCTTCGCCAGCGAAGCCTCTGAAGAAGGGAGTCGCAAGCAGATCGATCTGGCTCGCGTCGAGGAAGTGGCAGGCGACCAGCAGAAAACTTTCCGCAAGAATGACATTGGCAATTACTACCAGGAAGGGGTATGGGATCTCTTGCGCGAAGAAGAACGACAGGTCCTCTCCGAGGCACCAGATGGCACGCTACAGGTACGAGAGATTCGCCAGACGATTGAGGACACCTTAGCTCCACAGGTAGACAACGCCTTGACGATTTTGAGTTATCACGGCGTGATTGACGACAGCGACCCAGACGAACCGCGCATCGCCGGGACGATGTTCAGCGATTGGTATCGCAACAATGCGCCGAGACAGGAGCAGCCGCCGAGCACACCAAGACAACCTGAGCCACCACGGACACAAGCGATTCGGTTGTTCTATAGCTATTCGCATAAAGACGAAAAGTTTCGTGAGAAGTTAGAAACGCACCTCGCGTTACTCAAGCGGCAAAAGATTATTGACACGTGGCAGGACCGACAAATTACCGCTGGCCAAGAGTGGCGAGTACAAATCCACGAACACCTCGAAGCAGCGGATATTATTCTGTTGCTGATCAGTGCCGACTTCCTTGCTTCTGATTTCTGTTACGACCAAGAGATGACATGAGCGATTGCACGCCATGAAGCGGGCAGTGCGTGTGTCATTCCGATTATTGTTCGCCCGGTTAGTTGGAGCGGTGCACCATTCAGCAAACTGCAGGCGCTCCCAAAAGATGGGAAGCCAGTCGAAACCTGGGAACACGAAGACGAAGCGTGGGTCAAAGTTGAAGAGGGAATTCGTCGGGCAGTGGAGGAGTTGAGGAAGCGGTGAAACAGGCGTACGGTGTACGCTACAATTCCGGATTTTCGCCTGCGCGGGAATTGTCATGCGCCTGCGGCGCGCCATTGACCATGAAAACGCCGTAGAGACGTCGCATGCGACATCTCTACAACGCCTACTTTTCGGAGGAATGACGTTCCCTCCTCATTCTATTCAGCAAAAAAACAAACGTTTCACAGTGCCCATTACATCCCATGCCGGAAACGCTACTCTTATTCCGGCCTACGGAAAGCCCTGGGCGCGGTTGTAGGCCGGGATAAGATCGAAGATCGTTCCCGGCGCTGGACTACCCCTCAAACCACTTCTCCGCTCGTAACTGCTCCCAGATTTTGGCCACGACCGCACCGCCACCTTGTATAACCCGTGCTTCGTCATCAACGACTAAACGTCCATCATACACCTGAAAATTACCGTCGGTCATAACGTGACGAACACTCAGGCCATTGGCATAGAGCAGGTTATTCAGCGGTTCGGGTGGCACGGTCCCCACGCCGGTCAAAAAGCCATTCACATCAATCGTACATAAATCGGCCTTCGCCCCTGGAGCGATGCGCCCTAAATCATCACGGCCAAGTCCCTGCGCGGGTCGCAGGGTTGCGCTTTCAATAGCATCCCATACCGAGGGCGCTTTCAGTGGTACCGCACTGTTTCCACTCAACAAGCGTACCCGTGCGCGGCCATATAACACTGCTAGCTTAATGTTCTCCACGTAATCGTTGGAATGGGTATCAATGCCAATTGAAGTGTTCACACCCGCAGCTAACGCTTCTGGATAGGGATGCGAACCGCTACTGCCACCAGCCCCATTGGCAGACGGGCAATGGGCAAAGGTCACCTTATTGCGCGCCAAAATAGGGAAGTCGGTCGCAGGATCAGCAGCGATCAGATGCGCGGCAAAGACTCGTTGTGAGTAAAAGTCCAGTCCTTCGAGCCACTCCACCGGCCGCTTTTTCCACAACCGCTGGACGGCAGTATTCTCCCCCGCCCCCTGCGAAAGATGGATGTGGAGGCCATTGCCCAGCTCCTTCGCTGCCATCAGGATCGCAGCAATGGTCTCAGGCGTGTGGGTATCCGTTGCATGAGGAGACATTTGCGGACGAATACGCCCCTCCTCAGTGTTGTTATTCTCCATGGCAAATCGTCGGTTCGCCTCGATCTCTTTGAGTGTCCCTTGGACCGAGTCGTGTAACACCTGGTCGTTTGTGCGAAACCAAATTGGGAACAGGCGGGCGATGCCAGGAATCATCCCACCAGGATAGCCGCGTACCCCCCAACGTTTCGCCACACGCACGTATGATTGCGCTTGACGGAGGCTCAAGCTCATCTCTACCTGGGTAGTACAGCCGGAACGGAGCAATTCGGCCAGGTTGTACGCCGTCAACGCATCACGTTCATCGTCACTAAGAGTTTCGACAATCTCGAGTGGTCGCGCATAGGACCGGCCACTTTCGATAAGTCCGCGTGTTGGCGTTCCCGAACAAGTATGCGTGTGCCCAGAGATAAAACCTGGAAGCAACAGCTGCCCCTGCGCACGGACGCGCCGAGTGTTACCCGCAATGCGTCCTGCTTTGACTTCCTCGATACGGTCACCCCGGATACGCACCGAGGCTTCATGTAATAATGCCAGCTTGTCATTGCTATATGTCAACACCCACGGGGCTTCAATGATGCAATCGCGATGGGGCGGTTGCTCGCGCGTCGCAGTCTTCTGCGCAAACACAGACGAGGATGTCCCCGCGACCGCAGCGGCCACAGTAGCACCCGCGAGCGCACTCCCCGATAAAAAGTGGCGCCGGGCGATACCCCTCTCTGTTGCGGACACAGTTTCGTCTGTATTACACAGAAAACAGCCACTGATCTTATTGGTACTCGGAATAATCATGTCGTTTTTTCCTCTCCCTAGTCCTCTACCTCAGTTAGTTCTCAGTCGGCAGTTCTCAACTCAGCTCCTCATTCATCGTTTAGCATTCGTCCTTGCGGTTGACGATGCAACCATACGCCATTAGACTGCCGCAGAGTTTTTGTGGAAGTGAGGCTATTCTTGTGTTTACGTCTGAAGCTGTCACAAATGGAATCCGCGTGAGCGTAGTGTCGCGGTTCGATCCAAGCCGCTCGAGACCCCAACAGAATCAATGGTTCTTTCTCTACACGATTACTATCGCGAACGAAGGCCAGGAAACGACGCAACTGATTAGTCGCCACTGGGTGATTACCGACGCCGATGGCAAGGTCGAAGAGGTGCGTGGCCCTGGTGTGGTAGGCGAGCAACCCGTCCTCGCGCCTGGCCAATCGTTTGAATACACCTCTGGGTGTCCACTGACCACCTCGTTTGGCACTATGCATGGAACCTATCAAATGATCACGGCCAAAGGAGAGCGATTTGAGGCCACCATCGCCCCCTTCACCCTGAGTGAACCCCACGCGCTGCATTGAGGAGTACCAGCATGCCACATGAAGAAGTCATCCTCACTCGTAATTGTGAAGCGGTTCAAATTCCCCAGGGCACCCCTATTACCCTCACCCAGGGCACTCGCGCGGTCATTACGCAAGCATTGGGGGAAACCTACACGTTGCAACTCCCTAGCCAAGGCCGCCTCGTTCGTATTACCGATAAAGACGCAGACGCGATTGGCAAACAAGCGAAACGAGCGTCGCAGACCCCTCCGGCTGTTACCGACGGTCCACTCACTGAAGAGATGGTGTGGGCACAATTACGTGACGTGTATGACCCTGAGATACCGATTAACGTTGTTGATTTGGGGTTGATCTATGATCTCCGTCTCCAACCACGGACAGACAAGAAGGTCAACATTCTCGTGCAAATGACGTTGACCGCACAGGGTTGCGGGATGGGGCCGTCGATTGCTCGTGATGCGCAACATCGTATTGAAAGCCTTCCCGGCGTTGGCACGGTCGAAGTCACCATTGTCTGGGACCCACCGTGGCATCCAGACATGATGTCAGACGAAGGGAAGAAACACTTAGGGGTTTACGATTAACGGTGAAAACGGAAAAAGGATTTAGGATTTAGGCGCCAGGCTTTGGCGCTCTGGTTTCTTTTCACTCAATGCCCTGAGCGCCTCGCCATCGATACGATAAGGGAACCATTGTCCCTGGTGTGTCATTCCCAAACGATGATAAAACTCACGGGCGGGGTTCCAGTGCAAGACCGCGAGTTCCAACCGCGCACAGCCACGGCTCACGGTGACCTGAGCCAATTCCCGCAGAAGTGCTTCTCCGACCCCATGTCTGCGCCATTGTTCCTCGACAAACAGATCTTCGAGATACATCCCAGCGCGCCCTTCCCAGGTTGAGTAGGTGGGAAAAAAGAGGGCAAAGCCGACCGGCTCCTGCGCGATCTCAGCGATCAGCGCCTCGAATTTTGGCTGTGCCCCAAATCCATCGCGCAGTAAATCCGCTGTGGTTGTCTTCACAGCGTCTGGTTCTTTCTCAAAGGCAGCAAGCCCTTTTATGAAGCGCAGGATGGTTCCAACGTCAGCGGCAGTTGCCGGACGAACCGTGATATTTGCCACAGCTATATGCCTTTCCCTCTGGCCATAAAACGTGAAACGTAAAACGTAACCACCGCCCTGCCCCTTTACGTTTTACATATTTACGTTTTACGCTTTCCCTATGGTTCGGTTTTCACCAACCGGAACTTCCCTTTGACAGCATTGCGGTAGAGATTGATCTGGCCAATGTGGCGGGAACGTCCTGCCTGATCGCGCACTCCGAGGCCCCCTTGCGGCGCCAGGCAAAGCACACCGATCTTGCCGATTTGCATATTGTGATGCACGCGGTATGCGGCTTCACCCGCCTCGGCCAGGGGAAAGGTCTCTGACAACAACGGATGGATCGCTCGTTTACACACGAGTCGGTTCGCCTCCCAGGCTTCGCGATAGTTGGCGAAGTGCGAGCCAATGATACGTTTCTTATTCATCCACAAATAGCGGTTATCATATTCGTGCATATACCCCGTGGTCGATGCGCAGGTCACCACGCTCCCCCCAGGCCGCGCGACATACACGCTCGCCGCAAAAGTATCGTGTCCTGGGTGTTCATAGATAACATCTGGATCTTCTCCTCCGGTGAGGTCACGAATTTTCTGGCCAAACCGCCGTAAGTCTCGTGTGTTCTGGCTACCATCGGGATTCCAGAATTGATATCCGTCGGCTTTGCGGTCGATCACCCAGCGCGCGCCAATGGTTTCACAGAGTTTGACCCGCTCTTCCGAGGACACCACGCAAATCGGAAACGCCCCGGCATTCAGTACATATTGCAAGGCAAACCCTCCAAGCCCACCGACGGCTCCCCAAATCAGCACAATATCACCTTGCTTGATCTGAGTGCCATTTGGGCTCACTAACATCCGATATGAGGTGGAATTGACCAACGGCATCGACGCCGCCTCTTCCCAGGTGAGGTGCGGAGGTTTTGGCATTAACTGATTGGCGCGGACGAGCGCAATTTCAGCCATACCGCCAAAATTGGTCTCGAATCCCCAGATCCGCTGGTCCGGATCGAGCATCGAGTCATCATGCCCATCCGGAGCTTGCATATCGACGTAATTACAGTGGATTGTGACCTCATCCCCAGGTTTAAATAAGGTCACTCCCGGTCCGACCTTGAGAATTACTCCCGAACCATCGCTCCCAATGATATGATACGGCAAATTGTGACGCTGATCCCAAGGACTTTTCTTGGCAGCGCGTTCAAGAAATTGAAAGGTCGGAATAGGCTCGAAGATCGCACTCCACACCGTATTAAAATTAATACTCGAGGCCATAACCGCCACCAGCGCCTCGTTGGGTCCAACTTCTGGGACCGCCACATCATCAAGGTGGAGACTCTTCCGCGGGTCCTTTTCCTCAGAAGCCAGTCCATCAAACATCTGCATCTCGTCTTTATGCGTTGTCACCGCCAACATCGACTCGGGCACCGGCATGGCCGCATAATCCTCGGACTTCGCCTGACCGGAGAGAATGGCATCGCGAACTTCTTTCATCGAACCTGGCATACAGGGATTCTCCTCATCACAACAAGTCGGACAATTAGTTTTTCGTTATAGTGAAACTCAACCGAGAGGATCAATCAACACTCCCGGATTTAGTACCCCGTGGGGATCAAGGCTCGATTTGGCAGCGCGTAGCGCGCTCGCAAAAAGATCTGGGCGCTGCTGGTCGTACCACGGGCGATGAACACGACCGACGGCATGGTGGTGGGTCACTGTTCCTCCATGTCGAATCACCGCATCACACGCCGCCCCTTTCACTGCGTGCCATTGTTCTAGTTCCGCTCCACTCCGTCCCATGCCAAGGAACGTGTAATAGGGTGCAGGTCCATCGGGATAGACATGCGTGAATCGACACGAAAGAATCCCCCCACCACACACCTCATTGAGGGCTTTTTGGGTCGACTCCATCACCCCAGCGTGAAACTCAGGAAAACGTTCCCAGGTAATCGCGCTCTCTGTTGTGTCAAAAATTGCCCCCATCGCTGCCATCGGGCCGAGCTGGTAGGGCATACGAATAAACGCATCACGCCAGTCTCCCACCGACCCTTCACGACCTGCGGTCTCTCCCCCTCCTTTAATTGTCACGCCGTTCGGTGTGGTTCCGCCGAAATCCGTGCAGCACTCCAACGCCCGTTGTATCCACGCCTCAAGCGGATGATCAGCTGACTCAAACCCTAACATCAATAACGTTACCGCACGATCGCTCACCTTGTTTCGTGCGACTTCCGTCGGGTCCAAGAGCCGACAGTTGGTCGGATAGAGACCCGCCTGACTGAGCATGCGCACAGCGGCGACTCCTTTGTCAAACGAAGGGAACTCCACTGCTGCCGCCGCACGATACACGGGTCGGCTCTGTAACCGCATCCAGGCTTCCGTAATGATTCCGAGAATTCCTTCAGAACCGATGAACATACGATCTGGACTCGGTCCAGCTCCGGACCCCGGCAAACGACGGGACTCAAGTGTCCCTTTTGGGGTGACAACACGGAGTGACTCAACGAAATCATCGATATGCGTGTACATCGTGGCAAAGTGCCCACCAGACCGGGTGGCAATCCACCCACCGAGACTAGAAAACTCAAACGACTGCGGATAATGCCGGAGCGTATAACCATGCGGGCGGAGCTGATCTTCAAGTGCAGGGCCATATACCCCAGCCTGGATGCGCGCAGCACGCGAGGTGTTATCAATTTCCAACACCTTATTCAGGTTGCGCAGATCAATCGACATCGTACCGCGATAGGCATCACCTGATGGCGGCTCAACTCCGCCAACCACACTGGATCCGCCGCCGAACGGAACTGCGGCAGCCTTCATCTGCGAGCACCAATCGAGCAAAGCGACGACATCGGCTTCCGTTTTGGGATAGGCCACAATATCCGGAGGATTCGGGAACTCACGACGCACCGCACGTAACAAATCGGGGAAAGATTTGCCATAGGAGTGAACAACGCGATCGTATGTGGCGGTCGAACAGAGCGACGCCAAAGACCCCGGTGGCGTCACACGAGGGGCCCGTAAAGTGATTTCATCAAGGGTGGGGGCTTTCTTCACTTCAAGAGCACTCTGCCCCAGGCTGGTGGCGATGCCTTTTGCAATCGCCTGTTGTTGTTCTAAAGTCGGTTGCTGATCTTCATATCCCCAGCCCCACGCAACTGTACGACGCTCCGCCATAATATTTCTCCCTTTTATTTCCGCCGTGGATCTCTCGCACCAGCTTTTTTCAGCTCCTGCACGACATCCTCGCGGTCAAAAACTAATGCTCGCGCTAAAGGCGAGCTGCCACTGACATTCTCAGTGTTGACATCTGCCCCAGCGGCGATCAAGGTTTTGACTACCTCCACTTGCCCTTCGTTTGCTGCCCACGTCAAGGCAGTATTTCCTTCGCTATCCCTTGCTTCAATATCAGCCCCGCCATCAATAAGCGTTTGTACTACAGCCGTATGACCTTTTTCTGCAGCGAACATCAAGGCTGTCCATTTCACAGCATCTCTTACATTCGGGTCCATTCCGGCGGCTAAGAAGTGCTCGACAACATCCGCTTTGCCTTCAGTCGCATTGGCGAGAAACGTTTTTTCATCGTACGTTACGCCTAACTCCTCAAGTTTCTTGCGCGCTTCTTCCGGGGTCTCCTTGTGCGGTTTTCGTGGTCCAGAAGGCGCGCTCGCAGCAGGAGTAGCTGCGGCGCTCGTCTCCGCTGGTGGGGCAGCTTCTTGCTGCGGAGCTGCGGGAGTTGCAGCCTCCGGAGCCTCTTGTTGCGTCGCAGATTGAGGCTCCGGAGCGTTCGATTCGCACCCTGCGAACATCAAAAAGCTCAAGGATACAAGGCCAACGTACCAGAAATGAGTCATACCCCCTCCTTATACAATTGTCTCAGTATCAGCGCTCCTATACTGGGCAGGACGTGCTGCTGTCAACCAACGACTCAATACTTTCCGAATGGAGGAGCAGCAATGGTAGTCTGCAATTCGATCAAGTGCATCTCTCCCGAGGCTAAGGCTGTTTCTAGGGCCGAGCCGAGACCTTCGGGAGAGTTTACCCGTGTCGCAGCCACGCCAAAGGCATTCGCAAATTTAACAAAATCGGGATTCGTCAGTCGGGCTTCGTACTCTTCTTGAAAGGCCGTGCGTTGCAGATAGCCAATCACCCCGTAGGCATTATCGTTCACCACGATCAACGGAAAGCCAATCTTGTGCCGCACGCAGGTCGCCAGCTCCTGGGCGGTATACATAAAACCACCATCACCAATGATCCCCACGACCAGTTTGTTGGGACGCGCGACTTTAGTACCGATTGCGCCTGGGAAGCTAAATCCGAGTAATCCTGAACCTTTTGCAGCAATCAGGCCATTCGGCTGATAGGACTGATAAAAATACTCCGCCCAATACGCCAGCTGGGTGTTATCGCCAACGAGCATACTGTCGCGCGGTAGAATCTGCCGAATAGTATCGAGGTAGCGCACCTCGTGTAGTTCTTTTCGTACCTGGGCCGCCTCTGCATCCGTCTGCTTGCGCCACTCGGCCACACGTTCTTGCCGTTGTCCAGTATACGGCTCACCTTCGAGTTGACGACGCAGTTCTTTCGCGATGGCGCGAATGTCGCCCACTAAAGGGACGGTTGTCGGAAAGTTTTTCCCAATCCAACGCTCATCCCAATCAACATGAATAACTTGTTCGGGTAAGACCAACCCTCGCCGTTTAGCATCGACTTCCCGTAGGCGTGTGCCGATAACCAATGCCACATCGCAGTTCGGTACAATGTCCTTCACCACCATGCGTCGGGCCGCGTTGCCAAACGACAACGGATGGTCTTCAGCGATGACCCCCTTCGCTACCGTACTCCCGACAACTGGAGCCGACAACGTTTCAGCTAACGCAGTAATATCGGACGACAGATTGGCACGCACGGCATCCGTACCGATGAAGAGTACCGGTTGTTTCGCTCGGCGGAGCAACGAGACAGCCTCATCGAGACGCGCAGGCAGCGGAACGGCTTGGCTGTCACGCTGAGGGGTAGGAGAGATTGTCACTTCGTTGCCCCATAAATCATGCGGGACTTCCATATACACCGGACCCGGGCGATTGCTCCGAGTCAGATTCAGCGCTTGCTTCATGGTCGCATACGGGTCGTCACCGGCGCGCAGAGAGAACGTGGCTTTCGTCACCGTACGGAAAAGAGAGGTCTGTTCTTCAAGCTCATGCAGGACTCCAAGTCCTTGACCAATCTTGCCGGCTTCAATGTTCGACGTCATCATCAGCACCGGCGAGCAACTTCCCCAGGCTTCCTGTAAAGCCGAGAGCGTAAATCCCGCCCCCGGCCCGGTTGAGGAAATAATCACCCCGATACCACCACTGGCACGGGCATACCCATCAGCCATATGTGTCGCTGCCGCCTCATGGCGACATACGATATGGCGAAACGACCCATCGCGACGGATGGCATCATAGAGCCCGATATTATGAATACTGGGAATACCGAAGATTGTCGTAATTCCAGCTTCTTTCAGTGCTTGCACAATCGCGTCCGACGTACGTGGCATGATTGCTCCCTTCGGTCGTGGGGAAAACGGTCAATATGGATACATGGTCAAAAGGGCGCCCACATAGCAAAGTGCCAGATCTTTCCGAGGCTACCCATTTCCCCGTTTCTCCATTGCACCATTTCTCCTTATTTCTTTCGCTGGCCGACGCTAGCATACCACAGGGTGAATGCCAAAGAGGGACCACCACCTTGGCAAACGCTGAGATTTGCACCACAGTACAAGATCGTCACCCTGAGCGAAGCGCAGGTTCTCTCTGCAAGCGAAGGAGACAGCAAGAGAACGGAACATAAGGAAGGAGGCTCGCATGAACGTATACGAAATCCGCGATTCCTTTGGCATCGATAATCTCAAATTGGCTGACCGTCCGGATCCAACTCCTGGACATGGGCAGATCGTGGTACGGGTCAAAGCGGTTTCGCTCAACTACCGCGACTTCATGACCGTCAAGCATGGTGGTGCCATGGGAATCAAACCCCCACTGATTCCCTGCTCTGATGGTGCAGGAGAAGTCATTAAAGTCGGACCAGACGTAACGCGCGTAAAGGCCGGCGACCGCGTTGCCGGAATTTTCTTTCAGAGCTGGCTTGCTGGCGATATTGTCGCGCGTCATTTCAACTCCACCCTTGGTGGCGCTCTTGATGGCACGCTCGCCGAGCAAGTTGTGCTGAGTGAAGACGGCGTCGTGCTCATTCCCGACTATATGACCTACGAAGACGCTGCCACCCTGCCCTGTGCTGCAGTCACCGCCTGGCAAGACCTGTTCCCCAAAGGCAACCTTAAGGCTGGAGATACGGTGTTAGCGCAGGGCACAGGTGGTGTGTCGATTTTTACCTTGCAATTCGCGGTCATGGCTGGCGCACGGGTAATTATCACCTCGAGCAGTGACGAGAAACTTGCCCGCGCCAAGCAACTGGGAGCCTGGGCCACGATCAATTACAAAACTACGTCGGATTGGGATAAGGAAGTGCTAAAGCTCACGAACGGGGTCGGTGTCGATCACGTCTCCGAAGTCGGCGGTGCCGGTACGCTCGAACGTTCATTACGAGCGACCCGGGTCGGTGGCACGGTGGGATTGATCGGCATTCTCAGCGGCCGTGGCGGTCAGATTGATCCCATGCCAGTGTTGATGAAAGGCATTCGTTTACAAGGAGTCTACGTCGGCTCGCGCGAAATGTTCGAGGACATGAATCGTGCGATGGCGATCCACAAGACCAAACCAGTCATCGACCGGATATTTCCCTTCAGCGAGGCTCGCGAGGCACTCAAACTTATGGAGAGTGCCGCCCACTTTGGGAAGATTGTGATTGCGGTGTAGGTAATCGTTCTCGGTAACAGGAGAGGAACCAATACTAATAGGATACCGGGAGAGTTGTGAGACTTTCCCGGACAGATTGGCCACAGAGGACAAATTACTAATCTGCCACTAATTCGTTTGCAATTAGTATTTCAGGGCACGGCTGGCTTTTCCCACCATATTGCATTTCTCAAGCTCGCCTCTTTCTCACCTTTGCAAGTTGCAAGGAGAGCTTATTTTAGGGACTTCTAAAGTCGCTGATTTCCTTGCAATTTCTCTGTTCCTGCACGTGGCACGCATATTGCACTTTATGTGACCCCTGAGTAGCTTCGCGAAAGGAGAGGTCCATGGAGGATAGCACGTTTATTCTCGTCACCTTATCTTTCTTCTTCGTCGCCTGGGTGTATGCCTGTGGCTGTGATCGTTTGTAAGAGGAGGAATTATGGAACTGGAATACGTCGTTGGCGGTATCTTGTCGGTGTTGTTAATGGGCTACTTAGTCTATGCGCTCCTGTGGCCGGAGCAGTTTTAGCAGAATAAGGCTGACAAACAGTTGGTTCTCGTTTGTAAGAAGGCTTCTCATATTGGAGAAGCTCTAGGGGGTAATGATGTCGGCAATTGGGTGGTTACAAATTCTTCTGTACTCTGTAGTGATCCTGGCGCTGACCAAGCCGCTGGGCATCTATATGGTCCGCGTCTTCGAAGGGGACCGGCAACCCCTGCCGCGCTTCTTTGGCCCGATAGAGCGTGTGCTGTACCGGCTCTGCGGGATTGATCCCAAGGAGCAGCAAAAGTGGACAGAGTATACCCTGGCGCTGCTCTTCTTCAGCGGCGTCACAATGCTAGTGACGTATGCCATTGAGCGGCTGCAGCATGTCCTCCCGTTGAATCCACAGCATCTCGGCCCTGTCCCGGCGGATCTCGCATTCGGCACCGCAGCGAGCTTCACTACCAACACGAACTGGCAGGCCTACAGTGGTGAAACGACAATGAGCTATCTGACCCAGATGGCGGGACTCGCCTGGCACAACTACATCTCGGCAGCCGCCGGCATCGGTGTCATGCTGGCCATCGCTCGTGGACTGACATACCACGCGCGGTCCGGTGACACGCGCACGCTCGGCAATTTCTGGGTCGATCTGATCCGAGCAACGGTATACCTCTTATTGCCTATCTGTATTCCCCTGGCATTGGTGCTGGTCTCCCAGGGATTGCTCCAAAACTTCTCACCCTACGTGGAGCTGACAACGCTGGAAGGAGCAAAGCAGACGCTAGCGATGGGGCCAACGGCCTCACAGATCGCGATCAAACAGCTGGGCACCAACGGAGGCGGTTTCTTCAATGTCAATAGCTCGCATCCTTTTGAAGGAGGGGCCCCGCTAGGAAATTTCATAGAAATGGTGGCGATTCTCGTCATCCCAGCAGCCCAGACCTACATGTACGGCCGTATGGCGCGAGACCAGCAACAAGGGTGGGCGCTGTTTGCTGCCATGGCCGTGTTTTTTCTTGTCGGTGTGGTAACTGCCTACCATTATGAGGCGGCCGGCAACCCGGCGCTGCAGAGCCTCGCAGTCGATCAGACTGCCGGGAACATGGAGGGCAAGGAGGTGCGGTACGGCATCGCCAACTCCGTGACCTGGGCAGTGGCCACGACTGCTGCGTCGAATGGGTCGATTAACTCGATGCACGATAGTTACACGCCGCTGGGTGGGCTTGTACCGCTGGTCAACATCCAACTCGGTGAAGTCGTCTTTGGCGGTGTCGGTGCAGGGCTCTATGGCATGTTGATCTTTGTCCTGATTGCTGTCTTCATCGCCGGTCTGATGGTCGGCCGCACTCCCGAATACTTGGGCAAGAAGATCGAAGCCCGGGAGGTGAAGCTGGCGATGCTCTATGTGTTGATCTTTCCGCTGTTGATCCTCTACTTCACTGCGTGGTCGGCTGTGACACCGTATGGTGTGTCCTCTCTGAATAACAACGGCCCGCACGGGCTCAGCGAAATCCTCTACGCCTACAGCAGTGCTGCGGGCAACAACGGGTCTGCTTTCGCCGGGCTGAACGCCAATACCCCCTGGTACAATGTGACTCAGGGGCTCACGATGCTGGCTGGCCGCTTTTTGATGATCGTGCCTGTCCTGGCGATCGCAGGATCGATGGTGGGCAAGAAAGTGGTCCCGGCGGGGCCGGGAACTTTCCCGACGAACGGAACCCTCTTCATCGTTCTTCTGGTCGGTGTGGTTTTTGTCGTTGGGGCGTTAACGTTCTTCCCAGTCCTGTCGCTGGGGCCGATCGTCGAGCACTTTGTGGCCCAGGCCGGAAAGGTTTATTAATATGGCAGACTCCATGAAGAGAGAACTCTCACTGTTTGATCCTGAAATCGTAGAGCCGGCGGTCTGGGAAAGCTTCCGCAAGCTGGCGCCGCAGAACGTGATGAAGAACCCAGTCATGTTCGTAGTCGAGATCGGCAGCGTGGTTACCAGCCTCATCTTGCTGCGCGATGTCGTCGCGCCGACGCCTGGGGCACAGCCGTTGTGGTTCACCGCCTCCGTCAGCATGTGGCTGTGGTTCACCATCGTGTTTGCCAACTTTGCTGAAGCGGTAGCCGAAGGGCGAGGCAAGGCCCAAGCAGCGACGCTGCGCAAGATGCGCAGGGAAACTACCGCGCGCCGTTTGGTGAACGGGAAACGGGAAGAACGCGTACCGGCGTCAACGTTGCACAAGGGCGACATTGTCGTCATCGAAGCCGGGGAACTCATTCCCGGTGACGGGGAAGTCATTGAAGGCATCGCCTCGGTCGATGAATCCGCTATTACCGGCGAGTCAGCGCCGGTCATTCGCGAAAGTGGCGGGGACCGGTCTGCTGTAACTGGGGGCACGAAAGTCCTGTCCGACCGCATTGTCGTGCGCATCACGGCAGATCCTGGTGAATCCTTTCTAGATCGCATGATTGCATTAGTAGAAGGGGCAGAACGACAGAAAACGCCCAACGAGATCGCGCTCAACATTTTGCTCGCTGGTCTCACTCTCGTCTTCCTGTTCGCCTGCGTAACGCTGGTGCCGTTCGCTTTGTATTCTGAAGTCCGGCTGTCCACTACGGTGGTTGTGGCCCTGCTGGTCTGTTTGATTCCTACGACAATTGGCGGGCTACTCTCTGCCATCGGCATCGCCGGCATGGATCGCTTACTGCGCAAAAACGTCCTAGCGGTGAGTGGTCGAGCCGTAGAAGCAGCGGGTGATGTTGACACCTTGCTTCTGGACAAGACTGGTACCATCACGCTGGGCAACCGCATGGCGACCGAGTTTATCCCGGTCGGTGGGGCGCGCATCGAAGAACTAGCCGATACCGCCCAGTTGGCCAGCCTCGCCGACGAGACCCCGGAAGGCCGCTCAATCGTCGTGCTAGCCAAAGAGCGCTACCGGTTGCGTGGGCGCGAAGTGCACGAGATCGGCGCCCACTTCATTCCCTTCAGTGCACAGACGCGCATGAGTGGCTGTGACCTCAACGGGCGCATCGTGCGCAAGGGCGCAGTCGATGCGATTATGACACATGTTAAGTCAATCGGCGGCAGCGTACCGACCGAGGTTGAAGCCGTCACCCATGGGATTAGCGACAGCGGCGGCACCCCTCTCGCGGTCTCCGACGGAAACCGCGTGCTCGGTGTTATTCATTTGAAAGACGTGGTGAAAGGTGGCATCAGTGAGCGTTTCGAACGTTTCCGCGCGATGGGCATCCGCACCGTCATGATTACCGGAGACAACCCGCGTACGGCGGCGGCCATCGCCCGCGAGGCCGGCCTGGATGACTTTCTGGCCGAAGCGACACCTGAGGCAAAAATGCGCCTTATCAAAGAAGAGCAGGCCAAAGGCAAGCTGGTAGCTATGACTGGAGACGGCACCAATGACGCGCCTGCGCTTGCTCAAGCCGATGTTGGCGTCGCCATGAACACTGGTACCCAAGCGGCCAAAGAGGCTGGGAACATGGTGGATCTCGACTCAAATCCTACGAAACTGTTGGAGGTCGTTGAGGTCGGCAAGCAGTTACTGATGACCCGTGGGGTGCTGACCACCTTCTCGATCGCTAACGACGTCGCCAAGTATTTCGCCATCATCCCTGCCCTTTTCGTGGGCGTCTTTCCGGAGATTGCTCCACTCAACATCATGCACCTGACTTCACCAGAGAGTGCTATTCTGTCGGCGGTCATTTTTAACGCGCTGATCATCATTGCGCTGATCCCGCTGGCACTGCGTGGCGTGCAGTATCGTCCCCTGGGTGCGGGGCCGTTGCTGGCGCGGTCGCTCCTCATCTATGGAGTGGGAGGCGTCATCGCACCTTTTGTGGGGATCAAGCTTATTGACATGCTACTGGCCGCTATTGGCTTAGTGTAAGGAGTGTTCCATATGCACAAAACGCTGATCATTGCCTTGCGAACGACCGTCGTCACGCTCGTCCTGACAGGAATCATCTATCCCTATGTGATTACCGGTCTTGCTCAGATCCTGTTTCCCTGGCGAGCCAACGGAAGTCTAGTCACTGATGAACGCGGGCAGGTCGTGGGCTCCGAGCTCATTGCCCAGGGGTTTACTAACCCCGCCTACTTCCAGCCCCGACCTTCGGCTGCCGGTAATGGCTATGATGCGGCCGCATCATCAGGTTCCAATCTTGGTCCGACCTCCAAGAAGCTCCAAGATCGGGTGGTGCAAGATTTGGCGCGACTCAAAGAAGAGAATCCGGGAGCGCCGGGGCCAGTTCCGATTGAACTCGTGACCACTTCCGGCAGTGGGCTTGATCCTCACCTCTCTCCCCAAGCGATCGTCTGGCAAATCCCGCGTGTTGCCAGCGTTCGTGGGGTAGCGCCGGAGCGTGTGAAAACAGTGATTGACGCCTATACTGAAAGCAGAACGTTCGGACTTCTCGGTGAACCGCGAGTCAACGTGTTGCTGGTCAACCTGGCTCTTGATCGTCAGTTCGGCCGCCCGGCTCCGGTACAAGCGCAGGATGGCAGTACAGCAGACTAACAAAGCGAAAGACCTTTGCTGGCGAAGTTCGCGTCCAGAGCACTGTGTATTTATGATGAATGCGGAGCGCTTTGCCGAAAAATGGTAGAAATCACTCTTGATAGAGACCGTGATCCTGATGACTCGAAGCTGCGGGACCTCCTTGAGGCGCACTATACGTATGAGCGCATAAGCGCAGCGCGGTCCTTTTCCGTGCACCTGCTCGTGGTTGTCAGTGTGCTTGTTTGGCTGGACGCGGCTTGGCCGTCTCTCCTTCCGATGGGCATGCGAGTATTTGCACTGGGGCTCTGGGGAATGTTCTTCTGCCTGGCCCTCTGGATGAGTATAGAAGAGTGGTTTTGGCGTCGCCGGCAAACGCGCTATCTTGCGTGGTATCGTGGAAAGCGGAAAGAGCCGTGAAATGATCCCTGAGCGCCGGCGTGCCGAAGATTTCCTCGAACTGGTCGAGCGCGGCAAGTGTGGACGGCTTAAGGTCTACATCGGCTTTGCGGCGGGCGTTGGGAAAACGTATCGCATGCTCGAAGAGGCCCACGAGCTTAAGAAACGTGGAGTCGATGTGGTGCTCGCCTTTATCGAAACCCATGGGCGCGCCGAAACCGCAGAGTTAATTGAAGGATTAGAGGTCATTCCACGGCGTCGCGTTGAGTACCGTGGTCTGATAGCGGAAGAAATGGACCTCGACGCCGTCCTCGCACGCTGCCCTCAGGTGGCGATTGTCGATGAGGTTGCACACACCAATGTCCCAGGCTCTCGTAACCCCAAGCGTTATCAAGATATTTTCGAAATTCTCGAAGCTGGCGTCAACGTAATCGCTGCTTTTAATGTGCAACATCTAGAGAGTTTGAAAGACTTGGTCGAGCGCGCCACTGATGTGGTAATCCGCGAAACTGTGCCAGATACATTTCTGAAACAAGCGGACCAAGTTGTGAACCTTGACCTGGCGGTGGAAGACTTACTGGAGCGCTTAAAGGCCGGCAAAATCTATGATCCGCACAAGATCTCCGTGGCGCTGGAGCATTTCTTCAAAGAGGAGAAACTGTCTCCTTTGCGCGAACTGGCGCTTCGCGAAGTGGCGGAAAGCCTGGATCGTTCAAATGTCATACAACGCCGTCTTGGTGAAGAACCGAGACGGCTAGGCTCTCATGACCGCGTGATGGTCTGCATGTCGTCGTTCTCGCCGCGAGCGGCAACCTTGCTCAGACGCGGCTCGCGCATGGCTGGCCGACTGAACACGGATTGGTTTGTTGTTTACGTCGAAACCCCAGGGGAGGCGCCACTGCGCATCGACGCCGAAGCCCAGCGACATCTACATACCAATATTGAGAAGGCGCGCGAACTCGGGGCAGAGGTGGTGCGTTTGCAGTCTCGAGATCCTGTCACTGCTCTGATCGACTTTGCCCGCGCGCATGGCGTGAGTCACATTATCATCGGCCGTTCTTCCCAGTCCTGGTGGCGAAAACTGTTGGGCCGTTCTTTCGTGAACCGGATGGTTAAGGAAGCGGCTGGGTTTGATCTCTACATTGTCTCTTTTGAAGACGAAGAGGGACGCCCATGACTTTTCGGTCCAAACTCCTCCTAGTCCAAGCTCCACTAGGTTTAGGGCTGGCGTTGGTTGGCATCCTGGCCGTGCTCGCGACGTCATCTTTGGGCGCGTATTCACAGTTGATCCTGCAGGACAACTACCGCAGTGTTCTCGCCGCCCAGCGCATGAAAGACGCGATTGAGCGCCTTGATGATGTCGTCCAACTCTCGCTGCTAGGTAAGGGGGAAGACGGATTACAGCAGGCCGCACTCCAACGACAGCGATTCGAGAACGAACTCCAGGTAGCGGAAGGAAACGTCACCGAACCAGGTGAGCGGGAAGCGCTCGGGCGCCTGCGCGCACTCTGGCAACAGTATCAAGAGGCATTTGCGCAGTTCGGAACTGGCACGGAGACCTCAGCACTGCAAGCGTCGTATCTGGCGACACTGAGACCAGTGTTCCTCTCAGTCAAAGACGCGGCGGAAGAGATCTTGGTAATTAATCAAGATGCAATGGTACAAAAGAGTGAACGCGCCCGCAGAGCGGCTCAGCGTCTGAATACGCTCATGGTCGCGGCCGCCCTTGGCGCCTTTCTCGTTGGGCTTGTAGCTTCCACGTCATTAACCCAGCGGCTGCTGCGACCGCTGTCGGTGCTGACACAAGCCGTACATCGGCTCGAGCAGGGTGATTTCGACGCGCGGGTCAGCCTGCCGGGAAACGATGAAATCGCCCAACTCGCGGCCAACTTCAATGCGATGGCGAAGCATCTCGGTGAGTATCGTAGCAGCTCTTTAGGAGAACTCCTCCAAACGCAGCAAGCGTCGCAGGCCGCCATCGATAGCCTGCCGGATCCAGTGGTGATCTTTGCTATCGAGGGCACCATCCTGAGCGTCAATCGCGCCGCCGAAGAGGTGCTTGCTCTCGTGTTGGATCCGAATGTGCCCGATCCTTTGAGCACAGTGAATTCAGATGTTCGTGCAGTCTTAGAGCGAGTGCACAGTCATGTGTTAAGAGGAAAAGGACCATACGTGCCAAAAGGATTCGAGGAAGCGGTGCGCTTTCCGGCCCCCGATGGCGATCGGTATTTTCTGCCCAGAGCGACGCCCGTCTACGCCGATCAGGGAGGAATCACAGGAACAACAGTGATCCTGCAAGACGTCACGAAGCTGCATCGTTTTGACGAACTCAAGAATGACCTGGTCGCCACGGTCGCGCATGAGTTTCGCACCCCGTTGACGTCATTACGAATGGCGATCCATTTGTGCCTGGAGGAAACCGCCGGTCCGGTTACCGAAAAGCAAGCAGACCTGCTGTACGCCGCGCGTGAAGACTGTGAACGTTTACAAACCATCGTCGATGAGCTGCTTAATCTCGCGCGCCTGCAGGCGGGACGCATACAGCTGCACCCACTCCCAACCGCGATTCCCTCCCTGGTCGAGGCGGCGATTGAAGCACACCTTGCCACGGCGGTGGAACGAGAGGTACAGCTCGAAGCGGTCATTTATCCCGAAGCTGGCGATATTTTGGTCGACCGCGAGCGGGTGCAAATTGTTTTCGCCAATCTGTTGACCAACGCTCTTCGTCACACTCCAGCCGGAGGGCGGATTGAAGTCCGCGCGAGGCTGGCCAGTAACGCCGTGCGTTTTGAAGTGGCCGATACAGGCGAAGGAATTCCGCACGAGTATCTGCAGCAGGTGTTTGAGAAATTTTACCGCGTTCCCGGCGCGTCGGGCGGCAGCGCGGGATTGGGGCTCTCCATCGCCAAAGAGATTGTCGAGGCCCACGGCGGCGAGATTGGCGTCGAGAGCGAAGTCGGACGCGGGAGTACGTTTTGGTTCACAGTCCCAGTGACACACGCAGCAAATGCGCTACCGCCGCCTGCACTCTAGAAGTAAATGCACTTGACAGTGAGCTGACTCTCCTCCCTCACTCCAATTCCTCCTCATATTTTTTTCTCTTCCTCCATAACGTTGACCCATCAATACCAAGAATTCGCGCAGCTTCTTCAAACACCGAAACGCGCGCCAGTACTCGTAGGACGTGCTCCCTTTCAATGACTTCCAACGTGTAGTCCCCACCGAGTAGTGGATCTGCAACACCATGCGTAGCAATAACGTGCGGGAACGCTTGCGGTTCGATCACCTGTGGCGGCCAGAGGATCACTGCGCGTTCTATGGTATTCCGTAGCTCACGTATATTGCCAGGCCAAGAATACGCCAACAATGCCGTCTCTGCGGGTCTCGAAAACTCCAGACCTGACCGCCCTGCTGTACGGGCAAAAAAGGCGAGGAACCGGTTTGCCAATCGTACAATATCTTCCCGACGCTCGCGTAAAGGCGGGACATGAATTTCAATGACATTGAGGCGATACCAAAGATCTTCACGAAAGCGGCCAGCCTTCACATCTGCCTCAATATTTCGATTCGTCGCCGCGAGCACTCGCACATCAGCGCGTCGTGTTTTGGTCTCGCCGACTCGTTCAAATTCTCGGTCCTGCAGGAAGCGGAGCAATTTGGCCTGTAACTCAGGGGGAATTTCTCCAATTTCATCGAGCAACAATGTTCCTCCCTGGGCAGCTTCCACACGCCCCGTTTGATCGCGAATGGCGCCGGTAAACGCTCCTTTGGTATGGCCGAACAACTCGCTTGCCAGTAACTCCGCGGAGAGGGTCGGACAATTCACGACCACGAACGGACCAGCAGCTCGCGGACTATTCATGTGCAGCATCCGGGCCAGGACTCCTTTGCCGGTGCCACTTTCGCCGTGCAAGAGGACGGTCGCTTCGGCCTTCGCGGCCCGCATAACCGTGTCGAGCACGATACGCATGATTGGCGCGGTTGTTTCTAGATCAATCTCAGGAACAGACTCATGCAATTGCCCTTCGACATTCTGAAGACGATGCCTCAGGACCTGTCGCGCCCTGGTCTGCTCAACCACATGACGAATCTGAGCGGGAGTAAACGGTTTGGGCAGATAATCTGCTGCGCCTCGTTTGATAGCTTCAACAGCGGTCTCGAACGCCGCATACGCGGTGATGACCACAACGGCTAAGTTTGGACTCTCAGACAGCAGGTGGGGGAGGAGATCCAAACCATTGGTGTCGTGAAGACGCAGATCGAGAAATGCTAAATCAAACGACTGGCGGGCGAGAGCTGCCAGCGCCGCTGGTCCTGAAGCAGCCGTGGTCACCTGGCATCCCATACTCTCCAGACACATCCTGAGAGTGGCGCGGATATTCTTTTCGTCGTCGATGATCAGTACCGGTAACACCATTCGACCTTTCAGGCGAGAAATGGCAAAGCCAGGTTACCTTACTCCTCTAGGTGAACTACGGCCGCACCGTATACGCCCGTGGCCCGCGATGTGCTTGTAGCTGCGGTTGAATCCAATCGATCCAATCACAGAGTACGGGTCGTGTATGCCGAGGGTCAATTAAATCATTCACACCAAACGCCTCGGCACGGGCATAGGGATTACGTTGACTAGCGATCCGCTCTTCAATCTCCCGCCGTTTAGCGCCTGGGTCAGGGGCGGCGGCAATCTCGCGGCGATAGGCAACAGCGACACCACCTTCAAGCGGTAAGGCGCCACTCTCGGCTGAGGGCCAGGCAAACACCATCGCGCCGGGCCCGAAGTGTGCCGCCCCGGCCACACCGTACACTTTGCGAACAATGACCGATGCCCACGGCACTGTGGACTGCATCACCGCAAAGAGCGTTGCAGTGCCATACCGGATCGTCGCTGTCGCTTCCGCTTCTGGGCCAATCATAAAGCCTGGCTCATCGACAAAGCAGACAATTGGCAAATGGAAGGTATCACACAAATCAACAAATCTTCTCACTTTCTGTGCTCCATCCGCCGTCATCGCTCCTGCGTACCACTGTGGGTCATTGGCCCAGATTCCTACTGCTTGTCCATTCAGCCGGGCAAGACCAGTAATCTGCGAGGGTCCATACAACGGCGCCAACTCGAAAAATGATTCTCGGTCCACAACGCTGTCAATTACCCGTCGCATCGCATATGCTCGTCGGCGATTGCGAGGAATAATCGACAGGAGTTCCTCCGCCTGACGATTGCGGTCATCCTCACCGGGCATAACTGGCGCTGCCTCCCACACGTTGGGAGGCAGGTAGCTAAGAAAGCGACGAATCTGCCGACAGACCTCGGCTTCATCTTCGGCGACATTATCCACGACACCACTCGCCAAATGCACGTGTGGACCACCTATAGGGAAAACACCCCAAGATATGGATTGTGCGCACTTTTCGTGTGCTCCTCTCCCTTGATGGGAGAGGACCCAGGAGAGGGTGAACGGCACTCAGGCCCCCTCTCTCTAGCTCTCTCCCGCCAGGGGAGAGAGGACCGGACTCCGTCGCTCTCATTTTAACTGCTCCATATCTTGCTGTAGCGTCCCTATAGTTCTTCTTTCGTAATCGTACGACCGAAAGCACGTTCTACTAATGCGGGTCCACCAATCATGACTTGCGCAGTGTGTTGCGTCATAATCGAGAAATGCGAAGCCACTAACCGCGCTGCAGGTAAACCAGCAACCGGCCCAACGGCAGCCGAAACGACCGGTACTGTGCTCATGACTTGCATAATTGACAAGAAGCGCGGAGTCGCAGTGGCTGACTCACCCCCCTCTCCCCCACCTTTACTCCCTGCGCGTGGGACACTTCCGCCCCCACCCTCAAGAAAACGGATGAGCGGGACGCGATATCGCCACGCCAAATCCTCAATTGCCACACTCTTACGCAACCCGGCGGGAGAAGGTGAACCGCCACGCAGGGTGAAATCCTCACCACCAACAACACAAGGGCGACCATCAATCTTGGCGAAACCAAGCACGTAGTTCGCAGGAGTAAACGCCCGCAACTCCCCGTTGTCATCAGTCTCTGTATGTCCCGCAATAGGTCCTTGTTCGCGAAACGAGTCAGCGTCAACAAGCGCTGCGACACGCTCACGGATCGTCAAGCGTCCTTGGGCATGCTGCCGCGCGACCGCTTCAGGTCCCCCATGCTCTTGCGCTAAGGTTTTCCGTCGGGCGATACCATCAATTTCTCTGAGCCACGTCATAATGAGAATGCAGAAGCAAAGTGGCAGGCAAAGGCATACAACCCGCCACTTATCGTACTCTTGCTATTGGGCAAGTGTACCCGTCAGGCCATCCCGAACAGCTTATCCGTTTGGATTATCGATGATAAACTTCCAAGTGCCATCAGCCTGACGGCGGACCACTTCAACACCATTCCCGGACATCGACAGCGGTTTTCCATCCGCACCCGTACCGGTCAGACTCCATTTCGATTGTAATAGTGCAATGTCACCACCACCATTTTGTACCGCATGCACTTCAATCGTTAACCGTGGCTTGAGTGCCAAGAAGCCATTCATCGCCTCTCGGACTCCTGCATGGCCGATCACGACTTTTCCCGGTTCTTGAACAAAGGCAGCCATTGGTTCATACAAAGCGAGCGCCGCCTCGATATCCCCACGGTTGAGCGCTTCCCCCAACAGCAGATCGCACTCTTCCGGCTTCCGTGCTGGCATGATCCACCTCCTTGTAGAAGATGGTGAAAAGAATAGTGAGCAAGGGGCATATTGTCTAGGCAGGAAACGAGAGCCGCATCAGTAGAGAAAGAACACAAGACAAAACAGGCCTGTTAGCTAAGTTCTCCGAACCGGTACCGAGACACGACACTAGGCTCGTCTATAGCGATTCCATAGCATGCCAAATCCAATCAGTCCGGCCCCGACCAACAGCAGGTAGACAGCCTCAGGCACTGGATCTCCTGTAGAGACAGGCTCAGGCCTCATAGCAGGTTCTTCTTTACGCACCAATGTCGCACGGTACGTTCCAGCCGAAGTTGGTGCAAGAGAGGCAGAGGTTCTCCCTGGGGTTAACGCCTGCACTAGTATTCGTTGCCCCTGCTCAACCCCTTCACCCCACTCAACAACGTGCATCTGTGCCGACGCCGGGTCTTCGACTTGTGAAATACTTTTCTCTTCTGTACGGTCACTCGAAGGTACAACACCGGTCAGCCCTAGTAGATCCACGACAATCCGATCCCCAACCTCGCCCGGCTCCTTCCGACTCCACCACGCGACATCGTTCCCCCACCAGGCAAGAAAAGATTGATGCAAACGGTTGGTAAAGTGAAAAGTACCGATGCCAGGAAACGCCGCAGTATCCAACCGACAACAGGGATACACATCTTCTTCTTCCCACGTCCGTGCAGGGAGGTCAGGTATCTCATTGATGAGCCCGGCCAAAACAGATTTCTCGCCCTCAAGGAATCCAAGAAATACCAGGAATAAGACGGCGAGACGTGACATAGCAAACTTTCCTTTGTACTCAGGCAATCATCCTCAAGAATTGTGCTACCACTACCATCTTGGTCCGCAGAAACAACTTTGGAAGCTTGCAAGAAGAGGTTTTTTGAGGAGCTCGGTCTTCCGTCCACGCCCGGAAAAAGATACAGAAAAGACCCTACTATAGACGAGCCATCTAGGCAAGGGACAGAATTCACTAAATACCCCACCGAAAGGCAGATTTTTACGTAAGAGAAAAAAAACATTTTTCAGCCTGGGAATCTTCTCGAACCCGTTGTTATGGGTCCGAGAGCGACAAGCAGATTAAGAGCTTTGCGAACGTCCTCGCTGTTGCACTGCAGCTCTTCGCGAAGCAAGCACTGCAGGCGTTACTGTTCGACTATGTTCTCGCCAGGCCTCATGTTCAATTTGTAAGGCATCGCCCAATGAAGCGGAGTATCCAGTGTCAATGACACGTTTCAGATTCCGCACCATTTCGGGCACACACGACAAGATGTCTTCTGCTAACGCACGACAGGTGGGTAAGAGTTCTTCCGGAGCTACAACCCGATTGACCAATCCCCAGGCCTCGGCTCGCTCCGCAGATAGAAAGTTGCCGGTAAGTGAGAGTTCCTTCGCACGGAATATTCCAATAAGACGAGAGAGCTTTTGACTTAAGCCCCAACCAGGCATTGCCCCTACCCGGGCATGCGTATCGGCAAATTTTGCGTTACTGGAAGCAATTAACATATCGCACGCCAGTGCCAGTTCGAAACCACCAGTGATAGCAAATCCGTTGATGGCACCAATAATAGGACGATCATATTGGGCCATTGCCCAAATAATGTCATTTTCACCGCCGACCGCGTCACGTGCACCACTTGAAGGTAACCCCGTTTGCTCTAGCTCCTTCAGATCTAATCCAGCACAAAAGGCTTTTCCCGCGCCAGTCAGAATAACCACCCGAGTGTCGGAATCACTTTGCAGATCCGAAAAAGCTTTCACAATTTCCTGCCGCAATTCATACGACAATGCATTCATGGCGTGAGGACGATTCAGGGTGAGTGTCACAATTCCTTCGTTTCTTTCGATCAACAAAACTGATTCGGTCATAATCAATATCCTTCGAACCAACGGCACTGAGAACAATTTCGGAACCACGTTATGTTCATGTCACGCAGCATTCTTAAGTTCATACTTGCGAATCAACACTTCAGCCGGAATACTGAGGCCTTCCGAAAGACGCCGAATCATTTCGAGCGTCAGAGGACGTACACGATTAAGCACTTCTGCAACGCGTGCGCGCGAACCAATATACGGCTCAAGATCCTTACGCGTCATCGCGCGTGCCTCCATCACGTGCAAAAGAAACTCTACTGGATCAGGGTCTGGAATCGGGTAATGAGCTGCTTCGTAGGCCTGAATCAGTAGCGTAAGAACCTCTAGCCGATCTCCTTCCTTCGATCCTTCAGGCGCGTCCCAGAGCGCCTCGGCTTCCTTAAGCGCCGCAAGATAATCTCGTTTGGTCTTTAGGGGGCGTAGTTCCATTGCGTTACCTCAAATATTTTGGGCGTCAATTCGATCGTATTCTCTATGGGTGCCGACAAAGCGGATAAACATCATCCGTCGGTTATAGTGAACTGCAACAACCAAGCGACAATCGTTGCCCTTGATACTGAAAACAACACGGTTGTTGGCCAGAAAACTTGCGTTACGGTGCGCGGTTTTGATTTGCGCGGGATCAGTCCAGGCAGCTCTGCTTGCTTGCGCGTACCAAGCCCGTAGTGGTATTTCGGCTTGAGGATATTTAGTCCAGAAATCACGTAGCGTTTTCACAGAAATAACTCGCACGGGCTGACCTTAGCATGATCCCACTACGGGAGCAAGACTCGGCCAGCGCAAACCTCTTGCCAGTCTTTTGTATTGAATCATCAGGCATTACCTCGTTAGGTCAGCAGGCGATCGGGCCATTGATAAACTTAACACTGTCGTCACTCAATGACTCAACTCTTCCATCAACGCTTTCGCCTCTTGCAAGTCTTTCGTCTCAAACCCTTCCGTAAACCAGTTGTAAACCTCGGACAACATGGTGCGTGCTTCGTGGTGCTTGCCTTGCTGTTGCCACAACCGCGCGAGACTTGTGGCCGTGCGCAGTTCCCATGATTTGGCCTGTTGGCTCTGCGCGACCTCAATCGCCCGTAGAAAACACCCTTCCGCTTCTGACTCAGGATCTAGGATTTGGGATTTAGGATCTGGAAAGTTCGCCTCTTCGCCTTTTCCCCTTTTCCCTTTTTCGCCCGCGCAGAGCATCAGCTCGCCCTTGAGCCGTAGGACTTCAGCTAGGCGCCAACGTTCTTCCCAGCCTGGTCGCGCAATCTGGCTGAGACTCTCTTCGATCAACCGCAAGCCGCCCGCGAGATCACCGCTCAACGCCAGACCTGTGGCCAGGACTGCTCGATAGTACGGCACCATAGTCTCGACTCCGTGTGCGTCCCACCTTTCCAGTGCCCCCCGCAGCTGCGCAATACCCTCGGCGAGGCGCCCAGACCGTAGCCACGCAACACCCTTCCAAAGTTGCGCCATCACTTCCGAGATAAACGGCAAACTGTGCGTTCGGCCCAGCCACTCAGCCTCCTCAACCCGCACCAGCATGGACGCTGGTGCGCAACGGAAATCCCAAAGCCAACAGCCCAGGGTGAGCACCCAGCCGAGGTCGAAAGGGTGGCCACGCCTACGAGCGTGCGTATCGGTGGTCTGGAGCATCTGCGTCGCACGATCCGGATAGCCCAACATCCAGGTGTCTAGGGAAAGGACCAGGCCGACCACACTTTTCGAGTCCTGGTTCGTGAGGTCGGCGAGGTGGCGGTGCTGCTCCTCGCTGTAGAGCACCAGCACTCGGTCACCGTGCACGTGGGACTGGGTTACATCTCCTCGATAGAAGTAGGTACAGCATGCCGCCTGGTGTGCCACGAGCAACAGGTCTGAATCGTCGCTGGCTTCTGCCATAGCCAGCGTTTCATTGGCCCAGTCCAATGACTCAGCAACGCGGCCCTGGAGCATCACATTGACCCATAGGCCGTAGTAGATTGGCAGGAACGCCTCGCGGCGGCTGAGAGACTTGGCCAACCCTAGCGCCGGGTGGAGACTGGTCCACACCTCCGGCGCTCCGTGGCTTTTGCGCGCCATCCAGGCCGTACCAAGGAGAATGCGCAGCTCCACTTCTTGCCTGTTGCGCTCCGGTGACGGCGGCAGCGTAACGATCAACTCCATTCCCTGGTTCAGGTGTGTAATCGTTTCGTTCAGCGCAACGCGTTTCAATGCTAGCATACCCGCTTGTTGCCAAAACGGAATCGCCGCCGCACCTTGCCCTGCCACCGTTAGGTGATGCGCCAGCGGCTCGGGTTCTAGTGGTAATAGTTTGTGGGAAATCTCTTTCAAGCACCTGGGCAATCGTGGCGTGCAGCTCATGCCGTCGGCTTTTCAACAGCGAGTCGTAGGCCGCATCCTGCACCAGTGCGTGTTTGAAAGTATAGGTCGCTTCGGGTGGATTGCCACGCCGGAATGTGAGACCGGAGTCAGTCAGCTGTTCGAGCGCATCATCAAGCGCAGACTTTGGCATGGACGCCACAGCGGCCAGACGGGTGTAACTAAACTCTCGTCCGATGGCTGCACCGATCTGGGCAATCTCTTTCGCGGCCCCAAGCCGATCCAGGCGCGCCATCAGCGAGTCCCGCAAGGTGGCAGGGACCGTGATAGAGTGAGCGTTCCCGGAGTATTCATAGTACTCACTGGCTTCGGTGAGTGCGCCCGATTCGAGAATGGCTTTGGTAAGTTCTTCCACAAATAGCGGCACCCCATCGGTCTTGGCCAGAATCTGCCCCAGCAGCTCGGCGGGGAGCGCCTTGCCGTTGGTGAGCTTAGTAACGATTGCACGGCTTTGCGCGCGAGTGAGTTTCGAGAGATTCATCGCCGTGACATGGTCGTGTCGAGACCATCGCGATGGAAACTCAGGCCGGTGGGTGAGCACGAACAGCAGCGGCGTGGTGCGCACGCGGTCGATCAACAGATCGAGCACTTCCAAGCTCGTGGGATCAGCCCAGTGCGCATCCTCGAACAGCACCACGCTGGGGTGCTTCCCGGCGATCGTTTCCGTGAGGTCGACCAACGAGCGTAGCGTCTCGTCCTTGTGTTTCTGCGGGGTCATAGAGATCGCCCCGTAGTGCGTCTCACACGGAATGGACAACATCGCCGCAAGGAAACGCCCATCTTCGAGCGGGCGTCCATAATGTTCCACCACCAGCGCTTCGAGCTTATCGAGCTTGGACTCCGCTGACTCGTCGCGACCAAACTTCAGAGCGCGTTCAAAGTTATCGATGATCGGATAAAAGGCGCTGTTGACATGGTAGGGCGAACACTGAAAGCGGAGGGTGTTCACTCCATCTGTTGGCAGCTGCTCTAGCAGCGCACTGACGATCCGGCTTTTACCGATACCGGGCTCACCGGAAAGCACCACCACCTGCCCTTCGTCCTCCCGCGCCAACTGCCAGCGCTCCAAGAGCAAGGCGATCTCATGCTCGCGCCCGACTAAGGGCGTCAGCCCTGCTTGGACAGTCGCCTCAAAGCGACTGCGGGCTGCACTCTCCTGTACCACGTGATACAGCGTCAGCGGCGTGGTTACGCCCTTCAATTCCTGCGCGCCCAGACTTCGGAGATCGAACAAGCCGCGCACTAACCGCTCGGTGGCTCCACTGATGACTACAGTGTTGGGCGCTGCTTGCCCTTGCACCCGCGCCGCGAGGTTCGGAGTCTCGCCCAACGCTAGGTGTTCTGTACGAATTCCCGTACCAATCTCAGCGACCACCACTGAACCGGTATGAATCCCAATGCGGATCTGTAGCGGCGGGACAAACGGCAGCTGATTGACCGCCGTCACAATTTCTAAGCCACTGCGCACGGCCCGCACGGCATCTTCCTCATGGGCTTGAGGATAGCCAAAGTACACCAACACGCCATCCCCCAGGTATTGGGCAATATGACCTTCATACTGTGCAACGATCTGACCACAGGCGACCTGATAGGCGCGCACTCGGGCATGGTATTCTTCGGGGTCCAATTGTTGGGAGAGGGTGGTAGATCCCACCAAGTCAATGAACATCACCGTCAACTGGCGACGCTCACCAGCCGAGGGTTGAGATAACGGTTCGAATGCCTCGCTTCTCCGTTGCTCCGTTGCCTCATTTCCCCTTTTCCCCGTTTCGCTCTCGGTTTTCGTTGGACTGTCCGCAAGCTCAGCGACCGCTTTCAGGAGCTTCTTGCGGTGTCCGAGCGAGACGCCTAACTCTTGCAGTTCTTTGTCGTTGAGCAACCGGAGCGCGTCGAGATCAACGTCGTTGTCAGCAAAAACTTGAGCGTAGCGATCCAGGCCCAGGGATCGCTACCAACTAAGGAAATCTGTCATGGTGAGGTCCTATATTACACCGAAGCACACTCCGTTTCTCTTCTCTGTCTCCATCTCCCGTCTCAAGCTTTCTCTCACTGCTCCGCTCGCTCTTCACTAAACACCAACTGTCTCGCCTTCTCCTGTGCGTCAATACGTGCGCGGAGATCTGGCGGTAAGCTGATCTTCCGCTCGCCGGGGAATTTCTCCTCGAATAATGCCGGACGGAGAAAGAATTCTTCCGGCGTGTGAATCTCCGCTTGACTCTTCACCCCACCGATAAACCACACGCGCCGGAGGAAATCAGGATTGAAGTAGGCTTTCTTGTCCTCCTCAGTCCACTCGCGGAGTTGATGACCGTCATGGGTGGAATAGGTCATCAGATCGGTGGTCATGTCCCAGTACAAATCGAGTTGCATACCATAGCCACGCTCTTGCAGCGCAGGGTTCCGGTGTTCTGCCACCCGGGTCTCGATGAAAATGAGTTTGCCTTCGCGGTCGTACTCTTCAATACGCAAGGGATAGAATGCATGCTGATCAAGCCAATAGAGAATACGCGGGGTGTAGTAGCCAGGAAGCCAGTCGTCCCGCACTTTTGCCTCGACCACGTAACAGGCGACTCCGCCATCCGGTAGGTACGCAGGATAGTCTTTCCCCATCGGTTTGATCTCGCCGGAAGAGATATCATACAACTTCCCGGTCGAGTCGGTTAACGTGAGAGAGGGCCGTCCCTTCGGGAACCGGAGGGTCTCGTACAACACATCGGTCCCGATGATCCGCCATGACCACTCCCAGGCATCGCGGCCAAAGGTGTCATCAAAAGTAAATGCTTGATTGGGAAATCGATCCCCGCGGCGCGGCTGCGGCTGACGTCGCACCCGGCGCAACCCTGGAGAATACACGAACATGTCGATTTTCTTCGTGAACGTCTTGTCCGTGCGGTAGCGCGAGAATAGCGACTGGTTCCCATATTTCTCCGCCGGGGCAGTGTCTTGCGAGAGCGACATGACAAAACTTTGACCAGGTGGCGTGAAATACAGTTCTTCTAACAATCCTTGCGTCCCGTTATAGGCAACGAGCCCCACGGCTTTGCTTTGCACCATCAGGTGACCCCATTGGTCGATGGTTGCTCCGGAATCGGCATAGACACACGACCAGCGTGGTTGATGAGGGAATTCCATTGAGCGGAAACCCATCTCCTCAGCGGTATAGGGAGGCGTAAAGGGATAGGGCTCCGCCGGCAAATAGGGAAACTGCACATGACGCGGGCTGTCGGTCGAGAGGTCGATCCGTTCCCGTTCGGCAGGAGAGAGTTCCGCGACAGTTTTCCAGGTTTTTCCGCTATCTTGTAATGCTTGTGCCCAGACGAGGTTCGCCTCGGACCCACACGCCCACAGTGCCAAGACGATTCCCCATGAAACAACGACACGCACGATCATGGCTCGTCCCTCCTTTGCCTAACGTGCTGACCGGTTAGCAGCAAGCTTTTAGTTCTTAGCTTTTAGCAGTCAGCCGTGTCATTAGGAACCGTTACGGCTCTGGCGACAAGAAGGGTCGATCAAATTTTGCTCCTTGCCCTTCCAGTTGCGGTACCTGATCAAATTGGCCTTTTTTCAATCGGGCGAGCGTTTGTGCATGTAACTGACGGTACGAGATCTGTCCTCCAGCGTCTTTGAGGGTTTCCGCTAAGTTGTATGTAAGGGCGCCGTTGTAACTACCACCAATATAGGCGTCGGCCGACGTCTGCATGTCACGACAGCCAGTAATCAGCAGCTCAGGAATGGCAACGTCAACAATATCTCGTTTCTTCCGGGCAGCGGCCCCAGAAGTTCGTAAACTACCTCGTACGGTGCCTCGGAGCTTCCGCCCAGATTCAGCAGCAACGAGATCCCACGGGCTTGGGAGGTAGCGAGGAATCACCGGCGCATCAGGCGGGAGCAGCACTCGCGTATTCGACCCAGAATGGCAGCAATCCATAATGACCGTCAGACTCACGCCCGGACGGAGACGATTCAAGGTTTTGCGTAACCAATCGTCGAGCAGCGGCTTTTTCCAATCCAGATCGGTCGGACAGAGAATTTCATCTCGATGATCTGCCTCGTCACCATTTTTGTCTGGAACGTTAGACCCATGCCCAGAATAGTGCAGAAGAAGGACGTCGCCCTTTCGCGCCTCCCGAATCAATGTACCGATTGTTCCCTGCATGGCTTTGGTAGTCGCGTCGAGATCCGTTAGTACCACGATATCCTTGCTGGCGAAACGATACTGGTGCGTCAGGACTTCTTGCAAGTTCTTCACATCGTTCACACAGCCGCGCAGGTCCGCGCCAGGAATCCGATAGCGATTGATGCCAATCAACAATGCTTTTTTTACCACCGCGCAATCTCCTCTCTGCCCGTGATTTTTCCAAACCAAGTCATCCTCATAGTGTCCAGTCCGCAGATTTCATCTTGCCCTTTTCTCTTTCCTTGACGTTTCCTCTTTTGACCAGAGAAACTTTATGCTATGCCCTTTAAGGGGAAAGCGCTACACAACCAGGAGGGGCATGCTATGCCGTTGTATTTAGACGAAATTTGGCTCAACGAGACTTCACCAGAAAATACCAAAAAAATCCATAAAATGTTTCAAGGAGTTCTCAAAGGAGATTCCGGCTTTCCTGAAGGGGTGACACTCAAAGCCGGACCCTGGGCATCAAACGAAGAAGCAAAAATCATTTTGGTTCTCGACATCCAAGACCATGCCAAAACCTTTGTAACTTTCTCAACGATTCTTTCGAGCGGCTTGATCTCAAAGCGTCGCCTCACCCCGATTGTCGAGTGGAGTGCCATGGACGAGGTAGTCAAAGCGCTCTAAGAATAGTGCAGAAAGTCCAAAGATCCTGTACAGTGTCCATGCTGACGTCTTCATTGTTTCCTATCGCAGCTTATGCTTTCCCCTTCTCTATCGCAGCCGCTCTCACTCACTGTGTACTGTGCGTCGAGTAAGCGCGTCGCCCAGCATTATCTGGATGTGGCAACTGCCCTTGGACGTCTGATTGCCCAACGTGGGCACACGCTAATTTATGGGGGCGGGAATATGGGGCTCATGGGAGCGGTGGCACAGGCAGCTTTAACGCATGGAGGAAGAGTTAGAGGAGTGATCTTGGCTGAGTTTATCGAGCGAGGATATGCACACGACGGCCACGAGATGCACTCAGTAGACGATATGCGGTCCCGCAAACGCGGCCTTGATGAATTTGGCGATGCGTATATTGCCCTCCCAGGGGGCTTTGGTACGCTCGAAGAGATCCTCGAAATGATCTCGTTCAAGCAACTTGGCTTTCATCACAAGCCGGTCGTTTTTATTAACACCAACAATTATTTTGAGGGTCTCCTGCAGCAATTTGCTCGCGGGTTCGCGGAAGCCTTTATCCATGAACGCTTCTGCGATCTTTACACCGTGGTCAGCACTCCAGAAGAAGCGCTTGCGGTGGTTGAGTCTTCCATACCGCAAGCAGCATCGTAGGAGTTGCTTATTTTATCTGAAGGTTCGTTGGCCGATCTGGTACAGGAGCAGGCTCGGGGGTCGGCTCGGGGGTTGGCTCGGAGGTTGGTGGGGGCGGAGGTGTTGTAGCCGTACCTCCACCTTCAAAGATTAAGTACGTATACTGCAAGAATCCCCGGAACGGGTCGATAAAGAGTCCATCTACTCGCGAATCGATAAATTTGCATACACGGTCATCCGCACAGGCACGTTCTGTTGGCTGACCATAAATGCCTTTTGTCCCCCGATTAAAGAAATATTTTGCCCGATCACACAGGGATTGATCGCCAGAAAACTTACAGCCGTACATCAACGTGTTGACGAGTGAGGCTGTGTAGTAAGGATCCCAAAAATCGACAACCGATTTCGCTCCGTAATTGTGCCACATCTTCCCACCAACGATGCCGAAAAAACTTCCAGCATACTGATATTTTTGGTCTAAGCCATACTGGTTGATGTACCGAGCGATTGCAACGACACGGTTCTTCAGTTCCACATTGCCAGTGACCCGATACGCTTGGGCAAAAGCCTCAACGAGAAGGGCAAGCTGAAAAGGGCTCTGTATTCTCTCGCCGCGCTCCCACGCACCAGTCCCCAAAATATAGTCAGTCGTATAGCCCCCCATGAAATACGTTCCACGCGCCGTATCCCAATCTGGTGAGGCCAAGAAAAGAGCAATGAGTCGATCTCGGATGTCGATCCATTGTTGCTTTTTTGTTACTTCAGCTACTCGGGTGGCCAGCATCAGATGGCGCGCCTCGCCTCGAGGTCCATAGTTTGCCATACGGACCTCGCCTGGCTTTGGCCACTGCCCAGTACCAAAGCGATCCTTCCATACTTTATCAACTTCGGCTAACAGATTTTCAGCTTCCGCTAATGCCGCAGCGTCACCAGTATACTCATACCAAGCAACAAGTCCCCATCCATAGATATGATCCAGCAGGAACCCTTTGTCTGCACAGAATGTGTAATAAGTGCTCAATCCGGCTGGCTGTTTACACAGTCGATAGTCTTCCTTGAAGTAACGAGCCCATCCTTTGGCTCGATCAAGGTATCCTTGCTGACCGGTACGGAAGTACATCATGAGATTATTCCAGAGATCGTCCCCTTCTGTATCGCCGTGAATATCCGGTCCACGCACCTCAAATGTAGGATTACCGGCAAGATTCGGTTCAGCTTTTGCGTCCCACGTCCAACCCCATTTCGTATAGGTATCACGCTCGGCTTGCAAAGAAGGCATCGGATAACCACCAATCGGTGCCGACGTCTGCGCCGACACCTCCATGACAATACCAGCGGAAAAGAGCCACACCACGAAAAGAAAAACAGGGGAAAGCCTGTAAGGAGTAGTAGTTTTCATAAGCATTCCTGGATATCGGAGACCCCACTTTTTTCTTTAATGTAGCGGGCTCGATCAAAATAGCAAAACGCGAGCGCCCCGTCATAAAGAAAATTCATAACCGGCAAGCACACAGTCCGTTACTGAATTGTGACAATCTCCCCTCTTTTGCAGTTCTTCAGTGTAGCATAAGCTCCTGTATATGGCCATGAAACAGGCGAGTGAGATTTTTCGACTTCGCAATCTGTTACCTCGTTCGCAAAAAAAAGGAATGGTATCTATCTCATCGTCAGACGGGAATTCTTCCCCAGTCAAGACCGAACGTACTCCTTCTTTCGTGTTCGCGTTCGTCAACAGGCAACTCATAGCAAAGTTGCTGCGAAGATCACTATAAGTGTTCCATCGTTCGTTACGAAAGTTGGAGTCCTCGATCCGCGTGCACAGCTGTGCTGTACGGTTAGCTTTAGTGCAGAATTCTGGGCTGTGATCTCTCTACGTAGACGACTGGCTAGGGTCCAGCCATCTACGCTTATACAGGTAGCAGAGAGAAACGTGCCAGATACCGGTGGCGATATACTCGTCTATATCCTCGGCAAGCGGTATGACCTCAAAGCGAACGCGAAGAATGGGAGACTTTTCCACTTTCATCATTCATCAGATACGATTCCCTCGCCACATTGACCACATCCCCACGCTCCTTTATGTTCTCCTCCCGACACGGGCAGGCAGGATAGAGTATTTTTTCTCTTTCTCCGCTTTTCTCAAAAGGCAGGAAAAAGGGGGCCGCTCACCCTTCATCTCTCCGTGAAATTTTCTCTGGAGGTTTGTTCGATGTTTGCGTTGGCCTTTGGCGTCAGTGTCTTGGGCTGCGTCTTGGTGCGTCTACGGTGGAATAGTACACACGATAATCCGTCGCCCCACAACCGATTTTGGCAGTCATGGGCTCAGTGGACTCCGCGACTCGTCGGGCTGGGCTTGTTGCTAACCTCAGGTGCGGCGTTTGGGAGTGAAAAGGACTTAATTTTACCCGATTTATCAACATCAGAATTTTTTGGCATGGCGGGGGACACATTGCTCATGCTGGGGCTGCTAGTGTGTCTTGCTGGACTTGCATTCGGGTTACGAATTTTCAATGAATTGAAGAACCTTCCGGTCCATCAGTCGATGCGCGAAATCTCGGAGTTGATCTACGAAACCTGCAAAACATACCTCATTACCCAAGGGAAGTTTATTCTTATTCTTGAAGTGCTTATTGGCATTATCATGGTGATCTATTTCGGCTTCCTCGAACATAGTCCAGTCCTTGAGGTACTCACTATTCTGGCGTTCAGTGTCGTCGGTATCGCTGGCAGTTACGGGGTAGCGTGGTTTGGTATTCGAGTGAACACATTTGCCAACTCGCGTACGGCATTTGCCGCACTGAGAGGGAAGCCCTTCCCTTGTTATTCGATCCCCCTCAAAGCAGGCATGAGCATCGGGATGCTCCTCATTAGTGTTGAGCTGGTGATTATGCTGATCATTCTGCTCTTCGTGCCGAGAGCGTATGCTGGCTCGTGCTTCATTGGTTTTGCCATCGGTGAGTCGCTCGGCGCATCAGCATTACGTATCGCTGGAGGAATCTTTACCAAGATCGCTGACATTGGCGCAGACCTGATGAAAATCGTTTTCCGTATCAAGGAAGATGACGCCCGTAACCCCGGAGTGATTGCCGACTGTACAGGGGACAACGCTGGCGATTCCGTTGGCCCGAGTGCTGACGGGTTCGAAACGTACGGGGTAACCGGAGTGGCTCTCATCTCCTTTATCCTGCTCGCCGTTGATCCCCGGTACCAAGTGGCGTTGCTCGTCTGGATCTTTGTCATGCGTATCATGATGGTGATCGCTTCAGGGGTGTCATATGTCATTAACGAAGCGATGGCTCGGAATCGGTACGCAGAAGTCGAGCAGATGAATTTTGAAGCGCCGCTCACACAATTAGTGTGGATTACCTCCGTCGTTTCGGTCGTCCTGACCTACATTGTCTCGTACGCACTCATCGGCGAGATGGGAGACGGGACACTGTGGTGGAAACTGGCCACAATTATCACCTGCGGCACCCTTGCCGGAGCAGTGATTCCAGAAGTAATCAAGATTTTTACTTCCACGGACTCCGCGCATGTACGGGAAGTGGTTACTTCCTCACGCGAGGGTGGCGCCTCGCTCAACGTCCTCTCTGGTCTGACAGCAGGCAACTTTAGTGCCTACTGGATGGGCGTTGTCATCGTCGGCTTGATGGGCATCGCCTTTCTTGTCAGTACACAGGGGCTCGGCATCCTGATGCTTAGTGCGTTCTCGATTAACCCTGCCCCTGTCTTCGCCTTCGGACTGGTCGCGTTTGGGTTCTTGGGGATGGGACCTGTGACTATCGCCGTCGATTCGTATGGACCAGTAACGGATAATGCCCAATCAGTCTATGAATTGTCCCTCATTGAAACTCTCCCGAATATTTCGCGAGAGATTGCCCGTGATTTTGGTTTCTCAACCGAGTTTGAAAAAGCCAAGCATTATCTCGAGGAAAATGATGGCGCTGGCAATACCTTTAAAGCAACGGCAAAACCCGTGCTTATTGGAACCGCTGTCGTCGGCGCGACGACTATGATTTTTTCCATCATTGTCCTCCTCACCGGATTACGTCCAGAAAATATGGCTAATTTATCGCTCCTCCACGCGCCCTTTCTGTTGGGGCTCGTGAGCGGAGGTGCGGTGATCTTCTGGTTCACCGGGGCCTCGACACAAGCGGTGTCTACTGGCGCGTACCGAGCCGTCGAGTTCATTAAGGCTAACATCCAGTTAGAAGGAGTCGAAAAAGCCTCTGTGCAAGATAGTAAGCGGGTCGTCGAAATCTGCACCCAATATGCACAACTTGGCATGATTAACATCTTCCTGACGATTTTCTTCAGTACGCTCGCCTTTGCGTGCCTCGAACCTTATTTCTTTATTGGCTATTTGGTTTCTATTGCATTATTCGGTTTATACCAGGCGATTTTCATGGCCAACGCAGGGGGCGCTTGGGACAATGCCAAAAAAGTTGTCGAGGTGGAATTAAAAGAGAAAGGCTCGGATTTGCACGCCGCGACTGTTGTCGGGGACACTGTCGGCGATCCGTTCAAAGATACCTCCTCAGTCTCCATGAACCCAGTGATTAAATTCACCACGCTCTTTGGTCTGCTGGCGGTAGAATTGGCAATCACGATGGACCCGAGCATTGCCCATATTCTGGCCGGTGTATTCTTTGTGATTTCCGCCTTTTTTGTGTGGCGCTCATTCTACGGTATGCGGATCACAGTATAACTCCACTTTTCGCGAGCCCTCTCCGTAGTCAGGAGAGGGCTCAGGTAGAGAGATTCTAAGAAAGTAGTTTCCACTCTTCATCTCTTTTACCCAGCCAGGTATCCGCGCTTGGTTTGCGGAAAACCCGCGTCGTTTTGCCGCTAGTTTTAATGCGTTCCTCCAGCATGAGTTCGATACCGTAGCAAAACCGTAAATACCTCTCCCTTCACCTCTTGTACCCCTTCCCGAATCCGTGTAGATTTCTCGCCGTTCCTACCTAACCTTATGGAGGAAACGGATGACCAATACCGTACCAAGTTCTCAACGTATCTCGTACAAAGTCGATGCTGGGCTGACCCTGATTGGTGATGCCTGGGGAAATCCTGCCGACCCACCGGTTCTTCTTCTGCATGGCGGCGGGCAAACACGTCACGCCTGGGGCGGGACAGCACGAACACTCGCCTCGCAAAACTGGTATGCTGTCTCACTTGACCTTCGTGGACACGGAGAAAGTGAGTGGGCCCCTGACGGCAATTACATTATTGATGAGTTCGTCGCAGATATTCAGTCTGTCCTGCGCACTTTCTCACATCGTCCAGTGTTAGTCGGAGCCTCGTTGGGAGGCATTACCTCTCTTCTCACTATAGGTGAATCTCCAGAGCCCGTTGCGACCGCCGTTGTCCTCGTTGATATTACCCCGCGAACAGAACCAGAAGGCGTCGACCGTATTCGCGCCTTTATGACCGGAAACCCAAATGGCTTTGCGTCACTCGAAGAAGCAGCTGATGCCGTGGCAGGCTATATTCCTCACCGTCCGCGCCCTAAAGATTTGACCGGCCTGGCAAAGAACTTACGCCGTGGCTCCGACGGACGGTACCGCTGGCACTGGGACCCACAACTGATGAGTCCTAACCGTATGCGCCGCGATCCTGAACGCTTGCTCGCAGCGTCTCGTGCGTTACAGGTGCCAACGCTGTTGGTACGCGGGAAGCTCAGCGATGTCATTAGTGATGATACCGTGAAAGAATTTCTCGATGCCGTGCCACACGCAAAGTACGCTGACGTGTCTGACGCGGGACACATGGTAGCTGGCGATCAAAATGATTCTTTTAGTCGGGCCGTAATTGAATTTCTGTCTGATGTCAGGCCGAGCTAAATAAAAGAGGGAACAGGGGGAAAGGAGCAGTAGGAAAAAGAGGGAAGGAATTCAGCAAGTCTCTTTTCTTTCTTGCGCCTTTTTTCCTGTTCGCCTTTTGCTTTTTTTCCCTTCAGCCTTGGCTTTGCCTTTTGTCTATTGATTTTTCCCCCTCAAACTTTGCATATGTGATCTATCTCTCCCCTCACCTTGTACTCGTCGGCTAATCCAAGTAGAGTCCGGGTTTCTGCGTACCTTGGCCCGAAATAAGGAGGGACTTTATGGCGTGGCCGGTCCGGTACAACATGATTGGCTTACTGTTCTTCGGCTCGGTGATTAACTACGTCGATCGCGTGAATATCTCTGTCGCCGCGCCGGTGATGATGAAAGAGATGACATTATCAAAGGATTTGTTCGGGTGGGTATTCTCAACATTTCTCATCGGCTACGCACTCTTACAAATACCCGGTGGCGTGATCGCCGACCGCTGGAGTGGACGCAAGGTCTTGGCGCTGGCGTTCTGTGGTTTTTCCTTGTTCACTTTGTTAACCCCATTAGGTCAACAGGCGTTTTTTCTTTTACTCTCACTGCGCTTTCTCGTTGGTGCATTTGAATCAATGACTTTTCCTGCCACCGCATCGATCAACTCTCGCTGGATTCCCCGGTCGGAGTTTGGTCGGGCCCATAACTTTGCCATTTCCGGAATCACCGTCGGACAGATGGTCGCGTATCCCCTCACAACTTGGATCATCACCCAGAGTTCGTGGCAGATGGTATTCTATATTAACGCTCTTTTCGGTTTTATTTGGGCGGCACTATGGTGGTGGTATGCCACCGATACACCAGCCACCCACCCGCGTATCACTCCTGCAGAACGGGACCATATTGAAGTGCAGTTGCCACCAAAACCGACAGGGACGCTCTCCTTACGCGTTGTGTTTACTAATCTTCCGCTGTTGACTGTCGCTTTCGGTTATATGTGTTTTGCCTACATGGGTTGGCTCTTTTTATTTTGGTTCCCAACCTACTTAGTGGAAGGCCGTGGTTTACCACTCACCCTCATGGGCACGGCAGGAGTGTTTCTGCATGGTGGTGGTTTTCTTGGTTTGGTTGGCGGCGGACTGTTAGGAGACTATCTGTTACGTCACGGATGGAGCCCACAATTTGCTCGTGCGCGTCTTGGTGGCATCGGTGTCCTGTTGTCCCTCCCATTTCTACTCGGAGGCGCATTGGTCTCGTCACCACTATCCTGTGTGGTGTGCTTAGTCATCTTCTACGCCCTTTTTACAACCGGGCTCTCTTGCTTCTCAACCGTTGCAATTGAGTTCAACCAACATCTTGCTGGCGCAATCTTCGGTCTGATTAACACGCTAGGAACCTTTGCTGGCTTCTTCGGCCCACTCACTGCCGGCTATATGCTGACAAGCAGCGGAGGCAATTGGTTACTCCCCTTCTTTGTCTCGGCAGGTGTTGGCGTTGTATGTGCAACGATTCTTCTTACCGTTCCAATTCGGCCAATCAGAATCATAGGCTTCGAATCAACCGTTACCTCGGTAGAAGCTACGGTGCATTAACTGTGGTCCAGGGTACAAAAAACCAACGCTCACATCTCGCAGAAGGAGGTTTGTATGAAGCATCTGGCGTTAGGAGACATCAACGTTTCACGAGTCATTGAGATGGAAGGACCTTTCATGCCGCCGCAGCACCTGCTCCCTGAAGCACAAGATGAAGTCATCGCCTCGCATCGGGACTGGTTGGCGCCGAACTTCCTTGCTGACGATGGGATGTTCATTATGAGCATCCATACCTATGTCATTCGCACAAAGCACCACACAATTCTGGTCGATACGTGTGTTGGCAATGACAAAGAGCGAGCACTGTTTCCAGCCTGGAGTCGTATGCAAGGCCCGTATCTGCAAACGCTTGAACAAATTGGTGGCGTTAAGCCAGAACAAGTCGATTACGTGCTATGTACGCACTTACATGTTGACCACGTCGGATGGAATACACGCCTGGTCAATGGGAAGTGGGTACCAACTTTCCCAAACGCCAAATACCTGTTCGCCCGCAAAGAGTGGGAATTCTGGAAGCAGGAATGCGACAAGGACAAAGGAACAGGCGATGGATCGATCGTTGATAGTGTCATCCCCATCGTTGAAGCGGGGAAAGCCGTATTGGTGGAAGGCGACCATGCCATTGACGATCAAGTCTTTTTAGAACCGACTCCAGGACATACCCCAGGACATGTGTGTATACATGTCAAAGGGCGCGGCAAAGAAGCAATCATGACGGGGGACATGATGCATCATCCTGTGCAAACCGCAGAACCGCAATGGAGCAGTGGCTTTTGCGCTGACCCGCAACAGTCTGCGGCTACACGTCGTGCGTTTCTCGAACGCAATGCTGATAGCGGTCGACTCATTCTCGCTGCGCATTTTGCGACGCCTACTATTGGTACTATCGTACCCAACGGGAAAACCTGGCGACTTAAAGTTTAGAAGAACGTGCCCCGTGAGCCTGAGTTATACTCCCTCAACAATATGCTTTTCCTCATGAGCGAGGTAAAACCCGGATATCCGCACCAAGATGCCTGATGGTAAGATGGCATAGCAGACAAGCTCTGCACTGAGTAGTCAAGTGGCAGAGCTTGTTGGACGATGGGTCATATCGACCTGACCCATCATTAGGCGGTAGGGGTTAATAAGACAGCATTACTCTCTACGATGAGACGCCACTCGCCTCACATCGAAGCCGTCGACCACGCTCGGCTGTCGAAACTGTTCAACTGCAGGAGCAACCTCGGCCAATGACAGCGTCAAATAAAACAATCGCTGAGCATCCTTTGGCATCGCTTCCAATGGAAATTGTTCTAAGTAAGACAAGATCGCTTCCATGCGCTCCAGCATCGCGGCATAGAAAGTATTGAGTTCCTCTATACTACTAGCCTGGCGTTTATCGCTCCGTTCCTGTTCCGTCGCTAAGGACCACGCCAGCCATGGTTCAAGGTCACCAAAAGCGCTCGGCAATGCTGACTCAGGCATGGCGGACCTCACTCTCGCTCGCAGGAAATGTTGCATCGCCAGGCTGGTCTTTGATCATTTGTTCGACGACATAGTGACTATGCCGCACAAGCAGTTCTTCATCGTGTAGGAAGAAGGCTTTCTTCGCTCCAGAAGAGAGCACCGATTGGGTCTCTTCAAAGGTGCGACCATCCTCCAAAATAATGTCACGAAATAGTACATGCCCATACTCTTGGCTAAAGCGTTGGCCCGGAGTTTTCGCACGCGGGAAATATTGCGTGGAGTGCCAGATCGTTCGATCCACTGCCACCGGCCAGAACTGGTGCGTAAAGTAGGAGCCTTCAGAGACATCAACAAAAAAACACGGGAAGATCGCGTTGAGATCAAGCGTCCAGGTTGGGTCACGCAGAGGGTTCACGCCAGCAGGCAGATTACTCAAGGCAAAATCCTTGCGAATGATAAAGGCCCCATAGCGAAAGGCTAATGCCGCTACTGGCGTGGGTGTGACCTCGGCATTACCAAACAATGAAGCACGGCCATGACGAGGAAAGATCTGCATGTGCAGGACATGGGCGTAGGGATTGGCTTTACTGGTGAAGGAATCGGGAACAGAACGACGATGGAGAAACGGCACGTGATAGATTTCCTGAAAAGCGTCTTTGATGATCTTCCAGTTCGCCTTTACCTCGGTGGTCCACGAGGCGCTGGTGGCCGAGAATTCGCTGAACGGATAGCCATGCAGCCCAGCCCCAAGTTCTCCCAAGTACTCGTAGAGAGTTTCTTTGGGCTTGGGGTCAGTGTTAATGAAGATAAATCCCTCCCAGACATCAACCGCAACAGGGGTCAGTCCCATCTCGTCTTTCCTAAGATTAAAAAAACTCTCTTCGTCAGGGATGAAACGCAGCTTGCCATCCAACGCATAGCTCCAGCTATGAAACTTGCAGGTGAACATCTGACATGATCCCTCCTTGTCCCAGACGACCTTATTGCCACGGTGGGAGCAGATGTTGTGAAATGCATAAATATGTCCATCTTTGCCACGGACGACGAGAATAGAGGTCTGGCAGATAGCAATGTCTTTGACGAAATAGTCTCCAGGCGTGGGGATCTGCTCGACCCGACCAACATTCAACCACACCTTCTTGAAGATATACTCCTTCTCAAGTCGAAATTGTTCTTCTGAGGTAAAAACGTTCGCTGGCAAGGGGGCCTTACCCAAATGCGGATATCTATCATGCCACTTCACACCATTGCTCTTGCCAGTCGTAACAGGGCTCTCAGAACCATTGCTCGTCACAGTCGCCATTTTGGCTCCTCCTGAATGTTGTTTTCTCTCCACACTCTGGCGTTGAAAAACTCACTACCTATGCAAGCCAGAACTTGACTGTCAAGTGAGTAGGTTCACTGGTGAGAAAGAAGTATATATACATCGTGATGGTCAGAGCCTCGCCAAGAGCACGTTACCGCTGATGCTCATTACTGCTCGACAATCGAGATAGGGCCGACTATGCTTCAGAGCGCACAAGGTAAAGAACCGAAGAGCATGAGGAGGGAACGCGATGAAAGCGATTCGTGTCCACGAGTTCGGTCCACCAGAAGTCATGAAGTTGGAAGAAGTACCTGATCCACAGCCGGGGCCAAGCCAAGTTGTCGTCCGTATTCACGCGGTTGGGGTTAATCCGGTCGAGACCTATATCCGCTCCGGCATCTATCCGAAACCACCAACTCCGTACACGCCCGGAGCTGATGGCGCGGGTATTGTTGAAGCGACTGGCGAAGGCGTTACGCGCATCAAAGTCGGAGATCGAGTCTATACCGCAGGTTCGCTCACCGGCACCTATGCGGAAAAAGCCCTGTGCAAAGACTCACAGGTGCATCTCCTTCCGCAACGCGCCTCCTTTGCTCAGGGTGCGGCCATGTTTGTCCCCTATGGCACTGCCTACCGTGGTCTCTTTCAACGGGCTCATGCTACCCCTGGTGAGGTTGTGTTCGTACACGGTGCCAGTGGTGGTGTGGGGATCGCTGCCGTACAACTTGCACGAGCTGCTGGCATGACTGTCATCGGCACCGGCGGTACCGAACAAGGACGCCAACTCGTCACCACAGAAGGTGCCCATCATGTTCTCGATCATCGCGCCCCAAACTACCTACACGAGGTGCTCACACTCACGAATGGCCGAGGTGCTGATGTCGTCATGGAAATGCTCGCGAATGTGAACTTGGGGAACGATCTCAGCATTGTTGCCCCCGGCGGGCGTATCGTTGTGATCGGCAATCGTGGTCAAAACAACCAAGGGACAGTCGAGATTAACCCACGTGCAGCCATGATGAAGGATGCCTCCATTATCGGCATGTCGCTCGTCAACGTCCCCCCACCCGATATGGAGAAGATCCATGCTGCGCTGATCGCTGGGTTAGAAAGTGGCACCTTGCGACCAGTGATCGGCAAGGAGGTCCCACTCGCCGAGGCACCCCGCGCGCACCACGAAGTGATCGAAAGTACCGCTTACGGAAAAATCGTCTTAATCCCCTAAAAACAGGAGAAGGAAAGGATAAACGTGAGCGGTTCGTCAAACCTCGTATTGGAATCTATAAGACCATCAGTCCTATCGACAAACACACAGAGGAGGGAGTTGTTATGGGCACAGCCGCCGTTTCCAAGTCTGCTGCAGTTCGCAGCCGTATTAATCATCCGGTGATTGACTCTGATGGGCACATGATTGAGTTCGAGCCAGGATTCATCGACTATCTGAAGAAAGTCGGCGGACCAACACTCGTCGATCGCTTTTATTCCGACGAACGCAACACCGGTAGCTGGGGGAAACTCTCACGTTGGTATCGCCTGTCTCCGGCTGAGCGACAAGAGCTTCACCCAACCCGTGCTCCCTGGTGGGCCCTGCCGACCAAAAATACCCTCGACCGCGCAACTGCGGTTTTGCCTAAATTGCTACACGAACGCATGGATGACATCGGCCTCGACTTCACTGTCCTGTATCCGAGTCTGGGATTGTCGTTCCCCCATTTTGAAGATGAAGAGCTGCGCCGCGCCAGTTGCCGAGCTTTCAATCTGTTCTGTGCAGATTACTTTCGTGAGTATAGTGATCGGATGACCCCAGCCGCGTGTATTCCCATGCACACTCCGCAGGAAGCTATTGAAGAATTAGAATACGCGGTTAAAGCACTGGGCCTTAAGGCCATTATGATGGCTGGACACGTCCAGCGGCCGATCGCTCCGGCCCTTGCCAAGGACGCTGATGCGTTGTTCCATTATGCGTTTTGGTTAGACAACTTTTGCATTGATAGTGCCTACGACTACGATCCGGTGTGGGCAAAGTGTGTCGAACTCAAAGTTCCCCCGACGTTTCACTCCCCAGCGATGGGTTGGGGTGGCCGCACGACGTCCAATTACATGTACAATCATACTGGTCACTTCGCGGCTGCTGGCGAAGTCATTTGTAAGGCGTTATTCTTTGGTGGAGTCACTCGACGTTTTCCCACGTTGAAAGTCGGTTTCTTAGAAGCCGGGGTGGGGTGGGCATCAGATCTGTATGCCGGCATCATTGCGCGTTGGAAAAAACGTAACCCCAAAGGGTTGGACAATTATAATCCCGCTAATTTGAACAAAGAGTTGTGGCTCGACTTACACCGTAAATATGGCGGAGAGTTAGTGCAGAATAAACTAGACACCTTACATTCTCTTGGCTTGTTAGGTGGCACTAAAGAAGACCCGGCAACAACGGACGACTGGCGTGCTTGCGCTATCGGAAAGGCTGAAGACATTCGCAATCTCTTCGTCCCAAACTTCTATTTTGGCTGCGAGGCAGATGATCCATTGAACGCCACGGCTTTCAATTCTACTATGAACCCGTTTGGTGCTCAGCTCCGTGCTATCTTCAGCTCCGACATCGGCCATTGGGATGTCCCAGATATGACAGAAGTTTTAGAGGAAGCGTACGAGTTGGTCGAGCATAAAGTGATTACGGAAGAAAACTTTCGGGACTTTGTCTTCACCAATCCAGCAACCTTGTGGACGGGCATGAATCCAGAATTTTTCAAAGGGACGATTGTTGAAAGTGAGGTCGCAAAGTTGTTGTCCAGCGAACGACATTAACATTCACGGAGGAAGACGAGATGAGTTACAAAGTAACGAAAACGGACGAAGAGTGGCAAACCCAGCTCACCCCGGCCCAGTACGCGGTCTGCCGCCGGAAGGCCACAGAACGGCCGTTCTCTGGGGAATACTATTACAATAACGATCCAGGAACCTATAAGTGCGTTGCCTGTGGCGCAGAGCTGTTTGAGTCAAACACCAAGTTCGATGCCGGCTGCGGCTGGCCCAGTTTCTGGCAGCCGATTGAGGCGAACAATATCAAAGAAGAGATGGATTTCAGCCACGGCATGGAACGCGTCGAAGTGCTCTGTAATAATTGTGGCTCTCATCTCGGTCATGTGTTTGAAGATGGGCCTGAACCAACCGGACTACGCTATTGCATCAACTCCGTCGCACTCAATTTGGAGAAGAAGTAAAAGTGACGTGGGGCACCACCACTCCTATGTGTGCGTGCCCCTTCTACGTTCCTCATTCCCCTCACCGATCCCGCCAGGTCCCAACGTTGCGGTATTGCTTGTGAACGTGCCATCTCATAGACCAAGACTCGCCAGGCCACTTTAGTAGACAAAAAGTTTTTGTTGCGCGGCCTCGGAAATTGCCACTACTGCCGGATGCTTGAGTTTGCGCTCGACTGAGATGGCGTAAAATCGCTCACGCACTGCCTCTAAGCGCCCGACAGTCTGCACCCCGTATTGCTTCCGCACCTCCGTCTCAATCACAGAATGTGCTGGAAACAATCCCGCCCCACTTTGGCCAAACACCTTCAGCAAAGCGCTATCTTCAAATTCCCCAACAATAAACGGGCGAATGCCTTGAGTCTCACACCACTGGTCAAAAGCTCGCCTGAGCGAGGTATTGTCTGTCGGCAGCAACATCGGTGCACCATTGAGTGAGTGAGGAAACCCACGGCGATACCGCGTGGCAAGTTTTGCTGGACCAAAAATTGCCACGTCACTTTCACCCAACAAGTGATTGAAAGCACGCACTTTCACAAACGGACCGATCGGAGCGTCACTCAAAACCAGGTCCAGTCCGTGAACCGCCAGTTCGGCCAGCAGGCGATCAGGTTTGTCTTCATGACACACCACACGGATTGGCTCGGTCAACTGCAATGCTGGCTGTAACAAGCGATAGGTAATCAGCTTGGGTAAGACATCGGCAACGCCAACCGTAAAGCGCGCCGGTCTTCCGACAGATCGCCCTTTCAGGGTATCTGTTAATTCTCGCCCCAAGGAGAAAATCTCATCCGCATAGCGAAATACGACCTGACCCATCTCGGTCAACGTGATGTTTCGACCAACCCGCGTAAATAACTTTTCTCCCAACGATTCCTCAAGAGCACGCAGCTGGGCGCTAATCGTTGGCTGCGCCAGATATAATTCTTCCGTTGCCCGCGAGATACTCCCATGCCGTGCGACCGTCCAAAAATACAACAGATGATGATAGTTCAGCCATTCCATACAATTTCTCTTATCGGTTTTCTCTATGAATAAGATCAAAATTATCTATTTGCACAGAATTTCTTTCGATCTTATACATAATTCAACGATAGGCAAGAATACACTGACTACGGAGCAGGAGGCATTATGCAAATTGATATTCGCGGACATCGAATGAAGTTAACCGACGCCCTCCGTGCGCATATAGAACGCCGATTACGGTTTGCGCTTGGACGGTTCGGAGCGCGTATCATGGCCGGAACAGTCATTGTAGAGGATCTTAACGGTCCTCGCGGCGGTATCGATAAGCAATGCCGCATTGCTGTAGCCCTCAAGGGATCTGGACATGTACGAGTAGAAGTCCGAGATACGGATATGATCTCGGCCGTCGATCACGCGGCCGACCGTATCAACCGTGCTGTCACCCGTGAACTTGATCGGCGTCGTCCCTATCCAACCTACCGTCCCATCACCTCACGAGTTCCAGGAGCAGTGTTGTTTCAGAGACGAGGTCGAACAAGCCACAAGGAAGGAGCCGCTTAGCTAGCGGAATCCCTATTCTTCAAGAACAACACCTTTCCCGTTCACAACAAAAACAGGAGGCATACAATATGAAAAACCAACTCAAGACGATTTTTCTCCTCGGTATTCTTTCAGCACTATTAATCGCCTTTGGGAGCGCTCTTGGTCCAGGATTTTTCTATGGCTTTATTTTCCTTGCGATTCTATTGAACTTCGGAGCCTACTTTTTCTCTGATCGCCTCATACTGAAAATGTCGGGAGCGCAGGAGGTGACGCACGAAGAAGCTCCCGAACTGCATCGTATGGTCGAGGAGTTAGCGCAGCGAGCCCAGATCCCGAAGCCCCGTGTCTGCCTTATCCCAGACGCGCAGCCCAATGCATTTGCAACCGGACGGAATCCGCAACATGGAGTAGTTGCTGTCACCGAAGGCATCGTTAATTTGCTCACCGAGCGCGAGCTTCGTGGCGTGGTCGCGCACGAAATTGCCCACATTAAGAATCGTGACATTCTCGTGTCCACCATCGCGGCGGTGATTGGCGCAGCAATCGGCTATCTCGCCAATACCCTGAGTTTTGCGGCGTTCTTTGGGGGGAATCAAGAGGATAACGAAGAAGGTGGGTCCGCAGCCAGCAGCTTACTCTTTATCTTCATTGCGCCGCTCGTTTCCATGCTTGTACAGTTTGCGATATCACGGGCGCGGGAATATCTGGCCGACGAGACTGGCGCTCATTTAGCCAATGATCCCGAGGCCCTTGCTCGAGCGTTGGAAAAGCTCGAACGTGGTGCAGAGCAGATTCCTGCCGAAACCGCGCAGCCAGCAACAGCGAGCCTGTACATCATAAATCCACTCCTCGGTGGAGGTCAGCTCGCGAACCTTTTCTCGACCCATCCGCCAACCGCGGAACGCACACGACGGCTGAGAGCACTGGTGGGCGCAGCAAGTCGTTTCGCCGCCTAGCGGAGGGCGGGACATGAGAGCGCCAGTCACGCAATAGAGGCGTCACCGAAACGGAAACGATTGCGGGTCCACAGACATAGACCTCACAAAGCAAACTACCAACGCGGGCGAGGAAGGAATCACCGTCACCATGGAAACAATTGGCACTCCAGGTTTATGGATTGGGTTTACTACCTTTGTGCTGGCATTGCTCGCACTTGACCTTGGAATCTTCCACAGAAAGGCCCACGAAGTCACACCGCGCGAGGCTCTCACCTGGAGTATCGTTTGGATCAGCCTTGCGCTCCTGTTTAACGTAGGGATTGCGTATTGGTTTGGGCGAGAACGCGGTATGGAATTTCTCACCGGCTTTCTCATTGAGAAAGCATTGGCCGTCGATAACATTTTCGTCTTCGCCGTCGTGTTCTCAACGTTCGCAGTACCACCTGCCCTCCAACATCGGGTGTTGTTCTGGGGAATTCTTGGGGCGCTTGTCTTGCGAGCGCTCTTTATTGCTGCCGGAGCCGTACTCATACAACAGTTTCATTGGATCATGTATGTGTTCGGTGCGTTCTTGGTCGTCACCGGGATCAAACTCTTCTTCCAACGGGAAACCGAACCACATCCGGAGCAAAACTTTTTTGTTCGACTGTTTGTACGCTGGGTACCGTCAATCTCAACTTATGAAGGAGCCCGCTTTTTTATCAGGAAGGAAGGGCGACGCTATGCCACACCGCTGCTATTGGTCCTTGTCGTCATTGAGGTTACTGATTTGATTTTTGCGGTGGATTCAATCCCCGCGATTTTTGCCGTCACCAGCGATCCGTTTATTGTCTACACTTCAAACATTTTTGCCATTTTAGGACTCCGCTCGCTCTACTTTCTTCTGGCCGGTGCCATGAGGCAATTCAACTACTTGAAGGTCGGACTCGCTCTCGTATTGGTGTTCGTTGGGATAAAAATGCTAATAATCGACGTCTACAAGATTCCTATCGCTTTGTCTCTTGGCGTCATCGCTACACTGATTGGAGGAGCAATTGTCTCCTCGCTCTGGCAACCACAGCCAAAAGAAGGTCGGGTCACTGCCCAAGCTGCATAGAGAAGAGTCGAATACCTCGCCACGTAGTCAGAGAATAGTCACGTCACCTTGGCCGAAGTATTCTCTCCGTTCATAAAACACGAAAGGAACGAACGTATGTTATGTCCGCACTGTAATACGACCATGCACGAGGTCACCAAGTCAGGCGTCCTCATTGATATTTGCCCCGACTGTAAGGGGACATGGCTTGATCGCGGCGAACTCGAAAAGATTCTGAACCGTGCCCGAGAAGTAGAGCAAGAGTGGGAGGAGGAACGGGCTCGCTATAGTCGGCCCTCACGAGACTATGATGATGATGACGATCGTTATGAGCGTCGCTACGACCGCGGGAAACCCTACAAAAAGAAACGCTGGACGGAGATCTTCGATATCTTTGATTAACGCAAGCGCTAGAAAGCACAGGAACCTTTTTCTGCGTTGCGGAATTCTGGAATCAGAGGGAAAAAGGCGATTATGGCACGAAGCCCATTGGCAGGAGTCATTACTGCAGCAGTCACCCTGATCGCCATCGCCGTCTGGTTATTTCACGGCAGTGCTACTGGGCGTGAGGCGTCATCCGCGATCATACAAGCCCAACAAGATATTGCTGCAGTCCACGAGATACACAGCAACGAGGTTGACCAGGAAACGCTTCGCGCAGCAGAAGCAGACCTCCTCACCGCCACTACCGCCTTCGGGAAAGGACAGTTTGATAACGCCCTTGAGGCAGCCCACCGTGCCAGTCGTGCTGCGCAACAACTTCTCGCTCCGCATTCGCCCGTTCGTGCTACTTCTCAACACTAGCCTCTAGGCGACCTCTTGTACTCTTTGCTGATCCTAGAGGAAGGTCGCTTAATTCCCTATAGGTTCTTCCTTCCCCACCTGCATCGCAGTTGGAGCTGGTTGACGCAACCGCAACCGCTCCGGAAGCCGATGAAACCAAGCAAGGAGTCGAGTAACGCGGACTTCCAAATCATCAAATAACGAGTAGGCAACTGGGGTCACCAACAGTGTCAACAATAGACACATACTTTGTCCACCGATAATTACCACAGCAATGCCACGGTGACTTTCCGCCGCAGGTCCCTGCCCTAAGAGCACCGGAAGCATCCCCGAGACAAGGGCAAGCGTGGTCATCAGGATGGGACGTAGCCGTTCCCGATTGGCAACCAGGATTGCTTCGTCACGCGGTAGTCCTTGCGCGCGGAGGTTGATGGTGTGATCGACTTGGAGAATGGAATTTTTTTTCACAATCCCAAAGAGAAGCAACACGCCTAAAATACTGAAGATCGCCAAGTGCTGATCAGCAATCCACAGCGAGAGTAACGCGAAAGGCACCGACAACGGCAGCGCCAGCATGATTGTGATCGGATGCAGGAAACTCTCGAACTGGGCGGCCAGCACCATGTACATACCGATAACTGACAACAATAGCGCTAATTTGAAACTGTCGATCATTTCAGCAAACATTTTGCCCATACCGCTCACGCCGGTCGTGTATCCTGGCGCCAGGCCCATCTCTTTGACCTCATGGTCAATTTGCGGCAAAGCCTCACCCAGCGCCTTCCCTTTGGCGAGGTTACCGGTGAGTGTAATTTGTCGTTGCCGTTCTTGCCGGTCAATTTGTACTGGTCCGGTCCCCGGCACAAGCTCGACGATGTTGTCTAATCGCACCTGTCCGACGTGTTCCGATGGGATCGTTACTCCGCGAATCACCTCCGGACGGTTTCGTGCCTCAGGAATGAGTCGTAAGCGGACATCATAGAGTTCATCCCCTTCGCGATACGTGGTTATCTTATCGCCAGCCACCATCACACGAAGTGTCGAGGCAATATCCGCTGGTTCAATCCCCAGGTCCGAAGCTTTGCGGCGATCGATATGGACTTGCAGTTCTGGGTTTCCGCCTTCAAAAGTCGAATCGACATCGACAATGCCCGGGATTTTTCCGACTCGCGTTTTCAACTCGTCGGTGTATTGCTGCAACATGCCCAGATCTGGCCCGCGTACGTTGTAGGTGATATCAACGTTCTGCACACCGCTGCCACTCACTGGCAGGATGTTGTCGACGCTCACGCGCAGATGCCGAAAGGCTTTTACTTTTTCACGGGCGATCGCCATGATCTGCTGTTGTGAGATCGTACGATGTTCATATTCTTGCAGCTTCACCACAATTGATGAACGAGTCACGCTCTCACCGACGGAAGAGCCGACCAGCGACAGTAAGTGTTCGACGCCCGGTAGCGGACGAATTTCGTCTTCGATCGCACGGGTCACAGCATCGGTTTGTGCTAACGAATACCCTGGTGGGGCCTTGATATTAATCTCGAACTCTCCACGATCGTCATTCGACATCATGCTGGTACGGACATGCGTGCCAATCACTGGAGTCGAGGCCAACACGCCGAGCGCAAGACAGACAATTACCCACCGGTGCCGCAATGACCAGGCAAGGAGGGCGCCATATCCGCGGTCGAGCAATCCATATACCCACGACTCACGGGAAGAGTGCTCATGGGCAGTCAGGTTTTTGGGGAGGAAACGCGAGCAGAGCATGGGCGTCAACGTAAACGCCACCAGCAGCGACACCATAATCGAGAACGCCATGGTAAACCCAAAGCTGCTCAGCCACATACCGATCGTCCCTTTGAGAAAACCAACCGGTACAAAGATTACGACCAGCGATAAAGTTGTCGCACTCACCGCCAGTCCGACTTCCGCCGTTGCCGCCCGCGCCGCTTCGAATGCACTCATCTTTTTTTCTTCGATGTAGCGATAGATGTTTTCTAACACCACGATCGCGTCATCAATGACGATCCCAACTGCAAGCGTGAGGCCTAAGAGGGTAATACGGTTAAGCGAGTATCCAGCGGCGGCCAGTAAGGTATATGTGGCAATGATTGAGACGGGAATAGAAATCGCAGCAATCAGCGTCGAGCGCAGATTCCCGAGAAAACAAAACACAATGATACTGGCAAACAACGATCCTAACCACAAGTGCTTTTGTACCTCATGAACCGATTCCCGAATAAAGTCGGATTGATCGCGCGTGATCTCCACCGCAACACCAGCTGGCAACAGCTTCCGGACTTCCACCAGTTGTTCCCGTACAGCATCAACTGTCGATACAGTGTTGGTACCCGACTGCTTCCGAACAATAAGGGACACGGCATTCTTTCCATCGAACCGTGAGATCGTTCGAGGCTCAACAACACCATCTTCAACTCGGCCGATATCAGCAATGGTAATCGGTGCACCATTCTGGGTCGCGACCACAATGCTTTCAAATTCCCGAACCGAGCGAATACGCCCGAGGGTTCGCAGGATCGTTTCCCCTTCTGCCTCAACGATACGTCCCCCAGGGAATTCGACGTTTTGTTTCTTCAGCGCCGTCTCCACTGCCGTGATCGGTAAGCGGTATGCCTTAAGCCGTTCAGGGTCAACCAGGACTTGAATTTCTCGCTTTTGCCCGCCAATGAGAGAAATAGAGCCAACACCAGAAATTGATTCAAGTGGTTCTTTCACTTTCTTTTCTGCAATCTCCGTCAGTTCCTTCATGCCCTGGAAACCCGAGACCGTCAGCGTCAAAATCGGCGAGGCATCAACATCAAACTTTTCGACCACCGGGGGATCTGTGTCATCAGGCAACTTGGCCAAAACCGAACCAACTTTATCTCTCACTTCTTGTGATGCAATCCCAAGATCTTTTTCGAGTTTGAATTGCACGACAATCTGCGACAGTCCTTCGCGGGTAACCGAACGCAGTTCATCAATACTACTGATAGTGTTAATCGCCTCTTCAAGAATTTTGGTGACCTGGGCTTCCATCTCCTCAGGTCCCGCCCCCGGCAGCGTGGTGGTCACCGTCACTACCGGCATTTCGACTTTGGGAAAGAGGTCTAACGTCAGGCTTTTATAGGAAAACCACCCGGCGACCACCAGGCTGCCGATCAACATCGTCGCGAAGACTGGGCGACGCACGCAAAGATCAGAGAGAATCATTGGACCTCCGTCATCTGCGCCTGAACCACGACACCGTCAGCCAGCCGATCAAGTGCAGAAATCGCGACGTGGTCATCTGCCGATACGCCTTCAGCAATCTCGATGAGATCACCTTCCTGGACTCCGGTTTTGACTTCACGAGAAGTGACTTGATTTTCTGAGACCACAAAGATACGTTCGACACCAGCGTAGCGATAGACTCCTGTACGAGGGATGAATAAGGCCCGTTCCTCACCCATAACCCCGGTGACGTGCGCAAAGTAGCCGGGCCGCAACCGACTGTCAGGATTGGGAATCTCGGCCTCGACCAAGAGGCTACGTGAGGAGTGCTCAACACCCGCAGCAACGCGGGTTAACTTCCCCGTAAACGTCTCGCCCGGCAGTGCATCGACTTCGATTTGTATGGGTAACCCAATACGGGCGAGGCGTGCGTATCGTTCAGGAATCGGCGTGCGTAATTTGAGTGGATTAACATCAACGACCTCAAGCAGCTTCGCTCCCGCAGCCACATACTCCCCTGGGTTACTGAAGCGTTCTTGCACAAAACCATTAAGAGGCGACGTAATGTGCGTATCTCGCAGTCGCTTCTGGGCTAACGCCAGAGCTTTCTCAGCCGAGTGCACAGCGGCTTCTGCCACTTTGTAATCAGCTTCCGCAGCGTCACGACGTTGCGGCGGAATCAATTCTTCAACAAAGAGTTGTTGCGCTCGCTCATAGTCTCCTTTGGCACGGATGTAATTGGCTTGCGCCTGTTTAAGAGCGCTCTCAGCAGAATCCACTAAAAGGCCAAGCTCCTCGCGCTCAATCTCGACGAGGACCTGTCCAATCCGCACTCGGTCGCCAAAATCTACGTTAACCTCGCTCACATATCCCGGCAGCTTGGTTGCGATAATCACAGTTTCATTAGCAAATAAGGCTCCCTGGCCCCGGGCGGTGCGTTGGACTTTGCGCGACACAGGCTTTGCTATTTTGACCGCAACTCGTTGTGGCTCAGCCGAAGTCCCATGGTCAGCCGCAGACTTCGCTGCAGCCACGTCATTAGCAGCCTCCACTTCAGAGGAAGAGGACTGACACCCAGCAACGATCAACACGGAGAGAAGGCTCAGTAGTATTCCGCTACGTTGTGACCAACTGTCCAAACGAACATCCCAAAAACGGCTCACGATAATTGCTCCTTGTAACGAGGGTCTAAGATTCCACGAAAAAAGAGGTCTAAGAGCACCCTAGCGTCATCTGTGGCGGTCCGACTCGTTAGCCCAAGTGCCCGCTGCTGAAAGCATCCACGTATAGCTTCATTGAGGGCGAACGCTGACACTTCTACGTCGTGCGCCCGGAGCACCCCAGCATTGACTCCCTCCTGGACGACATTCTCGATCAGGCGGATATGATCAAGATACAGATCAAGCATATGCGCAGCTTCCGGATGCGTTGGGGCCGCGGCGAGAAAATTCCGCTCAAGCAAGAGGGTCTTGAAGAAATCGCGTTGCGCATCACTCAGCTCGAGGCAGGCCTCAACGAGACGGCACAGTTTTTCGAGTGGAGCCTCGACTTCTTCCACTTCTGCTCGGATCCGTTGAGTAAAATTTACCATCCCCTGCTCGACCGCTGCCTTGAACAGCTCCTCTTTGGTGTGGAAGTAGAGATAGATAGTCCCCTTGGCGATCCCTGCTTCCTCGGCAACTCGGTCGATCGTCGCTCCCTGAAACCCATGCCGAGCCACGACACGACAGGCAGATTCGAGAATCCCCCGGACGCGAAAATCGCGGACCAGCTCCTCCTTATTTGTTACGACTGAATTTCTAGTCATATGACTGACTATACAGTCAGCTTAAAACAAATACAATCGTCTTCCCCACACAGGGCCGAGCCAAATGTAGTTGGCCAATCATCGAGAAGACGTGGCCCTGTGCCCATGCAAGGTCGATTCGTGTGAGAGGTCAGCTAAGCCATTGAACGTTGGGCTGAACTTTTGCAAGATGCCGAAAGAGAAACCCACAATGCGTACCAAGCACCAGCAAATCCTTTCGTGTTGCTTACCCTGGGACAAGGTTGAAGCTTGGGCAGGGTTCAGGATTGTTTCTCGTGCCAAGGAGTAGCCAAGAAGTATCAGCACAGTTAGTGAATGCCGATAACGGCAAGACGAAAGCGGCTGTTGAGGCATCTACTTGACGTGAGGAAAAGCAACAAGGTTCATTACCATAGCACGGCGAATTTACAGCAGGGAACTCAATGAAACGCAAACTGGTAGCGATCTTGAGCGCGGATGTGCAAGGCTACAGCCGGCTCATGGGAGAAGACGAGGAAGGGACGATTCGGACCCTCACGCTCTATCGCGATGTGATGACAACGTTTATCCAGCAATCTCGCGGGAGAGTGGTGGATGCTCCGGGGGATAACCTGCTGGCTGAGTTTGGCAGCGTCGTCGATGCGCTGCGCTGTGCGGTTGCAGTCCAACAAGAGCTGCAGGAACGCAACACGCACTTGCCTTTCCAACGGCAAATGCACTTTCGCATTGGCTTGAATCTGGGCGATGTGATTGCGGAGGAGGAGCGAATTTATGGAGAGGAAGTTAACATTGCAGCTCGCCTGGAGGGATTAGCAGAAGGGGGAGGAATCTGTATCTCTGGGACAGTCTACGATCAAGTCGAAGGCAAACTGCCCTTTTTTTACCAATCGTTAGGAGAACAGAAAGTCAAAAACATTGCCCGGCCAGTGCGCGTGTATCGGGTACTTCCCGCTCCTCCGTCTCTGCCACTCGCCAGTCTCCAATCTTCAGCAGTCAGCGGTCAACAATCACTAGGAAACAATCGAGAACCAGCGACTGAGGATAATCGGGGAGTTCCGCTTACCGATCAGCTTCTTCCTCCTATTCTGGTAGGTCGTGATGTTGAACTCACACAGCTTTACGGATGGTTAGAAAAAGCGTTGCGCGGCGAGCGTCAGATCGTCTTCCTCACGGGCGAGCCTGGGATCGGCAAAACCACGCTAGTGAATGCTTTTGCGGAACGGCTCCGATCTCGCAAGGATTTTCGTATCGTCTACGGCCAGTGCGTTGAACAATACGGCGCAGGGGACGCATATCTGCCGTTGTTGGAAGCGGCTCACCGCTTGTGCCGGGCTCCTGGAGGCGAACAGATTATTGCGGCATTGCAAACGCACGCACCAACGTGGCTGAGTCAAATGCCTGGCGTGTTAAGCCCGGCCGAGTTTGCTTCACTTCAACAGCGAGTGCAGGGGTTCACTCATGAGCGCATGCTACGCGAGATGGCGGATGCCCTGGAGGCACACACCGCTAAACGCGGGCTGATCGTCGTCCTGGAAGATTTGCACTGGAGTGACACAGCGACGCTAGAGTGGTTAGCGTACACTGCTCGACGGCGCGAACCTGCGAAGCTTCTGATTATCGGGACGTATCGTCCAGTAGAGGTATTAGCCAGCGGCCATCCCCTCCGAGGTGTAGTACAGGAGTTGCGGACAGCAAGACAGTGCGAAGAGGTAACGGTAACGCCTTTGGAAGAGGCCGCGATTGAGGAATACCTGTCGCACCGTTTCGCTCCCTCGCTCTTTTCCTCCGCCTTGTTGCGCACGATTTACCGTCGGACCGACGGAAATCCGCTCTTCGTAGTCAATTTGGCCGAATATCTTGCGCGACAAGGCGTCGTGGTAGAAGAGGACGGAAAGTGGGTCGTAACGGAGGGGCACGCAAGCGAGATCGAAAAAGGGGTACCTGAGACCCTACGTCAATTAATCGAGCGGCAGATTGATCGCTTGAACGAAGAGGATCAACGCCTACTCGAAGTCGCAAGCGTCGTGGGTATGGAATTTACAGCAGCGGCTGTAGCCGCAGGCCTTCAGACGACGCTGGAGAACGTGGAAACCCTCTGCGAGCAGCTCGAACGCAAGGATCAATTTATTCATGAACAGGGCGTTGAAGAATGGCCGGATGGGACAGTGGGAGGCCGTTATCAGTTTCTTCATGCCTTATATCAGAACGTACTCTATGAGCGGATTGCGCCTGGACGACGCGTACGGCTGCACAAACAGATAGGTGAACGAAAGGAAGCCGCTTTCGGCCTGCGTGCAGGAGACATTGCGACCGAACTCGCCATGCACTTTGAACAGGGACGAGATGTGCGTCGGGCCATTTCCTATCTGGAGCGGGCTGGCAATAACGCGTTACAACGCTCGGCCAATGTCGAAGCAACCCGCCACCTCACCCAGGCTTTGACTTTGCTCCCTCGTTTGCCGGCCTCTATGGAGCGGACACGCCAAGAACTAACGCTTCGTCTGACCCTTGGCACTCCGATGTTGGCTCTAAAAGGCTATGGGGCTCCCGAGGTCAGGCATCATTACCAACAGGCGCTTGCCCTGTGCCGAGCACTCGATGATCCGCCTGATCTTTTCCCAGTCTTGTGGGGCTTATGGGTTTCCCATGCGGTGGCAGGTGAGCTGAGTACTGCGGAAGAGTTGGCGAATCAACTTGCCCGTTTCATAGAGGGTATGGAAGACGCAAAGCTTGCTCTCCAGGCCCATCATGCCCTGTGGACAACATTGCTCGCTCGCGGAGATTTCACAACCTGTCAGTTGCATGTCGAGGAAGGACTCCATTTGTACCATACCGACCAACATTACCCTCAGGCCTTTGTCTACGGCGGACATGATCCTGGCGTATGCTGTCGAATTCATGGAGGATTTCTCTACTGGTTGCTGGGGTATCCAGACCGGGCGGTGCAGTTGAATCGTGAGGCACTGGCATTAAGCAGGGAACTGTCACATCCGCAAACCATGGCCTGGGCTTTGAGCGCCAGTGCTATGCTTCACCAATTCCGAGGTGAGTCAATTGTGGCACAACAATCTGCGGAGGAGGCGATTGCCTTATCTGCGGAACAACAGTTTGCGATGTGGGCAGCGTACAGCCCGGTAGTACTCGGGTGGGCAATGGTTGCACAGGGAAACCAGGAATACGGACTGGCGCAGATGCACCATGGGCTCGCAGCTCTTCGCACAACTGGGACCAGGCTCTGGCAGTCGCAATTCTTGAGTTTACTGGCCAACGCCTACGAACAAACGGGACAAGTTCAGGAGGGTCTCCTCGCCATAGTTGAAGCGCTTGCCACGGCTGAGCGTAACCGCGAACACTTTTACGAAGCCGAACTATATCGCGTCAAAGGGACTCTCACACTACAGGCGCGTGCCCCACGTGGAGACTCTACCCGTAATACGCAACTAGAGACGGAAGCTGAAACGTACTTCCACAAAGCGCTTGCCATCGCCCGGAACCAAAGCGCCAAATCATGGGAGCTACGTGCCGCGGTGAGCCTTGCGCGCCTGTGGCAAAGCCAAGGCAGGCGCCGTGAAGCGCGAGAACTGCTCGAAGGGGTGTACCTGTGGTTTACTGAGGGCTTCGACACCAAAGACTTGCGAGAAGCGGAAACCCTGCTTATCGCGCTAGAAGGCAGGCTGAAGAAGACGGAAGGCGGAATGCGTGAAACAGCAAGCGTGAGGCCCGAGGCAAAAGAAGAACAGCACAGAGCAAAGGACTCAGGACAAAGGGCCAAGGAAGAAAAAACCGAAAGAGAAACAGCGAAAAGAATTTCCCAACTTTCAGACCCTAGACACCAGCCCCGCGATGCTAAAGTCCCCATGGAACATGCAGAATTCAGGGCTCCACCAGTATCCGACACCTTTCGCTGTGAAGGCGAATACTGGACGCTCGCATTTGGTGGTGTGGTCTGCCGCGTACGAAACATGCGTGGTTTTCATTACCTCGCGTACTTGCTGCAGCACCCACAGGAAGAATTTCATGCCCTTCGCCTACTCACTGGAGATCCCGCGCCATTCCCCGTGTCTCAACGAGATCGCGAGGACGGCACAAAGAAGCGACCCGCAGAGGAGATCGTCACCAACGTAGCGGACAGCGGCGAGTTGCTCGATCCGCAAGCGCGCGCGATGTACAAACACCGAATAGAAGACCTGCGTACTGAACTCGAAGAAGCCGCATCGTTTAATGACCAGGGACGAATAAGCAAGCTGCAGGATGAACTCGACTTTCTCACCCGAGAATTAGCCCAAGCCATCGGTCTTGGCGGGCGAGCGCGAAGGGCCGGTTCTCCCGCTGAACGGGCACGAATAACAGTGACAAAGGCGATCAAGAATGCCCTCAAGAAAATTAGAGAAAATCATCCCGCTCTTGGCCAATATCTAAATCGGACCATCAAAACCGGAACGTTCTGTTCCTACGCTCCCGACCCACGTTCACCTGGATCTTGGCAGTTCTAATTTCTTCGGGCTCTTTGTCACTCCCTCTTTGCTTTTGTCATAAATTTTTCTTTTCTTTCGTGAGGTGTGACACGCCGTGTCACACCTGTTCCACTGCTTGTCACGCCTTTCTCTACAGAGAGCAACATAAACTCTCAGAAGAAAGGAGAAACGTTATGCAACGGACAAGGAAACACTATGGAACAGCCCCAGCGCTCACCGAAAGGTTACGTGGAGATTCATGTCACGCCTTTGTCGCAGACACAAAAAAGACAATTACGCTCCATAGAATAGCCGCTTTTATCTATGGTGCCACCTGTTATGCCATTTTCTTGGGAACGTTTCTGTACGCCGTCGGGTTTGTGGGGAACATCATCGTTCCCAAAGCCATCGATTCGACTCCCACAAACCCGTTGGGCCGAGCACTGCTCATCAACCTGGGATTGTTGAGCCTCTTTGCCTTGCAGCACAGCGTCATGGCTCGTCCAGCCTTTAAGCAGTGGTGGACCAGGTTTGTTCCCCAACCTGTCGAGCGCAGTACATACGTTTTATTCTCGAGCCTGGCCTTGATTCTGTTATTCTGGCAGTGGCAACCAATGGGAGGCATCATTTGGCAAGTTGACAATACGATTGGCCGAGGAATCTTGTTCTCGTTCTTTGCTTTCGGTTGGCTCCTGGTCTTGGTGGCAACGTTCCTGATCAATCACTTCGATCTGTTTGGCTTACGCCAGGTGTATCTCTATCTGCGAGGACGTGAGTACACACCGCTTACATTCGGCACCCCCGGTCCCTACAAGCACATTCGGCATCCTCTCTATGTAGGATGGCTGTTCGCCTTCTGGGCAACACCAACGATGACAGCGGCGCACCTGGTATTCGCCTTGTTGACGACAGCGTATATTCTCGTTGCTATCCAGCTTGAAGAGCGAGATTTGTTGGCAGCACATGGCGAGAGCTATGCTGAGTATCAACGACGCGTGCCAATGTTGATTCCGCGATTTCTCTATACCAAAGTAGGAATGGCACAAGGCGTACAGGAAGAGACGACAACTGAACCACTAACAGAAAAATCATCAACCACGAGAATAGAGACAGCTACCGAGATGGCTGTGCTGGTCGGCGGGCTTTTTCTCATCGGCTGGTATTATTACAGTCTTTACCAGCTCATCTTGAACTAAAGGTTCTGTAGGAGCGAGGCATGCCTCGCTCCTACAGAGCGCTCATACACTCAGGCATTCCTACCCCTTGTCTGTTCACGGCTTGCACTATTTTATTTTCATAACCTGTGGCGCGCTCCTCACTCTACTCAGCAACGCAACCGTCGTGGCGACAAACGCTCAGCCGTAATCCCAAGCTTAGCCAGTGCCTGTGGCATAGGCTGGCCAAGGAGAATCGCGCTACACGCTTGCCCCATTCCAGCAGCAGTCTGAATCCCATAGCCGCCTTGGCCGGCAACCCAGAAGAATCCAGGAACCGCAGCGTCAAACCCTCCAACTAATTCACCATCCGCCACAAAAGAGCGGAGTCCTGCCCAGGTGCGGGTAGGCCGTCGGATGGTCATCGTCGTCGCTTCTTCGATACGAGCAATACCAGTGGCGATATCAATCTCTTCGGGACGTACGTCGTGCGGCACCATCGGATCGACATTGGCAGGTGAGCCGAGCAGCATCCCCGCTTCTGGCTTGAAATAGAAAGACTCGTCGGCACCAAGGACAACTGGCCACGCGCCAACATTCTTCTGGTCTTCCGGTGGCGGAAAAATAAATGCACTACGTCGTTTTGGCACAAGGCCAATGGGGGGAACCCCCGCTAGCTTGGCGACCTCATCGCACCATGCCCCCGCTGCATTCACCACGATGGCCGCTTCGAACGTGCCGTTGCTGGTGTCGATCTGCCACCTATTCTTACTCTTGGTGAGTGCGGTCACTTCCGCTGACACAACTAACGTCCCATCATGCTGGCGAATCCCTTTAAGAAAGCCTTGATGAAGCGCATGAACGTCAATATCTGTAGGATCTGCTTCATAGGTGGCCCCGGCGAGTCGTTCTGACCGCAGGACTGGTACCCGTTCGCGGGCTTCGGTTGGTGAAAGGATCTCGACTTGGGACCCTACCCGCTGCGCAATCGTGTACGCCTCGTGCAAATGAGGGCGCTGCGATTCACTGGCAATCATGAGCATGCCGCGAGGCGTGAGAATCGGACTGTCGGTGAATCCTGCTGGAGGAGTCTCGTAAAACGCTCGGCTGCCAACCGTGAGGGCTCGTACTAACGGCGGACCGTAGGTCTCAATAAACATCGCCGCCGAACGACCGGTCGTATGGTACCCAGGCTGAGATTCACGCTCAAGAATAACAACCGATTCGTGTTGAGATAACCAATAGCCAACTGCAGTCCCGGCAATACCCGCGCCGATAATGGCAAAACGATACGACATGAGAATACCTACCTCTGTTCGCTCTGAGGGGAATGCAGTGCAATCACAAGGTCTAGAAGAGTCACTCTCATGGACCTTTGGCAGTGTCGTAGCCTGGATAAAGTACAACAGAATCCAGTACTCTCATCTCCCGGATTTTATCCGCGCTATGACACAGACACAGTCCGCTCGTCTGTGAATAGACACAATTCACATAGAGTGATATTAAGAACGCGACGTAGATGTCGTCTGCACCCCTGGAACGTCCACTGGATCTGCTTGCTCAACAGCAAGCGTAACAGCAAAGAGCATGCACCGTTCCTGCCGGCAGCAGCGCACCATAGCGTTACCATAAACCGCCTCCTCAACCGACTCGTTCCGGCATCCGAGCCACCAGCCAATACAATCATCTTGTTGCCACTCTGTTTTAGGTCTCAATTTTGCTTTGTACGCCATACCAGATCCTTCTCCTGGGTTTTAGCATTTCGTGCTCTCTCTAAGCCATAGCCTGTATGGAGTAAAGTGAAGTCCAGGAATTTCATTCCCCGGACGTTCTCTAGGCTACGCTGCTCGGAGTGTGACTCGCTCGGGGTCAGTTGTCCTGAATAAACCGCTTTTTCGCCCACCCCTGGTCGTAGGGGGTCCAGAATTGAGAGTCGACTTTAAGGCTTTTGAACTTCCACTCGCCGTTGATCTTGACATACTCTTCCGAGTACTTCGCCGCACCCCAGACAGCTTGGTCACCCTCAGCGAACGTACACGTCTGAAACAGATACCACGTACCTTTCCCGGTATCCCCACTCACCTCAACGATCGGGTTCATTACATAATGTAAGGCAAACGGTAGCATCTTCGATGCGCCTTGAAAGAATTTTCTGATCGCCTCACGACCGACACATTTGCCAAAGAGACCTCCATCCCAGACACCGTCCTCCACGAAAAGCGAAGCGATGCTGTCCGGCTCGTAATTGTTATCACAATATCCACAATAGCGGGCTTTAAGACGTTTGATGGCTTCGATGTCCTCGAGGTTTTGTACTCGTGCAGCGAGTTCTTCGAGAGTCATAGGTCCCTCCTTTGACGTAATGCGTAAAGCGTGAAACGTGCTATGTAAACACTCTTCCACGGGCTCGGGATGAGCGCTTACGTAGCGGTATCTGCTTTCGTGACAAACTTATCGTAGAAAATATCTTTCTCGTCCATCCCTAACCGCTGGAGGGTCACGATTGCCGCATCGATCATCACCGTTGGTCCGCACATGTACGCTTCCCGGTTTTTGCCGTCCGCCACTAATCGCTTTACCACCTCAGTAATCAGCCCAGTTTCCCCACTCCAGGCATCGTCCGCTTGCGGTTCCGATAATGCGGGAACAAAGCGAAAATACGGTAATTGTTGTTCAAAGCCATGGAGTTCATCAAGCAAAAAGAGGTCACGACGGGTTCGGGCACCGTAGAAATAGGTCACTGCTCGTGAATGATTGCGTTGTGCCATATCGCGGAGGAGCGAGAGGATCGGTGCCATTCCAGAGCCACCAGCAATAAAAATAGCTTCCCGTTGAGTGTCACGCAAATAGAAGTTGCCGTATGGCCCTTGTATCGTCAGCCGGTCACCAGATTTGAGCTGTTGTTCGACATACGAGGAGAAAACTCCCCCAGGCATCAGCTTGATCATAATCTCAACTGCGCCATTACGACTCGGCGGGTTCGCCATTGAGTACGAGCGCCATTCATCAGTGCCGGGAATGAGGAGGTCAATATACTGACCAGCTTTGAACTCGATCTGCTGTGGTTTCATCAGGCGAAGCAGAATCCCGCGAATATCGTGTGTCAGCTCGGTCACATTTTCAACTTCGGCCTCGAACTGTTGCACCGCGACGCCAGAACATAATTCAGTCTCGTCGTAATCCCACAGTTCAATCGCGATGTCACTCTCCGGGTAGGCACAGCAGAGCAAGGCAAAACCCTGCTGTTTTTCAAAATCGAGCAGAGCAAAACTCGACGCCTCGGTGTTATCCACTTCCCCTTCGACTACCTGTACCTTACACATCCCGCAGCCGCCATGTTTACAACCATACCGGAGATTGAAGCCCTGACGGATCGCGGCGTGCAGAATCGTTTCATTATCTCTGCAGGTGAATTGTTTTTCAAATGGTAGCAATGTGATGGTGTACGGCATAGGCAAGAGGGAAAAGGGAAAATGGGTCATAGGAAATCGCTGTTCTTTTTGAGTTTCCTTTTTGCCTTTTCGCCCTTTCACCTTTTCGTCTTTTTTTATTGTCGCAGCGGATCTTTAATTGTAAACTTCAGCCGCCGAATATCGTCAATGGTCCAGAGATTGTCAGAATTCAGATGAGGTTGTGCCATGAGCGTTTTGCCGTCCGGGCGGATATACCCGAGTTCAGTGACCACATCGGCAAGATCCCAACCGTCAAATCGTTCATACCAATTTTGATAGTCGGTATACCGCAACGGCTCAAGGTCAAACATCCACTCACACGCTTCTGAACAGAAGGCACGTTTCTTTCCTGCTTTTTCTGTAATGCGGACCGTACTGATATCTGGCCGTGGGAACACGCACGGCATCTGGCATACCTGACACAGCGGCGGCAGGCTGGGGAACAACTGAGCCGGGATCTGCTCCTGTTTGGGATCGGTCATCAGACGATAAGCTTCCCAAAACTGACCGTAATGCGTCGACCAGCCAGGATAGTGTTGTTCAAACCATTCGACCTCTTTTTCCGTAACCGGATCATACCGCCAGAAAGCGATAGGCCACAGCGCATACGCAGCCATCGCCGCGGAGTGGTTAATCCATGAAATATTCTCCTGTGCGTGCGGCAACCAGCGTGGAGGCTTAAGACCAAACTTTTCCAGCCGGGCAATAAAACTGCCGACCCAATCGTCAATGATCCACTGCCGCCACATAGTCTTATAGGCACCAATGCGATTTGCACTAAAGTAATCGGTGAGCGTCCCAAGAAACGCATCAATGAACATATGTCCGCGCCAAAAGTATTTGTCGACCGCCTCTTGGATGAGTGGCAGATTGCGATCCTCCGACAGCGCCGTCACCAAGGTTGCATAGCCATTCGCCATATGGCGGGCCTCGTCAGACTGAATGCTCAGAAAGACCGTGGGAGTCGCATGATCACCGTTCGCGGCTGCTGTATTCGGAAACGCCACAAACAGTGGGTTGGTAAAAGCAGTCTCACCAACCACCTGCAGACTAATCGAACACTCGATGGGATCTCCCGCGATAAACGTCTCGAAGAATGCACGTCCAGCTGAAGCCAGGAAGTGACTACCGAATGCCTTCTGTCCGATGTCAAACCCCGCCGGGTCGGCGTAGTGCTTCATAAAGTAGCGACCAAGGAACAGCTCTTGCTGCACATGGCGCACCTCATTAAGCATCTGGGCCAGATATCCGTTCCGCAGCTCCTCGTTCTCAATCGTGCTGATGAGCATCCCCTGGCATTTGCAGGCCGCATATTCAGCAAAGGGCAAGATCGACATTGCCGGCTTCATCGCTTCCGCAAAACGGGGAGTAATGTGATTCGGATTGTCCATACGTACAGCACCGTCGAGGAAACCATATTGCCGAGCATCTTTCTCCGCTTCCATTGCCATATAGTCACGAATCAGGTGACGGAACGGGTCCTTGGTCTTCTTGGGAATATGAAAGCGCGTCTCGTACTTCGGCTCCGGCGTAAAATAGGTCGGCGTCCATTCAAGCCCTTTGATTTTGTCGTGTGCTTTGATCAGGTTGCGTGCCATGATTCCCTCCGGGAATAAAACGTCAAGAGGACTTCTCCGCCCCTCTCCTTCCGTTTTACGCCTTACGTTTTATTGATCTTCCAGTTGCAACATTTCCGAATATACCCCAAACGTGTTTTCTGTTACCTGCGCTCGTCCATAATAGCTGCTCATAACCACTAAAAAAGAGGGAACGTCAATATCACGACCAAGGCGTTCACCTAATTCCGTCACATCGATTTCAATTTTTCCTTCCCCTTCGATCATCCAGTAACAGTTCGTTTTGGAGATACGCAGGTCTGGGCGTTCCTCCCGTAACATTTCAACGGCAACATCGGCTTCTTCACTGCCCATGAGGACCATACCAACTGTGTCACGAGCTACAATTTTATTCTCTTCACTCATGGTTCTTTATCCTTACGCAGGAACCTCAAGCCCTAACTCTTGTAAGAGCGCCGTATACTGGCTTTCAACCCGCTCGTGCGCCTGTGCAAACGTATGCGGTCTTGCCGTCGGTCGATCAAACACAGGAGCAAAGTTCTGCATCGCCTCGCGGACCAACGGCAGCCACTGAGCTAGCCAGCCTTCGACCACCTTCTTATTGCCGGCTCCATGCTCAGGATCGCGTAGCAACACTTGGACGAACTCTTTGGTCCACTTTAGATTTCGTTGCCAGTCATTCTCGGCCGTGGCTAAAATCGTCGATGTCACCGCATCTCCGTTTCGTGGTGCAAAGCGCGAAAAGAAATGCACGCGAGCTAGCGTCCCAAAGAGTGGTTCGAGAACCAAGTTCGTGCCAATAATGACTTCTCCCCAATCACGCGAGGACATCAACCTTTCCACGGCTTTTCGGGCCCCTTGATAGATGGGGTCTTCGAGCCACACGGCTTTGGCCTCGGCGTCAGAAAAGCCGCGGACGGCTTCGGCAAGATCCATTCCGTACAATGCGATATCCTGCGCATGACGAATTTTATCCGCCGCGTTGAAAATGCAGACATTGCCAGCCGTGGCCGACAGCGCTTCTCGTTGGGCAAATGAAAAGCAACGAAAGAGCCCGTATTCAAGACACGCATAGGCAGCGTAGTAACGACCAAGAATCGTTGTTGCCCACGTTTCATCAAAATCAGCAAACAAGCCTTCAGACTTCGCGGCTTCGACGATTCGATCAAGCCCTCGTTCTTGTTCGGCCTGGGTTGCCACATAGGTGCGCTGCCATTGCTTGGTCGGATCCTGAAACATCCACCAGTCTGTACACTTGAGAACAGTCGAGTCTTCCGTCCACGGTGCACGACCATCCGCAAAGTGGGTAAACCAACCTTGCAAGGCAAACGCATGCGTATCCGGCTGGGTATGCATGGTCAGGTCTTCATACTCGGTCGGATGGCGGCCCTTCGGCGTAATATACGTAAACTGGCGATTCCCGGAAAGCGGAGAATGTGTCTCTGATTTCATACACTACCTCGGTGTGCGGTGACTCTAGTGCTTTTCCAATAGCCGATCAACCATCCTTGTGCCGCTTCGCTTTTTCGCAATTACGTGAATACCGGTCAGTACAGGACACCAGGCAAGGCTCGCTTTGAACACTTTCGTTGCGGAGTTTCATTGGGCTCTTTCTCGTATAGCAGTCCTTCTAAACACGATCCTTGACAGAGGACGAGCAAGGCCTTATATTCAACTAAATGGTTGAATATAAGGAACAGATACTTGACAAAACCTATGCTGCCCTCGCCGATCCGACTCGGCGCGCAATCTTGCTACGTCTTCTACAGCAAGAAGCGCGAGTTACTGAACTTGCCGAACCGTTCGCTATGTCCTTAAACGCGGTGTCGAAGCATCTGCAAGTGCTCGAGCGTGCCGGGTTGGTCCGTCGCGACATCCGTGGTCGAGAACATTACCTGTCGGCAGCCCCTGAACCATTGCAGCAAGCAGCCGAATGGCTCAATACCTATCGTCAATTCTGGGAGCAACGTCTAGATCGGCTTGATGCGTTTCTGCGACAAAAGCAAACCTCTCGAAAAGCACAGAGGAAACCATGACTGCTCAGCATTCAGCTCGACCTCCAGTGATACGGATCACCAAACTACTTCCCGCAACACCAGAGGACGTGTTCGCGGCCTGGACAGATCCAGAAAGTCTCAAGGCCTGGATGTGTCCAGAAGCCACGAGCGTTGCCGCGGCCACGCTCGACCTCCGTGTAGGCGGAAAGTTTCGGATTGTGATGCGCGGAGAGAATAGCGAGATCGTCCATGTGGGCGAATATCGCGACATTTGTCCACCCGAACGGTTGGTCTTCACCTGGCAGTCAGCGGCCACGTTGCAGCAGGAAACGCTAGTGACAGTCGAACTTTTTCCTCGAGGGCAACAAACGGAACTGGTGTTGACCCATGAACTCTTTCCCGATGGGCACAGCGCGGCTCAACATCAAAGCGGCTGGCAGAGCCTTGTCGAGAAGCTCGACAGATTTCTTCGCATCGGCCAGTAAGGTTGCCCTCGTTCACCGACTACAGAAATCCTCAAAACTGGAAAGGAGGTTCGTTATGGAAAACCATAAAGTCGTGTCGAGAGACGAGTGGATTGTTGCCCGCCAACAACACCTCGCCAAGGAAAAAGAGTTCACCCGCCTGCGCGATGAGTTAAGTCGACAACGGCGTGAGCTACCCTGGGTCAAAGTCGACAAGGAATATGTCTTTGATGGCCCAAACGGCAAGGAAACGTTAGCTGCGCTGTTTGCGGGCCGCAGTCAACTGATCGTCTATCACTTCATGTTTGACCCGAGCTGGACGGACGGCTGCAAAAGTTGTTCGTTTTGGGCGGATAATTTTACCAACGCCATCGTGCATCTCAATCAACGTGACGTAACGATGGTTGCTATCTCAAAAGCCCCCTTGGCGAAATTGCTCACGTTTCAGAAACGGATGGGCTGGACATTCAAATGGCTATCATCATTCAGCAACGATTTTAACTACGATTATCACGTCTCCTCCACGCCCGAAGAGATTGAGAAAGGCGAAGGCTATTACAATTACACGCTCCGTAAACCTTTAGGGTCGGAAAGTCCCGGCCTCAGTGTGTTTTACAAGGACGCGGATAGTAACGTATTTCACACCTATTCTTGTTACGCTCGCGGGCTGGATATGTTGAACGGCACCTACCACCATCTCGATGTGGTCCCTAAAGGGCGTGATGAAGCTGGGCTTTCGTACCCGCAGGAGTGGGTGAAGCACCATGATCGATACGACTCTTAACGCACTTCGATCAGCGCGTTGTGGTCAACCGGCCTAGAAGTCGTAGTATTCCATCAAGGATAGTTATTGGATGCGGAGGACATCCCGGAACATAGAGATCAACCGGAACTACCGCATCAGCTCCATTGTGGACTTCGGGGTGATCAATAAATGGCCCACCCGAAATTGCACAGGCACCAACAGCAATAACAATCTTTGGCGTGGGAACTGCTTCGTAGGTTTTCTGCAGTGCGAGCCTCATATTCTTGGTCACCGGACCGGTAACGAGCAGTCCATCGGCATGACGCGGTGAGGCCACAAACTGGATCCCGAACCGGCCAAGATCAAACACGACGGTATTCAGCACGTTAACGTCGGCTTCGCAGGCGTTACAACCGCCAGCACTGACCTGACGGAGTTTGAGCGAGCGGCCAAAGAGGCGCCGAGTTTTCTCATCGAGGGCTTCGGCTAACCGCAAGGCTTCACCTGTAGTGTGGAGCGCGTCGCGGGTGCGCGTTGCCAGACGATAGTCTTGCGTAAAACGAATCGCATCAGTGGGACAAGCCTGGACGCAATCAGTACAGAACAGACAACGGCCGAGATCAAGTCGCAGAGCCTGCCCGTCATGGGACAGCGCATCGGTCGGGCAGGCCTCAATACACGCCTGACAATTTGGCACACATTGAGCCGCATCGAGCTTAGGCTGGCCGTGAAAGCGATCTGACAGAACCGGCAGTTGGTCGGGAAAACGTAGCGTCCGATGGCCTTGGTGTAATCGTGCACGGAGCAGGTTAAGCATAACGGTGCCTTATAAATCATGTCCACAGTAGGACAGATTGAAACTTTTATTACACAACGGAAAGTCTGAGAGCTGTTGGTTCCGTAACGCCATCGCCAATCCTATCCAGTTGTGAAACGAGGGATCGATGACTTTATAGAAAGCAAAGCGCCCTTCACTATCAGTTCCTGCGATGTGGAAGATTTCGCCTCGCCATCCCTCAACACAGGAAACGACAAGATGGTCCGGGGGCAGTTCCTCAGGCATAGTCCGAACTGCTCCATCCGGGAGCGCAGAGAGTTGCTCACCAACAAAGGCAATAGAACGTTGAATTTCCAACCATCGGACATACGCACGGGCAAAGACATCACCACTATGCCATGTCGCTACCGGGATATGGGCAAACTGAAAGATCCCAGCTGGGAATTCATGACGCACATCCCGTTCTACACCGCAAGCCCGCGCTGGTGGACCGACAAGACCAAGCTCTTCGCAGGTCACCCGAGAGATGACCCCTGTCTCGGCAAATCGCGCCTGCACGGACGATGAATCCCACAACAGTTGGACGGCCTCCGTGACATCGTTAAATGCGCTTTCCAAACGTCCCAACAATTGGTCGACACGGGCACTATCGAGATCGAACCCGACACCACCTGGTCGGATGAGGTTGCGGCCAAACCGATTCCCGCAGATGAGCGCTGTCATATTGAGAAAGTCACCGCGAATGCGGCCACAGTAGGACGCGGTTGGGAGATATCCAACATCACCGGCTAACGCGCCTAGATCGCCGGTATGATTCGCTAGTCGTTCAAGTTCAAGGGCAATCCCTCGGAGTGCCTGGGCGCGAGCAGGTACCTGACATTTGGCAAAGGTCTCCAGTACCTGGCAGTAGGTCGTGGCATGCCCGACTGAGGTGTCACCGGCGAGCGTTTCCATCTGGTGGATCATCCGTTTTCCTGGACCACCGATGAGCGCTCGTTCCACACCACGATGTTGGTAGCCTAGCGAGATTTCCAGGTGTAATACCTGTTCGCCATGACACTGGAAACGAAAGTGGCCGGGTTCGATAATGCCAGCATGAACCGGCCCAACTGCGACTTCATGTACTTCTCCACCTTGCACCTGGAAAAAATTCGTCACCCCTGGCACGGGTGTTTCGTCGTCCAGGGCAAGCCAGCCGTCACGCCCCGGTCGATAGGAACGGTGAAAGCGGAGAGGTTTGAGCCACGGATGTCCTTTTGGTTGTATTCCCCACTGTTCTGCGATTTCCCGTTCAAACCAGTGTGCCTGCGGACACTCCGGCGTGAGCGCTCGATAGGTATCATCTATAAGGGTTGAGGACACAGACATATTGCCGGTCAATCCGTCGGCAAGCACCGCTATACATTGCACGGTGTCATGGGCATACGGTCGCCCGAACAGCGCAGTCAAACGTGCACCAGCAGCCACGCCCATGAGCACAGCCCCGCGGAATTCACTTATTGAAACAACCGGTACTTCTCCTAGCGGGAGCAGTTCGTTCGGTCGCATCGCACGTGTAGATGCCACAACAATTACCTCAACATACGGGCGGCTTCTTCAAGGGTTTCACGTATGGGTGGCGGGAGGTAGAGTCCTAGCAGCAACACGAACGTACCCAAGACCGCGGGAGACACGACGGTCAGTGCTGATTCGGCGTTGCCTGACTGTGACCGCTGCGCCCCAGGGGTTCCCTGCGCCATCCCCAGCACCGTCGACACCATACCGACAAAGATAGCAGCTAAGAGAAGCAGATAGGCCAGTGCAACCCCGTTTCGTCCTTGATCCAAGGCTGCTTTCAGAATGGTAAACTCACTCAGGAATGGACCAAAGGGAGGCGAGCCAGTAATGGCGAGAAACCCGGCGACCCACAGCACTCCAGACACAGGTAATACTCGGAGGACCCCACGAACCTCAGCTGTCGACTTCGATTGATAAACTGTCAAAATGTTCCCCGCCACCAGAAAGAGCATCGCTTTGGTCAACGAGTGATTAACGGCGTGCAGCAACGCCCCAAACGTTCCACCTCCACCGAGCCCAACGCCTAACGCCAAGATCCCCATATGCTCGACACTTGAATAGGCTAAGAGGCGTTTGTAATCAGTTTGTCCTTGGAGAAATACCGCAGCTACCAGGATCGACAGCAGGCCAAATCCGATGAAGAGTTCTTGGCCAAAGGCAGCAGCGCCGGCAGCGGCATTCACTTGTTGCACCCGAAAAAGCCCGAGAAAGGCACAGTTCAACAGCGCGCCAGAGAGCAATGCCGACACCAATGAAGGCGCTTCACTATGAGCGTCTGGTAACCATGTGTGCAGAGGTGCAAGCCCCATTTTCGTCCCATAGCCGACCAAGAAAAGCAAAAACGCAGCGGTTAACCAGGTATCGTGTAGGCGCGTAGCTTCCTGCACCAACGTAGAAACGACAAGGGGTAACACCGAACCGTCAGCCTGTACCGCCGCAATGGCGAGGAAAAAGGTCCCGAGCAGTGCCAACGCAATACCTACAGAACAAATCAGCAAATACTTCCACGTCGCTTCTAACGATCGATGATGGCGATGGAAGAAAATGAGCGGAGCACTCACGAGGGTTGTCGCTTCAATTGCCACCCAAAGAACACCGAAATGTTGACTCACGGTAACCAAGGTCATGGCAGCCAGGAAGAGCAGCAAACACCCCGTAAAACGCGCCTCGGGGGCATCAACAAAAAAGAAGCCTTCTTCAAAGTCCGTATGAGAGGTTCGCTGCTCGCGTTGCAGATATGCCAGGGCATACACTACGGCGGCGAGAAATAGGATACTCGTAATACCGAGGAACACCCGCCCGACCGCATCAAGCTCTAACCATCCTCCCAACAGTGGGGCAGGCCGTGTCATCCAGGCGGCGATCACGAGTCCACTATGCACGAGCGCTGCAATGAAAAGAAGGCCACGACGAACTTCATCGGGGCGAATGGCGAAAGAGAGCAGACCTGTAACCGTAGGAACAAGTAAAAGCCCAAGCAACATGCCGGTCAATCCTTGAGGAGTATCAGCCGATCGGTATCGATGTGATCGAACTGGCGGTTAATATGGAAAATCGTAATCCCCATGACAAAAACGGCGACAAAGACATCAAGAAGCACCCCGAGTTCGACCAACAGCGAAGAGTGCGGCACTACCCCAACACCAAAAGCGTAGATCCCATTCTCAAGCACGAGATAACCAAGAACCTGGGTAATCGCCTTTTTTCGACCGACAATGACCAACAGGCCAATCAGGCTGGTACAAAGCGCCACCGGAACAACAAGGGGGGAGATCGGCAGCTGCGGCAACGGGAGATGTCCACTCAACCAGAGCGCGAGCAGCAACATCGCCAAACCAATGAGAATAGAGAGATTGTACCCGACATACGGCTCAATCTCTCGTCGGATTTCCGCTTCGCGAAGGGCCCGAAATAGTAACGCTGGGAACGCGATTCCCTTTATGAGAATGCTAGCGATCGCCAGGAGAGTGGTTCGTAACTGAGGACCGCCATCTTGTGCCACGAAGGTCATGACTCCGAGCAAGATGCCCTGGAGAGCGACGCTGCGAATACACGTCGCTAACCGGCTAGAACCCAGCACGAGCAAGTCGGTCAAGACAACCACGACGAGAATCGTATCGATTCCGAGCAGCACCTCATCACCTCAAAACTAACATAAGCGCAAGGGCAGAAAGAACACTTGCGCCAACCAGGAGTTGCGGCACCCGTAACAACCGTAGCCGTGCCATGGACGACTCGATGAGCCCGGTAAGCACCGCAAGCCCAAGCATGCCTAAGGCTGCGGCAACGACGTCACACACCAGGAAGCCAGTGCGTACCGGCACACAAATACTCACAAGGAGAGTCCCTAACAGCCAGAATTTCAAGGCACTGCTATAAAGAATGAAAGCAAAATCCGGCCCACTATGATCAAGGACCATCACTTCGTGGATCATTGTCAATTCTAAATGTGTCGTCGGATCATCGACAGGGATACGCGCATTCTCTGCCAGAAATACGACCAGAAACGCAGCGGTAAGGAGAAGCAGGATAGGCCCAGCCTGCATCCACGTTAGTTGTGTAATGCCCAAAAGCATGACGGACAAAGAGAAAGTCCCGGTCTGCCGTGCCACAGCAGCGAGTCCCAAGAATAAGGCCGGCTCGGCCAAGGCAGAGAATGTCACTTCGCGACTCGCACCCATCCCCTCGAAACTAGAGCCAGTATCGAGCGCGGCGATAACGGTGAAAAAACGCAAGAGCCCAAGGAGATAGGTAAAGACGAAGAGATCGCCAGGAAACGCCACAAGTGCTGGCACCCCCCCGAAGGGCAGCATCGTAAGTGCGACGAGAACAGCACCGAGACCGACCAGCGGGCCCGCACGAAATACCCAGGTGGTCGTGCGGCTATACACCGCTCCCTTCTGCAACAGTTTCCAGATATCGTAATAGGGTTGGAAGAGTGGCTGCCCTACCCGCCCCGCTCCGATCGCTTTCGTGCGGTTAACAATCCCCAACAATAATGGTGCAAACACCAGGGCCAGTAGCAAAGGAAACATTGATCCAATGTGCATGGCGTCAGCCTAACTGCCATATCAAGAGCACAAGGAGCGTCAGCGCAATGTACAGGATGTACAGTTGCACTTGCCCTTGTTGTATCCACCGCAACGAGGCAAAAGCTCGCTGCGCAAAACTAAACAACAAGTAATAAAATCGCACCTGGAACACATCGGGGGTTTCAGTAACCAGCGAGGCTGCCTGCGGAAATACCCCTTGTACGATAACCTGACGCGATCGGGTACGAAGAAAGAGCTGAGCCAGATTCGTCAAAGGCTGGGTAAAGGATGACGCCGTGTACTGCATCCGGGGCGTCGGACGAGCATAACCACAATCCCACGTGACTTGGGTGGTTACCTGCCGAGCTCGCAACAGCCACTGACGGCACCCGCCAAGACCAACAATAACAATCAGTAACCCACAACTACTCATTACGACAGCAGAGAGAGCGCGACTCACCGGCTCAATTTCAGAGGCAACAACATCAACCGAGAAGCCCGTTACTATCGATAGGAGAGGAATCAGAGTACGAAGCACCCACGGAGCAAAGACCGCAACCAGCACACATCCGCTCGCTAAGGACACCAAGGCGACACGCATGGCAAGTCCAGCTTCGTGAGCACGCGCAGCCGGTGGGGTACGTGGTTCACCAAGGAACACCATACCGAACACATTACTGAAACACGCGGTGGCAAGGCCACCAATGAGGGCCAGTCCGGCGATAATGCCCAGCGCCGCGGCAACACCAGTATTGTTCAGTCCCATCGCACCGTGAAAAGCACCAAGATAAATCAAAAATTCGCCGACAAACCCGTTCAGCGGTGGCAACCCAACAATGGCGACAGCTCCAAGCAGGAACGAACAGCCAGTCCACGGCATGCGCTTCAGTAACCCACCGAGAGAATTGATGTCTCTCGTTCCCGTCCCGTGCACAACTGCACCTGCAGCCAAAAAAAGGAGCCCCTTAAAGAGCGTATGGTGCACTACGTGAAGCAGGGCTCCAGCAACGCCTAACACTGCCACCGTTGGCGTGCCGGTATTCATACCGATCAGACCGAGGCCAAAAGCAAAGGTGATAATCCCGATATTTTCAATGCTGGAGTAGGCAAGGACTCGCTTAAGATCCCGTTGGGCAAGCGCGTACAAAATGCCAAGAATGCCAGAAAAGAGACCCACTCCGCATAGCACCCATCCCCACCATAGTGCTGGTGGTCCAAGAAATGTGAGAACACGGACAAGCCCATACAGGCCCGTTTTAATCATGACACCAGACATCAAGGCCGAAACGTGAGTCGGGGCCGCAGGATGCGCTTCCGGTAACCAGACATGGAGGGGCATGAATCCCGCTTTTGCCCCAAAGCCAATCACCGCCAGCATAAACAACAAGCCAGGGCCCGCGGCAGGCGAGAACTGGTCAAAGTCAAGGGAGCCAGACTGCTGCCCGAGCAACAGGAAGAGAACAAGCAAAAAGGCGGTTCCACAGTGGGTCGCGATCAAGTAAATCTGGCCTGCCTCTCGCACGCTCTCCTGTTCATCCTCAAAGGTCATCAGGAAAAAGGAGGCGATCGCCATGATTTCCCAAGCCACGAGAAATAAGAGGCCATTACGAGCAATCACCACGAGCGTCATGCTGGTAACCAGCACATTAAAAAAGAACCATGAGGCACCAAGAGATTTTTGCTCCCGATAAGCTTGCAAATACTCACTGCCGTAGATTGCAGTGACAGCGGAGAGAAAAAAAATTGGGAGCAAGAAAAAAGCAGAGAGGGGATCGAGCGCTACCGAAAAGGAACCGTAGGGAACCTCCCAGGACATCCGCAAGGTCACAGTTGACCCACTCAACACCACCACGCTTATGGAAAGCAGACCGAGACAACTGCCAAGAACAACGCCACCTGCACCAATCCAGGTTGACCAACGCGAGGATCCTCCACAGAGCGCAATACTCCCGGCAGCAAGAAAGACACCGAGCGAGAGGAGAATAAGCGTCACCTAGGCCTCAGATTTCTTGACGGTATCAGTCGTGATGAGTGACGCTTCTACACGGCGCGCTTCAGCAAATATCTCGTCTCGTGCCCCTTGCCGCCCGATCACTGCCTTAAAGCCTTGGTCCTGCAGGGCAAAAGAAAGCCGCGACAACAACCGCAGATGCGCTCGGACTGTCGGACTAATCAAGGAAAATATAGTGTGAACCGGCTTCCCGTCTAAGGCGCCAAACTCCACGGCTTGGTCAAGAAAACACAGAGTGATCAACGGTCGCGTCACATGAAGGACAACGGGATTCCGGACATGAGGAATGGCAATACCGTCCCCAATGCCAGTCGATTCCAGTGCTTCTCGCGCTAATAAGATGCGCAAAAGAAAGTCCCGGTCGACTTCCTCGGGTAAGCGGAGGGTCTCAACAACTGCGCGGATGACCGATTCTTTATCTGTCCCACCAATCCGGTAAAAAATGCCTCCAGCCTGTAAGGCATCAACTAAGCCAGGTAAAGGCATCGCCTTGCTCTCAGGTTCAGAAAAAATTTCCGGGGAAACGTTCATCCGCCGGGAGGTCGCCCATTCCAACACCTCCGCCCGATTGAATCGGTATTGGTCATTAATCCGGTATGCCGGCAATATCCCCTGGTCGATCCAGCGATAGACCGTCTTCTCTGACACATTAAACAGTCGAGCGACATCTCTGACGACGAGTTGCATTTAATTCCCTTTTTTCTTATTTATCTCATTTAATAGACAATTATGGACATGTCAAATTTTCACAAAAATAGGGGCCTGACAATGTCTTGGTAAAAAGATTGTTCGCGGTTCCTAAATCAAACCACAGAAGATTGGCACAGAGATGCACTCGCTGATACATCAAGAGTTGTGAGACCACTCAATCCATCAGCGAGGAGCTTCTGTGCCAAGAGCGACGATAGTGGATATTCCCCCTGCG